>JAFWMS010000004.1 GCA_017545535.1 Clostridia bacterium | reverse complement strand
CGTGCCGCCGTTGGGGTTGAAGGTCATGGTGTAGCCCTCCGTCCAGCGGGCGTACAGGGTGTAGTTCCCGGAGGCATAGCAAACGGTGCTGGCTGTCACCTTCTTGCCGCCGGTCTTGGCGGTCCACCAGCCCGCGAAGGTATAGCCCTTCCTCGTGGGCACGGGCATGGTGCCGTAGGCTTTGCCGTAGGTGACCTGCTTCGACGCCGTGCTGCAGCTGCCGCCGTTGGGGTTCAGGGTCACGGTGTAGGTCTTGGGCGTCCAGTGAGCATAGAGATTATCATCGTAATTGACGTTCACTGTGGAATAGTACGTGATTTGCTTTCCGCTTAGGGTATACCATCCAAGGAAAGAATACCCGTTTCTTGTGGGCGTCGGCAGATCGCCATATAATCCCCCATATGAAACGGTCTTACTGGTCACATCACAGGAACCGCCCTGAGGCGAGAAATAGACGGTATATTTTTTGGGCTTCCATTCGGCTGTAAGTGTATGGTCCTTCGCCAAATTGACGATCGTCGATTCATTTACCCAAAAGCCGTCATCTACCCACGCGAACCATCCTGAAAAAGAATAGCCCGTTTTTGTTGGGACCGGCAACGATCCATACGCTTGACCATAAGTCACAGTCTTGCTTGCAGGGCTGACGTTTCCGCCCTTCGGATCGAAAGAAACGGTATAGGTCTGAGGCTGCACAGCAGGATTGTAACTATAGGTGATGATCTCGTATGTCCAACTGTTCCAGTCCTGGGTCCCAGCCATGTCATCGGTACAATAGGATTCGAACACCCGCAATTTCCCCAGCTGCTCAGATGCGTCGTTGTTCACTAAGACATAATGAGATTTCGTCATTACGCCATCCGTCCATTCTGCCGTTCTCAGAATGGTCAGTTTGCCGGCGCTAATATTCTCCCAGACTTTATTGTTGTTTCCCTCGGGATACACGACGCCTTCATAATTGAGGGAATAGCCTCTCTGCGAGGCATATACCTGGGGACCGTCATAGGAGCGCATGCGCATCCCGTCCAAGAAGCCATTCGCACTCAGCCAGTCATGATACACATCCGGATTGAAGGCCGTTGTGTCTCCGCTCGCAATACCCATCGCAACAAGCATCCTTGCCTGGGCTACCACGAAGCACCCATAATTGCGCATTCCCGCCAGTGAGCTCTGTCCTTGGGACCACCAATTCCATTCATTTGACCAATCACCGGAAGCAAAAGGTCCTTTATCAGCATGTGCAGTATTCGGGAGAAGCACAAGCGATAACCCAAGGACTGCCATAAGCAGAGCCAGTATCCTCTTTTTCATTTTTCCTCCTTTTGCAAGCCACTCTCTGTGTTTTTACACTGTTTATATGGGTACTTTTATAATATATCAGCTTGTAAAACGGTTTTCAAGTCAAAAATGAACTCGGTCCCATATCCTGTCATGCTACTCATGTGTCCAAAAAAAGAGACGCTCGATCGAGCGTCTCCTCTTCAAAACCCTGCGCTGCATCACGATGCTCATCCGATGCACGCAGAATGCGATGGATCTGCCGTAAAAAACAGCCGCTTCCCGTTTACTCCGCCTTGCAGTGGATATGAATGGCCCGTTCGGCGAATTCTCCCGTGCCGGGGCCGCCCACTTTGTCGATGCTCTCGGTCATGCTGCCGCCCCCGCCGTACATCTTCGACAGGCTCAGCAGGATCTTATCCGAGCAGGTGTAGAAGTTCTCCGTGATGTAGCCTTGGAGCTTGTTCACCAGGGCCTGGGCCTCCGCCGAAGCGGGGTCCCCCTCTCGGATGGCGCCGAAAGACCGGAAGATATCCATCATGCCCTCGCTGATTGCCGCAGTCTGCTCCTTCGTGCGGCCCTTGGATTTCTGCTCATATTCCTTCCACTCCGGCGTGGTGCCCCAGGAGGCCTTGGCTTCCCGGGCGTACTCGTCGATCTTTTTGGTGTCGAACGGTCTGAAGTCCGTCGTCATATGCTTTACTCCCACAAATCTTATTCCCTTGGCTAAGTCAATCAGGTTGTCTATGTGCTCCCGCTGCAGCTCCAACAGATGTATCTGCTGATCCAAGGCCTTGTTCCTGTCGAAGGCGGGGCTGTCCAGGATCCTCCCGATGTCCTTCAGGGGGAACTGAAGCTCCCGAAACAGCAGGATGCTCTGGAGCCGGATCAAGGAGCTTTCGTCATACAGCCGATAGCCGGCCTCAGTGACGGCCACCGGTTTTAACAGGCCCAGCTTATCGTAGTGGTGCAGGGTCCGAATGCTGACGCCGGTCAATTTGCTGACCTCATGGACGGTAATCATGGTCATCGCCTCCCTTCGCTGTATAGCATAAACCCTGACGTATGGTCAGGGTCAAGAGGTTTTTGCAATTATTTACAACAGGGGCAAGATGAGGCTGGTGATATAGGCTGCGGCGGTGGCGAAGAGGGCCACCTCGATGAGGGAACGGCGCTTAAGACCCAGCAGCAGGGCCGCCAGGGTGCCCACCACGGCGGAGACGGGCTCCCCGGTGGAGGTAAAGATGGCGGGGACGGTCATGGTCCCCAGCACCGCATAGGGCATGTAGTGGAGGACCCCCAGCAAAAAGGGGCTGGTGATCCTTTTGCGGAAGAATGCGAGGGGCAGCATGCGGATAAGATAGGTGACGGCGGCCATGACCAGCAGGTAGAGATAGAGCTTCATGCGTCCACCTCCCCCGCCTCTATGGGCTTTAGCCAGGCGGCGATGCACGCCCCGAAGACGGCGCTGAGGATGATGACGAAGCCCTCGGACAGGAAGCGGAACAGGGGCACGTACCGCAGGATCAGCCCCAGCGATACTGCCGCGCAGATGGCCAGCAGCACCCCTTTCTCCTCCAACGCCCCCGGCACCAGAATGGCCATGAACATGCCGTAGATGGCGATGCCCAGCGCGGCGGAGAGGGCGGCGGGCAGCAGCGTCCCGGCAAAAGCCCCCAGGGCCGTGCCCAGGGTCCAGCCGATCCAGGGGAGGCTCCCAAGGCCCATCATGTAGGGAAAGGTCAACAGGCCCTTCCTGGTGGACGACACAGCGAAGATCTCGTCGGTGACGAAGAAGGCCGCCAGCATCCGCTGCCATAGGGAAAATTTGGGCGAAAGCTTTTGGGTGAGGGTGACGCTCATGAGGGCGTAGCGCAGGTTGATGATGAACTCCGTCAAGGCAAGCTCGACGAGCAGGCCCCCTGCCGCCATGACCGTGACCCCGGCCACCTGGCCCGCGGAGGTCAGGTTGGTGCCGGAGAGGACGATCAGCGTCAGGCCTGGGATGCCCTGCTTCACCGCCCAGATGGCGAAGCCGAAGGACACGGACAGATACCCCAATCCGATGGGGAGCCCGTCCCGCACCCCCTCCTTGTACCCGTAGGCTTCCATGGCCCTCTCCTTCCATGAAAATATGCCCCAGTATACGACAGCGAGCCGCGGATTGCAAGGGAAAAAGCGTAAAAAGCACCGGTTTTGTCCGGGACGCATAAGGCGAAGGCCCCGGCGGCCATCCTATGGGCGAGGTGATGAAAACAATGAAGCTGACACAAAAGGAATCCATGCTGCTGCAGGATCTCAAGACTTCGGAGGAGATCTGCATCGAGAAGTACGGCCAGTACGCCGAGAAGGCGGAGGACCAGGCCCTGAAGGATCTGTTTTTGACCATCCGCGCCAAGGAGGAGGAACATCTGGACACCATCAATACCCTGATGGGCGGCACGGTGCCCCTGATGGGCGGCGGCCAGCAGGGCCAGTCCGGCCAGAGCCAGGGGAGCAAGCCCGGGGACGGCCAGGCCGCTCAGAAGTCCGGGAGCAAGTCGGACGAGTACCTGCTCAAGGACGCCCTGGACACGGAGAAGCACGTGTCCGCAGTCTACGACACCTGCATCTTCGAGTTCACCGACCCGGGCGCCCGCCAGGCCCTGAACCACATCCAGAAGGAGGAGCAGGAGCACGGCCAGATGCTCTACGACTACATGGCCGCCCACGGAATGTGCGCCTGATCCGTCTCTCCCCCTTGGTCCCCTCTCCGGAGGGGGCTGTTTTTTTCTCTGAGCGCCTTGGGCGCGCACAGAAAAATACTCTCTTCGTCTTCGTCTTTGTCATTTCTTCGTCTTTGTCGTTTCTTCGTCTTTGTCTTTGTCTTGGCTATTTTGCCATACTCAAAATGCCACAGCTATCCTTTGCCATGAGGGAATTGACAGCCGCCCCGTTTTCTTCCTATAATAGGCCAGAAACCCAAGGAGGAGGCCGCATATGGCAAAAGAGATCACCAGGAGCGAAGCTTTTGACCTGCTCAAAACATACAACCAGGAGCCCTTCCATCTGCAGCACGGAGAAACCGTGTCGGCGGTCATGGGCTGGTACGCGGACAAGCTGGGCTACGGGGACGAGCGGACGTTCTGGGAGCTGGTGGGGCTCCTGCACGACCTCGATTATGAGAAATGGCCCGAGCAGCACTGCGAAAAAACGAAGGAGATCATGGAAAGCCTGGATCTGGGCCCCCGGCTCATCCGGGCCGTGGTGAGCCACGGCTACGGCCATCACAATGACGTGAGGCCGGAGCACGAGATGGAGAAGGTCCTCTACGCCACGGACGAGCTCACGGGCCTCATCGGGGCCGTGGCCTTGATCCACCCCAACAAGCAGGTGAACGAGGTGAGCCTAAAGTCCCTGAAGAAGAAGTATAAGACCCTGAACTTCGCCGCCGGATGCTCCCGGGACGTGATCGAGAAGGGGGCGGACATGCTGGGCTGGCCCTTGGAGCAGCTCCTGTCCGACACCCTGGACGCCATGAAATGGTACGAGGCGCAGCAGCATGCGTAAGGAATTTCAGGACATTTTGGAATCCGTCCGGGCGGGCCGGGAGGCGACGCTCACAAGGACCGTGGACGGCAGGGTCTATACCCGCCGGTTTTTGCCCCCGGAGCGGCTCGTTTTGCTGGGGGGCGGCCACGTGTCCCTGGCCCTCTACGAGGCGGCGGTGAAGGTTGGCTTCGCGGTGACGGTGGTAGACGACCGGCCCGCCTTTTCGAGCTACGCCCGGTTCCCGGAGGCGAAGGAGGTCATCTGCGACAGCTTCGAGGACGCCTTGCCCCGGCTCCATATCGGCGCGGGGGATTTCGTCTGCGTGCTCACCCGGGGCCATAAGGACGACGTGACCTGCATGAAGTACCTGCTGCGGGGGAACGAGCCCCGGTATCTGGGCATGATCGGCTCTCATCGGCGGGTGAAGGGGCTCTTCGAGCTGCTCGTGGAGGAAGGGTTCGACCAGGCGCGCCTTGCTCGGGTCCACGCCCCCATCGGCCTTTCCATCGGGGCAGTGACCCCGGCGGAGATCGCCGTGTCCATCCTGGCGGAGCTTATCGCCGCCCGCCACGCCCTGCCGACGGGGGATGAGCTTTTGCCGCAGCAGAACACGGATCTGGAGGCCCTAAGCTTTTTGTCGGACGACAGCCGTCCCGCAGCCCTGCTGCTGGTGCTGTCCACCAAGGGCTCCACGCCTGTGAAGGGCGGGGCGCTCATGGCCGCGGACAAGCTGGGCAACTGTGCCGGGACCATCGGCGGCGGCTGCGGGGAGAACCAGGCCATCCTGGCGGCCCGGCGGCTGATCGGCACGGGCAAAAGCCAGGTGGTCACCGTGGATATGACCAACGACGTGGCGGCTATGGAGGGCATGGTCTGCGGCGGCACCATGGACGTGCTTATCGAAGATTTGCCCGTGCAAGGAGTTTGATATGGAGGATATGTTTTCCCGGACCCGGATGCTCCTGGGGGACGCGGCCATGGATCGGCTTTCCAGGGCCCGGGTGGCTGTGTTCGGCATCGGCGGCGTGGGCGGCCACGCGGTGGAGGCCCTGGCAAGGAGCGACGTGGGGGCCCTGGATCTCGTCGACAGCGACCGGGTGGCCCTCTCCAATCTGAACCGGCAGATCATCGCCACGAGGGACACCCTGGGGATGCTGAAGGTGGAGGCGGCCAAGGCAAGGGTGCTGAGCATCAACCCCGACTGCGCCGTGGAGACCTGGCCCGTCTTTTTCCTGCCGGAGACGGCGGACCGATTCGATTTCACCCAGTACGATTATGTGATCGACGCCATCGACACCGTGGCGGGGAAGCTCCGGCTCATCGAAGCGGCCAAGGCGGCGGGGGTGCCCGTCATCTCCTCCATGGGGGCCGGGAACAAGCTGGACCCCACCGCCTTTCGGGTGGCGGACATCAGCGAGACCTCCGTCTGCCCCCTGGCCCGAATCATGCGCCGGGAGCTGAAGAAGCGGGGCATCGAGCACGTGAAGGTGGTCTTCTCCACGGAGCCGGCCCTGGTGCCCGCTCCCACGGAGGAACCCACCGCCCGCCGGTCCACCCCGGGCAGCACCGCCTTCGTCCCGGCGGTGGCGGGGCTCATTTTGGCCGGGGAAGTGATAAAGGATTTGATTGGAAGCAATTGAACCTTTTCTTGAAAGAAAAGGTTCAACCAAAAGAACTTTACTATGAGGGCTATGTTGCGCGCATAGCCCTCTTCCCTTCTTAAGCTTTTCTTTTTGGGCGACTTTTTCTTTTCACCGAAAAGAAAAAGTCGCAAAATCCCAGCTTAACCCGCTACCTCCACGCCCTCGATCTTTACAGCGAAGGGGCCGGTGTAATCCATGGTGTCGTACCGCTCGGTGGAGAAGAGCAGCTTCCCCTGTTTCTCGGGCAGGACACCGTTGATGGAGCCGCCGGTGAGGATCTCCACGCCGTTCTCCGTGTAGAGATAGGCCAGCCGGATCTCCCCGCCGAAATGGCCCGTAAAGGCGTCCATCTGGAAATCGGAGAAAGACACCGGGCACAAACATCCCTTCTGCAGTTCCTGCAGGGGCACGGTGCCGTTGTCGAGGCCCATGCGCCGATAGTCGCCTGTGGGCTCGATGCCCAGATACTGGCAGAAGCGGTTGGAGCCGTAGATGAGCTCCAGCTTGCCGTCCCGGATGAGGCTCCGGGGCGCCATGGGGATGCCCTCCTCGGAGTAGGGCGCCATGGGGAGCAGGTTCAGGTTCAGCTTCTCCCCCGTCACCGCTTCGCCCTGGACGGCCTTGCCGGGGGCCCAGTCGGAATAGTGGGCATAGACCAGGGCGGCGTGGGCCCGCTCCCCGTAGTATTCCAGCAGGGTCTCCATCTGTTCCCCGGAGAGGACCACATCGTAGGTCCCGGCCTGGGGACTGTTCTTCGCGGCCGCCCGATCCCGGACCGCGGCGATGGCCTTCCGACCCTTTTCGGTGAGGGCCTCGGTGTTCAGGTCCGCATACTCGAACTGGAAGAACTGCTCCACGTCCTGGGGCTCCTTGCACTGGGTGACGAACTCGCCCTTCACCAGATACCGGCTGTAGGCCACGTCGGTGCCCGCGCTGCTCAGCAGGGAGACCTTCTTCTGGATGGCGAACACCTCCACGCTGTTGAGGAAGGCGTCTTTGTCGGTGTCGGCGGCGAAGAGAGCCTGGGCCATGCGCATGGCGTTCTCCTCCAGGGGCCGGTCCGCCAGGGTGGAGGGCATGTCCACGGGGACCTCCTTCCTGCCCGCGTACAGCTCGTAGTAGGGGTTTTTCACGAACTGAGCGGCGAAGAGAGCGCTCTTCAACCGCGCCTTGATCTCGTCCAGGCTCATGCCCTCGAAGATCTGGGCCTGGGAGCTGCCCCTGAACTTCACGCCGTCGGCTTCAAAATCCCGATACACGGTGACGGCGCAGTGGGTCGCGTCCTTGATCCGCCGCATATCCAGGGTCTTTTTGATGAAGAACAGCTCCGCGGAGCGCTCCTCGGTGATCTCGATCTGATATACGGGAATGTCCAGCTCCCGCAACGCTTTCAAAATGATATCGCGCATACTGTCCTCCTTATCCCAGCCGGATGCGGGCCTTGATGCAGGGACCGCCGTCGCTGACCTTCACCCATTCCTTCCAGCCCTTGCCGCACATGCCGCCACCCTCCAGGTCGAAATCCTTCGACACCATGGTGATGGACTTCAACAGGTCCGGCACATAGCCCGTGAGCACGATGGGCGAGAAAATACGGCCGGTGAGCTTGCCGTCCTTGATTTCCCGGGCCACGTTCACCATGCACTGGATGCCCCAGTTCTTGGGGTCTTCCATGCCGCTGCTGGGATTGTCCAGCAAAAACCCGTCCTTTACGGAAGCGATCATGTCCTCGAAGGTGTCGGTGCCGGGCTGGAAGTAGGTGTTGGTCATGCGGGTGTAGGCCTTCCGCTCGAAGCTCTCCCGGCGGCCGTTGCCCGTGGGCTCGGTTTTGAGGTGCATGGCGCTCTGAGCGTCGGAGATGCCCCGCTTCAGGATGCCCTTTTCGATAATGACCGTATCGTGGGCCAAAACGCCCTCGTCGTCGAAGAAATAGGAGCCCGTGTCCTGCTGGACGGCGGCGCCGTCGTGCATGGTGATGAGGGGCGAAGCCACGTACTGGTCGATGAACTGCTTCGCCTGGGCCCGGTCCTTCACGAACATGTCCATCTCCACCCCGTGTCCGAAGGCCTCGTGGACGATCATGCCCGTGACGGCGGGGGTGCACACGCACTCGTATTCGCCGGGGACCATGGGCTGGCTGTCGATGAGCTCCAGGGCGCAGGTGACCGCGTTGTCCAGCTTTTTATGCAGGACGTCCAGCACCTCGGCTCCACCCAGATCGGAAGCGCCGTCGTAATAGCCCACGATCTCCTCTCCTTTGGGACACATGGCGTAGATGCTGCCGCAACTCCAAAGAAGGTTCTGCTCCAGATCCCGGTTTGGGCTCAAAAAGAGCTTATGGATCTCTTGGTACTCGAAGCTGGCGATGCAGTCCAGCACCCGCTCGTCCCGGCCCTTGCCCTCCTCCCGGATGGCGGTGAGGGCAGCGAGGATGGCCTCGTCCCCCTTCTCCTCCGGATGAATCCGATACTCGGTGCTCTTGAGCAGCACCGCGGGCTCGTCGGGGATCTGGCCGTATTCGCTGAGGGTCAGCCCCTCAGGCAAGCCCGTGAGGGGCATGAGCCGCTGCTCCACCTCCCGTGCGATGTCGGGGATGGACGCCTCGTCGATGTGGGTGAAAGAGTATTCCCCATAGGACCGGCCGTCGTAAGCCTTCAAGACGAAGCCCCGGCCGGTGAACAGCTCGTCCTCCCCGGCGGACACACCCGTGTTCCCCACCCGATAATACTTGCTCCTGGTGTCGGCCGCCAGCACGGACACATAGCCGTACTTCTCGGACAGCTGATTCACCAGCGATTGCAGCAGGGGCTTGGCCGCCTGCAAAAACGCGCTGCGCTGTACCTGCATTCTCTTACCTCCCATAGCGTTTTATTTATCATACCAGCATTTCGAAACGATTTCAACCGCGGGTTCCTTTCCAAATAAAGCTGCGCCGCACGATTTCAACAAAACGGTGAAGATGAGAGCCTTTGCCCTTGAAAAAGCGCATCTTCCGGGCTATAATAAGCTGATTTAGTATGGAGGCATATGGAATATGACAAAGATTGACATTTTCTCCGGCTTTCTGGGTGCAGGGAAAACAACCCTGATCAAGAAGCTGATCCAGGAGGCGTACCAGGGCGAAAAGCTGGTGCTGATCGAGAACGAGTTCGGCGAGATCGGCATCGACGGCGCGTTCATGCAGGACGCAGGCATCCAGGTGAACGAGATGAACTCCGGCTGCATCTGCTGCTCCTTGGTGGGCGACTTCGGCCGGGCGCTGAAGAAGGTCCTCAGCGAGTACGCGCCGGACCGGATTTTGATCGAGCCCTCGGGCGTGGGCAAGCTGTCCGACGTGATCGGCGCCGTGGAGCGGATCGACGCCCACGACATCGAGCTCAACGCCTTCACCACCGTGGTGGACGCCAAGAAGGCCAAGGTGTACATGAAAAACTTCGGCGAGTTCTTCAACAACCAGGTGGAGAGCGCCAACGCCATCGTCCTAAGCCGGACCCAGGACGTGACCGAAGCGAAGCTCAGCGAGGTTTTGGCCCTCCTTCGGGAGCACAACCCCAACGCCGTCATCATCACCACCCCCTGGGACCAGCTGGACGGACGCACCATTCTGGCCGCTATGGAGCGGAAGGACACCCTGGAAGCCGCCCTGAAGGAGCTGACCGAGATGGCACGCCATGAGGAGGAAGAGGAGCATGAGCACCATCACCATCATCACCATCACGACGATGACGAGGAGTGCGACGATCCCGAATGTGAGTGCCATCACCATCATCACGACGACGACGATGAGGACGAGGAGCACGAGCACCACCACCATCATCACCATCACGACGATGAGGAGTGCGACGATCCCGAGTGCGAGTGCCACCACCATCACCACGACGACGAGGACGAGGACGAGGAACACGAGCACCACCATCATCACCATCACCACCACGGCCATGACGCTGACGAGGTGTTCACCAGCTGGGGCGTGGAGACGGCCAACAAATACAGCCGGGACGAGATCGAAGGCATCCTGAAGAAGCTGGACGACGCGGCGGCTTACGGCGCCATCCTCCGGGCCAAGGGCGTGGTCCCCGGCGTCGACGGGCAGTGGATCCATTACGACTATGTGCCCGAGGAGCAGGACGTGCGCACGGGTCCCGCCGCCTTCACGGGCCGGATCTGCGTCATCGGGTCCAAGCTGAACGAGGACGCCCTCAGGGCCCTGTTCCGGGTGTAAGCTATGGAAGACATCCCCGTATTCCTGTTCACGGGCTTTTTGGACGCGGGCAAGACCAGCTTCATCGAGAGCCTGCTGGAGGACAAGGAGTTCAACAACGGCCAGCCGACCCTGGTGATCCAGTGCGAGGAGGGCGAGGAGGAGCTCGCCCCGGACCGGTTCCCCAAGAAGGGGAAGGTGTCCATCGTCACCATCGACTCCGAGGATCGGCTCACGGAGGGGCATCTTTTGGCCCTGACGAAGCAATATAAGCCCGCCCGGATCATCGTGGAGTACAACGGCATGTGGCTCAACAACAGCCTCTTCCAGGCGCTGCCGGAGAGCTGGTCCATCGCCGGGGAGACCCTGTTCTTCGATTCCACCACCTTCGCCGTGTACAACGCCAACATGCGGCAGCTGGTGGTGGATAAGCTCCGGACCGCGGAGCTGGTGCTCTTTAACCGGGTCACCGAGGAGACGGACAAGATGGCCCTTCACAAGATCGTCCGGGCCATCACCCGCCAAGCGGACATCGCCTATTCCTACGACAGCGGGAAGACCGAGTACGACGAGATCGTGGACCCGCTGCCCTTCGACGTGAACGCGCCCATCGTGAAGGTGGAGGATAAGGACTATGCCCTCTTCTACCAGGATCTGGTGGAGGATTTCAAGAAATACCACGGGAAGGTGGTGGAGTTCACCGCCCTGGTGGCCCGGAACAACCGGATGCCCAAGGATACCTTCGTAGCCGGGCGGCAGCTCATGCAGTGTTGCGCCGCGGATATCCAGTTCGCCGCCTTCGCCTTCAAGTACGACAACGCCGCCAGCCTCCAGAACCAGGGCTGGTACAAGGTGACCGCCAAGATCGAGGTCCGCTACTCCGCCATCTACGGCAAGAAGGGACCCGTGTTCAACACCCTGGCCATCGAGCCCTGGCAGGAGCCCGAGGAGCCCGTGGCGACGTTCTATTGAGGGGATTTCTTTTGCCGCTTTTTCTTTTCAGGTGAAAAGAAAAAGCGGCGGAAAAAGAAAAGCCCATTGGGATAATGGGGCAGGTTTGGAAACAGTTTGTCCCGAATAAAGTTCTTTGGGTGCAGCCTTTCTTTCAAGAAAGGCTGCATGTTTTTATTCAAAACCGCTCAAAATAGGAATATAAAAATTACAGCAAGAGGTGACAGATGAAGGCGACCGGGATCGTGAGAAGGATAGACGAGCTGGGGCGGATCGTGATCCCCAAGGAGATACGGCGGACGCTCCGCATACAGGAGAGCGACCCCATGGAGATCTACATGGGGGACGATGGCTGCATCCAGCTGAAGAAGTACTCCTCCGTGGGCGGGCTCAAGGACGTGGCGGAGGAATACGTCCAGGCGCTGAACGGGGCCTTCGGGCTCACGGCGGCGGTGACGGACAAGGAGAACTGCGTGGCGGCGGCGGGCCGGCAGCGGCGGTGGCTGTTGGACAAGCCCCTTTTGGACGCTATGCGGCGGCGGCTGTTGGGCCGACAGATCATCGAGGAGAAGAACGCCCTTTTGGCCCAGGGGCAGGAGGTCCCCTTCTCCGCCCTGCTGGGGGTGCCCATCCTGCTGGAGGGGGATTGCGTGGGCGGCGTGTTCCTGTTGAGCGCGGAGGGCGGCCCCACCATCACGGACGCGGCGCTCCAGAGCCTCAAGACCGGGGCCCTGTATCTGGGAAAGCTGCTGAGCGTATAGGAAAAGCCCCGCGGTAAGAAGCCGCGGGGCTGTTTTTATATGCCGTTTACCACTCCAGAGAGAACTCCTCGCCGGTGACGGTGTTCACGTAAAGGCTGTCGGCGGCCCAGCCGCAGACGTCGCTGCGCTCTGTGGCGAAGTGCTGGATCTCCGTGAGCATGCCGCCCTCGAAGAAGAACTCATACCAGCGGCCGTCCGTCATGTAGGGGTCGATGGTGCAGTAGTTGCCGTCGTAGACGGCGTTCACGTCCACATCCTTCACGTTTTCCTTGCCCCATGTCTGCTCCGCGATGTTCCGCACGTAGGCGATGTATTCCTCGCCGCCCATGTGGTCATAGTCGATGGACCTCAAATCCATAGCCGGGTCCTGCTGGTTATAGAGCTTGCTGCAGTCCGCTCGGACGATGTAGCCGGACTTGGCGGCGATGTCCATGATAACGAAGGTATCCTGGATATGGTAGTAGTTCTCCCGATAGCAGGAATCATCCCGATAGTAGACCAGCTGGCCGGGGGCGAGCTGGTATCCGATCTCCTTGGTGGGATCGTTGGGGTCGAAGCGCTTTCCAAGAGCGGCGGTGAGGAAGCGGCTGTACATGGCCTCCACCTCAGCCGGGGTCATGTCGCCCTCCGCGATGTCGTTTAAATCTCCCCGCGTGAAGCACTCTGCAGAGACCAGATGGACAACAGAGGGGTTCATGGTGATGTCCGCCAGGAAGCAGACGGATTCCTCCATGCAGCGCTCGTCCTCATGGACCTGGATGCCGTTGAGGGTGTTCCGATTGTAGGCCAGGGTGATCCAGCGGCCGTCGCCGAGTTCATAGGCCAAGGAACGCTCGATCCACTCCCCGTTCCGGCTGGAGCCGCCCCGATCCATGTCATTGGCCTTGGCCTCGGTGCCAAGAAATTCAGCGACAGTGGCGGCGTCCTTCTTGGCGTCCATCCATTCCGACGCAGCGATCTGGCCGTTGTCCGCCACCAGCAGGGACAGGTCGCTCTCCCGCAGCACACAGACGAAATCGTTCTTCTCGTCGGTCAGCCGCAGGATGTTGGGCCGGTAGCCCTTCTCGTCCACGTAGCGGGTGACGGAGACAGCGGAAAGGTCCAGCGTCCGATGGAGCAGCGTTTCATAGAGCTCCCCCGCTCGGGTGATGGCCTCCACAGCCAGACTGTCCGCCACCTTGTCCCCCTCCTTCCAGCTCTTGGCCTCGTAGGGCACGGTGTTGGAGATGCGGGGAATGACGGACCTGTACTTCCACTCCAAGCCCAGGATATCCGCCGAGATCAGCTCCGGGGATATGGCCGTGGGCGCGGGGGTCTCGGTCTCTCCCGTCAGCCCGATGGTGCCGGTCTCCTCGGTGGGGGCGGCGGTGGCCTCCGCCTCGGCGAAGGAGGTGCGGACCATGACGTCCTGCATCTCGTTCCCTTCAAAGAGGCGCAGCCCGCCCCAGAAGAACACCCCCAGCACCAGCACGGCCAGCAGGGCGGCAATCAGCACCCTGTTCTTCATCCAGAATAATTTCATGTGTTTTTGCTCCTTTCTCAAGCTTCGCCCTCAGTATAGAGCCAGACTTGTTATGGAGTATTCATCAACTTGTAAGGGAGTTGTAAAAGGTCACGGTGGCCACGGTACCCCCGTCCGCCCCCCGGGTGTAGGTGAGCCTGGCCCCGTGGGCCTTGGCGATCTGGTGGCAGAGAGGCACACCCAGGCCGCCGGCGTCGTGGAGCTTCTTGAACCTGGAGGGGTGGTTCACGTAGGCGAGGGCCTGGTCGGATAGGCCGCTGCCGTGGTCGATGACCGCCAGCACGTTGGGCGCGGCCCGCAGCTCCACGGGCGATCCCGCCGGGGAGGCCTTCACGGCGTTGTCCACCAAATTGTTGAGCATGGACGAAAGCATGGCCCGATCCCCAAAGAGGGTGGGCCAGTTGACCTCATAGGTGGCGGTGGGATAGGTCTGCCGGATGTGTTCGAAGAGTTCCTCCACGTCCACGGGGCCGAAGGGCGTGGCCTCCTCCTTGGCGTTGTGGAGGGTCAACAGCCGGGCGGACACGTCCGAAAGACGGGTGGTCTCCGCGGCGATGTAGCTGGCCGCCATGTACCGCTGCTCCTCGGTGAGCTTGGCGTCCCGCAGGGTCTCGGCGTAGCCCTTCATGGTGGTGAGGGGGGTCCGCATCTCGTGGGCCAGCCGGCTCACGGGCAGGTTCACCCGATAGAGGAGGACGTAGAGGGCCGCCGCCATCAGGATGGCCACCGCCGTGCCGGTGAGGGCCGCCGCCGTGACCTGATGTTTCAAGAGGGCGTCCGTGGCCGCCGCGTCCTTCAGGTACAGAAAGTCGTAGCCCGAGGGGAGCCGGTCGCTGGCGAAGATGTACAGCCGTCCCCTGTCCCTGAGAAAGCCCATGGTGCCGGGCGATTTCTCCACGGAGCAGGGCAGGGTGGAATAGATCTGTTGGTCTATCTCGGTCACCCGAAAGGTCAGGCCGGTACCGGCGTAGTAGTCCAAAAGGGTCCTCAGCACGGGGATCTGCCGTCCCTCCGGTGCCTGGGCCATGGTTTGCTCCAGAGTTTTGGCCAGGGCCCGTTCCTCCCGTAGAGCGGATTCCGTAGCGGAGCGCACCGTGGCGGAGATGGCCGGCGCGGTGACGGAAAACATGCACCCATATAGGATCAGGACGCAGAGCAACGTGGACAAAAGGTAGGTTTTTTGCCAAAGCTTCATTTTACTCTTCAAAACGATACCCGTTCTTGTAGATGGTCTTTATATGGTTCTCCAGCTTCAGCTTCCGGCGAAGCTTTTGGATATGGACGTCCACGGTCCGGCTCTCGCCCAGAAAGTCGATGCCCCAGGCCTCGGACAGGAGCTTTTGCCGGCTGAGACACACGTTTCGGTTCTCGATGAGGATGCGCAGCAGGGCGAACTCCTGGGGCGTCAGATCGATCCGCTCCCCGCAGAGCAGGACCTCGTGGGCGTCCCAGCGGATGACGAGATCGCCGATGGCGTACTCCGTCTCCGCCCTGTGGGTTCTCCTCAGCACCGCCTGGACCCGGGCCAAAAGCTCCGCCACCTCAAAGGGCTTCACGATATAATCGTCGGCGCCCAGGCCGAAGCCCCTGACCTTGTCCGTGGTGGCGCCCCGGGCGGTGAGAAAGATGGTAGGCACGTCCCGTACCTTCTCCAAAACGGCGAAGCCCTCCACGTCCGGCAGCATCACGTCCAGGAGCATGAGGTCGAACCCCTGCTCCCCCGCGGCGCGGATGGCGTCCCGGCCCGTGAAGGCGGACACGCACCGGTGACCCACCATCTCCAGGTTCATCTTCAATAGGTCGTTGATGGCCCTTTCGTCCTCTACGATCAGTATTTTCGCCATTTTCCCTCTCCGTTTCCCTTGTTGAATATAAGTATATCAGGAAAGTTGTAATGGCGTTGTAAAATAAATGCGGAATCTTTTTTAGCGGAAGGAATTAAATTGCACCCTTTCCTGAAAGAAAGGGTGCCCCAAAGAACTTTATTCGGGATTTGATGATTGACAGCCTGTCTGTTATCCCAGATAAGTTTCTCTTTTTGCGCTGCTTTTTCTCTTTGTATAAAGAGAAAAAGCGGCAAAAGAAACCTCAATCAATATAGAACCTAAACTCCGTTCTGGATACCTGCGTCTCCCCCGCCGCCACCTTGGGCTGGGGCCAGGCGGGGTGATGGGGCGCGTCGGGATAAAACTGGGTCTCCAGGGCCACCCCGGCCCCCTTGTTGTAGCGCATGCCACCCTTGCCGGGCAGACCGGCGAAATGATTCCCGGTGTAGAGCTGGATGCCGGGGAGCGTGGTCCATACCTCCATCCGCCGCCCGGAAACGGCTCCCTTCAGATCCGCCGCCCTGACCAGGCTGCGACCGTCATAGGCGTCGATGAGGAAGTTATGATCGTATCCGTTGGCCCGGACGATCTGTTCGTCCCGGCTCGTGATCCCCTCCCGCAGGGCCCGATACGCCCGCAAGTCGAAGACCCCCTTCACGGGCAGAAGCCGGCCGTCGGGCACGTTGACATCATTGGTGGGCGTGAACCGGGAGGCATGGATGCGGATGCTGTGGTCGAGGACGCTGCCGAAGGTATCCCCGTCCAGGTTCCAATAGCTGTGGTTGGTCAGGTTCGCCACGGTGTTTTTCGTCCCCGCTGCGGCTTCGTAGCTCAGCGACAGCACGTTCTGCTCCGAAAACCGATAGGTGACCGACGCCGTCAGATCCCCCGGGAACCCCTCCTCCCCGTCGGGGCTGAAGAGGGTGAATTTCACGCTGTCCTCCCCCAGGATCTGCGCGTCCCACAGCTTGTGGTGGAACCCCACCGCGCCCCCGTGGAGGGTGTTGGGCCCGTCGTTAGCCGTCAGGGGATAGACATGCCGGTCAAGGGGCAGCGACGCCCGGGAGAGCCGATTGGCGAACCGGCCGCAGACCGCGCCGAAGTTCCCCAGATCCTGCTCGTAGAGCGCCAGATCATCGAACCCCAGGGCCACGTCCCCCAACCGCCCCAAACCGTCGGGCACGATCACCTTCACCACCGCCGCGCCGAAGTCCGTCAGGACAACCTGGCTCCCCGCAAGGGTCGAGATGGTGAACAGATGGGCCCCGCGCCCGTCCTTCAGGACGCCGAATTCTTGGGTCGATACTGCCATGTTTTATCTCGCTTTCACGCTTTTTTTCATGATTACCACAAAAAGGAGAGCGTGTCAAGCCGTGCCGACACGCTCCCATGCGCCTCCTTCCCGTTTTAATAAACTTTTACAAGTCACCCCTGCATTTTCAGGATCTCCCGTTTCAGGTGGTCCATGATCCGCTTCTCCAGCCGGGAGATATAGCTCTGGCTGATGCCCATGGCGTCCGCCACCTGCTTCTGGGTCCGGGGCGGCTGCTCCTTCAACCCGAAGCGCATCTCCACGATCCGCTTCTCCCGGGGCGACAGCCGGGAAAGGGCCGCCCACAACAGCCGCCGGTCCACCTCCTCCTCTATGTCACGGCTCACCTCTTCCCCGTCAGTGCCCAGGATGTCGGAGAGCAGCAGCTCGTTCCCGTCCTGGTCCATGTTCAGCGGCTCGTCCAAAGACACCTCCAGCTTCAGCTTGCAGCTTCGCCTGAGGTACATGAGGATCTCGTTTTCGATACACCGGGAGGCGTAGGTGGCCAGCTTGATCTTCTTCTCCGGATCGAAGGTGTTCACCGCCTTGATGAGGCCGATGGCGCCGATGGAGATAAGGTCCTCCGTCATGACCCCGGTGTTCTCAAACTTCCGGGCGATGAACACCACCAGCCGCAGGTTGTGCTCGATGAGCCGGTTCCGGGCCGCTTCGCTGTCCTTCGCCTCCAGGACGCAGCGGCGCTCCTCCTCCGGGCTCAGCGGCGGCGGCAGGCTCTCCCCAGAGCGAACGAGATAGACCCGATACCGCCGGGTGAACAGCCGCGCGTAGACGCGATACAGGAGCGCTTTGAGCTTTTTGAACATGCACCATCCTCCCTTCATGGAGCGCCGCCCCGGGAAGCAGCGCCTGAAACTCCCCCAGATGCAGGGGCGATCGCCCCACGTACACGGGCACCGGCTCCCGGTTTGGCCCGGTTTGCACCGTCCCCGGCGCCACCTCGATGACCCCCTGTCCCTCCACGGCCAGGGGCCGCCCCGCCGGCAGGTCGATCCCCTCCACCAGCACCACCGGCAAGCCGGAGAGGGGCTCCGTTAAAAGGTTCCCCGAGTCCACGAAGGCGGTGACCTGAAACGACTTTTTGCCCACCGTCAGCGTGATGGAGCGCAAGCACCGCCCCTCGTACCCTCTGTGGATGAGATACCGAACCCCCCGGATCAAAGGCGGCAGCAGGCACAGCCCGTACACCGCCGCCCGAAGGGGCACCGTACTTAGGAACACCCCGCCGGGCCCCGTCTGGCCCATGGTCAGGAGCAGCATCCCGCCCCCCATGAGCAGCGACGCGGCGAAGAGGGACAAAAGCGAACGCAAAACCTCCCGCCGGCTCATCAGCAGCGCCGTCACCAGTAGGCACCCCACCCGCCCCGGCAGGCTCAACAGCCGCGGCCATCGGCTCAACGCCAGCGCGTCCCACACCGCCCCCAGAAGCGACAGGAACAGGGCCCGTCCGGCCTTCATCCCCATCCCGCCCAGGGCCCCGGCCAGGCGCAGCAACAGCAGGTTCATCCCCACGTTGTCCAGCAAAAACCATTCCAGAGAGACCCTCATGCCACCTCGACGACCATGACGGTCATGTCGTCCCGCTGCCCCTTCAGCTGGGCCGCCGCCATCAGCGACTCCGCCATCTGTTCGAGGGGCGCGTCATGATCCTTCTTCAGCTCCGCCTCCAGCTCCTTCCCCAGCAGGTCGTAGACCCCGTCGGTGCAGAACACCAGCCGATCCCGCTGCCGCAGCCGGATCCGGCGGATGTAGGGCTGCGCCTCGTCCACGATGCCGCAGGGCAGCGCCTCCCCGGCCAGCATCCGCACGTTCCCCGCCCGAACGAGGCAGGTAGGCGGCGCGCCGAACTTCACCATCTCCGCCTCCCCGGTGACCAGATCGATGGACGCCGCATCCAGGGTGGCGTAGATCTCCTTCTCCCCCCGGGCGATGAGGAGCCGGTTCACGTTCTCATAGATCAGCTCCCGCTCCACCCCCAGCCGAAACTGGTCGAACAGCAGCTCGATGGCCGCCCGGCTCTCCCGATTGGCCGCCTCCCCGCTGCCCATGCCGTCGGATACGGCGTAGACCACCTTCCCGCTGGGCATCCGAAGCTCCCCGGTCTCGTCCCCGGAGATTGTTTCCTCCTGCTCGGGCAGGGAAACGCGGGCCATCCGGGCCGTGAGCCCCCGCAGAGCCTCCATCTCGAAGACCGTGCAGACGGCCTCCTGCTTTACGGCGATGAGCCGCATGGTCCGCCTGAGCCGCCGCTCCACCGCCGACAAAAGCTCCGTCCCGTCCTCGCTCCCCTGGCGTCCCACCCGGATGGACAGGCACAGCCGCCCGGCGCGGTAGAAGGCGTCCACGGACAGGGGTGCGAACCCCCGCCGGATGAGATAGGGGAGCAGCGCCCCCTCCACCCGCTCGTCCCCCCATCGGTCCTCCCTGAGATGGGTGGACAGAAGGGAGAGCATGGCCGACACCCCGCAAAGCTGCCGGTTCATGTAGGCGTTCTGCTCCGCCGCCCGCCTCAGGCCCGCCTCGTGGGCGAAAGCCTGGTTATAGGACTGATAGGCGGCGGTCATCATCTCCCGGAAGAAGCGGCAATGGCTGTCCATGGGCGATACGGGCTGGACCGGGTCCCCCCGGTCGTAGGCGGACAGCAGGTGCAACACCGCCCGGTCGAACTGGCCCATATCCCGCTGGCACAGGACCCGTCCCTCGCAGCCCACGCACACCCTTCTGGCGGCGCCCAGGGGCCATTCCACCACGAACCGGCCCTGCTCCTTCTCCCGGTCGAAGAGGCCGGAGAGGGCCCCGCAGAGCCGGGCAGCCTCCTCCACCTCCGCGGCCATCCGCTGCCGGAGCCGGTCCATGGCTTCCGCCCCGTTCTTCTCCCGGTAGCGGCGGCTGTCCAGGGCGGTCTCGGCCCGATCCATCCACTCCACCGGCAGCACCAGGAAGCAGAGGCACCCTAAAAAGGCGCTGCCCAGGGCCACGGACTCCGCCTCCGGCCCCAGGAAAAAGGTCTGGACGGCGGCGGTCATGAGGAAGCTCCCCGCCGCGGCCCCCCGACCGTAGCCGGAGGTCAAGGCCGCCATCAGGGCGCAGAGAGCGGTGATGCCCATAAGATCGGTGCCTGCCTCCAGGCCGAAGGCTAGCAGCGCCGCGGCCACGATCCCCTCCACCAGCCCCCCGGGGCCCTTGCAAAAGACCAGCAGCAGGGCGGCCGTATCCAGGAGCACCACCGGCAGCGACACCCCGGCGGCGGACAGGTCCCCCAGCCCCAGCAGTAAAAGGCCGAAGCTGGCAGCCAGGAGCATCTGCTCCCGCTCCCCCAGGACCCGGAGCCGCCGGGCGTGGGAGAGGAGCACCAAGGTCCGGCTCAAAAGCACCACCGCCACCGCCGACAGGGCCAGCGACAGCAGGGCGTAGGCCGCGGACTGCCAGGTCAGCACCATCTCAAAGGGCAGCACCGCGATTTCGCACAGCAAAAACACCAACATCCGGGCGCTGAGGGACACCTCTCCCAAAAACGCCTGGATGAGCCGGGTGAACAGCACGAAGGACGCCGCCGCGATCATCACGCCCCACAGGGGCTCCCCGCTCAAAAAGGCGCCCACCACCACCCCGGCCCCGGCGAAGATGGGGTCCACCTCCACCAGCTCCGCCGCCGCCATGCAGGCAAGGCCGAAGGGAGCGCAGCTCTCCCCCACCCGGGCCCGGCACAGCACCAGGCTTCCCAGGAAGGTGCCCAGCTCCAGGATGTACTTCGTCGCATTCCGTCCTTGTCTCTTTCGGCTCATGGCCCCATTGTACTCGGGGCCCGGGGTGGATTTTCGGCGAATCCGGCGGGCGCGCCCGATTTTCTTCCCGACAGGATGGGGCGATCCCTCCCCCTTGTATGCCCCCTTCCTCCCATCCTCCCCTGCGCCGGCCATGAAAACCCTGTCTTGCCCCTGGGGAGCGGATATGGTATACTGGGAAAAAATTCTGCTGCAGGGAAAGAGCGACCATGAGCGAAACGAAGATCATCGCCTTCGAGGGCATCGACGGCACGGGCAAAAGCGTGCAGATGGAGCGGCTGAAGGAGCGGCTGACCCGGCGGGGCCTGTCCGTGGGCACCCTGTCCTTCCCGGACTACGGCAGCTTCTTCGGGGGCTGCGTGGGCCGCTTCCTCATGAAGAAGGACGGGGTCTCCGCCAGCGACGTGGACCAGCGGAGCATGGCCCTCTGGTTCGCCATGGATCGGTGGGCGGCCTTCCAGGACTTCGACTACAGGCGATTCGACGTGCTGCTCATCAACCGCTACGTGCTGAGCAACGCGGTCTACCAGAGCATCCGGGATCGGGATCTGAACGGTCCCGATATCCTGGATTTTGTCACGGAGTTAGAGTTCGAGCAGCTGAAGATCCCCCGGCCCCATCTCAATCTTATTTTGGACATGGACCTGTCCGACGCCCGGCAGAACGTGAGCAAAAAGGGCTACCGAGACTACGCCGGGGACGAGAAGGACGAGTATGAAAAGCAGGACGCCATCCAGCTGCGGGCCCGGGCCAAGTATCTCGCCTTCGGGGAGCGGCTCGACAACGTGCGGGTGATCCCCTGCATGGAACAGGGGGCACTGCTGCCCATCGACGCCATCGCCCAGCGGGTATACGACGCCGTGGCGGAGATCGTGTAGCCTATGGGTCGCCAGATCGTTTTTGTTTTTCTTATGGCGCTGGCGCTTCTGTTACCCGGCGCCGTCCGGGCCCTGTCGCCCACCCTTCCCCCGCCCCTATCATCACCCTCCTGGGAGGCGAAACCATGACGGTGGACGCCGCCTTCACCTTTGAGGACCCCGGGCGCCAAGGCCACAGGCCGCCTTCTTCGCCGACTTCCTGGCCACGGAGGCGGTCATCCAGGAGCAGACGGGCCAATACACCCCCGGCAACCGAGGGTTGATGACCCGGCTCACGAAGATCATGGAAGACATAGGCTATCGATACTTCGACTGGAACGTGAATTCCCTGGATGCCATCGGTCGGGGCCTGACCTCTTCCGACATCTTCAACGTGATCCGCAACCGGATCTCCGCTAACGAGGACGGCTTTTCCATCGTCCTGCAGCACGACACCAAAAGCGAAAGCGTCTTCGCCGTGGAAGCCCTGATCCGCTGGGGACTGGAGAACGGCTTCACCTTTTTGCCCCTGGACATCACCAGCCCCACGGTCCACGCGGACCTGCACAACTGAGCGCAGTATCTCCATTTCATCAAAAAAAGGCCCGGCCGTCACGGTCGGGTCTTCTTTTCAGTATCGAAAGAAGGATGGCAGCAGGAAACTATTTCTGCTGTTCTTTGCGATAATACTTTTCGATGCCGCCGTAGCCCATGATCATTTTCCCCTTTCCGGTCTTTTCCATAAAGCTTTTGAGCCGCTTTTGAAACTCCTCGGGGCGGTGGCGGGCGGCGTCGATATAGGCCACGCGAATGCGCCGGTAGGGTTCGGAGAATTGACGATAATTGGCCCAGACGGTCTCGTCCGCTTTCAAAGCGTCCAGGATGTCCTGAGGGAAGACGAAGGGTTCCTGGATCACAGGCAGAACGCTTTCCCTGACCTTAGGGTGGATCATGCCGCGCTCCTCCAACCAGATGAGCCGCTCGATGTTGGGCCGGGAATAGGCTCTCCCCGGCTTGCGGGGGGAAAAGCGCCGAATGCAGTGTTTCTCGTCCAGCTTCTTGTTGATGCTGTCGATCCAGCCGAAGCAGAGGGCCTCCTCCACGGCGTCGTTATAGGAGAGGCTCACCTCCCCCGCCGCCCGCATAGGCAGCACGAACCAGACCTCCTGAGACGTTTCAAAGTGGTCCAGGAGCCAGGCCCGCCATTCGTTTCTGTCACTGGTGGCGAAGATCTCCATGCTTATCCCTTCCAAAGCTCCGAGAGGGCCGTATACTCCCGCTGATAGATGCCCCGGCGCTCCTCATCGGTGTCCGTATAGTCGGCGTGACGGGAGAAGATGTCAAGGGCCTCCCCTACGGGCAGCCAGCGGGGCTCCATGCCCATCCGCCGCTCCGCTTCCGTGCGTTTGGGTTCGCAGCGGCCCACCACGACGCCAAAGAAGTACCGGCTGACGTACTTACAGTCCTCATAGTATTCGTCCAGCTCCAACGCGCAGGCGGACGGCAGGACCACGCGCCCCGTCTCCTCCGCCATCTCCCGGACGCAGCAGGTCCCCTCGTCCTCGCCCGCTTCCAGGCCGCCGCCGGGGATCATCCATAGATCGTCACGGGCAGCGTAGGACAGCAGGACGCGGCCGTCCTCGATCACGACGCATCGGCAGGCGATGCGCTCACGGGTCCAATGACCGAAATAGTTTTTTCCCACGATCTCGATGGTCTTCATGCAGCTTTTCCCTCCCGGGGCCGATACCCCTCGAAGATCACGGCCTGGTTCTCCGCCATGCGCCGGGCGTGCTGCGACCGCTCCCGGGCGGTCCAGAGGACCTTCATGGCGCCCATAGCCTCGCAAAGACGGACGGAGAGGGGCTTGGGGCCCACCCGGTAGGCGACGAACTGGGGCCGGGTGAGGCAGTTGGATAGGAGCCGGCTCATGACGAAGGCCAGATATCCTGGCAGGGTCTTTTTCGAGAAGCAGGCCGCCTCGGACAGCTGCCCCCGAAGTCGCTTTGGATCATGCTTTTTGAACCAGCGGACCATAGCCGGATGAAAGCTCTCCACGCAGGCGGGGCCGGCATACCCGTCCAGCAGCGCCTTGGTGCCCTCGCACACCAGGGCCGCATCCGGCCCGTATTTCAGCTCCACGATCAGCGGCTGTTTCCCATCGAAGATGCTCAGCACCTCCGAAAACAGGGGGATACGCTCCCCCGTCTTAAAGAGGGGGATCTGCCGCAGCTCCTCATAGGTGAAGTCCCTGACGGCCTTATCCACGCCGCAGGCCCTTTTCAGGCTGTCGTCATGGAAGACCACGATCTGCCCGTCCCGTGTCCGCTGCACGTCCAGCTCCGACCCGTATCCCGCTTCCACCGCCCGGCGAAAGGCCTCCAGGGAATTTTCCGGCACGGACTGATCCAGCTCATAGAGTCCCCGGTGGGCGTAGGCCCGTCCCTCGAAGGGTGCTCGCTTCGCCTTGGATGCCCGGCCCGGGGCGATCAGAAACAGCCACAGTCCGAAAAGCGCGATTGGCGCCCAGATCCAGCCCATACCTGCCTCCTTTTGGAAGATTTCTGTTGTTATTATAGCGAAAGCGCGGTAAAATGTACACAGCAAATCCAAACGGGAGGAACCCATGAAACTCAATTACAAGCGCACCATCCTCGTCGGCTTCGCGTTCTTTCTGATCTGCACCTTCTGGAACGCCTACGACACCATCATCCCCAAGATCCTGACCGACAAGTTCGGCATGACTCAGGCCCATTCGGGCATCATCATGGCATTGGACAACGTGCTCGCCCTGTTCATGCTGCCGCTCTTTGGCACCATCTCCGACAGGTGCCGCCACCGGCTGGGCCGCCGGACGCCCTTCATCCTCCTGGGCACCATCGTCGCCGCCGTGATGCTGGTGGGCCTGTCCTTCGTGGACAACTTGCAGCTCAAGAGCATCGAGGCCGTGGCGAAGATCGACGATCCCGCCGCATTGGAGGTGCTCTACGACGCGGAGAAGGACGCGACCGTTCAGACCCCCGACGGACAGCAGGTGGTGTTGGCTGAAAAGTTTACCAAGGCCGAGTTCGCCGCCATCACCTCCCAGCTGACAAACCCGGAGACGGGCAAAAAAACCACGAATCCGGCGTATACGAACTATGTGGTCCCCGCCCGGCAGCAATACGCCCAGCAGGTGACCCGGGACAATCCCCGGACGCTGATCCTCTTTATCGCGGTCCTGCTCATCATCCTGATCGCCATGGCCACCTTCCGCTCCCCCGCCGTGGCGCTGATGCCGGACGTGACCATGAAGCCCCTCAGGTCCAAGGCCAACGCCGTCATCAACCTCATGGGCACGGCGGGCGGCATCCTGGTCCTGGGGCTGGGCATGGTGTTCTCCACCGGCGCCGTGAAAAACTCGCTCATGAGCTATACCGTCTTCTTCGGGATCGTGGCCGGGATCATGCTCGTCGCCCTGGCGGTGTTCAAGCTCACCGTGGACGAGCCCCGGTTCGTCCGGGAAATGGAGGAGGAGAGCGCCAGGTACGGTCTGGATGAGGCGACGCCGGAGGAGATGGAAAAGGGCGAGACCCGCAAGCTCACCAAGCCTGAGCTCACCAGCCTTATCCTGATCCTATCGTCGGTGGTATTCTGGTTCATGGGCTACAACGCCGTCACCTCCAAATACTCCGTCTACGCGGGGAAGGTCCTGTCCCTCGATTATAACAGCACGCTGATGATCGCCAACGTGGCCGCCATCATCTCCTATATCCCTGTGGGCGCCCTGGCCAGCAGGATCGGCCGGAAGAAGACCATCCTCATCGGCATCGGCCTTTTGGCCGTCTCCTTCTGTATCGCCTCCTTCCTCAGGGAGGGAAGCTCGGCCATGCTCATGAACTGCATGTTCGCCCTGGCCGGCATCGGCTGGGCCACCATCAACGTGAACAGCTTCCCCATGGTGGTGGAGCTCAGTCGCGGCGGGGACGTGGGCAAGTATACGGGCTTCTACTATACCGCCAGCATGGCCGCCCAGACCTTCACCCCCTACTTCTCCGGCGCTCTCATGGACCGGGTGGGCATGACCGCCCTGTTCCCCTACGCCACGGTGTTCGTGGTGCTGGCCGCCTTCACCATGCTCTTCGTGAAGCACGGCGACAGCAAGCCCATCCCCGCCAAGAGCCGGCTGGAAGCCCTGGACGTGGGGGATTGAGGCGAGAGAGTTTATTTTGCCGCTTTTTCTTTTCAGTGAGTGCGAAGCCGAGCGCTGCCTGTGGCAGAAGCAGCGAGGCGCAGCACGGGCAAAACAATGAGAACCCAAGCTTAGCGCAGGGTTCGATTATGTTTTGCACCCAGCAGAAGGAAAAAGCGGCGGAAAAAGAAAAGCTTAAGAAAAATAATGGGGAGTACTGTTAAACAATACTCCCCCGTAAAGTTCTTTGGAACCACCTTTCTTTCAAGAAAGGTGGTCCTCTTTTATTCTTCCTATTATACTTCCAAATACCCCTTTAACACCAGAAGCGTGTTCTTCACGCCCTCCTTGTGGCTGCGCTCATAGCCGTGGGAGGCGTAGACCCCCGCGCCGATAAGGCCGTGGCGGATGTCGTACCCGGCCCGGAGGGTGGCCTCCACGTCGGAGCCGTAGTGGGGATACACGTCCACGGCGTAGTCCGCCCCTTCCTTTTTCGCCGCGGCGATGAGCTTTTTCACCACGTCATAAGAGTAGGGGCCGCCGCTGTCCTTGGCGCAGATAGACACCTGCTTTTCCGTGCAGGAGAGGCCGTCGCCCACGCAGCCCATGTCCACGGAGATGGCCTCCGTGACGCCCGCGGGCACGGAGGCGGAACCGCCGTGGCCCACCTCCTCATAGACCGTCACATGGGCGTATACCTTCCTCCGGGGCGTGATCCCCTCGTCACGGAGATACTTGGCGAGGCCCAGCAGGATGCCCACGCTCAGCTTGTCATCCAGAAAACGGCTCTTGATGTACCCCTTCTCCGTCACCCGGGACCGGGGGTCGAAGCAGACGATATCCCCGGCGCTGATGCCCAGCTTCCTGGTGTCGTCGGCGCTCTTCACGTCCTCGTCCAGGACCACCTCCATGCAGGAGAACTTGCGGACAGTGTCGCTGTAGTCTCCGTTCACGTGGATGGATGCGTTATCGAGCTGCAGCGTGCCCTCGTAGACGCCGTTGAACTTAGTGATCACGCGGCAGTTCTCCGCCTCGGCGTTGTTGGGGTTCAACCCCCCGAGAGGCGAGATCCTGAGCCGCCCGTTCCCCTTGATCTCGGAGACCATGCCGCCCAGGGTGTCAAGGTGGGCCTCCAGCCACAGAGCGTCGTCCTCGTCTGCGCCGCCCAGGTCCGCCACCACGCCGCCCTTGCCGGTCCGCCATGCCTCAAAGCCCAAGGCCTTGAACACCTTCAAACAGGCCTCCGCCGCCGCATCCGTATACCCCGAGGGGCTGTCGATGGCCAACAATTCCATGGTCTTCTCCACCGCGAAATCCACATACTTCTGATCGATCATAATCGGGTTCCTTTCTGCTTGTATTGTCCTCATTGTAGCAGATTCAACGCGATCTCGTCTATAGAAAAAAGAGGATCCCCAACGGAAATCCCCTTTTGCCAATAGTGCTTCTCTTTTTTCGGTTCCTTTTTTCTCTTCACCGAAGAGAAAAAAGGAACACAAGCAAAACTCAGCCTCCCAAATACGCCTTCTGCACTTCGGGGCTCCGACTCAACTCCTCGCCGGTGCCCGAGAGCACGATGCGGCCGGTCTCCATGACCGCGGCCCGGTGACATATCTTCAGGGCCAGGGCCGCGTTTTGCTCCACCAGCAGGATGGTGGTGCCGTTCTCGTTGAGGCGGCGGATGATCTCGAAGATCTCCGACACGAGCAGGGGCGAAAGGCCCATGGACGGCTCGTCCAAAAGCATCAGCTTGGGCCGGCTCATGAGGGCCCGGCCCATGGCCAGCATCTGCTGCTCGCCGCCGGAAAGGGTCCCGGCGGTCTGCTTCTTGCGCTCCTTCAGCCGGGGGAAGTAGGTGAACACCTTCTCCATATCCCCAGAGAAATCGTCCTTGCGGAGATAGGCCCCCATCTCCAGATTCTCCAGGACCGTCAGCCCCGAGAACACCCGCCGTCCCTCGGGGGACTGGGAGATGCCCATGGCCACCCGGCTCTGGGGCGTCGTTTTGGTGATGTCCTTGCCCAGGAACCGGATGGTGCCGCTCTGGGCCCGCTTGAGGCCGGAGAGGGTCAGCAGCGTGGTGGTCTTCCCCGCCCCGTTGGCGCCGATGAGGGTCATGATCTCCCCCTCCTCCACGGAAAAAGACACGTCCTTAAGGGCGCGGATATTGTCGTAATAGACGTTCAGGTTGGTGACTTCCAGCATCATTTTGCGGCCTCCTCTCCCAGATACGCCTCGATGACCACGGGGTTCGATTGGATCTCCTTGGGCGTGCCCTTGGCGATGATCCTCCCATAGTTCAACACGGCGATGCCCTCACAGATGCCCATGACCAGGTTCATGTCGTGCTCGATGAGCATGATGGCGATGTCGAACCGGTCCCGGAGCATGCGGATATTGTCCATGAGCTCGTGGGTCTCGGAGGGGTTCATGCCCGCCGCCGGCTCGTCCAGCAGCAGGAGCTTGGGCTCCGACGCCAACGCCCGCACGATCTCCAGCCGCCGCTGATCCCCGTAGGGCAGATTCCCCGCCAGGGTATCCGCCTTGTCGGTCAGATTGAAGAGGTCCAAAAGCTCCAGGGCTCGCACGTGCTGCCGCCGCTCGGTCCGCCACCAGCCGGGGAGCCGGAACATGTCGGTGAACACGCCGTCGGTGTACCCGTGGCTCATGCCCACCTTCACGTTGTCCTCCACGGTCATGCTGGCAAAGAGCCGGATGTTCTGGAAGGTCCGGGCGATGCCCAGACGGTTCAGCTCGTGCATACTCTTGCCCCGGGTGTCCTGGCCGTTCAGCAGGATCCGGCCCTGGGTGGGCTTATACACATTGGTGAGCAGGTTGAACACAGTGGTCTTGCCCGCGCCGTTGGGACCGATGAGGCCCGCGATCTCCGTGCGGCCGATGAGGAGCGTGAAGTCGTCCACGGCCCGAAGGCCCCCGAAGTCCACGCATAGATGTCGGATGTCCAGGATGGGGGGCTTGCCTGCATCCCGCTCGGGGATGATTCCCAGGCCGTCCAAGGGGACCATCTTGCTGCTGACGTCTCGTCTGCCGAACTTAGGCATGGTCCTCACCTGCCTTTCCCGGCTTTTTGAAGAGCCGGCCGTTGATGGCCTTTTCCAGGATACGGGAGAGGGAGAAATCGTACCGACCCAAAAGCCCCGAGGGCTTGAAGATCATGACCGCGATCAGCAGCACGGCGTAAATGACCATGCGATACTTGTTGAAGCTCTGAAGAGCCAAGGGCAGATACGTCAAAATCGCGGCGGCGATGATGGACCCGGCCATGGACCCAAGGCCGCCCAGCACCACCATGACCAGGATGTTGATGCTGGTCATGAAGGTGAAGTTTCCCGGGGTAAGGATGCCCGTATATCCGGCGTAGAGGGCCCCGGCCACCCCCGCGAAGAAGGCGGAGACCGCGAAGGCCAGGACTTTATAGAAGGTGGTGTTGACGCCGCTCGCTTCTGCGGCGATCTCATTCTCCCGGATGGCCAGGATGGCCCGGCCGTGGCGGGACTTCATGAGCGTGTGGATGAGGGCGCAGGAGAGGATCACCGTGATGTACACCACCAGGAAGGTGGAATGCTTGGGGATGCTCATGAGGCCCGGCGTGCCGCCGGTGATCCCCGGCAGGTTGATGATGAGCACCCGGATGATCTCCCCAAAGCCCAGGGTGATGATGGCCAGATAGTCGCCCTTCAGGCGCAGGGCGGGGATGCCGATGACGAGCCCGAAAAGAGCCGCCACCAGGCCGCCCAGCAGCAGGCCCAGGATGACCGCCCATGTTTCTTTGGGCAGGGCCTTCCACAGCAAAGCCGCCGCGTAGGCGCCCACGGCCATGAACCCCGCGTGCCCCAGAGGCAGCTGACCCAGATACCCGGTGGCCACGTTCAGGGACACAGCCAGCAGGATATAGATGCCGATCTGCAGGATGACGGCTTTCTGGGCACGATTCACCCCACCTGAGGCGATGATGTGATTGCCCAGCACCAGCAGCGTGCACAGCAGCAGGGCGTTGATGAGATACTTCAGCCAGACAGGGATCTGACGGTACCCACGCATGGTCTTGTCCATAGCCACCTCACACCTTCTCTGCCACGCCCCGGCCCAAAAGACCGGTCGGCTTGATGAGCAGCACCAGGATGAGGATTGCGAACACCACCGCGTCCGTCCAGGCCGAGAAGCCAAGAGCGGTCACCAGCACTTCCGCAAAGCCGATGGCGAACCCGCCCACCACCGCGCCGGGGATGGAGCCGATACCCCCCAGCACCGCGGCCACGAAGGCCTTAAGCCCCAGCAGGGAGCCCATGGTGGGGTTGGCCACGGAGTACCGGCAGCAGTAGAGCACGGAGCCCACGCCGGCAAGGGCGGAGCCGATGGCGAAGGTGATGGAGATGACCTTGTTGATGTCGATGCCCATGAGCTGGGCCGCGCCCGTGTCCTCAGAAACAGCCCGCATGGCCTTGCCCATGCGGGTCTTCTGGATCAGCAGATGGAGGCCCACCATGGCGCCCACGGAGACGAGGATCGTCACGATCGTGGAGAGGCTGAGGGACAGCCTGCCCAGCTCAAATGCCTTGATGGGGATGATGGCGGTGCTGGGATAGGCCCGGGTGTTCGCCGTAAAAAACAGCTGCACCAGATTCTGCAAAAGCAGCGACACGCCGATGGCTGTGATGAGGAGCGAGATCCTGGGTGCGGACCGGAGGGGCCGGTAGGCCACCTTTTCGATGAGCACACTCACCATCACACAGCCGAAGATGGTCAAACCCACCGCCAGCGCGGGGTGGATCCCCGCGCCGATGGTGAGCAAAGCGATATAAGCACCGATCATGATCACGTCTCCATGGGCAAAGTTCAGCAGGCGGATGATACCATACACCATGCTGTAGCCTAACGCCACCAGGGCGTAGATGCTGCCCAGCTGCAGACCGTTGATACATTGGGATAGAAACAGCATTCCTCTGTCCCCTCAGGCCGCTTCAGCGCGGCCTGCCTTCCTGTTCATGATTTTGTGATCGCCGACCCCGGCGAGCTTTCTCAATAATTGCCCCAGTACTTGGCGGCGCCACCCGTGATGTTGATGATGGCAGCGGTCTTCTCAGGGTTGTTATACTCGTTGAAGGTCACATGACCGGTGACGCAATCCATGTCGGTGGCCTTCATGGCGTCGATGATGGCCTGACGGTAGTCGTCGGAGCCGGCCTTGGCTCCGGAGGCCTCCGCCTTCTCGATGGCGGCGGCCATGATCATGGCGGCGTCATAGCCCTGAGCGGCGAACATATCGGGATCGGCACCGAACTTAGCCTTGAAGTTGGCCACGAAGGTCTGGACCTCCTCCCGGGTGTCCTCGGTGGAGTAACCGGAGCAGTAGTAAGCGCCCTCCAGCAAGGTGGAGTCGGTGACCACACCCAGCACGGAATCCCAGCCGTCAGCCCCCAGCATGGTGGCCTTCACGCCGGCGCTCTGGGCCTGCTGGGCCACCAGGGCGATCACGGAGTAGTAGTCGGGAACGAACAGCACGTCGGGAGCCTTGGCGGCGATGTTGGTGAGCTGAGACTGGAAGTCCACGGCGCCGTCGGCATAGCCCTCCACGGCCACCACCTCGAGGCCCTGCTCGGCGGCAGTGGCCTCAAAGGCCTTGGTGAGGCCCACAGAATAGTCGGAACCGGTGTTATAGAGGACCGCGGCTGTCTTGGCGCCCATCTGTTCCTTGGCGAAGGCGGCCATCTTACTGCCCTGGAAGGGGTCGATGAAGCAGGAACGGAACATGTTCTCGTAGACCGCGGCCACGGAGCCATCCTCGTTCAGCTGGCAAGTCACGTCCTCGGCGGTGGCGGAGGCGGTGATCATGGGGGTGCCGTCGGCCTGGCTCTCGGCCACCACGGCCTTGGTGGGGGCGGTGGTCACGTCGCCGATGATGGCGACCACGCCCTCGTCCATCAGGTAGTTATAACCCGTAACGGCCTTCACCGGGTCGCCTTCCTCGTCGTAGGTGACCAGCTCTACCTGCTTGCCGTTGATACCACCCTTGGCGTTCAGCTCTTCGAAATACATCTGGACGCCGTTGTTCACGGCGTTGCCATACTGAGCCACGGCGCCGGTCAAGGGTGCCAGCACGCCTACCTTGATGGTGTCGGAGGCGGCGACGGCCGCGACCGCGAAGCTCATAACGAATACTGCTGCCAATACGACAGCGACGACTTTTTTCATGGTGCGTTTCATTTGTTTTTCCTCCTTGGGTATTTGAATATAAAAAGGCGGCCCCGTTTATGTGGGGCCGCCGTTGCTTTCTTGCTATACGTTTATACGTATACGAACGGCAGCCCCCTACGCAGCAGCAGGACGCTGATTCGTACGATAACGATAGCGCGGACGATCTTCATGGGCACCGTTCTCCTTTCCTCCGGAATGATATACAATATATTTTATTGGTCGGTATTCTACCATCTGTTTTCGCTCCCGTCAAGAGCCTTTTTGCATTTTTCCATGCATTTTGATAAATAATCTCCTCTTAAGCGATTCAATTCCTTCAAAAGTCTCGTATAAAGAGATTCTTTGCTCGTTGTTGACAGGATCGGGCGACTGATGTATCCTTCTTTTATCGGGTATTTATGAGCGAATTTGTGAAACAACTGTTGATCGTGTGCCCCATGCTGTTTTTGGCGGGGATGTGCGACGCCATCGCCGGCGGCGGCGGTACCATCAGCCTGCCTGCACTGATGTTAGCGGGGCTGCCCACTCATTTTGCCCTGGGCACCAACAAGATGTGCATGTCCATGGGCACCGCCGTGGCCGTGTATCGGTATGGGAAAGAGGGCCGCATCCGCTGGTTTGTGTCCCTGGTGGCCGCCGCAGGCGGGGTCCTGGGGGCCATCCTGGGGGCGAAGCTGGCCCTGCTCATCGACGATCAATACATGCGGTACGTCCTTCTGGTGCTGCTGCCCGCTTCCGCCGTCTTCCTGGCCCTGAATCGGAACTTCGGCGAAGAAGGCCGGGAGAAGCACTACCCGCCTGCCAAGACCGCGCTGCTGGCCTTCCTCTGCGGCGGCGGCGTAGGCGTCTACGACGGGTTCTTCGGTCCCGGGGCCGGCACCTTCTATATCATGGCCCTGTCCGCCGTCCTGGGCCTGGGGCTCACGGAGGCCACCGCTGATACCCGGGTCATCAACATGGCCTCCAACCTGGGGGCCCTGGTCACCTTCATAACCCACGGCGTGGTCCTCTGGAAGCTGGCCATCCCCGGCATCGCCTGCACCATGCTGGGGAATTACATCGGCTCCGGTCTGGCCATGAAGAACGGGCCCAAGTTCGTCCGCCCCATCATGGCGGCCATGATCGTGTTGCTCTTCATCAAAACGATCTACGATCTGGTAAGTTAGTCTTGCTCGTTTTCGGGATACAAGAAACAACGTGAAACAATGCGGCTATCGGAAAGGAGAGTGCTCCGACCGATAGCCGACATTCTATCTTAATAAACTAAGATCTCCGTCCAAATGCAATGCCGCTGTTTCTGATCGCCTTTATTGACGGTCTGAAAGGGGGATACCGTCGATGTAGACGGCTCTGAGGCGCAGGTCCTGATCCAGGACCACCAGATCGGCGGCGAGGCCCGGGGTCAGGGCGCCGATCTCGTCGTCGCGATGGATCACGCGGGCCGGGGCGGCGGTGGCGGCAAGGACCGCCGATTCCAGGGGCACGCCGAAGGAGACGGCCCGGCGAAGGCCGTCCATCAGGTGGATGGAGCTGCCTGCCAGGGTGGTGCTGCCCCGGAGCCTGGCCACGCCCCCCGTCAGGGTGATGGGCAGGCCCCCCAGCTCGTAGTCCCCGTCGGGCATGCCGGCGCAGCGCAGGGAGTCGGAGATGAGCACCAGCTTCTCCCCGAAGAGCCGGTGGACCAGGCGGATCATGGCGGGATGGATGTGGAAGCCGTCGGTGATGAGCTCCACCGTGGCCCCGGCGTCCAGGGCCGCGGCCACCACCCCGGGTTCCCGGTGATTGAGGGGCGGCATGGCGTTGAAAAGATGGGTGGCGTGGGAAGCGCCCGCCTCGTAAGCGGCCATGGCGGTGTCGTAGTCCGCTGTGGTGTGCCCCAGGGAAACGGTGCAGCCTTTGCTCACCTCCCGGATGAAGGGCAGGGCGCCGGGCTCCTCGGGGGCCACGGTGACCAGCCGCACAAGGCCCCCGGAGGCCTCGTTCAATCGGTGGAACATGTCCGCGTCCGGGGCGTGAAGATTGTCCGGGTTCTGGGCGCCGCATTTCTTCAGGCTCAGGAAGGGCCCTTCCAGATGGATCCCGGCTACCTTAGCTCCGTCTGAAGGGCGCGTAAAGCAGCGAATGGCCTCCATGGCCCCGGTGAGCTCCGGCTCCTTCAGGGTCATGGTGGTGGGGCACCAGGCCGTGACCCCGCCGGCGGCGTAGTACCGGGACATCGCACGGAGACCATCCCCGTTTCCGTCGCTGGCGTCCTCGTTCATGGCGCCGTGGGTGTGGATGTCGATGAGGCCGGGGATCACGTAGCAGCCGTTGAGGTCCGTACCTCCCGTCACCTGAGGGCCCACGTCCTCGATGATGTCGGAAAAGCGGATACCGCCCGGGACGAACCGGCCGTCCAGGAATATCTTGGCGTTGGAAAGCTTCATCTGTTTATCCTCGCAAGGCGGGGAGGCTGGCCGCCGCCGCGGACTGGCCCACCCGGCGGAACCGTTCGTCCGGCAGAGAGGGCAAAAT
>JAFWMS010000003.1 GCA_017545535.1 Clostridia bacterium | reverse complement strand
CCGGCGGCGAGAACCTGTATCCGGTGCAGATCGAGGACTTCCTCCGCACCCACGGCAAGATCAAGGACGTGGCGGTCATCGGCCTCCCCGACGAGCGGCTGGGCGAGATTGCGGCGGCCATCATCGAGGTCAAGGAGGGCGACGTCCTCTCCGAGGCGGAGGTCAACGATTTCTGCCGGGCACTGCCCCGGTATAAGCGGCCCCGGAAGCTAATCTTCGCCAAGGTCCCCCGGAACCCCACCGGCAAGATCGAAAAGCCCCTGCTGCGGGAGCGGTACGGGGCGACCCGGCTGGTGGAAGCGCAGATGAAGGGATGATTTAGGGTTACGTTTTGCCGCTTTTTTCTCTTCCGTGAAGAGGAAAAAAGCGGCGCAAAAAAGAGAAGCACAAAAAGAATGATGGGGATCGGCAACAAAAAGCCAATCCCCATTTGCGTTCTTTTGGGCAGCTTTTCTTACAAGAAAAGCTGCAAAGCTTTCATTCAATTCCTCTCCGAAATGCTCCGCAGCGACTCCCCGTTGAGCCAGCGAAGCAGCTGCCGCGGGGTCGCGGGCAGGGGCAAGGTCTGAAACTCGGTGCGGCCGGGGACCATCTTCGTGTCGTCGTCGCTGGTGGCCCAAGTGACCCGGCCAAGGACGGAAGCATCGCATTCACGGATGTCCCCGGCGGGCAGCTCCATATGCTGGATGAGGATGGACGCCTCCCGATTGTCGGAGATCCAGCGGCCGAAGTTGGTGGTGGGCGATTTCCACACCCAGCGGGTGCTGCCATTCCTTTCACCGCTCCGCTTGAGATACCCGTTGTACACGTCCTGGGTGCAGCGCATGAGCCAGATCACGTGGTAGCCCGCCCGCTGAAAATGCTCGCACACGTCGAAGAAGCTGGCCTCCATCAACAGTCCATCCTGAAGCATCATGGCGAAATGGTTCACCAGCACGTACGCCTCGATGCTCACCCCGTCCACCGTCACCGGCACGTTCCGGCATTCGGGCGGCACCAGACTCCGCCACTGGTCCTGCCAATCCGCCGTAGACGTTTGGGCATAGGGTCCCTTCTTCTTTTTCAAAAACGAGAACATACTCTTCTCCTTTCCGGATCAATACCCCACCGCCAGACCCAGGAGGAGCAGCCCCGAAGTGAGCAGCAGGTTCATGAGCTGGAACTTGCCGGAGTAGCGGGCCCACTTCCCGTAGCCCGTGTCCACCAGGCCCAGGGAGATCAGCAGGCAGGGATTGGTGGGATAGAACACGTTGCTGAACCCGTCCCCGAAGGCGAAGGCCAGGATGCAGAGCTGGGGACTCACGCCGAAGAGCCCGGCCAACGGCACGATCAGCGGGATCAGCAAAAAGGCCTTGGCGGAGCCGGAGGGAATGAAGAAGTTAAGGACCAGGCAGATGAGATAGATGAACAGCACCAGCACCCCGCGGGACATGCCCCCCGCGGCGCCCACGGCCATGTTCAGAAGGCTGTCCAGGATCTTCCCCTCCACCAGAGTGTAGCGGATGGAGGCGGCCATCAGGATCATCAGCACCGAGGGCGCGATGGCGATAAGCCCCGACAGGAAAGACTTCAACAGTCCCTTCACGCCCATGCCCGCCGCCAGCACCGCGACCACGCCCGCCACCAGGAACATCACCGCCACGATGATCATGGTGAAATCCCTGAGGGCCGGGATGAACCCGGAGGACAGGACCACCGCGATGCCCGCGCCCAGGATAAGCGCGAACAGCAGCAGCCCCCGGTCCATGCGCCTGTCGGGCACGTGCTCCTCCGCCGCGCCGCTGAAGGCCGTCCCCGGCAGCCGCTTCGCGTGGAAGCGAACGAAGCACAGGAGCAGCGCGTAGATACAAACAAAGGCCAGCAGCCGCATCCAGATGCCGCTGAACATGGGCAGCCCCGCCAAGGTCTGGGCCACGCCGATGGTAAAGGGGTTGGCCACGCCTGCGGCGAACCCGCAGCCCGCCGCCAGCAGGCTCATAGCTACGCCCGTCAGCGCGTCCCACCCCAGGCCCACGGCCAAAGCGGTGACAATGGGCACCAAGGGCACCACCTCTTCAAAGGAGCCCACCAGGGACCCCATGGCCATGAAGAACAGGATCAGCACCGCCATGAGCCGATAGCGAACGGCGCCGAAGCGGTGGACCAACTTTTTCAGCATATACCCCATGAGCCCGCATTCGTGGAGAGCGTTGAACACCCCGCCGATGACCAGCAAAAAGGCGATGACCGCGACGAGCGCCCCGGAGCCCTCGCTTCCCAGCACCAAAATGGGCGACAGCAGCCACTTATAGAAGGGCAGTCCGCCCTGTACGCGGGTAAATCCCGCCTGGGTGTCGATGACGGTGTGCCCCGCCTCGTCCACGGCGCGGGCGTACTCGCCCCCCGGCACCAGGAAGGTCAGGGCATAGGTCAGCACCATGAGCAGGAAGATGATGACGATGGCCGCCAGAAAGCTTCTGGCGCTGATATTCAGGCCCTTTTTCTTCGTTTCCATAGTCCCCCCTGTCTTTCCCCGTTACGGGACGCAAGACCGATCTTGAACATCCCTTTCTAAACGCCTTCTCTTCCCCCACAGTATACCGAGCCCCGCCCCGCCTTGGCAAGTTTTTTCTTTCCCCAAACAAAAAAGCATCCCGCAGGATGCCGTTTTGCAGATTCAGTTCCCCCGGGCCGGGTCCAGGGCATAGAGGAGGGCGTTGACGATGCAGGCGGCCACGTTGCTGCCGCCCTTGCGGCCCCGGGCCACGATGCAGGGGACGGGCGAGTCGATGATGAGTTCCTTGGAAGGGATCACGTTCACGAAGCCCACGGGCACGCCGATGATGAGTTTGGGCCGGTAGCCGCCGTCGATCAGTTCTCGGAGGCGGATGAGGGCCGTGGGGGCGTTGCCCACGGCGAAGATCACGTTGTCGCCCAGGCGGGAGGCCTTGTCCATGGAGACCCGGGCCCGGGTGACGCCCAGGCGTTTGGCCTCTGCGGCCACGTCCTCGTCGGACATGAAGCACAGGGCCTCGCAGCCGAACCGGGCCAGGGTCCTTTTGTTGACGCCGGAGAGGGCCATCTGGGTATCGGTGACCACGGTGGCGCCGCCCCGGATAGCAGCCTTGGCGAGGGATACCGCGTCCGGCGAAAAGTACAGGTTGTCCGCATAGTCGAAGTCCGCCGTGGTGTGGATGACTCGCTTGACGATGGGCGCCTGCTCCGGGTCCAGGGGCCGATCCCCCAGCTCCTCAGTGATGATGCGAAAGCTCTCCTTCTCGATCTCCATGGGCGGTAAATTCTGGATGTTCATGCGATGCCCTCCTCGACGATCCGATAGATCGCTTCCATGTCCATATGCTCTCTCAGAGTCTGGGCCAGCAGGTCGTACTGCTGCTGCTTATGCTCCTCCCCGGAGACACGGCCCAAAAGGGCCGGGTTGATGCCCTTTCGTTCCGCCAGGGCCCGGACGATGGCCCCCGCTGCGGCGTCATGGTCCAGGATGCCGTGGATGTAGGTACCGTACACGTTCCCCTGCTGACAGCCGTCAGCTCGTCCCTCGCCGGAAAGCTCGTTGACAAAAGCGGTCAGCGGTTTGCCGCCCTCGCTTTCCCCCATATGGATCTCGTACCCCTCGAAGGGCTGACGGGACAGGGTCGATAGGACGCCATCCACAGCCCCGAAGGTACCGGAGACCCGGGTGCGGGTCTTTTCCCGGGTGAAGACGGTTTTGACCGGCAGCAGGCCCATGCCCCGGAGGGTGCCTCCCTGCTCCACGCCCATGGGATCAGATAGCTCCTCTCCCAGCATCTGATACCCGCCGCAGATGCCCAGCACCGGTCTGCCGTCGTGGGCGAATCGGAGCACTTTCCCCTCAAGGCCGCTTTGCCGGAGCCAGAGAAGGTCCGCCATGGTGTTCTTGGTGCCGGGGAGGATGACAAGGTCCGGCTCCCCGAACTCCGCCGTCTTCCCCACGTACCGGACGGACACGCCCTCCACCGCCTCCAGGGCCCGAAAGTCCGTGAAGTTCGACAGGCGGGGCAAGCGGATGACGGCGATGTCGATGAGCTTGGCCGCCCCGTTGGTGAGCCGCTCGGAAAGGCTGTCCTCGTCGTCGATGTCCAGCTTCACGTAGGGCACCACCCCCACCACAGGGATGTGAATAAGGTCCTCCAGCTGCCGCAGACCGGGGGTCAAAATGCGCTCGTCTCCCCGAAACTTGTTGATGATCACGCCCTTCACCATGGCCCGCTCTGCTTCGTCCAGCAGGGCCACCGTGCCGTAGAGCTGTGCAAAGACCCCGCCCCGGTCGATGTCCCCCACCAGGAGCACGGGGGCTTTGGCTGCCCGGGCCATGCCCATGTTCACGAACACATCGTCGTTCTTCAGATTGATCTCCGCCGGGCTCCCGGCCCCCTCGATGACGATCACGTCGTTTTGGGCGGAGAGGGCGTCGTAAGCCTTCATGACCTCGGGAAGCAGCTGCCGCTTTACGGCGAAGTACTCCCGGGCGCTCATCTGCCCCCAGACTTCCCCGTTGACGATGATCTGGGAACCCATGTCGTTGGTGGGTTTCAAAAGGACGGGATTCATGAGCACGGACGGCTCCACCCCCGCCGCCTCCGCCTGGACCACCTGGGCCCGGCCCATCTCCAGGCCCTCCCTGGTGATGAAGGAGTTGAGGGCCATGTTCTGGGCTTTGAAGGGGGCCACCTTGCGGCCGTCCTGATGAAACACCCGGCACAGGCCCGCCGCCAACAGGCTCTTGCCCGCGTTGGACATGGTGCCCTGGATCATGATCGGTTTAGCCATGTATGCCTCCTTGGAAACAAGCGCGTAAAAAGCGTTCGACGAACTTGGGGTTCGAGGGATAATAGAGGTGGGGGAAGCCCATCAAAAGACTCCCCCGGCTGTGGCCGCAGTCCCAGCTCCGGCTGCCCGTGGGCTTTTGAGCGTGGAGGGCATCGCCGCAATCCTCGCTTTCAAAATAGTGGAACTCGTGGCCCCGAATGCTCTCTCCCCCGGGAAGAAAGGCGGTGTCCGCCCTGGCGGTCAGGGTGACGTAGCCAAAGCGGCCCAGCTTCTTCGTGGGATAGGCCCGGGCCTGTAGGACCCCGACCATGGGGAAAAAACTCCCCTCCATGTCCGCCAGCTCTCGGTGCAGATAGAGGAAGCCGCCGCACTCGGCGAGGCAAGGCATGCCCTCCTTTATGGCCGCGGCGATGCTCCGGCGCATGGGTCCGTTCTCGGACAGGGCCCGGGCGTACAGCTCCGGATAACCCCCGGGCAGCAGAAGCCCCTGGGCCCCCTTCGGCAGGGCGCCGTCACGGATCGGGGAGAAGAAGGCGAGCTCCGCCCCGTAGTCCTTCAAAAGCTCCAGGTTGTCCCGGTACAGGAAGCAGAAGGCCTCGTCCCGGGCCACGGCGATCTTTGTCTTTGGCAGAATGGGCATAGGCGGCGCGGGCGGCGCCTCCAGGGCCGGAGCCGACCCAGCTAGGGACAGCAGAGCGTCCATATCCACCGTCTTTTCCAAAAGGGCGGCCAAAGCATCCAGCTTTTGGCCTAAATCTTCGATCTCTCCCGGGGTCACCAACCCAAGATGCCGGCTTTCGATCATCAGCTCCGGGGCCCTGGGCACATACCCCAGGGGCGTGACGCCCAGCCGCTCCACCTCCGGCCGCAGGGCGGCATAGACGCCCTCGCCCATGCGGTTGAAGATCACGCCCCGGATGCGGCTGTCCTCTCGGAACCGAAGAAAACCCTCCAGGGTGGCCAGGGCCGACAGGCTCTGTCCCCGGCTGTCCACAACCAGGATCACGGGGGCGTCCAGGGCCTTAGCTACGGCGTAAGAGGAGGCCCTGTCCGTGGCGGCCCCCAGGCCGTCGTAGTAGCCCATGACCCCCTCGATGAGGCTGATCTCGGCCCCGGCGGCATGGCGGCAATAGAGGCGTCTAAGCTGGTCCTCCTGGCTGAAGAACAGATCCAGCGTGCCTGAGGGCACGCCCACGACCCGCTCGTGGAACAGGGGATCGATGTAGTCCGGCCCGCACTTGAAGGCCCGGACCTTCTTGCCCCGGTTTTTCAGCGCCCGCAAGAGGCCGCAGACCAAGGTGGTCTTGCCGCTTCCCGAGGCGGGGGCGGCGAAGAGCAGGCGAGGGCTATCCATCGTTTCGCCCTCCCTTACAGGAAAAGAGATACACCGGGTTCTGGGCGGTCATGAGGTGGTATCCACCCACGGGCCGGCCCCGGGACACGGACAGCTCCACCAGCTCCACCTCCGTCACGGGCAGGGTCTTCATGGCGTCCAGGGCCAGGGCGAAGGTCTCCGCCGTCACCGTGTTCACCACGATCCGGGCGGCGGGATTCTTTTCCAACACCAGGGCCAGGATATCCTTCAACTCCCCGCCGCTGCCGCCCACGAACACATGGGTGGGGGCAGGCAGATCCCGGAGGGCGTCCGGCGCGGCCCCCTGGATCACCTGCACGTTGGTGACGCCCAGATGGCGCTTGTTTTGCTCGATGAGCGCACAGGCCTCGGGCTTTTTCTCCACGGCGTAGACCGTACCGTCCTCCGCCGCCTCCGCCATCTCCAGCGACACAGAGCCGGTGCCGGCCCCCACGTCCCAGCAGAGGGCGTTTTTGGTCAGGCGGAGCTTGGAGAGGGTCACAGCCCGGACCTCGGACTTGGTCATGGGCACCTCGGTGCGGAGAAAGTCCCCGTCGGGGCGGCCCTGGGTGAGCACGGCGTTCTCAGCGTCCGGGTTCTCCACCAGCACCAGGGCCAGGGGCGCAAAGCTTTGTTCCGCCAGCTCTCGGGCGGCGCCCCGGGTGAGACGCTCCTCGGGGTAGGATAAGTTTTCGCCTACGGTCACGGGAAGGTGACCGAGACCGTTGTCCACGAGGGCCGTCAGCAGATCCTGAACGCCGCTGTCCCCGCCCACCAACAGGATGGTCTTGGGGGAGCGGCGGATCTTGGTCACATAGTTGCAGGGCCGGCCATGGGCGGACAGCAGCAGGGCGTCGTCCCAGCTGATCCCCGCCTTGGCGGCAAAGCAGGCGATGGAGGAGATGCCGGGCAGCACCACGGGGTCCAGATCCCGGACGAGGGGCAGCAGGCCTTTCGTCCCGCTGTAAAATCCCGTGTCCCCGGACATGGCCACCACGATGTGCTCGGCGGGCGCAGCCCGGAGGATGGCTTCGATCTCTTTCGCCGCCACGGCGTTTTTCACGGGCTTTCCAAAGAGGCTCAGGGCCTCCGTCACCCGCCTGGCGCCAACGATCAGATCCGCTGCCCGGCAGGCGTCCTCGGCGGCTTTCGTCAGCGTCCCCGGATCCCCCATGCCCACGCCCAGGATGGTGATCTGCTTTTTCGTGTTTGAAGACCAGCCGCAGCGCTCCCCCAGCAGCCGCAGGCACACGTCCACGTCGATCCCGGTTTCGGCGAGAGGACGGCGGATGACGACGGGCGTGACGCCGCAGGCCTTGGCTGCCCGTATCTTCTCAGCGAAGCCCCCTGCCGCGCCGGTGTCCTTGGTGATGAGGTACCGGATATCCAGCATCCGCAGCATGGCTTCGTTGATCTCTTGACTGAAGGGCCCCTGCATGCAGATGAGGTGGCTCCCCTCGAAGCCCAGGCTGAAGGCCTGCTCCGCAGAGGCGGGCAGGGGCAGCACCCGGGCAAAGAGCCGGGTCTGCCAATCGGTCACGGCGGTGTAAGCGGGCAGCTCCTTGCTGCCCACGGTGAGCAAAACCTTCCCCTCGGTGCCGTTCAAATAATCCACGGCTCCCTGGGTGTCGTCCACCCAGACGCAGCCCGTCAGGTCCTCATGGTCCTCCCGGCGCAGGACCCGAAGATAGTCCACGCCCTCCCGGGCGCAGACCGCTTTCAGGGTCTTGGTCACCTCAGCGGCATAGGGATGGGTGGCGTCGATGACCAGTTCCGCACCGGTTTCCCGGATCAGATCGGCCATCTCGCCCTCATCCTTGCGGCCGGAAACGATATGCACGTTCTCCGCCGGCTCGATGAGGGCCTCCCCATACTCCGTGGCCACGCTGACGGTCAGCTCTATTTTCTTTCCCCGGCACCCCTCGGCGATCTTCCGCCCCTCGGTGGTGCCCGCAAACAGCAGCGCCTTAGTCATGGTCGTACCCCCGGGGCGTCACCATTTTCCCATTGATGACCTTCGTTTGGGAATTGCCGATGAAGACGGTGGAGAACATGTCCACCTGGGTATCCCGCAGCTCCTTCAGGGTCAGGATGCGGATATTTTCCCCTTCACGGCCGATGTTTTGGGCCACGCCGCAGACGGTCTCAGGGGAGGCGGATTCGAGGACGACGTCGCAGGCTCGCTGCAAGTAGTCCTTCCGCCTGTGGCTGGCGGGGTTGTAAAGACAGATGACGAAATCCGCCCCGGCCGCCGCCCTGAGCCGCTTTTCGATGGTGGGCCAGGGGGTCATAAGGTCGCTCAAACTGACGACGGCGAAGTCGTGCATGAGGGGCGCGCCCAGGATGGCCGCCCCGCTCAGGACCGCGGACACGCCGGGCACGGTCCTGACCTCCACGCCCGGGTACCTCTCCGCCAGCTCCTCTATCAGGCCGCTCATGCCGTAGACCCCCGGATCGCCGCTGCAGACCATGGCCACGGTCTTGCCCGCCGCGGCCTCCTGCAGCGCCAGCTCCACCCGCTCCACCTCCCGGCGCATGGGGGTGGTCAAATACTGCTTGTCCGGGAAGCGGTCCTTCACCAGATCCACATAGACCGTGTAGCCCACGATCACGTCGCTTTCATTAAGGGCCCGGGCCGCCTCATGGGTCATGCCCTCGAACTTGCCGGGGCCGATGCCCACCACGAATAGCTTACTCAAATCGTATCCCCTCCTCCTTCTTCGCCAGAGCGAAGGTCATGCCGTTCTCCGCCACTTTCCGTACCATCAACGTTCCGCCGGAGGCCAGGACCGCCGCCCGCTCGCACACCGAATCCACGCCCGTCACCCCCTGCACGAAGGCAGAGGGGGTGAACTCCCCGGGCGCGCGCTTCAATTCCTCCGCCGAGTAGGTGACGAAGGGCAGCCCCAGCTCCTTGGCCAGGACCACCAGGCCCGGCTCGTCCCCTTTTATGTCGATGCTGGCAAGGGCCATGACCTGGTGGAGGCCCACGCCGCACCGGTTCAGATTCTCCCGCAAAAACGCTTCCAGCGCCGCCTCGTCTTTCCCCCGGCGGCAGCCCAGACCCACGGCGTAGCGCCGGGGGATGAGCCGCAGGGTGCGGGGAAAGGGCTTTTCATCCGAGGAAGAAACGAGGATGCCCAGATCCGCTTTGCCCGCCGCGAGCCCCTTGGGCAGGGCGCCCGCTACGGGCAGATCGGATCGAAAGCCCACCGCCTCCCCGGAAAGGAGGGCGGCGGACACGGCCTTGGCGAGGGCCATGTCCTCGATGAACAGATCGTTGTTCTTGGCGAACACGTCCACGGCAAAGAGACCGTTCACGTCTGTGGCCGTGGTCAAAACGGGGGTGGCAGGGAGCTTTGCTGCCAGCTCCTTCGCCAAAGCGTTGGCCCCGCCCAGATGGCCGCTCAAAAGGGGGATGACGAAGGTCCCGCCCTCGTCCAGCACCAGCACCGCCGGGTCCCGCCGCTTATCCCGTACGTGGGGGGCGATGGCTCGGACGGCGATGCCCGAGGCGCAGCAGAAGATCAGGGCGTCCGCCTCGGCAAAGCCCGCCCCCGCCCAGTCTGAGGCAGAGGCAGTCAAAGCTTCGTCTTCTCCCTCACAAAACTTGGGCAGGGCAAAGGTCCGGCAGTCGTGGCCTGAATCCTTCAATATGTCCGCCACCCGGGCGGCCAGGGCCCGGCCCCGGGCGGTGTAGGAGATGAGCCAAATCCCCATAGATCACTCCTTGGCCCTTCGAAATTCCGTGGAGAAGGTGGGATCGTAGAGCTTGGAGCGGGCATAGCCGCTCTGCTTCACCGCGTTCCCCACGATGATAAGGGCGATCTTTGAGATGCCATTCTCCCGGGCGCAGTCATCGAGGGTCCCCACGGTGCACAAACACCGCTTCTCATCGGGCCAGCTGGCCTTGTAGACGATGGCCGCCGGGGTATCGGAGGAATAGCCCCCGGCCAGCAGCTCCGCCTGGGTCTGCTTCAGCAGCCCCGCGCTGAGGAACAGGACCATGGTGGCCCCGTGGGCGGCGAAGGAGCGAACGCTCTCCCGCTCCGGCACGGGGGTCCTGCCCGCCATGCGGGTGATGACGACGCTCTGGGACACCTCCGGCAGGGTATACTCCATCTTCAATGCCGCTGCTGCCCCGGAAAAGGCGCTGACCCCGGGGCAGTAGTCGTAGGCCACGCCTCGCTTGTCCAATTCGTCCATCTGCTCCCGGATGGCCCCGTAGAGGCAGGGATCGCCGGTGTGGAGACGGACGGTGATCTTTCCCGCTTCCTCCGCCGCCAGCATCACGTTCAGAACCTCCTCCAAGGTCATCTTGGCGCTGTCGTACACCTGGCAGCCGTCCTTCCTATAATCCAGCAGGGCCGGATTCACCAGGGACCCTGCGTAGACGATGACGTCCGCTTCCTCTAACAGCCGCTTGCCCCGCACCGTGATCAGATCCGCCGCTCCGCAGCCCGCGCCCACAAAATGGATCATGGTCTTTTCTCCTTTTCGTCTATACTTTTCAGCCACGCCCTGGCGGGGCCGGTGGCGCACAGGGGCCCGTAGCCGTCGGAGAACACCAGCACTCCAACGGTCAAGAGCCCCTTCACTCGGGCATTCACATAGAGCTCGATCCGCTGGGCCATGATCTCCATGGCCGGGGAGATCAAATCTTTCTCCCGGAGGATCCGCAGCATCTCGTCGGTGGTGACGCAATCGAGGATAGCTCGGCCAGTATCGGCGTCCGCCCCCGCCCGCAGAGCGCAGGCGGCCATGAGCTCCGCCCGGCCGTCCCCCTCCTTCGAATGGGTGTTCATGATGCCGCCGGAGAGCTTGACCAGCTTCCCGATGTGGCCCGCCAGAAGCACCTCCTGGAAGCCCGCCTCCGCCGCCGCGTCCAAGGCGAGGCCCACGAAGTTGGATATTTTGACGATCCGCTCCTCGCCGATGGAAAAGGTATCCTTCAAAAAGTCCGTGCCATAGTTCCCCGGGGCCAGGATCAGCCGGTCGTCCCCCAGGGCCTTGCGCTGTCGTATCTCCAGGCGGATGCTGTCTATAAGGGCCGCCTCGCTCATGGGCTCCACGATGCCGCTGGTGCCCAATATGGAGATACCCCCCTGAATGCCCAGTCGGGGGTTGAAGGTCTTTTGAGCCAGAGCCGCCCCTTCGGGCAGCTCGATCACCACGTCCATGCCCGGCACCGGCTCGGTCTCCTCCATGGCCTCCAGCACCGCCTGTGCGATCATGGCCCGAGGACCGGGGTTGATGGCCGCCGCGCCTACGGGCACCTTGAGCCCGGGCTTGGTCACCCGCCCCACCCCCGCACCTCCGTCGATGCGAACCCCGGGAAGATCGCTGATGCGAACGGTAGCAAAGACCAGCACCCCGTCCGTCACGTCCGGATCATCGCCGCTGAACTTGCGAACGGCGCAGCGGGCCCTGTGCCCGTCCGAACTTGCTTCCTCCAGAGGCAGCCTAAGATCGATGCCCTTGGGGGTGTGTATACTCACCGCCTCTGGCGCACGGCCCGTGAGAAGCAGCAAGGTGGCCCCCTTGGCTGCCGCCGCAGCGCAGGTACCGGTGGTATAGCCATATCGAAGCTTCTTTCCGTCCACCAGGGCGTAATGGCTTTCTATGCCCGTTTCAAACACGCAGCGCTTCCTCCATGGTCTTCAGCAGTTCCTCGTTCTCCCGTCGGGTACGGACGGCGATCCGGCAGTCGCCGGGCAGCAAGCCCCGATAGTTGGAGCAGTCTCGGATGAGCACGCCCCGAGCCCGCAGCTTTTCATATAACCCGGGCACGCCTGTGATGAACAGAAAGTTGGCGTCTCCCGGCAGCACGCCAAATCCCAGGGCCGTCAACCGCTCATACAGCCAGGGTTTTTCCCCCTGAAACAGCTCTCGCGCCCGCTTGGGCCACTCGGGGTGATCCAGGGCCGCCACTCCCGCCGCCTGAGCGGGGGTGGACACGTTCCAGGGCTGGGATAGGCGGCACATCCTTTCCAGCAGGTCCCGATCCTTGCACAGACCGTAGCCCAAGCGCAGTCCCGCCATGCCGTAGGCCTTGGTGAAGGCCCTGAGGAGAAAGGCCTTATCCCCCTCCCGCAGGCGGTTCGCCAAGGAAAAGGCCTCGTCCTCGTCGGTCAAATCAAAAAAACATTCGTCCAAAAAAAGCCAGGTCCCCGTCTTGCGGCACCGGTCCAGGATAGCGAGCAGCAGCGCCCGGGGCACGGACCGGCCCGTGGGGTTGTTGGGGGAGCAGAGCATCAGCAGGTCCGTATCGGGACCGATACGGTCCAGGATCTCCTCGGTCAGCAAGAAGCCGTTCTCCCGCCGCAGGGGGTAGAAAATCGGTTCTGAGCCCGCCGCGACCAGGGCCCCCTCATAGTCCGCAAAGGAGGGCACGGGAATCAGGGCTTTTTTCGGCCTCAGGGCCGCCGCAAACTGATAGATGAGCTCCGCCGCCCCGTTGCCGCAGATCACGTTTCCCCGATCCACGCCGTTCAGGACCGCCAGCTTCTCCCGCAGGGGGCCGCAGTAGGGGTCTGGATAATCGGACAACTTCGACGCGGCTTCCCGAACCGCCGCTTTCACCGCTTCCGGAGCGCCGTAAGGGTTCACGTTGGCGGAAAAATCCAGCCGGACGGGCTGGGAATAGACGTCCCCCCCGTGGATATACCCTCGATCCAGGATCATAGCATCCCTCCCAACAACAGGATCACACTGTATAGAACCAACACTAAGCCGCTGGTCCCGTACATCAGCCGGCAGGCCCGGTCCACATCCGCCCGTTCGATGGGCCGGATCGGGTCGCCGATGGTGGGCTTAGCAAAGAGCTTGCCGAAGTAGCTGGCGCTGCCCCCCAACTGCACCCCCAGGGCCCCGGCACAGACGGACTCGGTCTGGGCGGAGTTGGGGCTCGCGTGGTTGCGCCTATCCCGCCGCCAGATGCGCCAAGCATTCGGCCCGTCCAGCTTCAAAAGGTAGGCCGCGCTCACCATAGCGAGGGCCGACAGCCGGGCGGGCACATAGTTCACCCCGTCATCCAGCTTGGCGGCGGTCCGGCCGAAATAGAGATACCTATCGTTCTTATAGCCTACCATGGAATCCATGGTGTTCACAGCCTTGTAAAAGAGGCCCCCCACCGCACCGAAGAGGATCATCCAACAGAGGGGCGCCACCACCCCGTCGGAGGTGTTCTCCGCCACGGTCTCCACCGCGGCCTTGATCACCTGTTCCTCGCTCAGGCGCCCGGTGTCCCGGCCCACCAGCATGGCGACCTGACGGCGGCCGGCCTCCAGGCCCTCCTTTTCCAGGCAGGAAACGACCTTCTTCGATTCCGTCATCAAGCACCGGGCGGCGAAGCACTGCCAGCAGAAAAAGGCGCTGAGGACGAAATAGACCCAGGGATGGACCCGCCAGGCAAGGTACAGCAGCAAAAAACCTATGCTCGCGCTGATAAGCGGAACAAGGATCGCCAGGACGGTCCCGGCGGTCCGCTCCCCCCGGGGCGTCTTCGGGAACCGGGGGCGGAGAGACTTCTCCAGAAAGGAGATGAGCTTGCCCATGAGCACCACAGGATGAGCCCGGCTTAAGGGGTCCCCCAGGAGGCAATCCAGCAGGAAGCCCCCGAAGACGGATACAGCGGTGAGTGCATATAGGCCCATCAGCGGTCCCCTCCCGTCCACAGCTCCGAAAGACGTTCCAAAGGCAGCAGCTTGCCCTGCCTTTGGGCTTCGTCCTGCAATGGGCGGTTGCCCTGGTTCAGCTCGCCAAACGTATCCAGGCAGCAGACAACGTGGTCACACGTTAAGATCAGTGCGCGCGCCTTCGCCACAGCTCCTTCATCGATGGATGCAAAGGCGGGCACGGACACCGTCTCCACGGCCAGGGCCCGGGCCACCCAATAGTCCACATCGTTCTCAACCAGGACGCCCGCGGCAAAGGGAACGCCCCTCCGCTGCAGCGCCCGGTAGACGGGGATGCCGCTGCCGCCCCCGCCGATGACGAAGACCCGAGGCTCCCCCCATACCCGCGCCATCTCCAAAGACCCGAAAAGGGCGTTGTAGCTGCCGCTCTCCATGCCGTAGAGGGCTTCGATATAGGCGCTTTGAAAGATGTTTTCCGGGGTATCGCACCGGTCCACGCCGTCCTTGGTCACAGAGACCACTCGGTCGGATATCTTTTGGGCCAGGTCCAGCTCGTGGAGGGACATGACCACCGCCACGTTCCGCTCCCGGACCAGTCGCTTCAAGATCTCCAGCAGCTCCAGCTTGTGCTTCACGTCCAAAAAGGAGGTGGGCTCGTCCAGGACGATGACCTCCGGCTCCTGGCAGACAGCCCTGGCAAGGAGCAGCCGCTGCCGCTGGCCGTCGCTGAGCTGCGCGAAGGGCCGGTTTGCGAACTCTTCCCCGTGGACCAGGGCGATGGCCTCTAGCACCTTCTCCCGGTCGGCCTTGGTGAGGATGCCCAGCCGGCCCGTGTAGGGATAGCGGCCCGTGGAGACCACGTCCTCGCCGGTCATGAGCTCCGCCCGGAGCCGCTCGGTCATGAGGATGGCCATCTTCTTGGCGATCTCTCCCTCCTTCATGGCGGCCATGGTTTGTCCATCCAGGACCACCACGCCGGCAAGGAGCCTGAGCTGCCGGATCATGCTCTTTAGAATGGTGGATTTGCCGGAGCCGTTGGGGCCGATGAGAGTCAATATCTCCCCCCGGCGGACGCCGATCTCGATGTCGCGAAGGAGGGGCACCCCGTCGTAGCCCACGTCCATATGCTCGGTGTGCAAGTACCAGGTATCCATGGGCCCTCCTTACAGGTTTTCCTTCTGCCGCCTGAGCATGACCAGGATCACCACCGGCGCGCCGAACAGGGCGGTGACGGAGCTGATGGACAGCTCCGTGGGCGCGAAGGCCGTCCGGGCGATGAGGTCACAAAGGAGGCAGAACACCGCTCCGCCCAAAAAGCAGGCGGGGATCATGATGAGGGGCTTGGCGGTCTTGAAAACGGTGCGGACGATGTGGGGCACCGCCACACCCACGAAGGAGATGGGCCCGGCAAAGGCCGTGACCGCGGCGGACAGGACGCTGGATAAAAGGATCAGCACCGCCCTGAACAGCCGGATGTTTACGCCCATGTTCTGGGCGTAGACCTCCCCCAGCTGATAGGCGCCGATGGGCTTGCTGAGCAGAAAGGCGAGGACGAGGGCCGGCAGGATCACCGCGGCCATGACGCCTACGTTGCCCCAGGTGATGCCGGAAAAGCTGCCCAATGACCAGTGGTGCAGGTTGATGATGTTGGCGTCGTCGGCAAAGGTGATGACGAAGTCCGTGACGGCGGAACAGATATAGCCGATCATGACGCCGGAGATGATGAGGAGCGACATGCGCTTCACCTTCGAGGAGATGAGCAGCACGAAGCCCATGGACAGCATGGCTCCGCAGAAGGAGGCCACGATGAGGGCCAGGGACCCCACCGCCACCCCCCGGGAGAGGAAGACGATGAGGGTCAGCGAAAGGATCAGCTTCGCCCCCGAGGAGATGCCCAGGATGAAGGGCCCCGCGATGGGGTTGGCAAAAAAGGTCTGCAGCAAAAAGCCGGACAGGGCCAAGGCCCCGCCCAGCAGCGCGGCGGCAAAGATGCGGGGCAGGCGGATGCCGCGGACGATGACGGCCCCATCGCCCCCCTTGCCCCACAGGATGGACAGGATCTCCCCCGGGGTCACGTGGACGCTCCCGGCGTTGACGTTCCAGACGATCAGCAGCAGCAGGGCCACCAAAAGCCCTCCGAAACCGATCCAGAGGCGGGTCCGTTTCTCCATCAGTTCGCGCCTCCCGTGAGTTTATGCAGATACGTGAGCTCCCCGGGCGCATCCTCCGTCAGCACCCGGTGCATGTCCAAGATGAGCTTGCCCAGGCCCATGGGTTCCTGGAACAGGTTCTTGCCCGTACACCACACGTTCCCATTTTGAACGGCCTTGAAGTCCTTCAAAAAGGCGCTCTTCTGCAGCAGTTCGTCCAACGTGAACAGCTCCCCGTCGATGGTGCTGTTGTAGATGAGCAGATCCGCGTCTCTGGCCCCGTCGTAGAAGGATTCCATGGTCATGTTCACGGTGGACAGGGCGCTGCCGCTGCTGAGGTCCGGGAAGGCGTAGGTCCCCCCGGCCAGGGCGATCATCCGCGGCACGTAGTCGTCGCTCTTGCGCACGTTCACAGTGCCGGTGGTGGTGATGTAAAAGAAGGCCACGGTCTTATCCGTCCTGGGCTGGTCCAGCAAGGGCGCCACCGCCGAAACCTCCTGATCGAACAGGGCTTCCGCCTCCGAAAGCTTCCCCACCAGGGCCCCGTAGACCTTCACCCATTCCATACGGCCCAGGGGGTCCTGCTCGTAGCTGGACCGTTCCACCAGCACGGGGACGCCCAGCTTCTCCAGCTGTTCCTTCACCTCGGGGCTGTGATAGATCATGGTGGACTCGATGGCCAAATCGCACTTTTCCGCAAAGATCAGCTCGTAGTCCGGGGCGCTGTATTTGCCCGCGAAGACCATGCTACCGTTCTCGAGAGCTTCCTTGGCTTCCTCGATGTACCAGCCGCTTTTGTCCGTGCCGGACAGACGGATATCGCCGACGCAGTTCAGGGCCCGAAAGAAGTCCATGGCGGAGGTAGCGGCCAGATACATCCGATCAAGGGGCGCGAGCAGAGGGACGATGTCCTCATCCAGTCCCTTGGGCACGCTCACTCCCTCCGGCACCAGCAAAAACCGGCCGCTGGTGGGAATGTCCAGCAGAGTGTAGCCCTGATCGTATTCCGTCAGGGAAAACTGGGTGGCGCTTTGAAGGGGCACCTGCCGCCGTACGGTCAGAGAGCTCCAGTCCGGACCTGTAGCTTCCCTGGCAATCGGCCTCTTCCCTGCGCAGCCCAAAAGAATCCCCAAGGCCAGGGACATGAACAGCAACAGACAGAGAAGCTTTTTCATCATCGGCTTCATTTGGTTTCCGCCGCCAGAGTGGCGGGATCGAAAGTGATCGTATACTCGATCTCGTGGGGCGTGCTCATGGCCACCGTGTCCGCCACCACAGGGAGGGGTTCCTCCAGGGAAGCTACGGGCACGGTGAACACGGAGTGGCCGTCCTCGATCACGGCGTCATAGCGGACGCCGTTCACCTTCATGTAGTCGTAGTTGGGGCTGCTCCAGACGAGGGTCGCGCTGATCTTGCCGGCCTGCACCGTGAGCTGCACCGGGGAAGCGATGGACGCCCGGCCCGTGCCGCCGGTGAGGATGACGGTCACGGTATAGGTCCCGTCCGCCAGGGCCTTAGCTTTCTTCCCACAGCCCAGACCAAGCACCAGCAACAGGATCGCGAGAGCCAAACAAAGCGTCTTTTTCCTCATATAGAGCGTCCTTTCCGTCCGAAAACTTGTCTATTATATATACAGCTATGCGGCACGGCAGCCGAAGCCGCCGCGCCGCTTGGGATAGAGAATACTCCGTGCCTTAGCTTACGCCTCAGGCACGGGATCGGTGACAATGACCTTGTGGTCGTACCAGGTTCCCTTCTTGCCCACCAGAGCCAGATCGAACTCCTCGCCGATGACAGGAACGGGCACGTCGAAGCCGTAGACTTCCTCGGTGGTGCCGTCGTCATACTTCACCGTGTCGGTGGTGGGCTGCAGCAGCTCCGCGCCCTCCTTCTTGGCGTCCTCGGCGAGACCGGGGAACAGGTTCACGATGCTTTTGGAGGCCAGGCTGATATGGATGGTCATCTTACCGTTCTCCACAGTGAGGGTGCCCTGGTTCTTAAGGGCCTCGTTCACATGGAACATGCCGCTGTCAGTTTTAAAGGTGACTTTGTAGACACCGTCCGCCAGGACAGCGGCGGGGGCGGCAGCTGCCTCCACCTTCAGGCCCTTTTCATCGATGGCGGCCTGGCTGTGGGCCACATAGAGCGCCTGGACCTCGGGAATCCGGCCAAGGCCAGCGATCTGGCACTGGACGTCGGCGAAAAGGCCGGAGGCGGTGAACATGCTGAGCCAGGACTCCTCGTCCTCGGGATCGGCCATGTCGTTGTTGGCATGGTCGCCGGCGACGACCATCAACGGCCGCAGGATGACCTTGGTGTAGCCCGCTTCGTTGACGGCCTTGATGACTTCCTCGCAGGCAGTCTCCTCGGGCTCGCCCTCCACGGTGCCGATGAACACGTTCTTATAGCCCAGTTCCTTCATCTGGGTCTGCATCTGGGAATAGGTGACCTTCGCCACGTGAGCGGTGCCGTGGCCCATGAACACCAGGGCCACGCCGTCCTTTTCAAGCGCTTCCAGGGACTCTGCGCCGGCGGCCTTCACGGCAGCGTCCACCACGGCCTTGGCCACGGCTTCCTTGTCGGCGTTGATCACGGTGGCATCCGCGCCGACCTCGCCTAGCAGAGGCTCGGCCACCACGATATTCATCTTGTCGGCGTACTTGTTGAGGGCTTCCACCAACTCGTCGTATTCGGCGCCGTGCATGAGGTGGGTGGGCTGGACGAGCAGGTTCTTCACGCCGTTCGCTACAGCGCGCTCCAGGGCCTGGTCCATATTGTCGATGAACTCACCCTCTCGAGCCTGGACATGGTTGATGATGATCTGAGCGGTGAAAGCGCGGCGGACGGCCCAGCCGGGGAACGCTTCCACCAGGGCCTTCTCGATGCCGCCGATATCCTCGGCCCGGCTGTCGTTGAAGGAGGTGCCGAAGCTCACCACCAACAGCTCGTTTTCGCCGATGCCGTTCTTGTTCCTAGGATCGTCCTTGGAGGCGTCGCCGGTGTCGCGGCCGAAGTAATCGGGGTCGGCTTCCTCGCCCTCCACCAACTCCTTCTGTTCGTCGGTCAGGGCGTCCCAGGCGGCCTTGGCGGCGGCGCACTGAGCGTCGGTGGCCTCGGTCCGCTCCTGGACGTAGATGGCGTCGATGAGGGCGGCCACCCGAGCGGCAGCCTCCGCGTCGGTCTCATTGGCGGGAGCCATGGCATAGATGGCGGCCTGAGTATGGTTCACATAGAGCTTCTGGACGGCTTCGATCCGGCCAAGGCCGGCGATCTGACACTGGATGTCGGCGAAGAGGCCGGAAGCGGTGAACATGCTGAACCAGGACTCCTCGTCCTCAGGATCGGCCATATCGTTGTTGGCATGGTCGCCGGCGACGACCATCAACGGCCGCAGGATGACCTTGGTGTAGCCCGCTTCGCTGACGGCCTTGATGACTTCCTCACAGGCAGTTTCCTCAGGCTCGCCTTCCACGGTGCCGATGAACACGTTCTTATAGCCCAGTTCCTTCATCATGGTCTGCATCTGGGAATAGGTGACCTTGGCGGCGTGGGCGGTGCCGTGGCCCATGAACACGAAGGCGGTACCGTCCTTCTCGGCGGCATGAAGGCTGGAGAACCCGGCCTCCTTCACGGCTTCGTTCACCACGGCTTCAGCCACAGTCAGCTTGTCGTTGTTCACGGCGGCGGCGTCAGCGCCCACCTTGCCCAGCAGGGGCTCGGCCACGGCGACGGTGGCGAACTTGTCGGCATACTTGGCGACCGCTTCCACCAGCTCGTCGTATTCGGCGCCGTGCATGAGGTGGGTGGGCTGGATGATCAGGTTCTTGACACCGTTCTTCACGGCCCGCTCCAGGGCCTGGTCCATGTTGTCGATGAACTCTCCATCCCTGGCCTGGACGTGGTTGATGATGATCTGGGCGGTGAAGGCCCGGCGGACGGCCCACTCAGGGAACGCCGCTTCGAGAGCCTTCTCGATGCCGCCGATATCCTCGGCCCGGCTGTCGTTGAAGGAGGTGCCGAAGCTCACCACCAGGAGCTCATTTTCGCCGATCTCGTCGGCGTTCCGGGGATCGTCCTTGGAGGCGTCGCCGGTGTCACGGCCGAAGTAATCGGGGTCGGCTTCCTCGCCTTCCACCAACTCCTTCTGGGCGTCGGTGAGAGCGTCCCAGGCGGCCTTGGCGGCGGCGCAGTCCGCGTCGGTGGTCTCGGTCCGCTCCTGGACGTAGATGGCGTCGATGAGGGCGGCCACCTGGGCGGCGGCTTCCTTGTCGGCCTCAGAGGGCTCCTCACCCTCCTCGGCGAAGGCGGGCAGGGCGATCATGCTGACGGAGAGCAGCATGAAGAGAGCCAGAAACAGTGCGATCTTTCTTTTCATAGGTTCCTCCTCATTTTTTATTGGGACGCCCGAGCGTCCCCCGATGTATATAATAGGTACATCAGCGAAACCCACGGCACGAAAAAAGCTCTTCACCTGCTGGCAAAGAGACTGCGTGTAAAGAGCGCCCCAAAGCGGGAGCATGGTACACGATCAATCCCTCGTGATCTGGAAAACATCTTTTCCCGTACCGACAGACGGCAGGTTTCCTGGCTCGCGGCGCTTCGCCCATCGCCTTCCCGGTTTCCCAGTGGCCGCGCCTTTTGGCGCCCGACGGACTCTTCCGCATACAGTGACGAGATCGCACAGGCCTTTCACCTGTTTCCCTTTTACCCCTTGCCTCCCTCCGGGCGGCAAGGGCACCGACTGACTATTCAATTTTGTTACAGTATATCCCCTTATCAGCCCCGCTGTCAAGACAAAAGGGCCGTCATCGAGCTAAGCTTGGGCTGCAGGGTACCATGCGTTTTTGATGATCTCCCGTTGCGCGCCCTGATAGGGGCCGACGCCTCGGAACAAAGGTCGGAAGCCGCACTTTTCCATCACCCGGGCGGAGGCGTGGTTCTCCGCCAGGCAGATGCCGAGGATCTGGGAGAGCCCCATCCTTTCCGCCATGGCCGGCAAAAAGGCCCGCACGGCCTCCGTGGCGTAGCCTCGGTTGGTATGGTCCTTGGCCACATGGTACCCCAGCTCCCAGCCCTCCGGCAGCTTCACCAGCTGCACGTAGCCGATATTTTCCCCGGACTTCAAGAGAATGGGATGGACGAAGGGCCCCTCCGTCCCGCCGTACCGGCCCATGAGGAAGGTCACCACCTCCCGGGCCTCCTCCACCGTCTCGAAGACCTCGTCCGGCACGAAGCGCCGGTTGTCCTCGTCCAAAGAGTTCCTATGCACGGCCTCGGCCATGTCCGCCCGAAAGTCCGTGATCAGCAATCGTTCCGTTTCGATCCGCATACTATCCTCCTAAATGAAAACGAGCCTCCAAAGCAACCAGCACCCAAGATCAAATCACGTCCAGGGACGTTGCGGTTCAGGCTTAGGACGCAGCATGGTCCGTCCCCACTGGGTCCTTGGCGATGAGCAAAGATAAATAACCGGCATCATCGGGGATCTCTTCCACGCCACGGAATATCCTTTCCGTACCCATCCCGCAGTTTTCCACGGCGAAAACCTCTTTTTTGCTGTTTCGAAGCCGCTCTTTCGTCTCCGCCATGGAGCTGGAGGATTTCATCAAGACATAGGTGCCGGGCTCTTGGAGCGTTTCTCTCGTTTCATGGGCGGCGGGCATCAGATGCATAGGCTCGTCCCACTCCGTCAGGGGCAGGTTCAACCTGGCCGCAGCCGCGCAGAAGGAGGGGACGCCCGGGACCGTCTCCACGGCATACCCGTCCGACAGCAGGATCTGCTGCAGATAGCTGAAGGAGCAGTAGATGGACGGGTCGCCCAGGGTGAGATAGATCACGTTTTTGCCTTGATCCAGATAGCTCTCTATCAGGCGAACGCCCCTGATATGGGCCTCTTGCAGAAGCTTTCGATCCCGCACCATGGGCATGGGGATCGGCACCAGCTCCTTTTGAACGAGTTCCGGCACCACGGCCGCGGCGATCGTATATGCGATGGATTCCTTAGCCTCCTTGCCCGGGACGGCAATCACGTCGTTCTCCCGCAGGATCCGGATGGCCTTCTGCGTCATCAGCTCCGGATCGCCCGGGCCTACGCCCACGCCGTATGCAATGCCTCCCATGCTTTGTCCCCTTCCTGCCCGTTCTCTGTTCAGCCCTTCAAATGCTCTTTGGCGTCCGCTTCCAGCTTCCGATAGGTGGGATACTGAGTAAAGCGCATGACCACAAAGATCACGTCGTAGGCGTCGTAGCTTTTCAGTTCACGGATGATCGGGATGTGATACGTCCTTTTTCGCAGGGAGAACGCCGGCTTGACGGTCAAGCCGTCCCTCTCCAAGGTATCCGCCCACGGGCCTCTCGTCAGGAGGGTCACGTCTTTCCCGGAAGCAAAAAGGTCCGCCGCCAGATTGGCACCGATCACCCCGGCGCCGTAAACAAGGATCCGCATGGTCCATCCTTCCGTTTCCCACTGTCGTCCTAAAAGTATACTTTAGCGCAGCGGCCTCTGTCAATCCGATGACAGCAAAACGGAGGAGGCGACTTCTCCGGTTTATAGCTCCATCAGAAAGGGCCTCCTGGGACGCCGCTGGTATGATCATCCCTATGGCCCCTTTGGCCGCGCCGCATTGGCCGCAGGAGGCGCAGCTGCCGCCGCAGGGGCCCGATCATCATGGCGGCGGCGTAATACCTCGTCAGCTCCTCCACGGTCGGCCGCTTCGGCATGTTCAGCACGAAGGCCGACAACATGACGCAGCTCACGATGTTCATTTTGAACCGGTCGCCCTTTTCAAAGGTCGGCAGCCTTTTGATCAGTTCCCGGTATCCCCTGTGGGTTTTTTCGTGATCTGTGCCGCCGTAGGACCGTCATAGCCCAACACCTCCGTCAGACCCTCTCGAAAACTCCTGGCGAACAGCGCCCACATCCCTGCAGGCACCATCAGATATCGCATGGGCCGTCCTCCTTTTGCTGAGGATACATCCCCTCGCCGCAAGTTAGCGTTCTCTAACTACTGCTCCATGTGACCAAGCCCAGCGTCAGCAAAGCCATGAAGCACCTGCGCGAGGGCAGCTATTTGACCATGGATGCGGACAAACGGATCTGCCTGACGAAAACTGAACGGGAAGCGGCAGAACAGGCTGCCAACACGCACCATGTCCTGAAATCCTGCCTGATCGCCATGTGCATCGATCCCGCCACCGCTGAGCAGGACGCCTGCAAAATGGAGCACGCCGTCAGCCCCTGATCCCTTGAGAAAATGAAACGTTTTGTCGACGGAAAAAGAGGATCGTTGTAACGGACACTGTCTGGAACAAATCGGCGCTGACGCGCCGGTCGATGGGGGAGTAACATCTCTAAAAAATCAAAACCACCCGCTTCGGGGTGGTTTTTGTTTTTGGAGGCGCTCTCGCCTGCGGGCTCGGTCACGGCCCGGCTCTGAAGCCCCACTGGGGCTTCATTCACTGCCGAGCCGCAGCTTCGCTGCCCGGAACGAACCGGATACTGGCGTATCGGTTGATGTGGGAGCGGCATCTCCAAAAACAAACAGCATCCTTTCGGATGCTGTTTGTTTTTGGAGGCGCCACCCGGAATCGAACCGGGGATGAGGGTTTTGCAGACCCGTGCCTTACCGCTTGGCTATGGCGCCATATGGAGCGGGAAACGGGGCTCGAACCCGCCACCTCAGCCTTGGCAAGGCTGCGCTCTACCAAATGAGCTATTCCCGCAAAAAAAATGGTGCCTCAGAGTGGACTTGAACCACCGACACAGGGATTTTCAGTCCCTTGCTCTACCAACTGAGCTACCGAGGCACATTGGCGACCCGGAGGGGGCTCGAACCCCTGACCTCCAGCGTGACAGGCTGGCGTACTAACCAACTGTACTACCGGGCCGAATATCTGGTGGGAACAACAGGGCTCGAACCTGTGACCCCTTGCTTGTAAGGCAAGTGCTCTCCCAGCTGAGCTATGCTCCCCCACACGATTTTTCATGCGGGAGTTATTATATATGAGATGTCGGCTTCTGTCAACCGCTTTCCTAAAATATTTTTACTCAGAAAGGGGCATCGTCTGGCAGCGAAGGGTCCCCAGGCTCCGCAGGGCCCACAGCAGCTTCCACAGCTCCCAGACGGATAGATTCGAAGCAAAGCCGTCCCCTATGGCCTGCTTCAGCGAAGGGAACTGCCAGACGGAGGCCCGCCGGACATAGGACAGCGCCCCCTCCGCCAAGGCCAGCGCATCCCCGGGCTTTGCAAGGGTCTCCGCTCCCGTCGCGGCCAAGAGACCGGTGATCGCCTGCACGGCGGGCAAGCACTTTAGATCCAGCGCCATCCAGGCCCCGTACCGACGCCCCGTCGCCGCCTCCACCAGCGATGTCGCCTGAGCCCCCTGGTCCGCCAGGGTCGGTCCCGGCAGGAGCGTCCTCTCCATGGGCAGCGCCGTGATCGTCAGCTCGTCCCCCACAAGCTGCAGCAACAGCAAGGCGGCCGTCCTTCCCTCCTGAAGGCCGACCGCCAAAATGTCCTTGCTATGCTCGTCACCGGCGCTCACCCAGGGGCCCTCCTCCCCCTCCTCTAACGTCTCTTGAGGCGGCGCCCCGGTTTGGGGTACAAAGTCGCCCACCGCGCCGGATGCTGCCGTAGGCTGGGGCGTATCCCATTGAGGCACCAGGGGCAGCAGGAAAATCGTAGGCGTCGGGGTCCCGGTGGGCGCGGGGGATTCCGTTGGCGTGGAGGACGGCTCCGGCGAAGTCTCGGGGGCATCAGCCGCTCCAGGCGAAAGGAACACTGCCGCCCCGATCGCCAGCAGCAGGACCACCCCGCTGACGATCGAGATCACCCAAATTTGCTTCTTTGACAGCTCCATAAAAGGACCTCCCTGGACCGTGCTTTTTGCCTATTCTGCCACGGTCGGGAAGGTCCTATACCTGATTCTGCAGTCAGATCATAAACATGCGGTCTATACGGCCAGTCTGCCCGTATCCAGCGCCGCGATCATTTCCAGGAGGGCCAGTGTGGAGGGCCGGGACGCCTCCTTCTCCAGCCTGTCCGCAAAGGCGCTGGCGCAGGGGTATTGGGAAGCGAGAGCGATCCAGGCATAGTCCTTGAGGGCGTTGCGCTCCGCCTCGGTGGCGTGATAGGCCTCAAGGATCCTGGCGGCGTTGCTGCGATAGCTCATGATGGCCTTTTCCAGGGTCTCGTCTGGATCCAAAGGCCTGTCGTGCCGGATGTCCAAATCAAAATCAGCGTTGTTGGCAATCAGGTTCACGCACACGTCCGTGCCGGACAGGTTGAAATCGATGAGACCAGCCAAGTGCTTCTCCTCATCCAACAGCACGTTGCCGAAGCCCTCGTCCGCCTGAGTCACGCACCTGGGCAGCTCTTTATACATCGTCAGGAGCCGGGCCCGGACAGCCTGATTCTTCGCTTCCAGACGGGCAGCCAAGCCCTCCTCCCCCGCCTTGCGCAGGGCAGCGGTCAGGTTATTCATGTTCCACTGCTTCTCGTCGATGCCCTCCGGCACATCATAGGGGCTAAGATCGAAGAGGCTGTACATGCCCATGGTAGGGATCAGGTCCACACCCTTGTATCGCTCCATGAACGCCCCAATGGACAGGATTACCTCCCGCCGCAGGGCGTCCTCCTCCGCCTCGGTAAGGTCCGCTTCATCGGCTATGGGCAGGTCCACATATTCGGAGAGGTACACCGTCAGTTCCCGCCAGTTATGGAAGAATCGGCCGTCCGTCCCCTTCAGAAAGGCGGGGCACCGGAGGCCGAAGTCGGCATAGCGGCCGATGAGCCGATTGAGATCATCCAGCCGTTCCTCCGTCATCTCCGGGGCGTTGGTGAGCCGCAGCACATATGTATTATCGACGATGTAGTTCCAGCGGATGTCCCGGGCGTCGTGGGAGGTGTCGATGAGGCCCGCGCCCGCCACGCCCTCTACGCTATAGAGGGAGAGCAGGGACTGCAGCTCCGCCCAAGTGGGATGAGTCAGGGTCTTAGAACAGGCTTTTGTCTGGTTAAGTGGTTCGATTTCCATGGACAGGGCTTATTTCATTCGGCTCAGGATGGCGTCCAGCAGGGCATCGGCGGCATCGTCCTTGCTCATGAGGGGCAACTCCGTCATGCCGTCGGGGGTGATGAGGGTCAAAACGTTGGTGTCCACGCCGAAGCCGGCCCCAGCCACCTTCACGTTGTTGGCGGCGATCATGTCGAGGTGCTTCTTTTCCAGCTTCTTTTTGCTGTTTTCCACCATGTTCTCCGTCTCCATGGAGAAGCCGCAGAGGAACTGGCCTGGCCGCTTGTTGGCCCCCAGGGTCCCCAGGATATCCTTTGTGCGCTCCAGGGGGATGGCCATGTCGCCGTCCTTCTTCTTTATTTTATTGTCGGCCACGGCGGCGGGCCGGTAGTCCGCCACGGCGGCGGCCTTGATGACGATGTCCATGTCCGGCGCGCGGCCGGTCACGGCCTCAAACATATCCTGAGCGGAGACCACGTCCACCGTCTCCACATAGGCTGGCTTTTTCAGAGCCGTGGGACCAGAGACCAGTGTCACCTTAGCGCCCCGGCGGGCGGCGGCCCTGGCGATAGCGTAGCCCATGCGGCCAGAGGAGTGGTTGGTGAGGTAGCGGACCGGATCCAGAGCTTCCCGGGTGGGGCCGGCGGTGACCAGCACCCGCTTCCCCGCCATGTCCTTCTCGCGGGCAAGGGCGTGGAGGCAGACCTCCAAAAGATCCTCCGGCTCCGGGAGCCGGCCCTTCCCCACGGCACCGCAGGCCAGGTGCCCGCTGGCGGGGTCGATGACCTCCCAGCCGTACTTCTTGAGGATGGCCAGATTGTCCTGGGTCACCGGGTTCTCATACATGTTGGTGTTCATAGCGGGGGCCACGGCCTTGGGGCAGGTGCAGGCCAGGACCGTGGTGGTCAGCATGTCGTCCGCCAGACCGTGGGCCAGCTTCGCGATCACGTTGGCGGTGGCGGGGGCGATGAGCACATAGTCCGCCCGGTCCGCCACGGCGATATGCCCCACGTCATACCTAAAGTTCCGATCGAAGGTGTCCACCAGGGCCCGGTTCCCCGTGAGCTGCTCGAAGGTCAGGGGCGTGACGAACTCCGTGGCGTTTTTCGTCATGATGACCTGCACGTCGGCATGCTGCTTCTTCAGCAGGGACGCCAACGCTGCCGCCTTGAAGCAGGCAATGCCGCCGGTCACCCCCAGCACGATGGTCTTTCCCTGAAGCATAGCGCATCCTCCTTTTCGAAACTATCCCAAGATAAGAAGAATATACCACAGACCCGGCATAAATGCAACGCACTGCCGGAACAAAAAAGGATTGCATCCCCCGCCTCCATACGCTATAATCACCTTGGCAAGGGGAAAGCCCGTCTGCTATACCCTATGGGACAGCAGGACGAAGGGGCGGCACCCAAAGCCCTATTCTACGCAGTGTATCGCCAAAAGCGAACACAAGCAAGGAGGTAAATGAATATGGAAAAGAAGAAGTTCAGCACAAGGTATCTGGCTGAAGCGGCTCTGTTCGTGGGCATCATCCTGGTGATGAAGATCACGGGATTGTCCAGTATCCCCGTTGGCCCCCTGGTCATGACCTTCACCATGATCCCCATCGCCATCGGCTCTATGCTGTTGGGGCCTCTCGCCGGCACGATCCTGGGCGCCTTCTTCGGCCTCACCAGCCTGTACGACGCCATCACCGGGAAGTCCGCGATGACGCATTTTTTCTTTCAGGAGAGCCCCTTTTTGACGGTCCTCCTCTGCGTGGGCACCCGGGCCCTGGTGGGCGCGGTGACGGGCTGGCTGTTCCGCCTGTTCAGCAAGGTGGACAGAAAGCATACCTGGAGCTATTTCGCCGGCGGTCTTTTGGCCCCGGTGCTCAACACCCTGTTCTTCATGGGCTTCATCGTGCTGGTGTTCTACCGGAGCGAATTCGTCCAGAATTTGGTGAGCAAGCTGGGCGCCAGCGGCCCCATTATGTTCATTATATTGGCGGTAGGCGTCCAGGGCCTGGTGGAAGCGGCAACGGGCCTGGTCATCGGCGGCGCCATTGCCAAGGGCGTGGCCCACGCCCTCAAGCGGGACAGGGATCCTCTGGCAGCCCAGCAGGCCGTGTATCGGGCCAAAGATGACGGAACAGAGATACCCTCGTCAGAGGTGCCGATTGACGACACCCTGAAACTGATCGACGACAAGGAGGCACAAAAATGATCCTGGCCATCGACGTAGGCAACACCAATATCGTCCTGGGCGGCATCGTAGACGACCAGCAGGTCTTTTCCGCACGGCTTTCCAGCGATCGGAACAAGACGGCGGATCAGTACGCCCTGGATATCCAGGGCATCCTCACCATGCACAAGGTGCGGATCGAGGCCATCGAGGGCGGCATCCTCTCCTCCGTGGTCCCCTACCTGCAGACGGTGATCCCCAACGCCGTGAAGCTGCTCACGGGCGTCGATCTGCTGGTGGTTGGCCCAGGCATCAAGACGGGCCTCTCCATCCGCATGGACAACCCCGCCAGCGTGGGCAGCGACCTCATCGTAGCGGCGGTGGCGGCCCGGGCGAAGTATAAGGCCCCCATCGCCATCGTGGACATGGGCACCGCCACCACATTGTCCGTGGTGGCGAAGAACGGAAACTACATCGGCGGCATGATCATCCCGGGCCTGTGGACCAGCATGAACGCCCTTTCCGCCCATGCGGCCCAGCTCCCGTACATCGACCTGAACGGTCCGGCGAAGCTTTTGGGCACCAACACCGTCGACTGCATGCGCTCCGGCGCCCTTATCGGCACGGCGGCCATGCTGGACGGCCTCATCGACCGGCTGGAGGAGGAGCTGGGCGAAAGCGTCAGCCCCGTGCTCACCGGCGGCGTCAGCCCCCTCATCGTCCCCTACTGCCGGCATGCCTTCCATCTGGAGCCGGATATCCTCATCGACGGCCTTCGGATCCTGTACAGCAAAAACAAGCCGAACGCCTAAAAAGCGGCTCCCTTAGTTTTTTTTCTAAGATTTGAAAAAAAGGCTTGCATTCTTGTACCGTCTTTGCTATAATGCGCGGTGCAGCGCTGGTGTAGCTCAGTTGGTAGAGCGCGTCATTGGTAATGACGAGGTTCATGGGTCCGACTCCCATCACCAGCTCCATAAAAACAGCCACCCCTTGTGGGTGGCTATTTTTATGGATTTTCAGTGGAAGGGAGTCGGAGCCGCGGTAGAAAACTGTCCGGTGGACAGTTTTCCGCAGCATGGGGAGCGCAAGCCAGAGGCTGCGCCAGCCGAATAGGCCAGCAGCCCGCAGCTTGCGCGTAGACTCCCATCACCAGCTCCAAAAAGAAAACCACCCGTGGAGGGTGGTTTCCTTTTTACGTTTTTGTGGAAGGGAGTCGGAGGGCGGACAGAAAAAGCCCCGGTGGGGCTTTTTCCCGCCCCTGGGGAGCGCAAGCCAGAGGCTGCGCCAGCCGAATAGGCCAGCAGCCCGCAGCTTGCGCGCAGACTCCCATCACCAGCTCCAAAAAGAAAACCACCCGTGGAGGGTGGTTTTCTTTTTAAGTTTTACGGAAGGGAGTCGGAGGGCGGGATGCAAAAGCCCCGGTGGGGCTTTTGTCCGCCCCTGGGGAGCGCAAGCGAGCGGGAACGCCGCCCATAGGGCAAGTTCCCCGAAGATTGCGCGCAGACTCCCATCACCAGCAGAGCTTTTGCGTTCAAAGATCCTTCGACTCGCTATGCTCGCTCAGGACGACAGATGAGGAGATCCCCTCCGGCACTACCCCGCCGTTCTTCTTATGCTGGCGGACGCAGGCCGTGAGCAGATACTCGATCTGTCCGTTCACGGAACGGAAGTCCTCCTCCGCCCAAGCGGCGATGGCCTCATAGAGGCTGGACGACAGGCGCAGAGGCACCTGTTTTTTTCCACCCTCCGCCATATCAGTAGATGCTGCCGGAGTTCACCACAGGCTGGGCGTCCCGATTCCCGCAGAGGACCACCAGCAGGTTCGACACCATGGCCGCCTTGCGCTCGTCGTCCAGCTCCACCACCTTGTTTTCGCTGAGCCGGTCGAGAGCCATCTCCACCATGCCCACGGCCCCGTCCACGATCATCTTCCTGGCGTCGATGATAGCGGAGGCCTGCTGCCGCTGAAGCATGACCGCGGCGATCTCGGGAGCATAGGCCAGGTAGGTGATGCGGGCCTCGATGATCTCGAGACCTGCCTCCCTTACCTTCTCTTGGATCTCCTGCCGGATGCGCTCGGCCACCACCTCGCTGGAACCCCGAAGGGACCCTTCGTCCGCCACCCCGTCGCCGGTGGTGTCCACATTGGGCGCCACGTCGTAGGGATAGATGCGGACGATGTTCCGAAGGGCGCTGTCGCACTGAAGGGACAGGTACTCCTTATAGTTGTCCACGTTGAACACGGCCTTGGCGGTGTCCACCACACGCCACATGACGGCGATGCCGATCTCCACCGGATTGCCCAGGCAGTCGTTAATCTTCTGCCGGTTGTTGTTCAGGGTCATGATCTTCAAAGAGATCTTCTTGGTGGGCATCTCCATGCCGGTGACGGCACCGCCCTGGCCGATGACGACGGGGGCATGGGACTTGGCGTCCACGTCGCCGCTCTGGTTGAGCTTGGTCTGGGCGGCCGGGTTCACCGCGGTACAGAAGGGGTTCACATAATAGAACCCGGGCTCCTTCAGCGTGCCCACATACTTGCCGAAGAGGGTCAGCACCAGGGCCTCCTGGGGCTTCAATACCTTGAGGCCACAGAACAGAATCCACCCGAAGGCCAAGATCATCACGCTCAGGACGATCAAGATCACCACGCCCTTGGCGATGCCCACGAAAAGGCCCAGCAGGGCCAGCACATGCAGCAGGATAAGCAACAGCAGCATCCCCATGCCGTTCTTCCGGGAGTTCAGTACGATTTCTTTCATGGTCGTTCTCCTTTTTATTTTGATATCGTTATGATATCACCATGCAACCACCTTGTCAAGGATGCTTTCCTGGCGTATACTGTTTTATATGGACGAACAGCTGCAATTACACATCGTCGCCCGCATACACAGCGACTTTACGAGCAAGTTCGGCATCCCCCGGCAATCCAACCTGGTACGGTCGCTGGAGGCCGTGATCGTGTTCGAGCCGGCATACCGGGACGAGAACGCCCTTCGCGGCCTGGAGGGCTACAGCCACCTGTGGCTCATCTGGGGCTTTTCAGAGGTCCGCCAGGAGGGCTGGTCCCCCACGGTGAAGCCGCCCAAGCTGGGGGGCAACACCCGCATGGGGGTCTTCGCCACCCGTTCCCCCTTCCGGCCCAATCCCCTGGGTCTATCCTCCGTGGGGCTGATACGGATGGAGAAGCGGCCCGGCCTGGGCACGGTGCTGGTCGTAGCCGGGGCGGACCTGATGGATGGCTCTCCCATCTACGACATCAAGCCCTATCTGTCTTTCACCGACAGCCACCCGGAAGCAAAAAACGGATTCGCGGCGGACCATGCGGAGAAGCGGCTGCCGGTGGAGTTCCCGCCGGAGCTCCTCGCCCGCATCCCGGAGGAGAAGCAGCCCGCCCTTTTGGCCGCCCTATCCCTGGACCCCCGTCCCGGATATCTCACGGGCCGGAGCGACCCCTACGGCTTCCCCTACGCCGGGAAGGACGTGCGCTTCTATGTGGAGGACGGGGTGGTGAAGGTCTTCGACGTGGTGGAACCATGAAGCGACTCCTTTCCTTATTTATAGCCTGCCTTCTGATCCTTTTGGGCTGCCGCCAGTCTCGGCAGGCCACGGATCCGGCGACGCTGTTCCAAGGCGAAATCCAGCCGGACAAGGTGAACCTGCTGTTTTTGTCCGTGGGCCAGGGGGACGCCTGCCTGGTGACCTTCCCCACGGGGGAGCGGATCATGATCGACACGGGGCCCTTCGAGGCCAGGGACAAGCTGGTGGACCAGCTTCACGCCCTGGGGGTGGACAGGCTGGACGCCGTCTATGTCACCCACGGCCACGGGGACCACACGGGCAATCTCCTGACCCTGGTCCGCCGGTTCAGCGTGCCCCAGGTCTACTTCGGCGGCACGGAGGAGGACTATGGGGACCTGCTCCGCAAGGTGCACCGGCGAGGCGTTCGCTGCACACCCCTTTTGGAGGGGGATGCCATCCCCTACGGGGAGGCCCGGCTCACGGTCCTGAGCCCCTTGAAGGAACGGGCTTACGACGACCTCAACGACAGCTCCGCCGTGCTGCGCCTCACCTATGGGGAGAACGCGGCCCTGTTCATGGCGGACGGCACCTTCCAGACGGAGGAGTATCTGCTCTTTCGCTACCATCGGGCGGAGCTCCGGGCCGACGTGCTGAAGGTTGGCCACCACGGATCCGCCGCCTCCTCGTCCCTGCGGTTTTTGCAGGTGGTCTCCCCCGCCCTGTCCGTCATCAGCGTGGGCCGGGGGAACGAGTACGGGCACCCCACCGCCGAGACGTTGCTGCGGCTCTCCCTCGCCAAAAGTCGAGTGCTGCGGACGGACGAGGCGCCCGCCGTGCAAATTACTCTTGACGGAAAGGAAGCCCGGGTGGTAGAATAGGCGAAGTTATAGAACGCGAGGAACGGGAAAAGGTCCCCCAGGCGGCCAAAGAGAGCTCCGGTAAGGTGAAAGCGGAGCGCCGAGGAAGGGATGCGGTTCGCCCGGGAGCGGCGCGGGGGAAATAAGATTGCGGTAGATGCCGCAACTTTCGGTAGTTCGCGACGGGAAAGCCCGATACAGCTTGCAACGAGGCCGCCTCTTTGGCGGCGAACTTGGGGTGGTACCACGACGCGCTTCGTCCCTTTGGGCGGGGCGCGGTTTATTTTGAAGAAACAAAAGGAGAAAGCGAATGGAAAACGAACTGCAACGGATCCGGGAGGAGGCTCGAAAGCGGCTGGCCGCCATGCAGGAGGAGTGCGATCTCAACGCCCTGCAGCAGCAGCTCTTCGGCAAGGCCGGTGAGCTGACCTCCATCCTCCGCACCATGGGGAAGCTGGACAAGGAGGAGCGGGCCCAGCTGGGCGCCAACGTGAACAAGCTCAAGCAGGAGCTGGAATCCGCCATGGAAGAGCGGCGGGCGGAGTTCAAAAGAAAGGCTCAGGAACTGCGCTTTGAAAAGGAAGCGCTGGACGTGACCGAAGCGGGGGTGAGCCCTGTGGCCATGGGGCATCTGCACCCGATGACAAAGACCTATCGGACCATCCGGGACGCCCTCATCGGCATGGGCTTTCAAGTTTTCGACGGGCCGGAGATCGAGCTGGACGACAACAACTTTACGCTTCTGAACCTGCCCCTCGATCACCCTGCCCGGGACATGCAGGACACCTTCTATATCAACGACAAAGTGCTCCTTCGGACCCACACCTCTCCCTGTGAGATCCGGGCCCTGCAGAACTTCAAGCCCCCCTTCCGCTTCCTCATGCCCGGCCGCGTGTTCCGGGTGGACGAAGTGGACGCCTCCCACAGCCCCGTGTTCATGCAGATCGAGGGGTTCGTGGTGGACAGAAATTTGAATCTGGCCAACCTGAAGGGCACGCTGGACGCCTTCATCCGTGCGGTCTTCGGCGAGAACGTGAAGACGAGGCTTCGGCCCTCCTACTTCCCCTTCACGGAGCCCTCCGCGGAGCTGGACATGAGCTGCACCATCTGCGGCGGCAAGGGCTGCCGGGTGTGCAAGGGCACGGGCTGGATCGAGATCTTGGGCTGCGGCATGACCAACCCCCACGAGCTGGAGAACTGTGGCCTCGATCCCAAGGAGTGGTCCGCCTTCGCTTTCGGCGTGGGGGTGGATCGGGTGACCAGCCTGAAGTACGGCATCTCGGATATTCGTTATGAATACGAGAACGATGCCCGCTTCCTGACCCAGTTCTAAGAAAAGGAGGACGAAAGCATGAGACTTCCTAAATCCTGGCTGCAGGACTATGTGGATTTCAACGTGACCGATGAGGAATTCATCGAGCGCATGATGTGGCGCGGCTTCGAGCTGGAGGGCGTGGAGAAGGAGCTCAAGGACGTGTCCGGCGTCATCACCGGCAAGATCCTTTCCATGGAAAAGCACCCCAACGCCGACAAGCTCACCGTCTGTCAGGTAGACCTGGGCGGAAAGACGGCCCAGATCCTGACCAACGCCAAGAACGTGTTCGTGGGCGCCATCGTGCCCGTGGCCTACGCCGGGGCGAAGATCGGCAATCATGATTTCACCGTAGCCAACATCCGGGGCGTGGAGAGCCAGGGCATGTTCTGCTCCGGCGGGGAGTTCAACCTCAGTGACGTGGAGTACCTCGGCGCGGAGGTGGACGGCATTTTGATCCTGCGGGCAGACACGCCGCTGGGCATCCCCATCGAAAAGGCCATCGACCGGGACGACGTGATCTTCGACTTCTCCGTGCTGCCCAACCGGCCCGACTGCAACAGCATCATCGGCCTGGTCCGGGAGGCGGCGGCCGCTCTGGGACAGAAGATGAAGACCCCCGTCATCCCCCATATCGAGGGCGAAGGGGACGTGAACGACCTGGTGAAGGTCACCGTGGAGAACGGGGAGCTGTGTCCCCGGTACACGGGCCGGGCGGCCGTGGATCTGAAGATCGGCCCCTCCCCCGCCTGGATGCAGCGGCGGCTCAAGGAGATGGGCATGCGGCCCATCAGCAACATCGTGGACATCACCAACTATGTTTTGGTGGAGTACGGCCATCCCACCCACGCCTTCGACCTGGCGTGTATCCGAGACGGGCACATCATCGTCCGCAACGCCGCAGAGGGTGAAAAGGTGACCACCCTCGACAAAAAGGAGCGGATCATGGACAAAGACATGCTCCTTATCTCCGACCCCCAGGGCGGCGTGGGCGTAGCCGGCGTCATGGGCGGCCTCAACAGCGAGATCACCGAGAACACGAAGGCCGTGTTCTTTGAGTCCGCGGCCTTCAAGGCCAGCAACATCCGCCACACCGCCCGGAAGCTCCACCATGTGACCGACGCCGCGGCCCGGTTCATCAAGGGCGTGGAACCCGTCAACGCCTATCTCGCTTTGGAGCGGTGCATCGAGCTGGTCAGCGAGCTCCACGCCGGGAAAATCGTAGGCGGCACCGTGGACGTGTGCGCCGCCGACCTGAAGAATCGGGAGATCGACGTGGACGTGAGCCACGTGAATCGGATGCTGAACACGAATCTCAGCGGGGAAAAGATGGCGGAGCTCCTCTCCACCATCGAGGTCCCCGCCACGGCCAAGGGCAACGATCTGCACGTAGTGATCCCCCACTTCCGCACGGACATCGAAAGCGGTATCGAGGCGGATGCGGACATCGCCGAGGAGGTGGGCCGCATCTATGGCTTTGACAACATCCCCGCCGTGCTCATGAACGGGGACACCTTCCAGGGCGGCATGGCCCGGGCCTTCCAGGCGGAAGACAAGGTGAAAGACGTGCTGGTGGCCTGCGGGTGTTTGGAGATGTATAACTACAACTTCACGGGACCGAACGCCCTGAAGGCCCTTGCCTTTGCGGCGGGCGATGTCCGGAACGACGCGGTGAAGCTCCTCAACCCCTTCGGCGAGGACCAGAGCCTCATGCGGACCACCCTCTATATGGGGATGCTGGACTCCGCCGCAAGGAATATCCGCCGCAAGACCGGATACGGCCGGTTCATGGAGGTGGGCAACGTCCACTTCGATTTGGGCGGAGAGCTGCTCCCCCGGGAGGAGAAGAAGATCGGCCTCGCCTTCTTCGGCGAAGGGGAAAGCTTCTATACCTTGAAGGGCGTCGTCGAGACGCTTCTCGCCCGCTTTGGCGTGAAGGGGGCCAGGTATCAGCGGAACGACGTGGACTGCTTCCAGCCGGGCCGCCGGGCGGACGTGCTGGTGAAGGGCGAGAAGCTGGGCGAGCTGGGCCAGGTGCACCCGAACGTGCTGGCCGCCTGGGACATCTCCGTACCGGTGTATATGGCGGAGCTGTCCTTCGAGAAGTTGGTGGAGCTGTCCGTGGACACGCCCACGTTCCAGCCCCTGCCCAAGTTCCCGGTGGTGAGCCGGGATCTGGCGATCGTGGTGCCGGAGGAAAGCGAGAGCGCCCACTGGATCGAGCTCATCGAGACCGCGCCCGTGGACGTGATCGTGGAGAAAGGGCGGCTGTTCGACGTGTACAGGGGACCGGCGGTAGGCCTTGGAAAGAAGAGCCTGGCCATCACCTTCAACTTCCGGGCGGAGGATCACACCCTGACCGACGAGGAGATCAAAAAGGCTTTCGAGACCGTCATCCGCGTCCTCGGGGAAAATGGTGCGCCTTTGCGCCAATAATTTCACAAAAAACGGCTGGTTTTTGCCAAAAAGGCGTTGTATACTGTAGTTTAGAATCTTAAGGGAGGTATGTATCTATGAAGTATTGTCCTCATTGCGGCGCTGAGATCGCCGATGATGTTCGTTTTTGCCCCACCTGCGGCAAGGAGACCGTGATCGTGGTGAACAACCAGGACCCCCAGTTCGATCCTCAGGATATCGCTGACAACAAGATGCTGGCAATGCTGGGGTATCTGACCATGGGCGTCCTGCCCATGATCGGCTGCCGGAACTCTGCCTTTGCCATGCACCACGTGAACCAGGCCCTGTGGATCTTCATCGGGTCCCTGCTCTGCGGCTTGGTCTGCATCATCCCCATCCTGGGCTGGATCGTGGGTGCCATCGGCAGCATCTTCCTGCTGGTCTGTGAGATCATCGGCATCATTCGTGCCCTCAAGGGCAGCGGCGCCTATCTGCCCTTCATCAAGGGGCTGCCCGTCATCATCAAGTAAGGAGCCGGGCTCATGAAACAGTGTCCTTATTGCGGCAGCGAGCTCGCCGATGACGCCAAGTTCTGCGGCGAGTGCGGCAAGTCCCTGCCTGCGGAAGAGCCTGTAACCGCGCCGGTGGAAGCGCCCGTGGAAACGCCTGTGGAGGTACCCGTGGAAACGCCCGTGGAGGCGCCCGTGGAAGCGGCTGCGGAGCCCGCGCCGGTGCCTGTGGCCGTGCCCGAACAGCCGGCCGCGGAGATGCCCGTCATCACCCAGGTGCCGCCCAAGAAGCAGATGCTGTCCACTTTCCAGTACGTGGTGCTGAGCCTGCTCTACGCCATCCCGGTGATCGGGCTTATCTTCCTGTTCATCTTCGGCGCGGGCCATCCCAAGAACGGGAGCCTGAAGCGGTTCTCTGCGGCCCTGCTCATTTTGCGGCTGGTGTTCTGGATCGTGGTGTTGACGCTGTTGATCGTCGCAATGATAAAGAACGGCCGGTTCCTCACCGACGCCCTGGGACAGCTGATCCCCGCGGTGGAGAATCTGCTGAAGGCGATCTTCGCCTGAACCCATTTCCTGCTCATAGACGCCCTTTTCCGGGCGTCTTTTCTTTTTCAGCTACCTGTGCTATACTGCCCCCATGGAACAGCAAGCGAAACAAGATCTGCCCCTGTGGACCAGAGACTTCACCATCATCACCATTGGCAGCGTCATCTCCATGTTCGGCAACGCCCTGGCGGGATTCGCCATCAGTTTGTTCGTGCTGGACTACACGGACACGCCCCTGTATTATGCCGTGTTCGTGTTCCTTTATACCCTGCCTCAGTTGGCGGCGCCGCTGATCGCCGGCCCCCTCATGGACCGGTTCAGCCGCCGCAAGACCGTTTATCTTTTGGACTTTCTCACCGCGGCCCTGGACATGAGCATCGCCCTCATTTTGCACCTGGGGCTCCTGCACTTTTGGCTGTTGGCGATCTGGACGCTGATCATCGGCACCATTACCAGCACATATCAGGTGGCCTACCAGAGCTTTTATCCCCTGCTCATCACGGATGGGAACTTTTCCAAGGCGTACTCCATCGCGGGCACGCTGGAGACGTTGAGCGCGGTCATGGTCCCCGTGTCATTGTTCCTCTACAAGAAGTTCGGCCTCGCCCCGCTGCTGCTCTGCAATGGATTCTGCTTCCTGGGGGCGGCCCTGTGCGAGACCCGCATCTCCGATGTGGAAAAGGAGAAGGGCCTGGGGGCCGAGGGAACCTATTCTCTATCCGCCTACTGGACCGACGCCAAGGAAGGGATCCGGTATTTGTGGGCGGAGAAAGGGCTCCTCTGCATCACCCTCTATTTCGTGTTCTCCTCCTTCGCCGGCGGCGCCGAGGGGGTCATCACCCTGCCCTATTTTAAAGGCGCCTTTGAAAACGGGGAATGGATCTACATGACCACCTGGGGGTTCTCGGTCCTAGGCCGGGGCATCGGCGGGCTGATGCAGTATCGGATCAAGTACCCCGCCGCCATCAAGTACGCCGTGGCCTTCATCGTCTATTGCGCCGTGAACGTGCTGGAGGGTTCGTATCTGTTCCTGCCGGCGAACGGCATGCGGGTAGCCTGCTTCCTGGTGGGGATATTGGGTGTGACGTCCTATACCATCCGCTCCTCCGCCACCCAATCCTACGTGCCCCACGATAAAAAGGGCCGGTTCAACGGGGCGTTCATCATGCTGACCACCTCCGGGTCTTTGCTGGGGGAGGCGCTGGCCGGCGCGTGCACCACGTTTTTGCCCATGCGCACGGTCCTGGCTGTCTTCATGGGCATCGCGCTGGTAGCCGCCCTGGTCATCATCGGCGGCGGCAGGCGGCACGTGAAGCCGTTATACAACAGGGAAGCCTGATTTTTGCCGTTTTTTCTTTTCGATGAAAAGAAAAAGCGGCGGAAAAAGAAAAGCTCACCTAACAAAATGGGAAGTATCGCCTAAGCAATACTCCCCAAATAAAGTTCTTTGGTTGCACCTTTCTTTCAAGAAAGGTGCGTGCTTTCAATAAGTTCCTTTCAAAAATGCCTCTACTTCACTCCGAACCGGTATCGAAGGCGCGGCGCCCTGGCGCTGCACGGCCAGGGCCGAGGCGGCGGTGGCGAGACGCAGGGCATCGGCATAGGGCAGATCTTCGGCCAGGGCCGCGGCATAGTACCCCAGGAAGCAGTCCCCGGCGGCGGTGGTATCCACAGTCTTCACGGGAAACGCGGGCTGGAAAAGGAGCTCCGCCCCGGTCCAGAGGGACGCGCCTCGGCTCCCCTTCGTCAGCAAAATCTTCTGGTCCGGGTACGCAGCCCTCAGGGCATCCATGTCCCCCGCCAGGGCCTTCCCCTCCCCCTCGTTCACGACGAGGGTGTCCAAAAGATGCAGCGGCAGCTCCTTCACCGCCGCCTCCATGGGCGCAGGGTTAAAGAGGATGCGCAAGCCTTTCTCCGCCGCCCGACGGATGATGGGATCGAGGCCGTTGATCTCGTTCTGCAATAAAAGAATATCGCCCTTCTCCACCTTGTCCAAAGCCTTCTCCACGGTCTCGGGGCTCACGGCCCTATTGGCGCCGCCCAGGATGATGATGGCGTTCTCCCCCTGGGGCGAGACCTGGATGATAGCGTGGCCCGTGGGCACGTCCACCCGCGCCACGGCGGACACGTCCGCCCCGGCGCTTCTAAGCAGGTCCAGGAGCATATCCCCGTCCACCCCTACGGCCCCGCCGTGATAGACCTTCGCCCCCGCCCGGGCCGCGGCCACGGTCTGGTTCAGGCCCTTCCCGCCGGGAAACACGCCCCGACGGCCGGAGAGCAGCGTCTCCCCCGGCTCCACGAAGTGAGGCACCGCATACACATAATCCAGGTTCAACGAACCGATGTTCAGTATCTTCGACATATCGTCCTCCGATCCTTATAGACGCGCCATCGCATGGTTGTCGTACGCCGGGTTGTCGGTGACCTCCCGGATCACCTGCAGATTCTCGGGGATATGCACCTCCGCGTCGGGATCGGAGAGCTCGATCTGGAGCAGGGCCACGTCCTTCCAGTTGGGATACAGGTCCACCTCGAAGGACTGTACATCGTCCACCAAACAGTACCTGGTCTTGCGGATGGGCCGGCAGGCGGGGTCTGCCTCCATGAGCAGGGAGAAATACTCCTCCTGGCTCAAGCGCTCCTCCACCTCCATGCGCCCGCCGTCGGGGGCGTCCCGCTGGGTGGTCTTGTAATAGATGTAGCTGCCGCCGGTGCCCCGCATGCAGATGCGGCGCTCCTCGTCCCGGTAGGGGGTGAGATAGGTCTGGATGATCTCCACCCGCTGGCAGTTGGGGTTGTTGTTGAGCCAGTCGAGATCCGGGTACTTGATGAGGAACCGCCGGGCGTGCTCCATGGGCTCCGGCTCGCCCAGGGCCGCCATGACCTCCTTAAGGAGCCGCAGCATCTTCCCGTTGAAGTCGGTGGAGTTGTCGATGATCCGCAAATGGGGATGCCCCGCCCAGGCCGCCAGGGTCTTTTCGTCCAGGTCGATGGCCTCCTCCGGGGTCTCGGTGCGGGCGGTGTTGTTGGCGGTGGTGTAGAAAGGCAGTGCCCCCTTGGCCGCCGTGACTAAGTGAAAGACTGCATCGTACTTGTCCCGAAAGCTCACCTCGTCCTGCCCAAGCTCCTCCAGGATGCTGGAAAACTCCTCGGCGGTCATATAGGGCTTGTCATCCATGGAGCCCCGGTCGTGGACGATGACCACATTGTCGTTGGAGAGAGCCTCCGCCGCCCGGCGATAGAGCCGCTCCCGCTCCAGCTGGTAGCGGACCTGGATGCGTTGGAAGGCGAAGTTGTCCTTGCAGTTGTAGCTGGAGATGCCGCCGTTGGCCAGCTCCGTGAAGGTCTCCGTCAAGAAGATGACCGCATAGCCCGCGCTGGTGAGGGCATTTTGCAGCCAGCTCATGGCCGTGGTCTTGCCGCCGCAGGGACCGCCGGTGATGACGATGGTGCGAATCTTCTTGTGCCCGCCGGTGGGTGTGCTCATATAGCCAATCCCTCCATCCGTATAGATAGGATAAGTATAGCAGACTGTGCCCAAAAAAGCCATAGGGCCCCGGCCCGGAAAACGGCGGCTCCGCTACGGCTGTTCGATGACGGTGATGCAGACCTCGTCCGGACCCGTGAAGGAAAGGCATCGAAGGTCCGTATAGGGGTCCCGATAGAGCTCCCCGGCCTGGATGCCGTTTTTCTCCAGCCGTTTCTTGATCTTGGTCAGGTTCCGGGCGGAAATGGTCAGTTTCTGGAGCATGGCTGGCTGGGGCCGATTGCCGCAGAGGATCTCCACCTGGGAGCTGCCCATGACCAGCAAAAACCGGGTCTCTGCTCTGTCCAGGAGGACGATTTGCTTCTTTACCCGAAAGCCCAGCTTGTCCACGAAGAACGCCCAAACCGATTCTTCACTGGTCGCATACAGGGTGGTGCGCGAAAGGCCGATCCGTCGGGCGAAGGGATACAGGGTCATATGCCGCGCGTGGCGCTGCCAGCGATGATAAGACTTGAGCTCCCGCTTCCAGTCCGGGTGGGTGAGTACGTAGGCTATGGAAAGAAAGAGCATCTGCCCGATAAAGCCGCCCAGGGTGTTGGAGAACATATCGTCAAGATCATAGAGCCCCCGGCGATAGATGAGCTGCATGTTCTCCGTGGCCAGGGAGATGAAAAAGCAGGCCGCCACAGGCCGCAGCCGGGCCCTGGCCCGGAACCAGCCGAACACGTAGGGCAGCAGATAGCCCATGGGCACGAAGAGCATCACGTTGAGATACACCTGGACGATGTCCTGGGGCCGGATGATCTCGATATGGGACAGCCCCTCCACGATCCCCTCCCGAAAGACGGTCAACAGGATGTCCATGATGCCTCGGTCCGTCTCCACGGCGTTATAGAGGTCCTGGAGCGGCGCTACGTGGACCATATACGTATCGGAGGAAGTCCGAGAGAAGAACACGATCATGAGGAACGCCGCCAAGTAGATGAAGAACACCAGATACAGCACCAACTGCCGAAGCCGCAGCAGGGCGTCCGCATTAGCGTTCTCGCTGAGGCCGTGGTGCAGATTGAGGCCCAGCTTGGAGCACACCTTCCGGTCGATCATCGGCAGCAGCACCACGAAGACCGCCACGAAGACGGTCACCGAGATCAGCATGATGGGGCTGTTCACAGAGATACTCATGGATACAGTATACGAAAAAACAATCCTCTTGGCAATACGCCCCTATCAAAAGCGCCCCGCGAGATGCGGAGCGCGAATGAAGTCGTTGATTTTACGCACGCTCGATAAGGCCGTAGTTCCCGTCCTTGCGGACGTAGAGCACGTTCACCTCGCCGGTTTCGGCGTTCTCGAACACGAAGAAGGAATGGCCCAACATCTCCATCTGGAGCATGGCCTCCTCCTCGCTCATGGGCCGGATGTCAAACTTCTTGGTACGCACGATCCGGGGCGTGAAGGCTTCCTTCTCCTCTTCAACCGCCACGGGGGCAAAGTCCGCGATGACCTCACCGGACTTGCGCCGACGGTCCTGCCGGGTGCGGAACCGCTGCACCTGCTTCTCCAGCTTGTTCACCACGTTGTCCAAAGACGCGTACATGTCGCCGGAGGTCTCCTCTGCCCGGACGATACGGCCTTCATAGGGAACGGTGACCTCCACGATGTGGCGGTTCTTCTCTACGGCCAAGCTCACCTGGGCATCCGCATCCTGGGGGAAGAACTTGGAGAGCTTGTTCAGCTTCTTCTCCGCCGTCTCCCGCATGTAGTCGGAGACTTCAAGGTTTTTTCCGGAAATGGAAATACGCATATCTTTCACTCCCTCTGACGCGATCATATCGTTTCTCCGCGTCTATTAGTATATTACCACAGAATGTCCGTCTTGTCCTTTCCTTTTTAAAAAATCTTTCCGCTTTTTCAATTCGTTCACTTTTACCGGCCCTGTATACCGTCTGAACCCGCGGATGGCAAGCCCATTGTTCTCCCGCACCAACTCGTTGGCACCGTTGTACTGGTATGTGACCGCGGTGCTCCCCCGGGTGATCGAGGTTATGTTCCCGTTGTCATCGTAGGCGTAGGCCGCATCGCTGCCGTTCTGGTAACTGGCTAAAACGGCTTGGAGGCGGTTGGCTTATTAAATGGAGTTATCAAAGGAAACATCTCCTTGACACCGCTCCTGCTTTCGACTCTCTTCGACCAGCCAAGAATACCAACACAAAAAACAACCTTCAAAAACACGCCAACTCCTGCCTTCATAGCCAAGAAAGCCCGAATCTGGTTCCTCTCGATCAAACAGTTGACCATCCTGGATGTTCCCCAAGAATGTTAAATACTTGTGAGGCACAGATCGATTTGATGTTTCCAAAAACGAAAACAAATATCGTTCTCTCTCATTCTGCGCTCGTGTGCTGGTCGTCAAAACCGGAAATTGACGAATTTCTTCCAAGGTGGGTAAATCTTTCCCTATCCATTGGTATAGATGGACAGTTGGAACGATATGCCCCGGCCAGCACAAATCCTCCGTGATTTTTCTAAAGACGATATACTGTCCTTTCACGCCATACTTTTCACTCTCTTCCGTATGGAACTGGTACGCAAACACATCCCCCAGTTTCCAGGGGCAACGAAAATAATTATACTTTCTTACCTTCTTCTCAGGCGGCTGCGGCGAAAGAAGCTTCTCCTTTAGCTTTACAAGCACCTGCCGACGCTGTTCCATGAGCTGCGGCGTTTTCCAGCGGTCGTCATCCTGCTCATTATCCAGAAAGGCGAGGGCTTTCTCCTTCACCTCCGGTAACAGGCGACCGTATTCCCATTGGATATCCGCCAGGGCAAACCACAGCACAGGTTCGTCATCCGTACCCACCACCTCTGTATTCTGTGCCAAAATGTCTTGCATCGCTTCCTCGTTGGTCATCCCCTTGCGGAGCCGGTCCTTATAGTCCGCCCGTATATCGCAGGTATAATCATCTTCATACAAACCTGTTCCCCATACACCCATAATTATACCTCCCTAATAGACATCGCATGTTTGCTTCTCTTAATCTGCTGCTATCTGAAGCGACTCAGGGGCTTGCCACAGCTGTCATAGATATATTTTACGACAGATGCTCCCGCACCGTCAACACGCTTGATTCCCTCCCGGCCCGGTCGTCGGCGGCTATCAGCATGCCGCAAAAAATTGGCCCGGCGGCCTTGATTCTCGGCTCGTTCTGTCGTATACTATATACCAATTATTTTTATGCTGTTTCTGACAGACAGAAAACGAGGTAATCCCATGAATTTTGTGTTTATTTCCCCCTACTTCCCCCACACCTACTGGAACTTTTGCGACCGACTGAAGAAAAAAGGGGTGAACGTGCTGGGCATTGGCGACGCACCCTATGACAGTTTGGAGGCGCCCCTGAAGGCAGCGTTGACGGAATACTACCGGGTGGACACCTTGGAGAGTTATGAACAGGTCTTCAAAGCCGTGGCCTTCTTCTCCTTCAAATACGGGAAAATAGATTGGTTGGAGTCCAACAACGAGTACTGGCTCATCCAGGACGCCAAGCTCCGCACGGATTTCAACATCACCACCGGTGTGAAATACGAAGATATCGGCTCCTGGAAGCATAAGTACGGCATGAAGCCGGTCTATGCCTCCGCCGACATCCCCACGGCCCGGTCCCATCTGGTCACGGACGAGGCGGCGGCGAAAGCTTTCCTCGCCGACATCGGCGGGTACCCCGTCATCGTGAAGCCTGACGTGGGCGTGGGCGCGGCGGACACCTGGAAGCTGGAAAACCATGGGAACCTCGTTGACTTCTTCCAAAATAAGCCCAACGTGCCCTATGTGATGGAGGAGTTCATCTACGGAGACATTTACTCCTATGACGCTATCGTGGATTCCCACAGCGAGGTCCTGTTCGAGAACTCCGCCGTGTTCCCACCCTCCATCGCGGATCTGGTGAACAAGGATCTGGAGCTGGCCTACTACACCTTGAAGGAGGTCCCTCCGGCCCTGCAGGAGCTGGGCCGCCGGACGGTGAAGGCCTTCAAAGTCAGAAGCCGGTTCATCCACTTTGAGTTCTTCCGCCTGACCAAGGCCCGTAAGGGACTGGGCGAGGTGGGGGACTTCGTGGCGCTGGAGGTGAACATGCGGCCTGCCGGAGGCTACACTCCGGACATGATGGACTTCGGCCACGCCACGGACGTATATCAGATTTGGGCGGATATGATCACCGCCGACAAGCGGCTGCTGCCCCCCAGCGGTCAGGATCACTGGTGCGTCTACGCCAGTCGGAAGGATGCCCACACCTACCGCCACACCCATGAGGAGATCATGGAAAAGTACGGAGACCGGATGGCCATGTGCGAGCGGATGCCGGAGATCATGTGGGCCACCATGGGCTGCCAGATGTACACCGCCCACGCCTACAGCGAGCAGGAGGTCCAGGAGTTCATCCGCTTCGTCCAGGAATGGGCCTGAAGGAGGCAGAACCATGTGGGAACGATATGAAAAACAGTACAGTCCCCTGCTGAACCGGGACATGGAGCACGCCCTCATCGGCCACGATGGGAAGCTGTGCCTGGCCTTCGCGCCCCAGAACGGGCACACCTGGGATTTTCGAAACTTCGGCATGGTGGAGACAGTACGGCCCTGGATCGAGGCGGGACGGCTGAAAATATTGCTGGTGGACAGCATCGACGAGGAGACCTGGTCCGACGAGTTTGGCGACGGCCGGTACCGGATCGAGCTGCAGGAGCGGTGGTTCCACTACATCATGGAGGAGTTGCTGCCCCAGTATCTCCCCTGGGACCAGAAGGCCATGGCCACGGGCTGCAGCATGGGCGGGGTCCACGCGGCCAACGCATTCTTCCGGCGGCCGGATCGGTTCGACACGCTGATTTCGCTGAGCGGGCTCTTCGACGCCACCCACTTTTTCAAGGGGTATATGGACGATCTGGTCTACGCCAACTCACCCATCCATTTTCTTCCCAACATGCCCGCGGACCATCCCTGGATGGACCTGTACCGCCAGGGGAACATCATCTTCTGCTGCGGACAGGGCGCCTGGGAGGACGAGATGCGGGCCGATTCCCACGCCCTGGACGTCATCCTCACGGAGAAGGGCGTGCCTCACTGGGCCGACTTTTGGGGTTATGACGTGAACCACGACTGGCCCTGGTGGAAAAAGCAGCTGCCCTACTTCATGGGGCATGTGCTGGGCAACCCATAAATCCTTTATAAACCCCGGCGCCGACGGGTTCTCCCGTCGGCGCTGTTTGTTATCCGTTGTCTGTATCGCCGCTTTGCTTAGTTCTGCGCTGACGGCCGATTTGGTCCGCGTCGGAGCCGCTTTGCTGGTCCGAGCCGGGCTGGCGTTGGCCCTTGCCTTTGCGGCCGCTGCCGCCGGCTTCGTCCCCGGACGAAGCCGTGCTGTCGGTGCCCTTCTGCCCCCTGGCGCCGCTTCCCTTGCTTCGACCGTGGGTATCGGTAATTTCGGGCAGGACGGAGGCGTCCAGCTGCAGCGCGTCGGCCACAGCCTCCAGGATGCCCCGGGAGGAATAGGTGGCCCCGCTGACAGCGGACACGCTGACGGACTGGGCCTGAAGGATGGCGGGGATGACGCCGCTTTGGGCCCGCTGGAAGAAATCTTTGTCGTCGGAGCTGGAGAGAATGGTCACGTCCGTGATACGGCCGCTCTCCACGGTGACCTGGGCGGAGATAGCGCCGCGGAAGCCGGTGCCGGTGCCGGTGTAAACGCCGTCCACGTAGCGGGCGGCCGGAGAGGAATCGTCCGCGGAGACCACCTGTCTGCCGGAATAGTCACCGACGCGAACGGCCGCCGCCGATGCGGTCTGCTCCACGGTCTCCGGCACCGCGACCCGGCCCACCTGAATGAGGCCGCACAGAGCCAATGCCGAGGCTGTCCCCGCCACGGCGGGCGCGGGAAGGGTCTTCAGCGCCCGGGGCTGGCAGGCGCCCAGGCAGCGCATGCAGTCGATGCATTCCCCGGAGCGTACGAAGGGGGTTTCATGGACGGTGACACCCATGGCGCAGCTGCGGGTGCAGGCCTGACAGCCGGTGCAGGCCGTTTCCAGACGCCGAATGCGGAAAAGCCTGCCCGCAGACAAGGGCGTGAACAAGGCGCCCAAGGGGCACAGATACCGGCAGAATGCCCGCTCCACGAACAGGGAGAGGATCAGGATAAGCAGCAGCAGGGCGAAGCCCAAGGTGGGGACGGCGTCGGCCATGACGGAAGGGTTCCCCGACAGCAGCGCGCCGAACACGCCCCAGGGGCTTAGGGTGCTGTCCACGGGAAGCTGCAGGGTCCAAACGAACAGGACCAGGGAGAAGAGGACGCCGTACTTCACATATTTCAGGATCCTGTCTCCGGTTTCGGGCACCTTTTTGAGCTCCGGCAGCAGCTTTCTTCCCGCGAACGCCAGCAGCTCCTGCAGCGCCCCGAAGGTGCACAGATATCCGCAGAAGAACCGACCCCACAGGGCCGTCACCCCCAGGATCACGACCAGAATCGCCAGGCTCGACGATGCGGAGGCGAAGGTGAAGGTGCCGCTGACAAGGGCCACGACCACGTCCTTGAGGGCGTGAAAGACGGTCAAAAACAGGCCGGGAAACAACAGGAAGGATATAAGCTGCACCCCGTGGCGCAGCAGTTGGGTCTTGTCCAGCCGTCCCCAGAGGGCGGCTACTTTCATTTTGATCTCTTGCATGATGTCCTCCTATCTACGCGACGCTCTGCTCGGCGCCGATATTGGCATTGGGTTTGCTCGACAAGCGAAATATGCTCTTCAATCCCCTGGTGACGAAAACCTGGCCATGGGTCGTGACGAAGACGGCCTCCATGTCAAGCGCCGCCAGCAGGGGCACGCTCTGCTCCGGTCCCAGGATCAGGGCCGCAGTGGCCATGGCGTCCAGCGCCGTCCCGTCCTGCCCCACCAGCGACGCGGAGACGATGCCGCTTTGGGCGGGAAAGCCTGTCCGCGGGTCCACGATGTGATGATAGCGGCGGCCCTCTATGCAGACGAAGCGCTCATATACGCCGCTGGTGACGACACAGCTGTCATCCAGCATCAGCGTCCCCAGGGGAGCGCCGCCGGGTCGGAAGGGGTTCCGGATGCCCACCGGCAGCCGGCAGCCCAGGGTTACCACCGTGCCGCCCAGGTCCAGCAGCGCCCGGCGAACGCCCCGCTGCCGCAGCCGCTGGCGCAGTCCGTCTGCGGCGTAGCCCTTGGCGATGCCGCCCAGATCGATCCGCTGCCCCGGCTTTTGCAGCATGGCCTTTCGGCCAGGCTGGTCCAGCGTCAGGTCCCGCCCGTCCACCAGTTCCAGAGCCTCCCAGACAGCCTCGTCGGAAGGCACCTGCCCCTGTCGAATGGCTCGCCGCCATACATCCGCCAGAGGGCCTACGGTCACGTCGAAAGCGCCGCCCGTCAGTTGTTGAAAGCGCTGGGCCTGCTGCAGAACGCGGAGAGTGTCCCCGTCCACGGAAACGGCCTCCCTGCCTGCGGCCCGGTTGATCCGAGAGATCTGACTGTCCGTCTGAAAACAGGTCCATGCCCGATTGAGCTCCATCAGGTACGCCCGGGCATCGCCGGCCGCCCCGGGGTCCTCGGCGTCAAATATGGTGACGGTGTGCAATGTCCCCATGGCGGGGAACGTTTTTTCCAGTGTCATAGTGCTTGGCTCCTGTCGTTCGTGTTTCTATGGGAGCAGGATACCCCGCCAAACCTAAAACAATCTGAAAGGCTGCCTTTTTATTTTCGCCCCATACAGCTGAGTATCCGCAGCAGCTGCTGCATATCCAGGCCGCCGCTGTCAGGCGGCTTTTTGGGTGGCGGTGGCGGCGGACCGGGCGGCGGTCCGAGAGGTGTCGCCGGCGAAGGCAGAGGCACCCCCAGCCGACGGGACAGTTCCTCGGCCAGGGTGGGCGGCAGCAGGGGGCCTACGCAGCGCACATACTGTTCCACCCCCAATCGTCCCCGCTCCGCCCGAACCTGCTCGGCCAGGACCAGGGCACAGGTCAGCGGATGGGGCGGCGGCGAAGGCGGGCCGCCGGAGCAGTCGGGTCGGTTTTGATTCATATATCCGTTCATGCCTCTATTCTATGCGACCCACCGCCCGTCTTGTTCCTGGGCATAGGCGAACGCCCAATGCATACTATAAAAGCAAAGGGGAGGTGAGCATATGACGCCCGAAGAAATGGAACGGTTTCTATCCGCCCGGCAACACAGCAGCGAGGACGCCCTGATGGCGGAGCTTGCCCAAATGACGAGAGCGCAGGCGCAGACAGGCGAGATGAGCCCCACCCGCATGGAGGAGATCTATGACACCCTCTCCCCCTTCCTTTCCGAGCGCCAGCGGGAAAAGATGCGGGAGGTCATCCGCCGCCTGAAAAGCTGAACGTGGCAACCATGTGAATCTTTTGTTAGCAACCCTTATCCGCCCTTTACGGAGGCGGATTTTTGTGGTACACTTTCATATTGACTAAGTATGGAGAAATAAGAAATGGGTTTTTTAGATAAGCTGCTGGGCAACACCAGCGAAGCCAAGCTGAAGAAGATGCGGCCGGTGGTGGCGAAGATCAACAGTCTAGAGCCTCGATACCAGGCCATGACCGACGAGGAACTGCGACAGCAGACGGCCCTGTTCAAGGAGCGGCTCAACAAGGGCGAGACCTTGGACGACCTGCTCCCGGAGGCCTTTGCCGTGGTGCGGGAGGCCGCCGTGCGGACCGTGGGCATGCGCCACTTCGACGTGCAGCTGTTGGGCGGCATGGTCCTTCACCAGGGCCGGATCGCCGAGATGAAGACCGGCGAGGGCAAGACGCTGGTGGCCACCCTCCCCGCCTATCTCAACGCGCTCACCGGCAAGGGCGTCCACATCGTCACGGTAAACGACTATTTGGCCAAGCGCGACGCCCAGTGGATGGGCAAGATCCACCGGTTTTTGGGGCTCACCGTGGGCTGCATCGTCCATGATCTGGACGCTGACGAGCGGCGGGAAGCCTACAACTGCGATATCACCTACGGCACCAACAACGAGTTCGGCTTCGACTACCTGAGGGACAACATGGTGGTCTACAAGGAGAACATGGTGCAGCGGGAGCTCAATTACGCCATTGTGGACGAGGTGGACTCCATCCTTATCGACGAGGCACGTACCCCCCTTATCATCAGCGGTCAGGGGGAGGAAAGCTCCGAAATGTACCGAGAGGCGGACCGTTTCGTCCGCAAGCTCACCCGGGGCGAGGACATCAAGGACATCAGTAAATCCGACCAGCTCATGGGCGTGGAGCAGGAGGACAGCGGCGACTACATGTGCGACATCCGCCGCCGCACGGTCCAGCTCACGGCCCAGGGCATCGAGAAGGCCCAGCGATACTTCAACGTAGAGAACCTGTCCGATCCGGAGAACACGGAGCTGAACCACTACATCAAGCAGGCTCTTCGGGCCCACTCCCTCTTCACCCGAGACAAGGACTATGTGGTCCAGGACGGCCAGGTGCTCATCGTGGACGAATTTACGGGTCGGCTGATGATCGGCCGCCGGTACAACGAGGGGTTGCACCAGGCCTTGGAGGCCAAGGAAGGCGTGAAGGTGGAGCGGGAAAACAAGACCCTGGCCACCATCACCTTCCAGAACTATTTCCGCATGTTCCACAAGCTGGCGGGCATGACCGGCACGGCCAAGACCGAGGAGGATGAGTTCACCGCCATCTACGGTCTGGACGTGGTGGAGGTGCCCACCAACAAGCCCTGCATCCGCCAGGATCTGGCGGACGTGGTCTACACCACCGAGGCTGGCAAGTTTAGGGCCGTGGTCAACGAGATCGTAGAGGTCCACAAGACCGGTCGGCCCCTGCTGGTGGGCACCATCAGCGTGGAGAAAAGCGAATACCTCTCCGACAAACTGAGCCGGGCGGGCATCCCCCACCAGGTGCTGAACGCCAAGTTCCACGCCAAGGAGGCCCAGATCGTGGCCCAGGCGGGCAAGCTGAACGCGGTCACCATCGCCACCAATATGGCTGGCCGCGGCACGGATATCCTGCTGGGCGGCAACCCGGACTTTTTGGCCCGGCAGGCCCTCATGCGGGACGGCCTCGAGGATGACCTCATCGAGGAGGCCACGGGCCATGCGGAGACTGAGGACGAAATCATCCTCAACGCCCGGCAGAAGTATAAGGAATACTACGACGCCTTCAAGGCGGAGACGGACAGGGAACACGAGCAGGTGGTAGCCCTGGGGGGCCTGCATATCATCGGCACCGAGCGCCATGAGAGCCGCCGTATCGACAACCAGCTCCGGGGCCGGGCCGGCCGTCAGGGAGACCCGGGCAGCACCCGGTTCTATGTGTCCCTTCAGGACGAGCTCATGCGCCGGTTCGGGGCGGACCGGATGGAGAATATCATGACCCGTCTGAACCCGGGCGACGAGATCCCCATTGAAAACGGTATCATCACCAAGCAGATCGAGAGCGCCCAGAAGCGGGTGGAGATGACCAACTTCGATACCCGCAAGAACGTGCTCCGGTACGACGACGTGATGAACAAGCAGCGGGAGATCATCTACGGCCAGCGCCGCCAAGTGCTTCTGGGCATGGACATGCACGACAGCTTCCTGGGCATGATCGACGACACCGTGGACAGCATCGTCAACGCTTATTGCCCCAAGGAGGGCCACGACAGCGATTGGAACCTCTCTCTGGTCAGCAAGGAGGTCTGCGACCTGTGCGGCGCTCAGCCTGTGGACATCTTCGCCGAGTTCGACAAGAAGCGGCCCACCCATGGGGATCTGCACAAGATCTGCCGCGCCTTCATCGACAGACAGCTTGCCGCCAAGGAAGGGGAGCTGAAGGAAGCGGGCATCGACCTGCACGAGGTGGAGCGGGTGGTGCTGCTAAGGACCGTGGACACCCACTGGATGGACCACATCGACGCCATGGACCAGCTCCGGCAGGGCATCGGTCTTCGGGCCTACGCCCAGAAGGACCCGGTGGTGGCCTACACCAACGAGGGCTTCGAGATGTTCGACGCCATGGTGGCCCAGATCCGGGAGGAGGCCGTGAAGGGGCTTTTGCGGGTGGCGGTGCGCAAAGCGCCGGTGGTGCGGCAGCAGGTGGCCAAGCCTATGGACACCCCCGCCCCCGAGGGGAACGTCCCCAAGAAGAAGCTGGCCGCCGAAAAGATCGGCCGGAACGATCCCTGCCCCTGCGGCAGCGGAAAGAAGTACAAAAACTGCTGCGGCAGGAACGCGAAATAAAGTAGGGAGAGAAGAACGATGGTCGTATTGGACGAATATAAATTCAAGCTGGGGGAGCTCAGCAAGACCCTGGAGCAGGCCAACGCCCAGATGCGTCCCGAAGAGCTGAAGACAGAGCTCAACGGGTTGGAGGAGCAGATGAGCGCCGCCGATTTCTGGAACGACGTGGACGCCGCCAACAAGGTGACCCAGCGGGTCAAGAGCATCAAGGATAAACTGGACCGGCTCAATAAGCTCAACGGTAACCGGGAGGACATCCAGACCCTCATCGAGATGGCCGAGGAGGAGGACGACGAGAGCATCATCGAGGAGATCAAAACAGAGCTGGACGAACTGGAAAAGAAGGTCAGCGCCCTGCGGCTCGAGATGCTCCTCAAGGGGCCCTACGACGCCTATAACTGCGTGCTGAGCCTCCACGCGGGGGCCGGCGGCACCGAGGCCCAGGACTGGACGGAGATGCTCTACCGCATGTATCGCCGGTATTGCGAGCGCCGGGGCTGGTCCGTAAAGGAGATAGACCTCCTGGTGGGCGACGACGCGGGCATCAAATCCGTCACCTTTGAGGTGGACGGAGAGAACGCCTACGGGTATCTGAAGGCGGAAAAGGGCGTGCATCGGCTGGTTCGCATCTCCCCCTTCGACGCCAACGCCCGGCGGCATACCTCCTTCTCCTCCCTGGACGTAACGCCCATCTTCGACGACGACAGCAACGATATCGAGATCGATCCCGAGGACCTTCGGGTGGACACCTACCGCTCCGGCGGCGCCGGCGGGCAAAATGTGAATAAGGTCTCCTCCGCCATCCGCATCACCCACCTGCCCACGGGCATCGTGGTCCAGTGCCAGAACGAGCGGAGCCAGCTGCAGAACAAGGAGATGGCCATGCGCATTTTGAAGGGCCGCCTGCTGGAACTCCAGGAGCGGGAACGGGAGGCCCAGATGGCCGAGCTGAAGGGCGTCATGAAGAAGATCGAATGGGGCAGCCAGATCCGCTCCTACGTGTTCCAGCCCTACACCCTGGTGAAGGACCACCGGACCGGCGTGGAGAACGGCAACATCCAGGCCGTCATGGACGGGGATCTGGATGCGTTCATCTCCGAGTATCTGGTGCAGAGCTAAAAAGCCAAAAACAGCAAGGAGTCGCAGATGCGGCTCCTTTTTTATGCAATAGCAGAAGGATGTCCTGCTACTCATCCATGGCAGAGGGCTTTGCCGATTCGATCGCGGACAAGCAGCGTTTGGCCTCAGCCGCCTGGTCGGAGGTGACCTTTTTCGGGTCGCCGTATCGGGCGGCGATGTACAGATCCCGCAGCCGTTCGTTCTCCGGCAAGTCCAAATATGCCGACGAATGATCCAGCACATCCTTGGAGGTGTCGGAAATGGATATTCGCATGCGCAGGGAGCGGATATGCTCCAGATAGGTGCGATATATCCTGCGGATCTGCCTGACATGGACGGGAAGCCCAGAATCGCCGGATCTATGGCGCAGCAGCCCTTCAAATGGCACCCTTTCCATTCGTTCGCCCACGAGCCTGGGTTTTTTCTGGTTTTTCTGTCTGCCGCTGGCCTGCCGGATGGCGACAAGGATCAAAGCTCCAGCCAGAAAAGCGATCATGATGCACAGAACAACGGGAATAGATACATGAAAATGAACAGGGGCTCCACTGCCTACCAACTCTGCATCGGGCCTTTGGTCATTTCCATACGGCAAAGAAAGGGATCCTTCCTCTTTCAACACTTTATTGACATCTTCCTCCTCCAGCGGATGGAAAATATCCGGCATTCTCCTTCCTGGAAAAAAGGTCTGACTCACCCAGATCAAAAAGCGCGATAAAAGCGAGAAGAGAAAAGTGATCGCGGGTACTGTAAAGCGCAGCAGGAAGAAAGCGGCGACGAGCAGCACCGGCAAGACAACCACATATGTGCCGTCCAGTATCCTCATCTTCTTCGAGGCGCCAAGACTCAACCGCATGCCGCGCAGCGAAAGCACGGCCAACACGAAAAAGAGCAGGCCGTATATCTCTCCGCCAAACAACTTCTTGCTATACCAGTCGTCGGTGCCGAAATGAAAGATGATCAAACAAAGCGTCAGCAGCAACGCGGCGAGAAGCATCACGCGGATCCGCCGCCGGTATACGTCGAGATGAATTTCGAAGTTTCCGATCGTCAGTATTATGACGTAGTATATCCACGCAGCGGCATGAATCAGCAGGATCAACTGAAAAGGGCTCATCAGAAAACTAAGCCCCGGCAACAGCGACAAAAGAAAGCGCAGCGCCATGTTGTCTATACGTATGATAACAAACCCGAGGACAAGACACGCAGCCACCAGGACCGCCAACTGAAGAGACCATGGCGCGATAAGGTTGGTAACGACCCCATAGACGCCCTGTTCATCTGAAGCCGTATACAGCACAGAAAACGAAAAAAGGGAGATCGTGTAAAAATAAAAGCATATGTCAGCGCAAACGCGCAATGGGGCATACTGCCTCGATACGCTTATTGTTTTCATGTTCTCACCTCCTCTTTCGCTCGATACCATGCATCGGTTCACGCCTCACTGGGGATCAATACGATAGGACGGCTGTCCAAATGGCTGCCAAGATAATCTATCTGAGCCTTTCTCTCCGGCCCAATGATCGGCGTGATCACGATGTAGCTGCAATTGCTGCGCCTACGACGCACGCAGCGCTCCACAAGGTCGCTAAAGGACGTAAATCCGCCCAATCGCGACAATCCAAGCCGACGCAGGATCAGGAACAGGTGTTCTCTGCCTATCCCTTCCGGTATCGAAAACAGATCTCCATTCGACATCAGCTCGTATGGTATCTTCGCCTCTTCGAGCTGTTCGCAGACTGTCCGAACGAGTTTCAAACAACTTTCCAGAAGCAACCGCTGCGAACCTTCCATGTTTACCAAAACGACGGCAACCCGATCGGTGGTATGGTCATTTTGGCGCACCATCAATTTGCCGACCTTTGCCGTCTGCTTCCAGGAAATCTGCTTCATGGGCTCACGGCCAGTATAGTCGCGGTAGCCCAGGAGCATCGTGGGATCATCGAGGATAAAACGCTTTACGGAAACATTGCCGATCTCTCCGCCGGGAAAGGCAAGCTCATCTATGCTGCATTTTTCAGCCGTGCAAATGATCTTTTTGTAGATCGCATCTGTGACGATGATCGGATACAGGCCAAGGAAATCGCCTGTGTCTATGAAATATCGGCCAAGTTCTGTGCGCCCGCGCTTATTTAGCGAAAAATGTACTTTTCCGCTGAACTTTCTGTGCGGCAGCAGAAAAAAGTGATGGCGTACGCTCGTGCCCGTACTGTCTATGCTGACGTGGAGTCTGCAAAACTCTTTATCTTCGCAGACGGTCACATCCGGATTGAAATACAGAGAGAAGCCCACATACAGTATCGGCAGTCGATGGGGGTTGCTGACAGTATAATACAGCGTCGCAAGCTCCCCCGGTTCAACGAGCGTCGTATCCAAATCGAATTCCACCTTCAGCTGACGGGTATTGCCCCATAGACTGACAGCTTCGATGACAAGGATGAAAGCGACGCCCAAAAATATAAGTAAGGTGATCATAGCTTTTCCAACGGAACTTCGATACCTTCGATCAAATTGGAGATAAAACGTGTGTAATCGGCATGGCTGCTGCTGACAAGCATGATGCGATGCGGAAGGACACAGAGAGCCTCCTTCTTCACATCCTCAGGGATGACGTAATCGCGACCCTGCATGGCGGCATAGATCTGGCTTGCGCGGTACAGGGCCAGAGAGCCTCGGGTGGAAACGCCGTTGGCGATCGTTTCGTTGGTGCGGGTGCTGTTGACGATATCCATGATGTAGTTGGCTATGTCGTCGCTGACGCGGACTTCGCTGAAACCGACGCGAAGGGCCTCGATCTCCTCGCTGCTGACGACGGGGAAAATCTCCTCCAACAGTTGCTTTGCATCGGGACGGCGCAAAACGGAGATCTCCTGTTCGCGGGTCATATACCCGAGCTTGAGTCGCATGAAGAAGCGGTCCATCTGTGCCTCAGGCAGCGGGAAGGTGCCGTAGGATTCGATGGGATTCTGGGTGGCCATGACCATGTACGGTTCCGTCATCCTGTAGCTTGTGCCGTCCACGGAGATCTGTTTCTCCTCCATGACCTCCAACAGAGCGGACTGGCTGCGGGGCGTGGCACGGTTGATCTCATCCGCCAGAATGATCTGCGCAAAGAGAGGGCCCGGACGGAATTCGAACTCACCTGTCTTTTGATTGAAAAAGTTGATGCCCGTCAGGTCGGAAGGCAGCAGGTCGGGCGTGAACTGGATGCGGCGGAACTCGCCGCCGATGCTGCGGGAAAAAGCCCGCAGCAGCATGGTCTTGCCGGTTCCAGGCACGTCCTCCAGCAGCACATGGCCGGAGGCGATAAGGCAAACAGCCAGCTGTTCGATCACTTCGTCCTTTCCGACGATGATGCGGCTGCAGTTTTTCACGACGTCGTTTTTGAATTTGACGAAAGCTCCAACATCCATGATCAATGCTCCTGTTCAGCTGAAATTACACTTCGATTCATTATAGGATACCTGTCTTCCTATGTCAACAAGATCGCCTCCCCCCCGCCGCCAAGTGGTGCGAACGAACGAAAAAGGACCTGTCGTTTGGCAGGTCCTTTAGTTGCGTTGTGCGGTCTTTTAGACCAGCTCCAGCACCACCATGGGGGCGGCGTCGCCGCGGCGGACACCCAGCTTGTAGATGCGGGTGTAGCCACCCTTCTTGCCTTCCTGGATGCGGCCGTCGTACTTGGGGGCCAGCTCACGGAAGAGCTTCTCCACCACAGCGTGGTTGGTGCCCTTGGTGCGCTCCCGGTACTCCTTCTTGGTCTCCTTCTCCTTCTTGGGCTCGGGAATGTCGTACAGATAGCTCATGATCTGACGGCGGGCATGGAGCTTGGAAGGACGATCCTGGGGCTTCTCCTCCTTGGAGACCTGACCCTTCTCGTTGTAGACCTCTTTCTCCACCATGTCCGTGTTCTTGTATTCCTTCACCGCCAAGGTGATGATCTTCTCGGCGATGCTGCGGACTTCCTTGGCTCTGGTCTCGGTGGTGACGATCTTGCCGTTCCAGATGAGAGCGGTGGTCAGGTTCCGGAGCATTGCAACACGCTGGTCAGTGGGCTTTCCCAGTTTCCTGTTTGCCATTGCTGCTTCCTCCTAATTAATCTTCGTTGCTGCGCAGGGTCAAGCCCAACTGCGCCAGTTTTTGCTGCACTTCTTCGAGAGACTTCCGGCCCAGGTTCCGGACCTTCATCATCTCGTCTTCATCCCGCTGCACCAGCTCCTCCACGGTGTTGATGCCGGCCCGCTTGAGGCAGTTGTAGGAGCGGACGGAAAGGTCCAGATCCTCGATGTTCATCTCCAGGATCTTTTCCTTCTTGCTCTCCTCCTTCTCCACCATGATCTCCACGCCCTGGATCCTGTCGGTCAGGTTGATGAAGAGCATCAGATGCTCCGTGAGGATCTTGGCGGCGTAGCTGGCCGCTTCGTCGGGCTTGATGCTGCCGTTGGTCCAGATCTCCAAGGTGAGCTTGTCATAGTCGGTGATCTGGCCCACACGGGTGTCGTCCACGGTGAAGTTCACCTTGGTGATGGGCGTGTAGATGGAATCCACAGCGATCTCGCCGATGGGCATGTCGGGCCGCTTGTTCCTGTCGGCCACCACGTAGCCGCGGCCATGATCCAGCATGATCTCCATGTGGAGCTTGCCGTTCTCGTCCAGCGTGGCGAGATGGAGTTCAGGATTGATGATCTCCACGTCGGCATCGGGCAGGATATCGCCGGCGGTGACTTCACACTCGCCCGCCGCGTCGATAATGACCTTCTTGGGGCCCTGGCTATGGAGCTTGCAGATGAGACCCTTCAGGTTCAGGATGATCTCGGTCACATCCTCCTTGACGCCCTCGATGGTGGAAAACTCATGGAGCACACCGTCGATGCGGATGGAGGTGGCGGCCACGCCGGGAAGGCTGGAAAGAAGCACCCGACGCATGGAGTTGCCCAAGGTCATGCCGAAGCCACGCTCTAAGGGTTCCACCACGAACTTGCCATAGTTCTCAGACATCTCAACGCATTCGAGTTTGGGCTTTTCAAAATCCAACATATCGTACCCTCCTTCGGTAATGTCGTTTTAGTGAGGTTGAGGCTTACCTGGAGTAGAACTCGACGATGAGGTGCTCCTCGATGGTCAGATCGATATCCTCTCTCTTGGGCAGTGCCACGACTTTACCGGACAGGTTCTCGGCGTCCAGCTCCAGCCACTCGGGCACGGTGCGCTTGGCACCCTGCTCCCGCAGAGTGGCGAACAGGGGGATCTGGCGGCTCTTCTCCTTCACGGAGATCACGTCGCCGACCTTCAGCTCGTAAGAGGCGATGTCCACCTTCTTGCCGTTGACCAGGATGTGGCCGTGGGTCACCATCTGGCGGGCCATGGGGCGGGATTCGCCAAAGTTCAGGCGGTAGCACACGTTGTCGAGACGGCGCTCCAACAGCTGGAGCATGTTCTCGCCGGTGACGCCCTTCATGTTGGAGGCGGTCAGATAGTACTGATGGAACTGACCCTCCATGATGCCGTAGGCCCGGCGGACCTTCTGCTTCTCACGAAGCTGAATGCCGTACTCGGACTGCTTGCGGCGGCCCTGGCCGTGCATGCCCGGGGGGGTATGACGCAGGGTCATGGCGCACTTCTCGCTGTAGCAGCGGTCGCCCTTCAGAAACAGCTTGGCGCCTTCGCGGCGGCACTGTCTGCAAACGGAATCGGTATATCTTGCCATTGCTAATATGCCTCCTTACACTCTTCTGCGCTTGGGCGGGCGGCAGCCGTTATGAGGGATGGGGGTCACGTCCTTGATCATGTTGACCTCCAAACCGGCCGTCTGCAGGGCGCGGATGGCGGACTCACGGCCGGAGCCGGGGCCCTTTACGTACACTTCCACGGTCTTGAGGCCATGCTCCATGGCGGCCCGGGCAGCGGCTTCAGAAGCCATCTGGGCGGCAAAGGGCGTGGACTTGCGGGAACCGCGGTAGTTCAAAGAACCGGCGCTGGACCAGGCGATGGCATTGCCCTGCATATCGGTGATGGTCACCAGCGTGTTGTTGAAGGAGGAACGGATGTGGGCCTGGCCGCGATCGATGTTCTTCTTTTCACGACGCTTACGGCTGACAGCCTTCTTGACTTTCGTTACTTTAGCCATTGCTTCTCCCCTCCTTATTTCTTCTTACCGCCCTGGGTGCGTTTCGGGCCCTTGCGGGTGCGGGCGTTCTGCTTGGTGCTCTGGCCGCGAACGGGCAGGCCCTTGCGATGACGGACGCCGCGATAGCAGCCGATCTCCACCAGGCGCTTGATGTTCATGGAAGTTTCCCGGCGAAGATCGCCTTCCACCTTCACATTGTGGTCGATGTACTCTCTCAGTTTGTTGACATCGTTCTCCGAAAGATCCCGTACCCGGATGTCAGGGTCCACGCCCGTCGCCGCCAGAATGTCGTTGGCCAGGGCACGACCGATACCGAAGATGTAGGTCAAGCCGATCTCGATCCGCTTGTCTCTCGGAAGGTCTACGCCAGCAATACGTGCCATATGGTTTCTACCTCCGTAAAAAATTGAAAATGGGTATGTATCTATATCCGCTCGCAGGAAGCGCCTCCCCTTTGGGAAATGCGCCAGCCGCCCCGCGAGTATTCTCTAAAGCCTTTGCTTAGCCCTGACGCTGCTTGTGCTTGGGGTTCTCGCAGATGACCATGACGCGACCCTTGCGCTTGATGATCTTGCACTTCTCGCAAATCGGTTTCACAGACGGTCTGACTTTCATTTTTCTATCTCCTTAAACTTTTGTTCTGATGGTCTTAGTTCTTGGCGCGCCAGGTGATGCGCCCCCGGCTCAGGTCATACATGGACATTTCCACTGTCACCTTATCCCCCGGCAAGATCCGGATGTAGTTCATGCGAAGCTTTCCGGAGATGGTGGCCAAAATCTTCCGTCCATTCTGAAGCGTCACTTCAAACATGGCATTGGGGTATGCTTCCGTTACGACGCCTTCCAGTTCAAAAACATCCGCTTTGGACAAGCTGTACCTCCTTTTCTGATCCCTTAGATCTCATCGGCTGCGGTGAGGGCGGCGATGTGCTTGCGAATGTCCGCGTCGCACAGGGGCCTTCCCTCAGGGAGTTCCATCCGGCAGGAGCCCTTCTTGGGATAGGGCTTCACATGCATCCGTTTCTTCTTCTTGGGCTTACTGAGCCGTCGAAGGTCTCCGTCCACCAGATACACGAACCCTTCCTCGGCGCGAAGCACCACGAAGGGACGTCCTTTGTCCCGGCCTGCCCGGGAGACGACCAGATCGCCAACCGTTACATCGACGCTCATAGATCGCCCTCGTAGTAGGTGGTCATCACCGGGTCGCCCTCGGTGATGAGGATCGTGTTCTCGAAGTGGGCTGAGGGAAGCCCGTCAACCGTCTCCACCGTCCATCCGTCGGAAAGGACCTTCACCTGATAGGTGCCCAGGTTGATCATGGGCTCCACGGCGATGGCCATGCCGGCGTGGAGGCGCTGCCGCGCCCGGGGGGAGTAGTAGTTGGGGACCTCTGGGTCCTCGTGCATCTCTCGGCCGATGCCGTGGCCTACATAGTCGCGGACCACGCCGTAGCCGTACTGTTCGGCGTGCTGTTGCACGGCCTTGGAGATGTCGGAGATCCGATAGCCCACCCGACAGAACTTGAGTCCTTCAAAGAAGCACTCCCGGGTCACACGGACCAGCTGCTGGATCTCCGGCTTTACCTCTCCGCAGAGGAAGGTCCGGGCGGCGTCCCCATGGAACCCGTCCAGGATGGCGCCGGTGTCGCAGCTGACGATGTCCCCGTCCTTCAGGACGCGCTTGCCCGGGATGCCGTGGATCACCTGGTTGTTCACCGAGATGCACACGCTGCCCGGATATCCGGCGTACCCCAGGAAGGAGGGTTTGGCACCGCAGCTCAGGATGTACTCATGAGCTAGCTTGTCAAGGTGTGCCGTGGTGACGCCGGGACGGACGTTTTCGCCCAGGAGCTTAAGGGTCTCGCCCACGATCCTGCCGGCGGCCTGCATCTTCACAAGCTCGCTGGCGGACTTGATGGTGATCATGCGTCCAGCTCCCTGGCGATCTCGTCGGCCACCACGTCGACCGGCGCGTCGCCGTTCACCGTGGTGAGCTTGCCCTTCTGGGCATAGAAGTCGATGAGAGGCGCGGTCTTCTTATGGTATTCCGCCAACCGTACCGCCACCGTCTCCGCCCGGTCGTCATCCCGCTGATACAGGGTGCCGCCGCAGGTGCACTTCTTGCTCTCATAGGTGGAGACGTGATAGGTGGCGCCGCACAGGGGGCACATGCGCCGTCCGCTGATGCGGGCGATCAGCCGCTCGTCGGGGACTTCGATGTCGACGACCCGATCGATGTCGGTGATCTTCCCCAGGGCCTCCGCCTGGGCGATGGTCCGAGGGAAGCCGTCGAAGAGGAAGCCCTTCTCGCAATCGGGAGCCGCGATCCGGTTCTTCACCATGCCGATGATGACTTCATCGGGGACCAGCTGTCCCTTATCCATGTAGGCCTTGGCCTCGCGGCCCAGGGGAGTGCCCTCACGGACCTCAGCCCGCAGCATATCCCCGGTGGAGATATGGGCGATGCCGTACCGTGCGGCGATCCCCTTGGCCTGGGTGCCTTTGCCCGCGCCCGGCGGGCCCAATAGGATCATTTTCATAGGCTCAGTTGAGGAAGCCCTTGTAATGCCGCATGAGCATCTGGGCCTCCAACTGCTCGGTGGTCTCCAGAGCCACGCTCACCATGATCAGCACGCTGGTGGCGCCGAACATGCTGGTCACATGCAGCGAGTTCAGCACGATGGTAGGGATGATGGCGATGATGGCCAGGAACAGGGAGCCGAACAGGGTCAGGCGGTTGCTGATCTTGCCCAGGTATTCGCCCGTGGGACGGCCCGCCCGGATGCCGGGGATGAAGCCGCCGTTCTGCTGCAGGTTCTTGCTCATCTCCACCGGATTGAAGGTGATGGAGGTGTAGAAGTAACCGAAGGCGATGATCAGCAGGAAGTAGATGAGATAGTAGGGTACCGGCACAGCGGCGCTGGAGCTCATGTACTTCTCCCACCAGTTGGACACGGCGGAGCCGGGGAAGAACTGGAGGATCATGGTGGGCACCTGCATGAGGGTCATGGCGAAGATCAGAGGCAGCACGCCGTTGGCGTTGGCCTTCATGGGCAGGTAGGTGTTCTGCCCGCCATAAAGCTTGCGGCCCACGACCCGTTTAGCGTACATGATGGGGATCTTCCGCTCGGCCTTCTCGATGAGCACCACGAAGGTGATCAGGGCGATGATGACGATGAGCGCCACGAAGAACTGCCACACCTGAACGCCGGTGAACAACAGACGGAACCGCTCGATGATCCAATCGGGGACCCGGCTCACGATGGAGGCGAAGATCAGCATGGAGATACCGTTGCCGATGCCCTTCTCCGTGATCCGCTCACCCAGCCACATGAGGAACGCCGTGCCCGCTGCGGAGCAGACGCAGATGGTCAGGTAGGACCACCAGAGGGGCTCACCGGTGACGATGGAGCGACCGTAGGTGACGATGATGCCAAAGCTCTGCACGAGAGCCAGGGCAACGCCCACATACCGGGTGATCTGCTCGATCTTCTGGCGGCCGTCCTCCTCCTTGCTCAGCTTCTCCAGGGAGGGGATGGCGATGGCCAGCAGCTGCATCACGATGGAACCGGTGATGTAGGGCGAGACACCCATGGCGAAGATGGTGAACTGAGACAGGGCGGAACCGGAGAGCAGGCTCATGAAATCAAACAGAGCCAGACCTTCGATCTGCTTGGCCCAGGCCGCCGCGTCGACGCCAGGGATGGGGATGGCGCAGCCAAGACGATAGACCACGATGAGAAGAAGGGTGTACAGGATCTTCTTTCTCAGGTCCTTGATCTTGAATGCGTTGACGAATGTGGTAAACATTAGAGCACCTCAACACTTCCGCCGGCTGCCTTGATCGCTTCCTCGGCAGTCTTGGTGAACTTCGCCGCCTTGACAGTGAGCTTACGAGCAAGCTCGCCACGACCCAAAACCTTCAGGCCGTCCTTCTCGATCTTGCTGATGATGCCCTCCTGCTTGAGCAGCTCGGCCGTGACGACCGTATCATCCTTCAGGGTATTCAGGTCGGAAATGTTGATGACCGTGTACTCCTTGGCGTAGATGTTGGTGAAGCCGCGCTTGGGAAGACGGCGGGCCAGAGGCATCTGACCGCCTTCAAATCCGTTCTTCTTGGCGCCGCTGCGGGCCTTCTGGCCCTTGTGGCCCTTGGCAGAGGTCTTGCCAAGGCCGCTGCCGGTGCCGCGACCGACCCGCTTGGGGGCCTTGGTCGCGCCGACGGCCGGCTGTAATTCGTTAAGCTTCATGTTTTGACCCTCCTTATGCTTCTTCCACCTTGACCAGGTGCTTCACTTTGAAGATCTGGCCGCGGATGCAGGCGTTGTCGGGCTTTTCCACGGTCTGATAGACCTTATGGAGACCCAGGGCCTTCACGGTGTCCTGCTGATCCTTCAGAGAGGAGATGGGGCTCTTGACGAGCGTTATCTTCAAGTTAGCCATGATTGCCTCCTCCTTAGTCCAGAATCTCTTCCACGGTCTTGCCGCGGAGAGCCGCGATCTGCTCGGCGGTACGAAGCTGGGAAAGACCGTTCAGCGTGGCCTTCACGCAGTTGCTGGGGTTGTTGGAACCGTAGGACTTGGTACGGATGTCCTTGATGCCCACCATCTCCAGGACCGCACGGACGGGACCGCCCGCGATAACGCCGGTACCTTCTTCAGCGGGGAGCATGCGGACATGGCCCTTGCCGAACTTGCCTTCCACCTGATGGGGGATGCTGGTACCCACGATGGGGACCTCGATCATGTGGCGCTTGGCATCCTCGACGCCCTTACGGACGGCTTCGGGGATCTCCACGGCCTTGCCCAGGCCCACGCCCACCTTACCGTTCTCGTTGCCGACCACCATGAGGGCCGTGAACCGATAGTTCTTGCCGCCCTTGACGACCTTGGCAACGCGGTTGATGAACACGAGGCGCTCTTTGAATTCGGGAACTTCCTTCTCGAAATCTCTTCTTCTGTCGTTACGCATGTTGTTTCCTCCTTAAAAGTCCAGGCCGGCTTCTCTTGCGCCCTGAGCCAGGGCAGCCACCCGACCGGTGTAGAGGTAACCGCCGCGATCGAACACGACCTTCTTCACGCCCTTCTCAAGAGCGCGCTCGCCAATGAGCTTGCCGACCAGCTTGGCCGCATCGGTCTTGTTCTTGCCGGCGAGCTGCTCCTTGAGCTGTCCGTCCAAAGTGGAAGCAGCAGCCAAGGTGTTGCCGGTGGTGTCGTCGATGACCTGTGCATAGATGTGCACGGTGCTGCGGTACACATTGAGACGGGGCCGCTCGGGCGTGCCGTTGATGTGAAGACGCATACGATGGTGACGAGCTTTACGCACCGCATTCTTATCGATCTTAGAATACATCTTTCAGCTCTCCTTCCTCTCTTATTTCTTACCGGCTTTGCCTTCCTTACGGAGGACAGTCTCGCCTTCATAGCGGATGCCCTTGCCCTTGTAAGGCTCCGGCGGCCGGACCTCGCGAACGTTGGCAGCGACCTGGCCCACGGCCTGCTTGTCGATGCCCTTCACAGAGATCTTGTTGGGGGTAGGCACCTCGAAGGTGATGCCTTCGGGGGGCTGGAACTCAACGGGATGGGAGAAGCCCATGTTGAGGACCAGGTTCTTGCCCTGGAGCTGGGCACGATAGCCGGTGCCCACGATCTCCAGCTTCTTTTCAAAGCCGGCGGTCACGCCCACCACCATGTTGTGGATGAGGCTCCGGGTCAAACCATGCAGGGCCCGATGGGCCTTGTCGTCGCTGGGACGCTTGACGGTGAGCACACCGTTGTCCTGCTCGATCTGCATATCAGGGTGCATCTGCTGTGACAACGTGCCCTTGGGGCCCTTGACGGTCACAACATTGTTGTCGTCGACCGTGATTGTCACTCCGGCGTCGATCTTCACCGGAAGTTTTCCGATTCGTGACATTTCTTTTCCTCCTGATTATCTTACCAGACGAAGGCGAGTACTTCGCCGCCAACGCCGAGCTTACGGGCTTCCCGATCGGTCATGACACCGCGGGAGGTGGACAGGATCGCGATGCCCAGGCCGCCCAGGACCTTGGGGATCTCGTCCTTGCGGGCGTACACGCGCAGGCCGGGGCGGGAGATCCGCTTGATGCCAACGATGACGCGCTGCTTGTTGGGACCGTACTTGAGCTGGATGCGGATGGTCTTCACAAGACCGTCCTCGATGATCTCATAGGACTTGATGTAGCCTTCTTCCACCAGGATCTCGGCGATGGCCTTCTTGATGGTGGAGCAGGGCACGTCCACGGACTCATGCTTGGCAACGAGGGCGTTGCGGATGCGAGTCAGCATATCTGCGATAGTATCAGTCATCTTGCTTTCCTCCTTTACCAGCTGGCCTTACGGACGCCGGGGATGTTGCCCGCGTACGCTTCGTTCCGGAAGCAGATACGGCAGATGCCATACTTGCGCAGCACGGAATGGGGCCGGCCGCAGATGCGGCAGCGGGTGTAAGCGCGGGTGCTGTATTTGGGAGCAGCCTGCTGCTTTAATTTCTTGCTCAACTTAGCCATGATTGCTCCTCCTTATTACTCCTGAACGAAAGGCATGCCCAGCAGAGCGAGCAGCTCTTTGGCTTCCTCATCGGTCTTGGCGCTGGTGACGAACACGATGTTCATGCCGCGCACCTTGTCCACATCGTCGTAGTTGATCTCGGGGAAGATCAGCTGCTCCTTGACGCCCATGGCGTAGTTGCCGCGGCCGTCGAAGGACTTGTCGGACACGCCGTGGAAGTCACGGACCCGAGGCAGCACGATGTTCATGAGCTTGTCGGCGAAGTAGTACATCTTGTCGCCGCGGAGAGTCACCTTGGCACCGATGGTCATGCCCTCACGAACTTTGAAGTTCGCGACGGACTTCTTGGCCTTGGTCACCACGGCGGCCTGGCCGGCGATGGCGGAGAGCTGCTGTACGGCGGTCTCGATGCCCTTGGGGTTGTCCTTCTCGGAACCGAGGCCCATGTTGATGATGATCTTGTCCAGCTTGGGGATCATCATCACGTTCTCGTAGTGGAACTTCTCCTTCAGGCCGGGGACGACGGTCTCACGGTACTTGATCTTCAGGCGGGGTTCGCCGGAAAAGGGCTTGGCTTCAGCCTGGGCCTTCTTGGCCTTCGCGGGAGCCTGCTTGACTTCTTTCTTAGCCATTTACATTTTCCTCCTTCCGCCTTAGTCGATCTGCTTGCCGCACTGCTTGCACACGCGGACAGAGACCTTCTTGCCGTCCTTCTCCACGATGGCATGGCCAACGCGGGTAGGCATCTTGCAGTTGGGGCAAACCAGCTGCACATTGGAAACGTGGATGGTGCCGGCCTGCTCGATGCGGCCGCCGGCTTCACCCTGCCGACGGGGCTTCACATGGCGGGTGACCATGTTGCAGCCCTCGACGATGACCCGCTCCTTCGCGGGGAACGCGGTCATGATCTTGCCTTCCTTGCCAGCGTCCTTGCCGGAGATGATACGGACCCGATCGCCCTTCTTGACGTTCAGCTTGTTCATATCTCTACCTCCTTACAGAACTTCGGGCGCGAGAGAAACGATCTTCATGTAATCCTTCTCACGCAGTTCCCGAGCCACGGGCCCGAAGATACGGGTGCCGCGGGGTTGCTTATCGTCGTTGATGATGACGGCGGCGTTATCGTCGAAACGGATGTGGCTGCCGTCGGGACGGGTGGTCTCGGAGACGGTCCGCACGACCACGGCCTTGACCACGTCCTTCTTCTTTACGGTGCCGCCGGGGGTGGCGGTCTTGACGGAGGCGACGATCACATCGCCGATGCCCGCGAACTTGCGGGAGGAGCCGCCCAGGACCCGGATGCACATGATCTCCTTGGCGCCGGAGTTGTCGGCCACCTTCAATCTGGTTTGAGGCTGAATCATACTTTACCTCCCCTTACTTGGCCTTCTCGATGATCTCCACCACGCGCCAGCGCTTATCCTTGGAGATCGGACGAGTTTCCATGATGCGGACGGTGTCGCCGATGCCGCACTGGTTCTCCTCGTCGTGGGCCTTGAACTTACGGGTCCGGTTGACCATCTTGCCGTACAGGGGATGGCGGACCTTGGTGGAGATGGCGACGACCACCGTCTTATCCATCTTATCGCTGACAACGACGCCGGTGCGGGTCTTGCGATAACCTCTAATTACCTGTTCCATTGCTTACTTCCTCCTCACTCGGCACTGCCAGTCAGCTCACGCTGCCGGAGAATGGTCTTGATCCGTGCGATGTCCTTCTTGCAGGCGCCGATGCGGCTGGGATTGCTGATCTGGCCGGTCACGGTCTGGAAGCGGAGGTTGAACAGCTCAGCCTTGAGGTCCTTCTCCTGCTTTTCCAGGTCAGCAACAGACATTTTTCTCAATTCTTCAGCCTTCATGCTTCTGCTCCTTCCTGAGCCTCTTCCTTCTTCACGATCTTGCAGCGGATGGGCAGCTTATGCCCGGCAAGACGAAGGGCTTCCTTGGCGATGCTTTCCTCAACGCCAGCGATCTCGAACATGACGCGACCGGGCTTCACCACGGCCACCCAGTATTCGGGGGAACCTTTGCCGGAACCCATGCGGGTCTCAGCGGGCTTTTCGGTAACGGGCTTATCCGGGAAGATCTTGATCCAGACCTGACCGCCACGCTTTGTGAAACGGGTCATGGCAACACGAGCGGCCTCAATCTGGGTGCTGGTGATCCAAGAGGGCTCCATAGCTACCAGGCCAAACTCGCCGTAGCTGATGGTGTTGCCACGATGGGCGGTGCCCTTCATCCTGCCGCGGAACACCCTGCGGTGCTTCACTCTCTTCGGCATCAACATGGTTATCTGCCTCCTTCCTTGCGCTTGGCCTTGCCAAGCACTTCGCCCTTGTAGATCCAAACCTTGCAGCCGATCCGGCCGTAGGTGGTGTGGGCTTCCGCGAACCCGTAGTGGATGTCCGCGCGCATGGTCTGCAGGGGGATGGAACCGTCATGGTATCCCTCGCTGCGGGCGATCTCGGCGCCGCCAAGACGGCCGCCGCAGCTGAGCTTGATGCCCTTCACACCGGGGCGCTGCATGGCCCGCTGCATGGCCTGCTTCATGGCCCGCCGGAAGCTGATGCGCTTCTCCAGCTGAGCGGCGATGTTCTCCGCCACCAACTGAGCGTCGGCATCGGGATCCCGGATCTCCATGATGTTCACGTTGACGGGCTTGCCGATCTCCTTGGCGATGTCGGCCTTGATGACGTCGATCCCGGCGCCGCCCTTGCCGATGAGCATGCCCGGACGGGCGGTGAAGATGCTCACGGAGATCTTGCCGGCGGCCCGATCGATCCCGATGCGGGAGATGTTGGCCGCGTAGTACTTCTTCTTCACAAACTCACGGATCTTGTGATCCTCCACGAGGAAATCCGCAAAGTCTTTTTTCGGAGCGTACCAACGGGTGTTCCAGTCGCGAATGACGCCGATGCGGAAACCGTTGGGATTAACTTTCTGACCCATGTTCTTTCCTCCTTACTTGGCCTGCTGATCAAGAATCACCGTGAGATGGCTGGTCCGCTTCAAAATGGAAGAGGCGGAACCACGGGCCCGGGGCCTGAAGCGCTTCAGGGTGGGACCCTGATTGGCGAAAGCTTCGGCCACGAAGAGATCGTCGCGGTTGAGTTCCAGGTTGTTCTCCGCGTTGGCGACGGCGGAGTTGAGGACCTTCAGCATGGGCGCCGCAGCCGCTTTCGGGCAGTAGGTCAGGATGGCCTGAGCCTCCTTCACGCTCTTGCCCCGGATCAAGTCCGCCACGATGGTGCACTTGCGGGTAGCGATGCGGATGTATCTCGCCGTGGCATGGGGCCGCTTGTCAGCGTGCTCATGACGATAGGCGGTCTTGGTTTTGCTTCTCGTTGCCATAACTTTCCTCCTTACTTCGCGCCAGAGGACTTCTCGGAGCCCCTGTGGCCACGGAAGGTACGGGTGGGGGCGAACTCGCCCAGCTTGTGCCCGACCATTTCCTCGGTGACGTACACCGGAACGTGCTTTTTCCCGTCGTGGACCGCGATGGTGTGGCCGACGAACTCAGGAAAGATCGTGGAAGAACGGGACCAGGTCTTAACAACGGTCTTCTTGCCGCTCTCGTTCATCGCCTGGATGCGATTGTAGAGCGCTTCGTTTACAAACGGTCCTTTTTTAACCGATCTGCTCATTATCCTTACTCCTTCCCGTTACTTACCGCCGTTCCTGCGGCGCACGATGTACTTGTTGCTCTTGTTCTTGGTCTTCCGGGTCTTATATCCCAGCGCGGGCTTGCCCCAGGGGGTCACAGGACCGGGCCGGCCGATGGGGCTCTTGCCCTCGCCGCCGCCGTGGGGGTGGTCGTTGGGGTTCATGACGGAGCCGCGGACCGTGGGACGGATGCCCATGTGACGGGTCCGGCCGGCCTTGCCGATCATGATGTTCTGGAAGTCCACATTGCCCACCTGGCCGATGGTCGCACGGGCCTTCAGGGGGATCAGGCGGACCTCACCGCTGGGGAGACGAACCTGGCCGAAGCCGTTCTCCTTGGCGATGAGCTGGGCCGCGTTGCCGGCGGACCGGACGAGCTGAGCGCCCTTGCCGGGGACCAGCTCCACGCAGTGGATCATGGTGCCCACGGGGATGTTCTCCAGAGGCAGCGTGTTGCCGACCTTGATATCGGCGTTGGCGCCGGAGACGATCTGGTCGCCTACCTTCAGGCCAAGAGGCGCGATGATGTAGCGCTTTTCGCCATCGGCGTAGTGGATGAGGGCGATGTTGGCGGAGCGGTTGGGGTCGTACTCGATGGAGAAGACCTTGCCGGGCACGTCGTCCTTGTTGCGCTTGAAGTCCACGATGCGGTACTTGCGCTTGGCGCCGCCGCCCTGATGCCGGACGGTGATGCGGCCGGAGAAGTTCCTGCCGGCCCGCTTGCGCATATCGGTGGTCAGAGACTTTTCGGGGGTGGTGCGGGTGATCTCCTCAAAAGCGGAGACGGTCATGCCGCGCTGGCCCGGAGTGGTCGGATTGATCTTGCGAATAGCCATTTTGTTCCTCCTTACTGGGCGATGCCGTCGAAGAGCTCGATGCCCTTGGACTCATTCGTCAGCTTCACATAGGCCTTCTTGGTGGAAGGACGACGGCCTTCATACCGGCCCTGCCGCTTGATCTTGCCCAGCTTGTTCACGGTGTGCACGCTCTGGACTTTCACGCCGAAGATCTCTTCCACGGCCTTTGCGATCTCGATCTTGTTCGCACTCTTGGCCACTTCGAACGTGTAGACCCGGTGGGCGATGTAGTCGTAGCTCTTCTCGGTGAGGATGGGAGCCTTCACGATATCATAAGCGCTCTTCATCAGACGTACACCTCCTCGATTTTTGCAACGGAATCCTTGGTGAGGATCAGTTTCTTATACTTGAGCACCTCGTAGGTGTTCAGGGTGCCGACCAAAGTGGTCTTGACGCCGGGGATGTTGGCGGCTGCCCGCTCCACGGTCTCGTCCTTGTCGGCGAGCACGATGAGGGCCTTGTCCACGTCCACAGCCTTCAGCACCTTCACCATTTCCTTGGTCTTAGGAGCTTCAATGTTCAACGCATCGAACACGATGAGCTCACTGTCGGCGACCTTAGAGGAGAGGGCGGACTTGAGGGCTACGCGACGGACCTTGGCGTTGACCTTCTGGCTGTAGTCGCGGGGCTTGGGCGCGAACACCACGCCGCCGTGCGTCCACTGGGGAGCGCGGGTGGAACCCTGACGGGCGCGGCCGGTGCCCTTCTGACGATAGGGCTTCTTGCCGCCGCCGGAGACTTCGCTGCGGGTCTTGGCACTCTGGGTGCCCTGACGGCAGTTGGCGAGGTGAGCCACGACCACCTGATGGAGAACGGGCTCGTTGACGGGCTGACCAAATACATTCTCGGAAAGCTCGATATCGCCAATGACCTTACCGGTAATATCGTACAATGCTACGTTAGGCATATCTTCTTTCCTCCTTATTTCACGGTGCTCTTCACGGTGACCATGGTGCCCTTGGCGCCGGGGATGGCACCCTTGATGAGCAGCAGGTTCCGAGCGGCATCCACGCGGGCCACCTCCAGGTTCTGGACGGTGACGGTCTCGCTGCCCATATGGCCGGGCAGGCGCTTGGTGCGGAAGACTTCGCCGGGGTAGGTGCAGGCACCCAGAGAACCGGCCACCCGGTAGGAGTGGGAACCGTGGGTCTTGCGGCCCCGGCCCTGGTTCCACCGCTTGATGTTGCCTTCGAAGCCCTTGCCCTTGCTGACGCCGGTCACGTCGACCCGCTCGCCCTCGGCGAACACGTCACAGGTGATGATCTGGCCCACTTCATAGGAAGCAGCGTCATCGAGCTTGAGCTCCCTGAGGTACCGCATGGCCTTCACGCCAGCCTTGGCGCAGTGACCGGTGATGGGCTTGTTGGCCAACTTCTCGCGGAGCTCGCAGAAGCCCACCTGCACGGCATCGTAGCCTTCCTTGGCTACAGTCTTTTTCTGAACGACGGGGCACGGACCGGCTTCGACGACTGTGACGGGGATCATGGTACCGTCAGCCCGGAAGAGCTGCGTCATACCGATCTTCTTGCCCAAAATGGCTTTCTTCATTGGTTCATACCTCCGTTAAACTTACAGCTTGATCTCGATATCCACACCGGCGGGCAGATCCAGCTTCATGAGGGCGTCCACGGTCTTGGCGGAGGGCTGCAGGATGTCGATGAGACGCTTGTGCGTCCGGGTCTCGAACTGCTCGCGGGAATCCTTGTACTTATGCACAGCACGCAGGATAGTCACGACCTCCTTCTCGGTGGGCAGGGGGATGGGCCCGGAGACCTGAGCCCCGGTCCGACGGGCGGTTTCCACGATCTTCTCAGCGCTGGCGTCGACGAGACCATGCTCATAGCCCTTCAACTTGATGCGGATTCTTTGGTTTGCCATGTTATTGTTTCTTCCTCCTTCTGAAATTGGGCAGTACACGGGGCCGTGTGTTTCCTAACTCTTGGTTTATGCGCGGCCTTTCGGCCACACATTCTTCGACTTGGGAAGCCACCCTGCCCGCTATTTTTGCCCCCGCTTCTGGTGTTATTTGAAGCGTTGGCCCGGCAGAAATTACCCGGATGGCAGCCGGCAACCTCCTGCCTGGACCCGCGTATAGGCCATAGTTGTCCCCTGGTCCACACACGAACAGCAGAAGTATACTCTATCCATCCGGGAAATGCAAGTATTTTTTTGCGAAAAAACAAACTTTTTTTGCTATATTTTTGTCCTCTTGTATGCAGTGTGTCCCTGTATATACAATATGTAGTTCCAACCTGCTTTAGATGGATCCGGCCGACAAAAAAAAGAAGGGCTGCATCTGCAGCCCTTCTTTTATCGTTGTTTACTCGATGACCTTGGACACGACGCCGGAAGCCACCGTGCGGCCGCCCTCGCGGATAGCGAACCGGAGGCCTTCCTCCATGGCGATGGGGGTGATCAGCTGGATCGTCATCGTCACATGGTCGCCGGGCATGACCATCTCCACGCCCTCGGGCAGCTGGATGGAACCAGTCACGTCGGTGGTGCGGAAGTAGAACTGGGGACGGTAGCCACTGAAGAACGGCGTGTGACGGCCGCCCTCTTCCTTCGTCAGCACGTACACCTGACCCTCAAAATGGGTGTGGGGGTGAATGGTGCCGGGCTTGGCCACAACCTGGCCACGCTCCACCTGGTCACGGTTGATGCCGCGCAGCAGAATGCCGATGTTGTCGCCAGCGATCGCCTGGTCGAGGAGCTTCCGGAACATCTCCACGCCGGTGACCACGGAGGTCCGCTTCTGCTCCACGAGACCCACGATCTCAACAGGATCGCCCACTTTCACGGTGCCGCGCTCCACACGGCCCGTGGCCACGGTGCCGCGGCCGGTGATCGTGAACACGTCCTCAACGGGCATCAGGAAGGGCTTGTCGGAGGCACGCTCGGGCGTGGGGATGTAGGAGTCCACCGCGTCCATCAGCTCGTAGATGCACTTGCAGGCGGGGCAGGTCTTGGCGTCCTCGCCGGCGGTCAGGGCTTCGAGAGCCTGCAGGGCGGAACCGCGGATGATGGGGATATCGTCGCCGGGGAAGTCGTAGCTGGACAGCAGCTCACGAACTTCCATCTCCACCAGCTCCAGCAGCTCGTCGTCGTCCACCTGATCCACCTTGTTCAGGAACACGATGATGTAGGGCACGCCGACCTGACGGGCCAGCAGGATGTGCTCACGGGTCTGGGGCATGGGGCCATCAGCGGCGGAAACCACCAGGATCGCGCCGTCCATCTGAGCGGCGCCCGTGATCATGTTCTTCACGTAGTCCGCGTGACCCGGGCAGTCCACATGGGCGTAGTGACGGTTCGCGGTCTCGTACTCTACGTGGGCGGTGTTGATCGTGATGCCGCGGGCCTTCTCTTCGGGGGCCTTGTCGATCTCGTCATACCGCATGGCCACCGCTTCGCCGGACTGGGCCAGCGCCATGGTGATCGCCGCAGTCAGAGTGGTCTTGCCGTGGTCAACGTGGCCGATCGTGCCGACGTTGACATGGGGCTTCGTCCGTTCAAATTTCGCTTTTGCCATTGATGTTTCTCCTTGATTCTTATTATTCTATTTGTTGTTTAGAAGTTGTAGTTGTACCGGCCCAGGATCTTCTCCGCGATGGCCTCGGGAACCTTCTCGTAGTGCGCAAACTGCATGGTGAAGGTGCCGCGTCCCTGGGTGTGGGACCGAAGGCTGGTGGCATAGCCGAACATCTCGGACAGGGGGCAGAGGGCGTCGATGGCCGTGCCCATGTTCCGGGTCTCCATGCCGTTGATCCGGCAGCGACGGCTGCTCAGATCTCCGGTGATGTCGCCCACGTATTCGTCGGGGACGATGATCTCTACGTCCATGACAGGCTCCATGAGCACGCTGTTCTCCCGCTTGAGCCCCTCCTTCACCGCCAGGGAACCGGCGATCTCGAAGGCCTGCTCGGAGGAATCCACCTCATGATAGGAGCCGTCCAGCAGTGTGGCGCTCACATCCATGACCTCATACCCGCCCAGAGGGCCGGATTGGAGGGCGCCGCGGATGCCCTTGTCGATGGCGGGGATGAACTCCTTGGGGATCACGCCGCCCACGGTCTTGTCCGTGAACAGATACCCTTCCCCTGTCTGCCGGGGCTCAAAGAGCACCAGACAGTCGCCATACTGGCCGTGGCCGCCGGACTGCCGCACGAAGCGGCCCCGGGCCTTGACAGCGGATTTGATGGTCTCCTTATAGGCCACCTGGGGCTTGCCCACCGTGGCCTCCACCCGGAACTCCCGGATGAGCCGATCCACGATGATCTCGAGATGCAACTCGCCCATACCGGCGATGATGGTCTGGCCCGTCTGTTGGTCCACATAGGTGCGGAAGGTAGGATCCTCGTCCTGAAGCTTGAGCAGGGCCTGGTCCATTTTCTCCTGCCCCGCCTTGGTCTTAGGCTCGATGGCCACCTGAATGACCGGGTTGGGGAAGGTCATACTCTCCAGGAGCATCTGATGAGTCTCGCCGCAGAGGGTGTCGCCGGTGGAAGCGTCCTTCATGCCTACCAGAGCCACGATGTCTCCGGCGTGAGCCTCCTCCACCTCGGTTCGCACGTTGGCGTGCATCATGAGGACCTTGCTGACCCGGGACTTGCGCTGCTTGCCTACATTATATACATAGGAGCCGCTCTTGAGGGTGCCGCTGTAGACCCGGCAGAACACCAGCCGTCCCACGAAGGGATCGGACAGGACCTTGAAGGCCAGGGCCACCAGGGGGCCGTTATCGTCCGCATGGGCCAGAAGCTCCCCGTTGCCCTCGGCATCCGTGCCCTTGGCAGGGGGGATGTCGAGAGGTGAGGGCAGATATTCCACGATGGCGTTCATCAAAGGCTGCACGCCCTTGTTCCGATAGGAGCTGCCGCAGGTCACAGGGACAGCGGCGCCGGAAAGGGTGGCCTTGCGGATGCAGGCGTTGAGCTCCGCCTCCGTGGGCTCCTCCCCTTCGAAGTACTTCTCCATCAGATCCTCATCCTGGTCGATGACGGACTCGATGAGGTTGTTCCGGTACTCCTCGGCCTGGTCCTGCATGTCTGCGGGGATGTCCTCCTCCCGGATGTCGGTGCCATCGTCGTTGTAATAGATCTCCGCCTTCATCCGAACCAGATCCACGAGGCCACGGAAGGTGTTCTCCGCGCCGATGGGCAGCTGGATGGGCACAGGATTGGCGCCCAGCCGCTGACGCATCATGTCCACCACGTTGAAGAAGTCGGCGCCCACGATGTCCATCTTGTTCACGTAGGCGATCCGGGGCACGCCATAGCGCACTGCCTGCCGCCATACGGTTTCGGACTGAGGCTCCACGCCGCCCTTGGCGCAGAACACGGCAACAGCACCATCCAGCACCCGCAGGGAGCGCTCCACCTCCACGGTGAAGTCCACATGCCCCGGTGTGTCGATGATGTTGATGCGGTGACCTTTCCAATAGCAGGTGGTGGCGGCGGAGGTGATGGTGATACCACGCTCCTGTTCCTGGGCCATATAGTCCATGGTGGCCGCGCCTTCGTGCGTTTCGCCCATCTTGTGGATCTTGCCCGAATAGAACAGGATCCGCTCGGTGGTGGTGGTCTTGCCGGCATCGATGTGAGCCATGATGCCGATATTTCTGGTCAGTTCGAGCGGTATCTCGCGCATGGGTTTACCAGCGATAGTGCGCAAAGGCCTTGTTGGCCTCGGCCATGCGGTGGGTGTCCTCTTTCTTCTTCACCGCGTTGCCGGCGTTGTTAGCGCCGTCCAGGATCTCGCCGGCCAGGCGCTCACGCATGGTGCGCTCGCTGCGGGCGCGGGCAAAGGACACGAGCCAGCGAAGGCCCAGGGTCTGCCGGCGCTCGGCACGGATCTCGATGGGGACCTGGTAGGTGGAACCGCCGACGCGGCGGGCCTTGACTTCCAGCACGGGCATGATGTTGTTCATGGCCTCCTCGAACACTTCGAGGGCGGGACGGCCGGTCTTCTCGGCGATGGTGTCGAAAGCCTCATACACGGCGGCCTGGGCAACGCCCCGCTTGCCGTCCAGCATGACCTGGTTGATGAGCTTGGTGACCACGGTGCTCTTATAGATAGGATCGGGAAGCACTTCCCGCTTGGGGATAAAACCACGTCTTGGCATAGCTGTACCTCCTTATTTCTTGGGGCGCTTGGCGCCATAGAGGGAACGGGCCTGGTGGCGATTGGCCACACCGGCCGCATCGCGGGTACCGCGAATGATGTGGTACCGGACGCCGGGCAGATCCTTGACACGGCCGCCGCGGATGAGCACCACGGAGTGCTCCTGCAGATTGTGACCGATGCCGGGGATGTAGGCGGTACCTTCGAGGCCGTCGGTCAGACGGACACGGGCGATCTTACGAAGCGCAGAGTTGGGCTTTTTCGGGGTCATGGTACGAACCGCCGTGCAAACGCCCCTGCGCTGGGGGCACTGCTTGAGGATAGGCGCATTGGACTTGTACTGCACCTGCTCCCGGCCCTTGCGAACCAACTGGTTAATGGTCGGCATGAGAATTCCTCCTGATAGAATGATGAAAAAATATATCTATTGTTATTTCAATCTCTCTGCAACCCAATTCGTAGAGAGTATTGTCCGTCTTTTCCGGGGATAAACCCCGCAGCGGCTAAAAAGCCGCAGGAGCAGAGCATGGGTCTCCTCACACGCTGCGAAATAAAATTGTATCAGGATGGCGGCGACTTGTCAATCCACAATTTCGCCGTTTCCTTCGGTTTTTTCCGCCTGCTCTACGGGAACGGCGGTGCCGACGCCGTAGGTGAGGCGCTTGCGGGTGAAGACCGGCTGAGGGTATTTCCCCTCCGTCAGCCCTTCCCACCCCAAGGAGCCCATCCGCTTCACCGCGGGATGATCGTTGAGATCCATGTAGGTGAAGGCGTTGAACCGGGCGCGCAGGTTCCGCTGCAAGAGCTTGCCCAGCAGAAAGCTGACGCCGCCCGCAATCAGGAGCACAAGCAGGGGCAATCCCCGCCACACGTCCCGCATGCTCTGGGCCAGGGTCTCCCGGGACACCACCAGCAAAGCGAGACCCAGGATCAGAATGGCCGCCAGCATGGGGGCCCAGCTCAGCAGCTGATACCGACGCCGGCAGTTTTTGCAGCAGCCAAACTGGAGCGGGACCACGAATCCGTAGGTTTTGTTCCGAAACAGGCTCAGCTTCTCCTTCCGCTGCCGAGGATCGGCATGGCCCATGTCGAAGAGAGCGTAGCTTTCGGCCCTCGCCTTTTCCTCCCCCTTACAGAGGGTGCATTCCGTCCCGGCAAAGAGGGAATGGATGCCCTCCTCCGGTAGGAAGGAATAGAGGGTTTCCACGTCGCCGCGGATGTCGTTGGCCTCCCGAGGGTCCTTGCCCTGGGCGGGGCACTCCCGGCAGGCACGCATGTTGAGCCGAGCACAGGTCTCCGTGCCCCACAGGGGACAGGTTTGATCGGTACGTTTCTGTTCCATGCGCGCCTCCGAAAGATAGTTTCCCTTAGTTCAAGCCCATGGTGTCGTTCTTGGGCACCACGGTCACGTCCCGATACCGCTTGAGGCCGATGCCGGCGGGTATCTGCTTGCCGATGATCACGTTCTCTTTCATGCCCACCAGCGGGTCTATGCGACCCTTGATGGCGGCCTCAGTGAGGACGCGGGTGGTCTCCTGGAAGGAGGCGGCGGAGAGGAAGGATTCCGTGGCCAAGGCAGCCTTGGTGATGCCCAGGAGCTTGCGCTTGGCGATGGCGGGCCGGCCCTCGGGATTGGCCGTGAGCACGGCTTCGTTCTCCTCCTCAAAGCGGAAGATGTCGCAGAGCTCGCCTGGCAAAAGCTTGGTGTCTCCGGCGTCCTCGATCTGGACCTTGCGGAGCATCTGGCGGATGATGATCTCGATATGCTTATCGGAGATCTCCACGCCCTGGAGCCGATACACACTCTGGACTTCCTTCAGCAGGTAGGCTTGCACGCCCTTGACGCCCAGGATACGCAGGATGTCGTTGGGATTCACGGAGCCTTCGGTCAGCTCCTGGCCCACCTCCACGTGGTCCCCATCCTTCACCTTCAGCTTGCTGCCGAAGGGAATGTGGTAATCCGCGCTCTCGCCGTCGTCGTTGGAGATGATGGCCTTGCGCTTGCCTTCATCCAGGTGCAGGGTGCCGGCGATCTCGGTGATGACCGCCAGGCCCTTTGGTTTGCGGGCTTCGAAAAGCTCTTCCACACGGGGAAGGCCCTGGGTGATGTCCTCGCTGGAGGCGACGCCGCCGGTATGGAAGGTACGCATGGTGAGCTGGGTGCCCGGCTCGCCGATGGCCTGGGCGGCGATGATGCCTACGGCCTCGCCGATCTCCACGTGGCCGCCGGTGGCCTGGTTGGCGCCATAGCACTTGGCGCACACGCCGTGCTCGCTGCGGCAGGTGAAGACGCTGCGGCAGAGGACTTCGGTGATGCCGGCCTTCTCGATGGCCTCGGCCTGCTCATAGGTGATCATGGAATCCGCCGGCACGATCTCGGCCCCGGTCTTGGGATCGACGACGGGATCGATGGTGTAGCGGCCCACCACACGGGCGGACAGGGGCTCGATGAGCTTGCCGTCATCCAGGATAGCGGTGAGGACCATGCCCTTGGGGGTGTCGTTCCGGGAGGCGAAGCAATCCTCCTCGCGGATGATGACCTCCTGGGACACATCCACAAGACGGCGGGTCAGATAACCGGAGTCGGCGGTACGCAGAGCCGTATCGGCCAAGCCCTTGCGGGCGCCGTGAGAGGAGATGAAGAACTCCAACACGGACAGGCCCTCACGGAAGTTGGCGCGAATGGGCACCTCGATGATCTGACCGGAGGGGTCGGCCATGAGGCCGCGCATGCCGGCCAGCTGACGGATCTGGGCCTTGCTGCCACGGGCGCCGGAGTTGGCCATCATGTAGATGGGGTTGTAGGGATCCAGGGAGTCCATCAGAGCGGCAGTAACCTCGTCCGTGGCCTTCTCCCAGATGCCGATCACGTTCTCCCGGCGCTCCTTGTTGGAGAGCAAGCCCATGTTGAACATGTTCTCCACCTCCACGACCTGCTGTTCGGCGTCATGGACGATGGTCTTTTTCTCCTCAGGCACTTTGATGTCCTGATAGCCCACGGTGATGCCGCCACGAGTGGAGTAGGTATAGCCCAGCTTTTTGACCCTGTCCAGCACCTCGGAGGTGATGGTGGGGCCGTACTTGCGGTAGCACATATCGATGATGTTGCCAAGGTCCTTCTTCACCACCAGGCGATCGATCTCCAGGACGAACATGTCGTCCAGGGTCTCCCGGGGCACATACCCCAGATCCTGGGGGATGGCGGCGTTGAAGAGGAGCCGGCCCACGGAGGTATCGATGATGCGCTGATAGGTCTTGCCCTGCCACTCCCGGGAGATCCGGACCCGGATCTTGGACTGGAGGGTGACCTCGCCGCACTGGTAGGCCATGATGGCCTCGTCCTCGGAGGCGAAGGCCTTCCCCTCCCCCTTCTGGCCGTCCCGAAGCTGGGTCAGATAGTAGCAGCCAAGGACCATGTCCTGGGTGGGGCACACCACGGGCTTGCCGTCCTGGGGTTTCAAAATGTTGTTGGCCGCCAGCATGAGGAAGCGGGCTTCGGCCTGAGCTTCCACAGACAGGGGCACGTGCACGGCCATCTGGTCGCCGTCGAAGTCGGCATTGAAGGCGGTGCAGGCCAGGGGGTGCAGCTTGATGGCGCGGCCCTCCACCAGCACCGGCTCAAAGGCCTGGATGCCCAGACGGTGCAGCGTGGGCGCACGGTTCAGGAGCACGGGGTGATCCTTGATCACGTTCTCGAGCACGCCCCAGACCTCGGTGGCGTTGCGCTCCACCATCCGCTTGGCGCCCTTCACGTTCTGAGCGTAGCCCAGCTCCACCAGCTCCTTCATGACGAAGGGCTTGAAGAGCTCCAGAGCCATCTCCTTGGGCAGACCGCACTGGCTCATCTTAAGGTCGGGACCGACCACGATGACGGAACGGCCGGAGTAGTCCACGCGCTTGCCCAGCAAGTTCTGACGGAACCGACCCTGCTTGCCGCGGAGCATGTCGGACAGGGACTTGAGGGGCCGGTTGCCCGGGCCCGTGACGGGGCGGGAACGGCGGCCGTTGTCGATGAGGGCGTCCACCGCTTCCTGCAGCATCCGCTTCTCGTTGCGGACGATGATATCCGGGGCCCGGAGTTCCAGGAGCCGCTTCAAGCGGTTGTTTCGGTTGATGACCCGGCGATACAGGTCGTTCAGATCGCTGGTGGCGAACCGACCGCCGTCCAGCTGGACCATGGGCCGAAGATCGGGGGGGATGACCGGCAGCACGGTGAGGATGATCCACTCGGGGCGGTTGCCGCTCTTGATGAAGGCCTCCACCACCTCCAGCCGCTTCACGGCGTTGGTGTGCTTCTGGCCGCCGGAGGTCTCGATCTCCTTGCGGAGCTGATCCCGAAGCTCTTCGAGATTGATCTCCGCCAAGAGTTCCCGGATGGCTTCAGCACCCATGCCGGCCTTGAAGCTCTTGGGACCGAACTGCTCCTGATACTCCCGATACTCCCGATCGGTGAGGATCTGCTTCTTCTGCAGGGTGGTCTCACCGGGATCAATGACCACAAAGGCCGCAAAGTAGAGCACCTGCTCCAGGGCCTTGGGGCTCATGTCGAGGAGCATCTTCATCCGGCAGGGGATGCCCTTGAAGTACCAGATATGGCTCACGGGCACGGCGAGCTCGATATGGCCCATCCGCTCCCGGCGGACCTTGGCCCGGGTGACTTCCACGCCGCACTTTTCGCAGACGATGCCCTTGTAACGGCCCCGCTTATAGCGGCCGCAGTGGCACTCCCAGTCCTTGGTGGGCCCGAAGATACGCTCGCAGAAGAGGCCGTCCCGCTCCGGTTTCAACGTCCGGTAGTTGATGGTCTCGGGCTTCTTCACCTCGCCGTGGGACCACTCCAAGATCTTTTCCGGGGAAGCGAGACCGATCTGCAACGCGTCAAAATCAGTGAGATTAAACATGCTTTTTCTCCTTTACCCAGCCTGCCTTAGTCCAAATCCAAATCGCCGTTGTCCATGCCGTCGGACAGATCGCCCAGCAGATCGTCCAGACCTGCCCCGTCGTCCTGCTCCAGCACGCCCTCGCCGGGCTCGTCGAACTCGCCGAAGTCCTCGTCAGCGCCGAAGTCGTCGTCGCCGAACTCGTCCTCCTCCTCGTCCTTGCCATCCTCATCCACCGGCAGATCGGGCATATCCTCGATGCCGGAGATGTTGATGTCCATGGGCTTGAGATCGTCCTCGTCGTCCTCGGTGATCTCGATCTCGGTCCGATCCTCGCGAAGGACCTTCACGTCCAAAGCCAGGGACTGGAGCTCCTTGATGAGCACCTTGAAGGATTCAGGCACACCGGCGGTCTTGGCGTTGTCGCCCTTGACGATGCTCTCGTAGGTCTTCACACGGCCCACCACATCGTCGGATTTCACCGTCAGGATCTCCTGCAGGGTGTTGGCGGCGCCGTAGGCCTCCAACGCCCACACCTCCATCTCGCCGAACCGCTGGCCGCCGAACTGGGCCTTGCCGCCCAGAGGCTGCTGGGTGACCAGGGAGTAGGGGCCCGTGCTCCGGGCGTGGATCTTGTCGTCCACCAGATGACGGAGCTTCAAATAATACATATAGCCAACGGATACCCGGTTCTCAAAGGGCTGTCCGGTACGGCCGTCATAGAGGATCGTCTTGCCGTCCTCGTCGCAACCCGCCTTCACCAGCAGCCGCTTGATGTCTTCCTCGGTGGCGCCGTCGAACACGGGGGTGGCGATGTGGAGGCCCAGCTTCTTGCAGGCCATGCCCAAGTGGAGCTCCAACACCTGTCCGATGTTCATTCGGGACGGCACGCCCAGGGGGTTCAGCACGATCTGCAGCGGCGTCCCGTCGGGCATGAAGGGCATATCCTCCTCCGGCAGGATGCGGGAGATGACGCCCTTGTTGCCGTGACGGCCGGCCATCTTGTCGCCCACGGATATCTTCCGCTTCTGGGCGATGTAGACACGGACCATCTGGTTGACACCGGGGCTCAGCTCGTCCTTCTTCTCCCGGGTGAATACCTTCACGTCCACCACCACGCCGCCTTCGCCATGGGGCACGCGCAGGGAGGTGTCGCGGACGTCACGGGCCTTCTCGCCGAAGATGGCGCGAAGGAGCCGCTCCTCCGCTGTGAGCTCGGTTTCGCCCTTGGGCGTGACCTTGCCCACCAGGATGTCTCCCGCCCGGACCTCGGCGCCGGGACGGATGATACCGTTCTCGTCCAGCTGGCTCAAGGCATCCTCACCGATGTTGGGGATGTCCCGGGTGATCTCCTCGGCGCCCAGCTTGGTATCGCGGGCCTCCACCTCGTGCTCCTCGATGTGGATGGAGGTGTAGGCGTCCTCCTTCACCAGCTTCTCGCTGATGAGGACCGCGTCCTCGTAGTTGTAGCCCTCCCAGGTCATGAACCCGATGAGGATGTTCCGGCCGAGAGCGATCTCGCCGCCGTCGGTGGAAGCGCCGTCCGCGATGACGTCGCCCTTCTTTACCACCTCGCCCTTGGAGACCACGGGCCGCTGGTTCAGACAGGTACCCTGGTTGCTCCGCTGGAACTTGGTCATCTTATATTCGTGGGGCACGCCCGCGGGGGTGGTGATGACCACCTTGGTGGCGGACACGTAGCTCACCACGCCGTCCTCCTTGGCAAGGACCACGATGCCGGAGTCGGCCGCCGCCTTGTATTCCATGCCGGTGGCCACCACGGGGGCCTCAGGCTTCAAGAGGGGCACGGCCTGACGCTGCATGTTGGAGCCCATGAGGGCCCGGTTGGCGTCGTCGTTCTCCAGGAAGGGGATCATGGCCGTGGCCACGGACACCAGCTGCTTGGGGGAAACGTCCAGATAGTCGATCTCGGAGTTGCGGACCTCGATGATCTGGTCCAGCTTCCGGGCCACCACACGGTCCTTTACGAACCAGTGGGTCTCGGGATCCACGGGCTCGTTGGCCTGGGCCACGATGGCGCCGTCCTCTTCGTCGGCGGTGAGGTAAACGATCTCTTCGGTGACGGTGTGATTGGCCTTGTCCACCACCCGATAGGGGGCCTCGATGAAGCCGTACTCGTTGATCCGGGCATAGGTGGCCAAGGAGTTGATCAAACCGATGTTGGGACCTTCAGGGGTCTCGATGGGGCACATACGGCCGTAGTGGGAGTAGTGCACGTCGCGGACCTCGAAGGTGGCGCGGTCACGGTTCAAGCCGCCGGGGCCCAGGGCCGAGAGACGCCGCTTATGGGTCAGCTCGGACAGGGGGTTGGTCTGGTCCATGAACTGGGACAGCTGGGAAGAGCCGAAGAACTCCTTGATGGCCGCGGTCACCGGACGGATATTGATGAGGTTGCTGGGCATGACCACGTCCATGTCCTGCAGGCCCATCCGCTCCCGGACCACCCGCTCCAACCGGGTGAGGCCCACCCGGATCTGATTCTGGAGGAGCTCGCCCACGCTGCGGATGCGGCGGTTGCCCAGATGGTCGATATCATCCGTCTTGCCGATCCCGTAGGAAAGGTCGATCATGTAGGACACGGAGGCCACCATGTCATCGGGGACGATATGGCGGGGGATCAGATCATAATAGTGGCTGCGGAGGAAGTCCTTTTGAGCCTCCTCGCCCTCGATAGCCTGCATCTCGGGGAGCAGAGCAAGGAGAGTGGGGATATGGACGTCCTCGTTGAGGCCCGCCTCGAAGGGAGCAAAGGGCAGGAAGCCGGCGGCGGAGGCGAAGTTGTTGCCCACCACCTTCACGGTCTTGTCCTCGATCCGCACGGACACGGCGTTGACGCCGGCGTTCTGGACCTCTTCGGCCTTCTGCTTATCGATGAAGGCGCCCTCCTCCAGCAGCACTTCGCCGGTGACGGGCGAGACCACCATCTCCGCGGCGATCTGGTTCACGATGCGGGCCTTCAGGCTCAGCTTCTTATTGAACTTATAGCGGCCTACCCGGGCAAGGTCGTACCGGTTGTCGAAGAACAGGCCGTTGAGGAGGCTCCGGGCGCTCTCCTCCGTGGGAGGCTCGCCGGGGCGCTGCCGCTTGTAGATCTCGATAAGGCCCTCCGCCACGGAGTTGGTGGGGTCCTTCTGGAGGGTGTTCTCCAGCCGTTCGTCCTCGCCCAGCAGCTCCCGGATCTCTGCCTTGGTGCCGTAGCCGATGGCGCGCAGCAGGGAGGTGATGAACACCTTCCGCTGCCGGTCGATCTTCACGTACAGGATGCCGTTGCTGTCGGTCTCATACTCCAGCCAGGCGCCCCGGTTGGGGATGACCTGGGAGGAATAGAGCTGGTTGCCCCACTTGTCGGTGCTGACCGAATAATAGGCGCCGGGGGACCGGACCAGCTGACTTACGATGACTCGCTCTGCGCCGTTGATGATAAAGGTGCCCTGAGGCGTCATCAGCGGGAAATCGCCCATAAAGACCTCCTGCTGCTTCACCTCGCCGGTCTCTTTGTTGATGAGCCGGACGGTGACCCGCAGGGGCGCGGCGTAATTCACGTCGTTTTCCTTGCTCTCCTCCTGGGTATACTTGGGCTTATCGAGATCGATCCGATAGTCCACGAACTCCAGGACGAGCTTGCCGGAATAGTCGACGATGGGGGAGATGTCGTTGAAAACCTCTTTAAGATCTTCTTTCAGAAAGCGATAGTAGGAATTCTTCTGCACCTCAATGAGATCGGGCATGCTGAGCACTTCGTTGACCTTGGAAAAGCTCTTGCGGACCCGCCGTCCCATCTTGACGTCATGCATCATCTCGTTCACTCCTTTTGATGCCGTTGCACCGACTTTGATTGCACGGATACCTATCCATCCCGTCCGCGTAAACCGGCAGTTCACCGGATTTACGGGCATACGCCGACAGTTTAGCTATCATAATGCGACTTAGAATAGTATCACTATGTCTACAAGCTGTCAAGAATTTTTTTACAAACAGGCAATATTTTTCTAAAGGGCCGTTTCCCTGCATATGGTTGTATGGAGAAAGCATCTTTCTGTCCACACTGACTCTGAAACCATATAGGAAAGGAAGCGATATATCTATGGAACAAGCCATGATCTCCCCGCGCCGCAAGTCCGGCTGGGACAGCGCCGAGGAGGCGCTGCTCCAGGTTGCCGTGGATCGGTGCCGGGCCGCGGGAGAACCCCTGAAGACCGCCTTTGCCGAGGCTGCGAAAGAGACCGGTCGACAGCCCAACAGCGTTCGGAACCACTATTACGCCAGCAGCAAGACCGGCGAAAGCGCCCCCGCCTTCCTCCCCTTCTCCGAGGAGGAGAGCTTGTCCCTGCTCAAGACGGTGCTGCTGGCCCGGTCCGCCGGGGAGTCCGTACGCGCTTGCACGCTGCGCATCGCTCAGGGGGACACCCGGCGCATGCTCCGCTATCAGAACAAGTACCGATCCCTCCTCAAGAGCCGCCCCGCCCTGGTGGATCGGGCCCGCCGGGAGCTGCAGGAGAAGGGCGATCCTGTCTTCGACCCCTACGCCCCCTCCCCCGCCGGCCCGGGCCGGCCCCGGAAGACGCCCGTCCCCTCTGACACGGAGGCCCTGATCCGGACCCTGTGCGAAAGCTTGGGGGAGCTGCTGCGCAGAAGCGCAAGGGAGCAATAGACATACAAAAAAGGCTGCCGGTCCTCGACAGCCTTTTCGTTTGTAAAAATCAAGCGTCAAATATGCCCAATATGATGATGCCCGCCACGGTGAGGGCGATGGCGGCGTAGTGTTTCCAGGACAGCTTCTCCTTCAGGAAGATGCGGCTCCACACCACGGACAGGGCGCAGTAGGAGGCGATGATGGCCGCGGCGAAGCCCGCGTGGGCCGTGTCGCCCAGAGCGTAGATGTAGGCCAGCTGCCCCGCGGTCTCGAAGACACCGCCCAGGAACTTGGGACCTTCGGCCTTCACGGTCAGCTTGTCCCGGCGGACGCCCAGCACATAGATGGCGGCTGCGATGCCGCAGGCCAGGAAGGTGAGCTCATAGGCCACGTTGGCCGGACCCTCCTCCAGCATGGTGGGAAAGACAGTGTCCAGGAAAGTGCCCGTGGCCTCCTCCCGCAGGATGACTGAATCAAAGAAGGTGCCCAGAGCATCGATGATGCAATATAAAATAGGTAACAGCAGGGCAATGAAGCTCTTCTTATACTTCACCTTGCTGTTCTGCTGGCGCATCTCGCGGGCAGAATCGCTCTCGTTCATCTCCACCACGCCCAGGAGCACCACGCCGATGGTCACCGCCGCCACGCCGATCCACTGGACCAGGCCCGGCATCTCCTGCAAAAACAGGAAACAGAGAACAGCCGCGATGCCGCCGGAGGAGTTGCAGATGGGGCTGGAAACGGAGAGCTCGATATACCGAAGGCCCACATAGCCCAAGGTCATGGACAGAATGTACATGAAGCTGGCAGGCAGGTAGGCCACGATGGTGTCCCAGGTGATCTCCACGCCGCCGATGAAGATCTCGTAGGCGGCATGAAGGCCCATGATCAGGCCCACGGCCATGACCATCTTCCAATGGCTCAGCTTGTCGGAGGGTTTGGAACCGATCTTGGAGAACATGTCGGAGCCGCTCCAGCAGAGCAGCGCGATCAGAGAGAGTGCAAACCACATAACATTTTCCTCAATTGTTATTCTTTTACTCTTCAATGAAGAAAATAAAGCCAAAAAGAGAAGTGTAAGAAGGCGCTCCGGTATATACAGCGCTATCCGTTTCCTTCATACAGTTTTTTGTGCGCCTTTCTTTTATGAAAAGGTTCACGCTGTGAATGGATTATTTACTTATACCTTCTTAGGCCCGAAGGAACGACGGCGAGGCTGGCGATTGCGGCTGAAGGGCACCGTCGTTTTGGCTGCTTCAGGCGCGGAAGTGGCTGCAGCCGCTTCCGGCTGGCCCTTCCCTGCAGGGGCTTCGGCCTTGGGCGTTTGCTCAGCGGGCTTGGGCTGTTTGTTGTCCCGGCTGCCTTTATTCCGGTTCTGGCCCTGATTTTTATCCCCCTTGGGCTTGTCGCCCTTTGGCTGGGCTTTGTCGGATTTATTCTGGGGCTTGCTCTCACCCTTGGACTGCTTTTCGGTCTTGAGTTGAGGCTTGTCGCCCTTGGGTTGGGGCTTGTCCCCCTTGGGCTGCAGCTTGTCGCCCTTGGGTTGAGGCTGCCAATCCCTGCCCCGGTTCTGCCGCAGCTGGCTCCCCTGTCGCAGGGGCGTGAAGCCCTCCGCCTTCTCCGTTTCCGGCTCTGTCGCCGCCTGGGCAGCCCGCTCCAGGGCCCTTTCCTTGGCCCCGGGCCCCAGATCCTGATAGGGGTACTCCCGAATGTCGATGGTGCCGTCCTCGGCGGTGAGCTTCACCTTGGTCTTTTCGGTGATCACGTTGTTCTCCACCGCGATGCCTACGCCGTCGGGGGTCTCAATCTCCTTCCCCGTCTTGGGCATGAGCTTGTGCATCTGCTCGTAGCAGCTTTCCTCATACTGGAGACAGCACATGAGCCGGCCGCAGAGGCCGGAGATCTTGGTGGGGCTCAGGGACAGGTTCTGCTCCTTGGCCATCTTGATGGACACGGGGCGGAAATCGTCCAAAAACTGCTTGCAGCACACGGGCCGGCCGCAGGGCCCCAGGCCCCCCAGCATCTTCGCCTCGTCCCGGACGCCGATCTGCCGAAGCTCGATCCGGGTCTTGAACACATAGGCCAGATCCTTCACCAGCTCGCGAAAATCCACCCGCTCGTCCGCTGTGAAATAGAACACCGCCTTGCTGCCGTTGAAGGTGTACTCCGCGTTCACCAGTTTCATGTCCAAGCCATGCTCTTCGATCTTCCGCTCGCAGATGGCGAAGGCCTCCTGCTCCTTGTCCCGGTAAAGCTGCCGCAGCCGCCGATCCTCATCGGTAGCGATCCGCTGCACGGTCTTCAGGGGCGAGACCACCTTCTCCTCCTCCACCTCCGTGACGCCCATGGTCACGTCGCCGTATTCCACGCCTCGGGCGGTCTCCACGATGACGCCGCTACCAGGCTGAATATCCAAATCGCCCGGATCGAAATAGTAGACCCGGCCGCTGTTTCTGAATTTGACTCCGATGACTTTTACCATTGCTTTATTCCGTTTCCTGCTTTCCTAAGGAGACCAGCAGCCCGTCCAGGATCGCCCCCGGTGCGCCGCCGTATTCCGTCAGTATCCGCCGCCGCTGCAGCGTTTCTGTTATCATACATTGAATTTCCGCCGTTGTAAAGTGTTCCGCCATACGGTTTATGAGCGCCGCTCCGTCCAAATTCCGGAAAGCGCCCCCGCCCACCTTCGTGACCAGGCCGTCCCGCAGCAGGGACAGGAGGATATCCATACAGTCACAGAGAGGCTCCTTCCCCATCCGTTTCTTGCCCTCCTCCCGGCGCTCCAGCAGCTCCGCCGCCCGAGCAAAGGGGGTCACGCCGAAGAGGGCGTCCGCTATCACCGGCAGGCACTGGTCGCGAAAGGTCATGTACTCCTCCCCCGCGTACCGTTCCGCCAGGGCAGGCACCCCGTCGGAGAGGTATGCGGCCAGCCTGGCCCGCTCCGGGGCCACGCCGTGGGCCCGCAGCCGAGCCGCCACCCGCTCCACGTCCTCCGCCCCCACCCGGACCAGCATGCACCGGGAACGGATGGTGGGCAGCACCGCCTGCTCGTTTCCTGTCAAAATAAGCAGAGCGTCCTCAGGCGGCTCCTCCAGGGTCTTCAAGAGGGCGTTCTGGGTCTGCTGGGTGAGCAGGTGAGCATCCGGGATCACCAAACACCGCCGCCCCTGGCCGAACACCTGCCGGTTCAACTCCTCGCAGCAGGCGCGAACATTCTTGACGGCGTAGTCCGGCAACTCCTGAAAGAAGGGGCATTCCGCCAGCTTCCCTACGTCTTCCGTCCCCAGCAGATACAGGGCTGCCGCCCGCCGGGCGTATTCCTTTTTGCCGCTGCCCGCCGGTCCCACCAGGAACACCGCGTGAGGCGTGTCCCCCGCCTTCAGGCAGCTCAGCCATTGCAGCAGCTGCATTCCGAAAACTCCAACACCACTCTTAGGTAACCCTTTTCCAGGCTTGCCAATCTGCCCGCCTGAGCCGCCGCCAGGATGGCCTTCTGCTGCTCCGCGGTGATGCGGTCCCCCGCTTTCACCAGGACGCTGCCCACCTGGTCCACAACGTCCGCCACAGGCAGACACCCGGCGCACCGCTCCGGCAACACCAGACAGGTGGTCACGTTAAAAAACTCCGCCGCCGTCATCGGCTTCAATTCTTCCATGGTTCCGTCAACTTTCCTTTCAATTCTTCGTCGGCGCTCAGACACAGAGCCCGCCGAACGCCGTTTTCTTGGTAGATGAGCATGGTCGTGTCCGCCAGCTGTCCCGTACGCACGTTGGGCCCCATGTGGCAGCCTTTTTCCTTCAGCTTCGCCCCATCGTATGCGCCGGCATACTCGATATCTTCCAAGGGCACCTCTGCCACCAGCTTTTCGGTCTTTCCCATAAGCCGGGTCACAAAAAGAGCCTTGTCCGTCAGGGTGTATCGGTAGCTTGTCAGCCGGAACCGCAGCACCCAGTACCCCATGGCGATCAGCAGCCCATAGAGCACCGCCTGCACCAGCACCGGCGGAAGCTTCAGCAGCCCTTGAAGCCGGTTGCCCAAGCCGATAATCAGCAGCGCTCCCACCACCAGCAAGGCGTACAAAGCGCCTTCGCTGCGAATATGCCGCTTCTTCGGGGCGGCCACCTGGGTGGCAATCACGTTGTATATCATTTCTTCCATAGCGAAATCATTGTACCGCAGTTCCGCCCCCGCGTCAACGAACCCAGCCCCGTTTTTTCCCACGCCCACCCTTTTCCTTCGCCCCGGAAAAATATTTCTTCTTTTTTGAAAATACCTCTTGCATTTTCCGGCGGACTTGGCTATAATACCTTTCGAACGTTCCTCAGTAGCTCAATGGCAGAGCATTCGGCTGTTAACCGAAGGGTTGTAGGTTCGAGCCCTACCTGGGGAGCCAAACAAAAAACCGTCCACATGGACGGTTTTTGTTTTTCTATGGAAGAATGAACCTGTGCGTCTGGTGAAGATCCGGGTGCTGGCGATAGATAAATCCATGTCTTCGTAAATAATTTTATGTTTATCGTAAAAAAGTAGTTGACAAACGCAAAAGGCGGTGATATACTGCCGCCAGAAGTTAACGATAAACGTTAATGATTTTACGAAAATGAACGGAGGTGCACAAAATGGAAAACAACATTCAAACCAAGGTCAACCGGATCGGCAAAGCCGGTCGGATCGTGTCCATCGTATTGATCGTCCTGCTGGGCATCGGGGCCCTGGCGCTGGTCCTGGGCGGCATCGCCTGCGCCATCCTGCCCAAGGATATGGTGGAGGTGAGTCTCCGGCCCGTAGTGGACGTGAAAGTAGACAGGGAGTTGATTGGGACCGAATGGGCCAACCTCGACAAGCTGTTGGACGAGGCCCAGCAAAAGGCAGGCCAGGAGCTCGAAGGAGCGGGCGTGGCTCTGGAAAAGGCCGATGGGGGGCTGCTGGTCCATGTAGACCCCAAGAATGAGGAGGACGTCACCTTCAGCCTTAGGGACGCCATGCGGGCCATCTGGGCGGGCCTGGTGGGCATCGCCAGCACCATCGTCACCCTGGTCATGCTGCTGAAGCTCTGCGATGCATTTCGGGTTTGCCGTACGCCCTTTGACGAGCCCGTGATCAAAAGGATGAACACCTTCGCCTGGACGCTGATCATCTGCGCGGCGGTCTCCTGCCTGGCCCGTGCGTCCGCAGCCGCGATCCTCACTGGCTGGCAGCGCATGAGCATCAGCCTGAACATGGGCTCGGTGTTCACGGCTTTGATCGTGTTCTTCCTCTGTATGGTCTTCCGCTACGGGGCCCAGCTCCAGCGGGAAGCAGACGAGACCCTGTGAGGTGACCTATGGGCAAGATCATCCTTAGGCTTGATCGGGTCATGGCCGATCGGAAGATGAGCCTCAACGAGCTGTCCGAGAAGGTGGGCGTGGCCAACGTGAACCTCTCCAAGCTGAAGAACGGGCACATCAGCGCCATCCGCTTCTCCACCCTCATCGCCATATGCGAGGCGCTGCACTGCCAGCCCGGGGATATCCTGGAGTATTCGCCGGAGGAGTGAACCAAAGAAAAATGAAACACAGTAACTTGGGGAGTATCGCTTGTGGATACTCCCCTTTTTTCTGTGCATATCATCTCGAAGAATATGTGTTTCTCAGCAAACGGACATGGGTGCCTTTACCCCGCCAATATCTCGAACCGGACCGCCCCATCCAAGGCGGTGACGGCGGCGAGAAGGGATTCCAAGGAACAGGACATGCCGGAAGTCTCGGCGGCAATGGTCACGGCGGCGCAACCGTCGGTGGGGATGCTCTGATTGATGGTCAGGATGTTGGCCCCGGAACGGGCAAAGACGGAGAGCACGTTGGATAGCACGCCGGATTGGTTTTTGAGCAGGGCGTAGAAGGTGATGATGTGGCCCGTGGACATATCGGTGAAGGGCTGTATGGCGTCCCGATACTTGTAATAGGCGCTGCGGCTGATGCCCACGGCCTTGGCTGCTTCGCCGGCGGTGCTCACCTCCCCCGCCCGCAGGAGCCGGTTCGCCTCGGCCACCTTGATGAAGATCTCCGGCAGCACCTCCGCCGCCACCAGATAATAGCGAGAGCTGGTATTCATAGGTGTTCCTCCTTTTTATTAGAGCATTCCATAGGGAAGATGGGCTATCAGCGCCCTGGGATCAACCTCTAAAACGGCTCGGTAGGCCTCAAAAGCGTCGGCGGCGGTTTCCTCCCGCACCGTGTACCGGCCGTAACTTCGAAACAGCCAGGTCTTCACCCCTTCCCCATTGTCCACCGACAGGGGCGCTGCCGGTCGGTCGCTGTAGAAGGACGGCGCGCCGCCGGCGATCTCCAAGCAGTCCGTCAGTACGTTGGACGCCGTGGGCCAGCCGCCGGCCCCGGCCCCGGAAAAGCTTTGCTTGCCGATGCGCTCCGCGTAGAGGGAAACCAGGTTGGCACTGCCGTTAGTCTGGCTTTCCGGGGTGGTGACGGGAAAGAGGGTGGGACAAACGAACGCGCCCACCGCATCCCCTTTGCGCTCGGCGCAGGCGATCAGTTTCCAAACCAGGCCACGCTCCCGAGCCCAGGCCACGTCCCCAGCGGTCACGCGGGAGATGCCCACGCAGGGGATATCCTGTTCATTGAGCAGGCCGTCGAAGGCCAGGTTCACCGACAGGACCAGCTTACGCCGGGCATCATACCCCTCCACGTCGTCGGTGGGATCAGCCTCCGCGTACCCAAGCTGCTGGGCCTCCCTAAGAAGGTCGTTGTACTCGGCGTAGCGGGCCGTCATTTCCGACAGGATGTAGTTGGTGGTGCCGTTCAAAATGCCCTCCAGGGCGGTGATCCGGTCCATCCGCGCCACTCGCCCCAGGGAGGACAGCCAGGGGATGCCGCCGCCCGCCGCCGCCGTGCACCGAAGGCACACGCCGTTCTCGGCAGCGAGGCGCACCAGCTCTCCATAGTAGGCGCAGACCACGGCCTTGTTCGCGGTCACCACATGCTTCTTTGCCCGCAGGGCCGACGAGATGTATTCGTAGGCCGGATGGATGCCGCCGATAGCCTCCACCACGATATCGATGGAGGGATCGTTCAAAATATCGGCAAAATCGCTGGCCTCCGCACAATCAACGTTCCGAGGGCGGCGGGTCAACAGGGTTTTGATGGTGAGGGACGACTGCTCCTCACAAAGGGCAAAGAAAGCTTTGCCCACGGTCCCATAGCCCAGCAATCCGATCTGCATGCCGTCCTCCTTCCCTGTGTCCTCCCCCGCTTTTGTCCGTGAGAGAAAAACACTTGACTTTTGCATGGAGACAATATATCATATGTCCCAACAAAACACAAGCCCTTTTTTGGGCATTAGGAGGATCATGATCTACCAAAGCACACGGAACAACGACATACGGGCGTCCAGTGCCCAGGCGATCCTGGACGGCATGGCCAAGGACGGAGGGCTCTACAGCCCCGACTCTCTGGACGGCTTGAATTTCGACTGGAAGGCGGTGCTGCCCCTGTCCACCCAGGCCATGGCGGTGAAGATATTGGCGGCCCTGCTGCCGTCCTTTTCGGAAACGGAGATGGACGATCTGGTCCGCCGGGCCTATGCGGGCAAGTTTGAGACCGACGAACTGACGCCCACGGTGACCGTGGGGGACGATACCGTTTTGGAGCTGTTTCACGGCCCCACCAGCGCCTTCAAGGACGTAGCTTTGTCCATGCTGCCGGTGCTCATGACCGCCGCCCGAGGAAAGTGCGGCGTGAGCGACGATATCCTGATCCTGACGGCCACCAGCGGCGACACCGGCAAGGCTGCCATGGCGGGCTTTCGGAACGTGCCCGGCACCAGGATCATGGTCTTCTACCCCTACGGCGGGGTCAGCCCTGTGCAGCAGGCCCAGATGGCCACCCAGGACGGGGACAACGTCTGCGTCTGCGCGGTGCGGGGAAACTTCGACGACGCTCAGACCGGCGTCAAGGGCATCTTTGCCGCGGTGGAACAGCAGGGGCTGCTTAAGGGAAAGGGTGTGTGCCTCTCCTCCGCCAACTCCATCAACATCGGCCGGTTAGCACCCCAGGTGGTTTACTACTTTCGCGCCTATGGTGATCTGGTCCGGAACAGCCGGATCGTCCTGGGCGATCCCGTGGATTTCGTGGTACCCACGGGCAACTTCGGAGACATTCTGGCCGGGTATTTTGCCAAATGCCTGGGCCTTCCCGTGGGCAAACTGGTGTGCGCTTCCAACGCCAACAACATCCTGACCGACTTCTTTGCCACCGGCGTCTATGATCGAAATCGACCCTTTTTTAAGACGGTCTCGCCTTCCATGGACATCCTGGTGTCCAGCAATCTGGAACGGCTGCTGTTCCTGCTCTCCCACGACACGGATCTGGTGGCCAGGCTCATGGCCTCCCTTGCAAAAACCGGGACCTACCAAGTGCCGCCGTTCCTAAAGAAGCGATTGGACGACCTGTTTTTTGCCGCCTGCTGCGACGACGAGGGGACCAAGCGGGCTATCGGGGCGGTCTGGCAGAAGTATGGCTATTTGATGGACACCCATACGGCGGTGGCTTATGATGCGGCGCAGCAATACAAGGCCGCTTGTCCCAGCCACGCCCCTGTGGTGATCCTGTCCACGGCTTCCCCCTACAAATTCCCGACGGCGGTGCTGGAAGCCCTGGGGGAGGATCCGAGCGCGGATGAGTTCGCCGCCATGGATCGGCTGGAAAAAAGCACGGGCGTGCCTCTGCCTAAGAACCTGCAAGGCCTTAGAGAACAGCCCGTGCGGCATCGGGACGTGATCGAACCCAAGGATATGCTGAGCTACGTTCTGGAAAAAGCCGTGCAGAAGGAGTGGTAGTATGGATCTGGTCTGTTTGGATATGGAAGGCGTGTTGACGCCGGAGATCTGGATCGAGTTTTCTCGGGTCAGCGGCATCCCGGAGCTCAAGCGCACCACCCGGGACGAGCCAGACTACCGCAAGCTCATGTACTGGCGCATGGGAATCCTGAAGGACCATGGGCTTGGCCTGAAGGAGATCCAGGCCGTCATCGAGAGGATTGATCCTCTGCCCGGCGCACGAGCATTTTTGGATGCGCTTCGCGACCGGGCCCAGGTGGTGATCCTGAGCGACACCTTCGCCGAGTTCGCCAAGCCCCTTTTAGAGAAGCTGGGTCGGCCCACCATCTTTTGCAACTCTCTGGTCGTGACTCCTGCCGGCGAGCTCACGGATATCCGCATGCGCTGCAAGGATTCCAAGCTCTCCACCGTCCGGGCCCTCCAAAGTGTGGGCTTCGAGACCATCGCCGTGGGCGACAGCTACAACGACCTTGACATGCTCCTGGCTAGCAAAGCGGGCTTTCTTTTCCGCACCACGGACAAAATCAGAACAACCTATCCCCAGCTCCCCGCCTTCACCGCCTATGATGACCTTCTGGCGGCTATCACGGAGGCTCTGGGATAAAGGGAAACCACTAAAAAAGGAGTGTAGCTTCGATTCGGGAAGCTATACTCCTTTTTATGTTTCTCTTCTTGAAGAGGAAAAGCGGCAACAGGAAGCCTTTATCTCCTCAGCAACGCCACGGCCACGTCGTTCACGTTGGTGCCTGTGGGCCCGGTCATGATGAGGCCGCCCACCTTTTGGAGCGCATGGTACGCGTCGTTGTTCTGGAGCACGTCGTCGATGACGACGCCCTTGTCCAGCAGCTCGCTCCGGGTCTCCCCGTCAGCATACCCGCCCGCCGCATCGGTTGGCCCGTCGGTGCCGTCGCTGCCCACGGAGAACACCGCCGCCCCGGGCATCCTGGCGATGCCGGACGCCGCGGAAAGGGCCAGCTCCTGGTTCCGGCCGCCCAGGCCCTTCCCCGTCAGCTTCACCACGGTCTCGCCGCCGGCGATGAAGGCCAGGGACAAACCGTCGTTCTCGTGAGTCTTCAGGATGGACGCCAGGAAGCTCCCGGCCTCCTTGGCCTGGCAGCAGAGCTGGTCCGTCAGCAGGATGGGTGTATACCCCAGCCTTTCACAGGTCCGAGCCGCCGCCGCGCACAGCTCCCGCACGCTGCCGTTGATCTGGGAGCGCACGTTGTCGAGGGCCTTAGGCGTCTCCACGGAAAGCAGGTTCCGCGCTGCATCGCTCATCTGCAGGTCATACTTCTTCGCGATCCGCTGGGCGTCCTCCGCCGTGGTGGAATCCGGGCAAGCGGGACCTGAGGCGATCATGTCCAGAGGATCACCCAGGATATCGGAAAGGATCACCGCCTCCACCTTCGCCGGCCAGCACAGCTGGGCGAACCGACCGCCCTTCACCTGGGAGAGCCGCTTGCGAATGGTGTTGATCTCGGTGATGTCCGCCCCACAGGCCAAAAGCTGGCCCGTGATGTCCTGGAGCTCCGCCGGTTCCACCAAGGGCTTTTCAAACAGGGCGCTGCCGCCGCCGGAGAGGAGAAAGAGCACCGTGTCCTTCTCAGAGAGATTCGCCACCAAATCGAGGGCCGCCTGGGTGCCCTTGAAGGAGTTTTCATCGGGCACGGGATGGCCCGCCTCGAAGCAATCGAAGTTGGCGATGGGCCCCATGACGTGGTCGTACTTGGTCACCACCACACCCTTTTCAATGCGGCTGCCCAGGGCATCGGAAGCGGCCTTGGCCATCTGCCAGGCGGCCTTGCCCGCCGCCACCAGCAGCACCCGGCCGGGGAAGATCATCTGTTTCAGAGCCCGCTGCACGGCGGCATCCGGCTGAACGGCGGCGATGGCCTCTTTGACGATCAGGTCCGCATGGGAACGTAAGATCTTATCCATAGGGTACCTCCCTTTTTTGTTTTGCCCCTTTTTCTTTTCTGTGAAAAGAAAAAGGGGCATGAAAAAGAAAAGTTCAAAATAATTATGAAATGCTCACGCAAAAAGGGTCGTCCTTCCTGCGCTTCTCTTTTTGGGCGACTTTTTCTCTTCTGCCTGAAGAGAAAAAGTCGCAAAGAGAATAAACTCAGAAGATCAGAGTCAAAACGAAGATCTCCACCATAGACGCGAGGCCGATGACCAGCGTCATGAGGGTCTGGGTCTTGTAGCCCTGCTCGGGGGTCATGTCACCGAAGTTGGTGACCACCCAGAAGTAGGAGTCGTTGGCATGGGACACGGTCATGGCGCCGGCGCCGATGGCCATGACCACCAGAGAGATCTCCACCGGCGTGGTGAAACCGAGGATACCCAGGAGGGGCGCCACGATGCCCGCCGTAGTGGTGATGGCCACCGTGGAGGAACCCTGAGCGCTCTTGAGGATGGCCGCCAGCAGGAACGGGAAGAAGATGCCCATGGTCTGCAGGACGGACGCATGCTCGGTGATGAAGTTCACCATGTCGGAAGAGGAGATGACCTTGCCCAGCACACCGCCCGCTGCGGTGACGAAGAGGATGGGTCCCACGGTCTTCAGCGTCTCGTTGGTCAGGTTGTAGAAATCAGCCTTCTTGCCCGCGGAGAACAGCTGAATGATGGCCAAGATGGCGCCCACGGCAAGAGCCATGATGGGAGTGCCCAGGAAGGTGCACAGGGTGGCGAAAACACCTTCCCACTTGGCCATGGAAGAGATGGAAGAAAGGGCCATGAGCAGGATGGGCACGATCAGGGGCGCAATGGCGTTGAAGCCACCGGGGAGCTTGCCGAACTCAGCCTTCAGCTCCTCATAGGTCTTGACCACCTCGCCGTTGTCGGTGATTTCATCGGCGCTCTTGATCTTCTTGCCGATGATCTTGGCATAGATGAGTCCGGCGATCAAGGGCAGGATGGAGCAAAGGACGCCCATGCCGATGACCAGCAGCAGGGACTCGCCCACACCCAGGGTCTGCGCCGCGGCGATGGGGCCTGGCGTGGGGGGGATGAACACGTGGGCGATGTACAGACCGCAGGACAGGCACACGGTCATGGCCACGCTGGACTTTCCGGTACGCTTCACCAAAGCCTTACGGATGGGGTTCAAAATGACGAAGCCAGAATCACAAAACACGGGGATGGAGACCACCCAGCCCATGAGCTCGATAGCCAGTTCCGGGTTCTTTTCACCCACCAGGGAGATGACCATGTCGGCCAGCTTCAATGCAGCGCCGGTCTTTTCCAGCACAGCGCCGATGAACGCGCCCAGGATGATGACGATACCGATGGAAGAGAAGGTGCCAGAGAAGCCAGCGCCGATGACGCCGGGGATCTGGGTCAGCGGGATGCCGGCCAGAATGGCCAGGACGAGAGAGATGCCCATGATCGCCAGGAAGGGATGTACCTTCAGCTTGGAGATGAGCAGGATCATGGCCACAATGGCCACGACGAACGCGATGATAAGCGCAACGCCTGTCATACAAAAGATTCCTCCTTGCTTTTTTGTGCTGTGAACACGTGTAAATTGTACAAATCTTCGAATAATTTGTCAACATCTTTTGTATAAACAAGGAAACGGAGGGCCTCTCCTCCGCATCGACGATACATGCTCAGATGCGGAACAGCTTTTTCCCGTTTTCAAAGAGGATCGGCGCCAGCTCCTCCTCCCCCATGTCCCGGATCTGTGCCAGCTTCTTCAGGACCCACAGGGTCTTGGCAGGATCGTTTCGCTGGCCGCGGCAGGGCACAGGTGCCATATAGGGGCAGTCGGTCTCTATGACCAGCCGATCGAGGGGGGCCTTCGCCGCCACCTCCACGTTCTTCTTGGCGTTCTTAAAGGTCAGCGACCCGCCGAAACCAAGATAAAAGCCCATGTCAAGACATTCTTTGGCCGTTTCATAGCTGCCGGAGAAGCAGTGCATAACGCCGATCACCTGCCCCCGATGGGCGCGGAGGATATCCACCGTGTCCCCGTGAGCCTCCCGATCGTGGATGATGACGGGAAGGCCATGCTCCGCCGCCAGGGACAGCTGGGCGTCAAAGAAATCCCGCTGGATCTCCCGAGGCGGGTTCTCGGGCCAGTAATAATCGAGTCCGATTTCCCCCACCGCCTTGATCTTGGGATGATTCAGGACCGCTTCCACCGCGGTAAGGTCCGAAAGCGAATAGGGGCCCAGCTCCTCCGGGTGCAGCCCCGCAGCCCCGTAGATCATGGGCCAGGCCTCCACGAAGGGGATCAGCTTCTCTAAATATTTGAGGTCCGTGCAGGCCTCCATGACCAGCTTTACGCCGGCGTCGCTGAGGGAGGCGATCAGCGCCTCCCGATCCTCGTCGAAATGCTCGTCCAGCAGGTGGGCGTGGGTATCGAAGATGTCCATAGGGATTCCTTCTATAGTATTTGTACCTTTTTTCTCTTCGGAAGAAGAGAAAAAAGGTACCGAAAAAAGAGAAGTCATTCGAGGCATATGGGAGATGCAAACGAAACCTCTCCCCCCTCTTGAAGTTCTTTTGGGTCCCTTTTCTTTCAAGAAAAGGGACGACCCCCCCGTTACCGGACCACGTAGCCGGAGGGCATATCCGCGCTGGGTGTTATGAGGGCCAGATTCTCGTCGGCGGGATCGGAGACCGCCAGGACCATTCCCCGGCTCTCCACGCCGCAGAGGGTGGCGGGCTTCAAATTTGCCACCAGCACCACGGTCTTGCCCACCAGATCCTGGGGGGCGTACCACTTCTTGATGCCGGAGACCACGGTCCGCTCCTCGCCGGCCACATCCAGCGTCAGCTTCAAGAGCTTCTTGGACTTCTTGACCTCCTCGCAGGCCATGACCTTGGCGAGGCGCAGGTCCACCTTCATGAAGTCGTCGTAGCTGATCTCCTCCTTGATGGGGGGCAGCGCCGGCTTCTCAGGCTCGGCGGGGGCCGCAGGGGCTGCGAGAGCCTCTTCCTTCACGCCCACCTTATCCAGCACCTCCTTCAGGTCCAGCCGGGCAAAGAGGATCTCCGGCTTCTCCGCCACCCGGTTCCCCGAGGGGTACAGGCCAAAGTCCGTGAGCCCGTCGAAGGGCCGGGGATTGGCGTTGAGCTCCGCCAGGATCTTTGCGCCGGTATCCGGCAGGAAGGGAGCCAGGAGGCTGGCGCCCATGACGATGCTCTCGGTGAGATTATAGAGAACCTCCTTGAGCCGATCCGTCTTGGCGGGATCCTTGGCCAGGGTCCAGGGAGCGGTTTCGTCGATATACTTGTTGCAGCGCTTGAAGAGGTTGAAGATCTCCGTGATGGCATCGGCCACCCGCAGCTCGTCCATCCGGGCGGTGACCTTCCCCACCGCCGCGGTGGCGGTCTCCTTCAACTCCTCGTCCACGGCCTCCCGGGCGCCGGTCCTCTCCACCACGCCGGAGAAGTACTTGTTGGACATGGCCACGGTCCGGTTCACCAGATTCCCCAATGTGTTCGCAAGATCCGCGTTCAGCCGCTCCACCAGCAGCTCGTAGGTGCAGTTGCCGTCGCTGTCGAAGGGCATCTCATGGATGAGGAAGTAGCGCACCGCGTCCACGCCAAAGAGCTTCACCAGGTCGTGGGCGTACATGACGTTCCCCTTGGACTTGCTCATCTTCCCCTCGTTCATGAGCAGCCAGGGATGACCGAATACCTGTTTGGGCAGCGGGAGATCGAGAGCCATCAGGAAGATGGGCCAGTAGATGGTATGGAAGCGGATGATATCCTTGCCGATCAGGTGCAGATCCGCGGGCCAGAGCTTCTTGAACTGGTCCGTGCTCTCCCCGTCGGGCTCGTAGCCGATGCCGGTGATATAGTTCGTCAGGGCATCCAGCCACACGTAGACCACGTGCTTGGGATCGAAGTCCACGGGGATGCCCCACTTGAAGCTGGACCGGGACACGCACAGGTCCTGGAGGCCCGGCAACAGGAAGTTGTTCATCATCTCGTTCTTCCGGGCCACGGGCTGGATGAACTCGGGATGCTGGTTGATGTAGTCGATGAGCCGGGGGGCGTACTTGCTCATCTTGAAGAAGTAGGCCTCCTCCTTGGCGGGCTTCACCTCGCCGCCGCAGTCGGGGCAGCGGCCGTCCTTGAGCTGGGAGGCGGTGAAAAAGGACTCGCAGGGCGTGCAGTACATGCCCTCATAGGCGCCCTTGTAAATGTCGCCCTGGTCGTAAAGCTTCTTGAAGATGCGCTGGACCTTCTGCTCGTGGTCCTTGTCCGTGGTGCGGATGAACTTGTCGTAGGAGGTGTTCATCAGATCCCAGATGCTCCGGATGTCGCCGGCCACCCTGTCCACGTAGGCCTGGGGCTCCACCCCCGCCTTCTGGGCCTTCTCTTCGATCTTTTGGCCATGCTCGTCGGTGCCGGTCTGGAAGAACACATCGTAGCCCATGAATCGCTTGTACCGGGCGATGGCATCCGCCAGCACGATCTCATACACGTTGCCGATGTGGGGCGTAGCCGAGGCGTAGGCGATGGCCGTGGTGATATAGTAAGGTTTCTTTTCCATGCAGATTTCCTCCTTCCCGCGAATGAGCGGGTTTTGCAGATTGAAAAATTTTACCAAGGCTATTCGGCCTTGTCAACCACAAATATCCAGGGCAGAAGCCCTCCGGCTTCAGTCCGTTTCTGCTCCCGCAGATCGAGTCCCCGGACCCTGCCGAGGCAGGTTTTCAGCAGCTTATATTCCATCGTATAGAGCACCGCCACGCCCCCGGGGCTCAGCAGCTCGGGCAGCCGCCAGACGAACCGGTCGTAGAGGCGGGTGTTGTCCTCGTGGTTCCCCACCCGGTTCCCGAAGGGCAGGTTGGAGAGGATGAGATCAAAACCCTCCCTGGCCTCGAAGCGCAGGGCGTCCTTGGTGACGAAGGAAGCTTTGGACTTCCCCGCCCGGGCGTTCATCCGGGCGCTCTCCACGGCGCTGCCGCTTTTATCGACGCCCACCAGCACCCGGCAGGGGCCCAAGGATTCCCGGGCAAAGAGGAGGGATCCGCAGCCGCAGAAGGGGTCCAGGACACGGGGCCTGTCCCGCTTCTCGAATCGCTTCGCGTACCGGGCGAGACACGCGGCCGTGGCGGGATGGATGGAGGCGCTGACGGTCCGCTGCCGCCAGGGGTAGCGCTCATCCAACACGTTCCAAAGCTTGAGATACAGGTCCGCCTGGTCCATGTGGCAGTCCACCCGCAGCTCCGTATCATAGGCGGAAGGGTTGTTCTGTCCCGGCAAAGCCTGGGCCAAGGCTCCAATGAGCTTACGCCGGTCCCGGGTATAGCCCCTGAGCTCGATCCGATACCGCGCCCCGGGCAGCTGTCCCACGCGGCGGGCGATCTGGTCCGCGTCGAGGGGCACGTCATAGGCGATGGGCAGCAGCGCCTCCGCCAGGCAGTTAGCCCGGTAGATGAGGTCGATCCGGTCCGTAATCACCGATGCGGCGCCCTTCTCCGCCACGGGTTCGAACCCCAGCTCCAAAAGCTCCTCCATCAGAACGTCTAAAAACCCCTCGGAGGCATAGCACAGCACCTTTTGGGGCTTTTTCAGCCGCGTGAGCTTTTCAGATCCGTAGCTTTCGAATTGCTGCAGCGCCTTCTTCTGAGCGAGGACGATCTGTCCGACCAGCCCGTCCGTCTCGGCGCTTTGAGACGTAGGCGCCACATAGGCCCGCAAGGTATCCTCGTCCCCCAGCCGACCCAAAGCGAGCAGCAGGCTGGGGATGGTGAAAAGGGTCTCCTCCCTTTGAAGGGCTTCCTTCAAAACAGGCAGATCCCTTTCATCCTCCAAAGCGCCCATGAGCCGATACGCGTTTTTGCGGACCTTGGGCGTGAGGGACGCGGCGGCTTCGTGAAGGGAGAGCCTGTCCCCCAACAGACCGTTGACCTGTTCCCGGCCCGCCTTTGTTTTGGATAGGGTGCACAAAGCAGACAGGGCCTCCCCCGCTGCTTCGCCGCTCAGTTGTTCGATATAGCGTTGCGCCGTCATTGGTCCACCGCGCGGAAGATAAGGCGCAGAATGTTCTCTGTGCCGTCGGCGCCGGGTGCCGATGCCATGGCGTCGATGTATTTTTGCCGGTCCCGATACAGGTTCAGCACCGTCTCCTGGAGCCGCGCCGGCGTGATCTCGCTTTGGGGCAGGTGGACGGCGTAGCCGTTCTTCTCAAAGTATTTCGCGTTCAGGATCTGGTCGCCCCGGCTGGCCTCCAGGGGCAGAGGCACCAGCACGCTGGGCTTTTTCAGGGCCAGCAGCTCGAAGACCGCGTTGGCCCCCGCCCGGCTCAGCACCACGTCCGCCAAGGCCAGCACGTCCGCCATCTGCTCGTTCACATACTCGAAGCGCACGTATCCGGGCCGGGGCGCGGTGTCGTCCAACTTCCCCTGGCCGCAGAGGTGCACGATGTCGAAGGTTTTGAGGAGCTCATCGAGGGACGCTTCCAAGGCTTCATTCAACGCCTTGGCGCCGGTGCTGCCGCCTACCGCCAGCAGCACGGGCTTCTCCCCGGAGAGGCCCGTGAAGGTCAGTCCCTTCTCCCGGCTCCCTTCAAAGAGGGAAGCGCGGATGGGGGTGCCGGTATGGACGCCCTTGCCCGAGGGGACCTTCGATACGGTGTCGGAGAAGGTGGTGCAGACGGTGTCCGCGAATTTGGACGCGATCCGATTGGCAAGCCCCGGAGAATAGTCGCTCTCATGGCAGATGACCGGGCACTTGCCCCGAGCCGCCATGACCACGGGCACGGATACGTACCCCCCTTTGCTGAAGAGCACATCGGGCTTCACCTCCCGCATGATCTGCCGGGACTGGAAATACCCCTTCACCACCCGGAAGGGATCGGAAAAGTTTTTCCAGGAGAAGTAGCGTCTGAGCTTCCCCCAGGCGATGGCGTGGTACACCACTTCCGGCCGCCGGGCAAGGAGCTCGTGCTCGATGCCCTCCTCGGTGCCGATATAGTGGATGGTCCACTCGCCTTTATCCAATCGGTCCATCAGCGCCAGGTTGGGCATCACATGCCCCGCCGTACCGCCGCCGGTAAAGATGATGGTCTTCACGCTTTTCTCCCCTCGCCTCGTATGCTTCGTCGCTGCCTATACTATGCCGATCTTAGCCCGCATGGTTCCCGTCGCCGGTCTCACCCTCATTGCCGGCGGCGGTGGTCACCGTGTCCGGCTCGCCGGTCCGCTCCTCGATGCAGCTCTCGCTGCCGGGGGACACGGTCAAAGTGTCGTCCTTCAGCAGGGCCTGGGCGATCAAAAACTTCATCTGTGTCCACTCGTCCACCTGTTTTGTCATGTCGATCTCCAGCATGACCAGCACCAGCCGCTCCTCTTCGGGAGCAAGCTCCGTGCCGTCCAGATGCCGGCTGCGGAAAGCCACGAACCAGGCCAGCTCCTTGTCGGCGTCCTTGGCGTTCAGCTTCTTCGCCAACTCGGCAGTGCCCGTCTTGCCGGCGCAGGTGTAGACCCGCAGCACGCTCAAAAACCGGCCCGTGCCGTAGCCGGCCCAGGGCGCCTTCGTCACCGGATTCTTGCCCATGTTGCTGGGAGGCTCTACGACCCCTTCCAGCATGTCCCGGATGGACTCCGCGGTGCTGGTGGCGCACAGCTCCTTCCAGATGGTCTGCTCGTGATGGGTGATCTCCCTATACTCCGTCTTGTCCTCCTGCCAGATGGACTCGATCACATAGGGGGCGTAGACGGTGCCTCCGTTGCGGAAGGCGGAGATATAGCAGGCCAGCTGCAGGGGCGTCAGCAGCAGCTCGCCCTGTCCGTATCCGGTCATGGCCAAGAGGTCCATGGTCTCCTCGGAGGCCGGCTCCTCTGCGGTGCCCGTGTTTTTGATCTGGGATTTCTGGGTGGGCAGCTCAAAGGGGATCGCCTCGCCCATGCCCATGACGGTCAGATATTTCTTCAGGGTATCCCAGCCGATCTTCATGCCCAGGTAGGCAAAGTAGATATTGTCCGACTGGATCATGCAGTTCTTCATGTTCATGGGACCCCGCCGGTTGGTGCTCCAGGTACGGGTCACCTTGGTGACGCCGCTTTCGGGGATCAGCTTGCCCTTGGTGGGGTTCCAGATGGTGTCCGTACCCTTGAGCCGCTCCTGCTCCTCCGGGAAGGCCCAGTCCAGCGTCACGTTCCCCGATTCCAGGGCCGTGATGGCCACGAGAGGCTTGAAAGTAGAGCCGGGGGGATAGAGGCCCTGGATGGCCCGGTTCAGCAGGGGGGTCTTGGGATCCTTCTCCATGGCGGCCCAGGCTTCGTCGTCCATGTCGCCCCGGGAGAAGGAGTTGGGGTCGTACCCCGGGAAGGAAACCATGGCCTCCACCCCTCCGGTGGTGGGGTTCATGACGATGACCGTGCCGCTGATGGAATCGTCGTAGACGATGTTTTGGATGACCTGCTCCGCCCGCTTCTGCATGTTGATCTTCACGGTCAGGTGCAGATCCTCCCCATCGGTGGCGGGCACGTTGTACAGGATCTGCTTCACCGCGCCGCCCTTGCCCTGGATGTAGGCGAAGCTCCCCTTCACGCCGCGGAGCCGCTCCTCAAACTGCTTCTCCAGGCCCGCATAGCCCAGCCAGCTGTCGCCGTCGTAGTTGGGATCGTTGACCTTTTCGCCGGTTTCCGGGTCGATGACATAGAGCCATTCCTTGTTTTCCTTGAGCATGCCGTTTTCCACGGAATACTGGTTCAGATACTCCTTCTGGATGATGCCCGCGTATCCGAGAAGATGGGCAAGGCTGGTGCCGAAGGGATACTGGCGCAGGGTGCCGTAGTTGTTGCTGTCCACGCCCACGCCGGGAATGGTCAAAAGCCGTGCTTCCAGCTCCGGACTCATCTGATCCGGATACAGGACCTTCAGCTTGGCGAAATCGCGGTAGGTCCGGGCCAGGCTGTTGCGCACGTCGGCCTCCGTCAGGCCCAGCTCTGGCACCGCGGCCACCGCCTGCTCGAAGGGCACATACAGGGCCTTCTCCGCCAGCTGTTCCGGCGTCAGGTCCTTATCGTTGGCCTTAAAGAGGGTCTTCACGTCGGTGACGGCCTTGCCGCCGTCCAGGAGCTGGATCTTGCTGGGGATGCAGTAGACCGTGACGGCGGGCACGTTTTCGGCGAGAAGAATGCCGTCCGCATCGAAGATCTCGCCCCGATCCGGGTAGTTGGTGCCCACCAGCATGGTGTCGCCCCACTCCATGTTGGGAAAGATGAGGCTGGGATCCCACATGACCATCCAGCCCTCGTGGTATTCGCTGTTCACGGTGAAGGTGAAGGTCAGGTTCCCCGCCTTTTCGCTGTAATAGGTCATCTCATAGACCACGCTGGCGTTGATGGTACCGTTCACTTCGGAAATGATCTTCTTGCCGATGCCCGTAAGACCCATGGCGGAAAAGATGTCCGTATACCGCCGCTTGAACTCCGTACGGGTCATTCGATGGTCCGTGTTCCCCTCCGGCTCCGCCGTAGGCTCCACGGTGGGCGCGGCCGTAGGCGCAGGGGTCTCTCCAGGGCCGGGGGTGGGCGCCTTGGTGGCCTTGGGAGGCTCCTCCTTCTTGAGATCGTCGGCGATCAGATTGTAGGCGGAATCGTAGTCCTCGTTGGCCAGGTAGTTGATGAACTGCACACAGACCACGCTCCCCTGGCCCCGGTCCGGGCCGCAGCCCGTGAGGACGGCTATGGGCAGAAGCATGGCGAGTATCAGCAATGCGGCGACGGTGCGTTTCAACCGGTTTCCTCCAAAGTACATACTAAGCTGTTTATACTATAGCAGATAATCCTTCTCTTTGCATCCGAAAGCGCAATTTTTTCCAAAAATTCCGCTTTTGGACAGACACGAATGCGTATCGGCGCTATTCCTGGAAACAAGATAGCTTTATGGAGGAAACCTCAGTTGTTTTACAACAAATGCCTCCCCTTGCGCTTCTCTTTTTACGCCGCTTTTTCCTCTTCACTAAAGAGAAAAAGCGACAAAAGAACCCCATTCTTGCAAAAAAGGCAATAATCCTGTATACTGGCCCCATGGAAATGAGTCGCGAGGAGGCCCGGCGCCGTGCCGCGCGCAAACGGGCCGCCGCCAAAAGAAAGAAATACCGCCGCCGTCGGCTGATGGTGCTGGGAGCTGGCATGGTGCTCGTCACCCTGCTGGTGGTGAGCATCGTGTCCCTCGTCACCCGGGCTGTGAAGAAAAATCAGCAGGCCTCCGCCCTGGAGCCCACGGCCGCCGCGGCCTCCGCCCTGGCCGATACCCTCCTGCCCACGGCCGCCATGACGGCCCTTCCCACCGCCGTCCCGGCCACCCCCATCCCCGCTACCCCCGCCCCGGCCATCCAGGCGGATTGGTACATCGAACGCATGGAACAGCTCTATAAAAACCTTTCCACATATGGGAATTTTCCGGACGCCGCCTCCTTGTATAAGGCACTGGACGAGATGCAGATCGACCCCAACGGGAAGATGCTGGCCCTGACCTTCGACGACGGGCCCTACCCCCCCATCACCGGGGCGATATTGGACGTGCTGGAGGCGAACCACGCCCGGGCCACCTTCTTCATCAAGGGCGCCTATGTGGACGCCAACCAAGACCTGGTCAAGCGGGAGCTGGGCCTGGGCTGCGAGATCGGCAACCACACCACCAACCACGACGATCTGGAAAAGCTCTCCCCGGCGGACCGGCGGACCACCGTGGGCGATGTGAACGACAAGATCTACCGGCTCTTTGGCTACCGGATCCACCTGCTGCGCCCGCCCTACATCTCCTACGGCAAGAAGGGCAGCGACACCCGAGAGGACATCGTGGCCATGGCCAAGGAGCTGGAGCTGGCAATCGTCAACCACACCCGTTCCAGCCACGACTCCCACGAGGACTACACCGCCCAAATGATGATCGACCGGATCCTCGCTGAAAAGGACGAGCTGGGCCGGGGCCTCAACGGCTCCATCCTCCTTTTCCACGACAAGTATCAAAAGACCGTGGAGGCCATGAAGGTCATCATCCCCGCCCTCCAGCAGCAGGGGTACCAGCTGGTCACCGTGTCGGAGCTTTTGAACTGCTCCAAGGAGGGCCTCCACTATGGCTGGATCTATTCGAAGGCCGATTGACATGGAAACGGAGCGGCTGATCGTTCGCCACCTGTCCCCGCAGGACGAGGCGGCCTTCCTCTCCGGCATCGGGGATAGGGAGCTGCGCCGGATGTACGGCCTGCCATTGGACCTGTCGGAGGACAGAGCCCGCCTGCTCTTCGCTCGCTTTTCCGCTCTGCCCGCTGCCTACGGTCTGGTTCGAAAGGCGGACGGGGCCCTTATCGGCTTTCTTTTGGACGTGCCGTCAGAGCTGCCGGAGGATATGCAGCGCGCCCTGCCGGTCGGCGGCCGGACGCTGGCCTACGCCACCTTCCCGCCCTAACAGCAGCAGGGATACATGCGGGAAGCCTTGCTGTCCATGATCCGGCGACACGAAGCGGACGCCCCGTATTTGCATGGCGGCCACTTCCCCTTCAACGCCCCCAGTGAACGCCTCCTGCTGTCCCTGGGGTTCCGGGAATACGGACAGCATGCCTTGGGAAAGGCCACTATCATCGACAAAACACGTTTTTTTGATGGATAGGCAGGGCCGGACAAAAAGAAGCCGGTTCCGTGGCATTGTTCTTTTGGACAGAGAAGCGGCAAGAAAGGGGGCATTCCTTTTTCTCTTTTTGAAATAAGCAAAAAACATGAAGCGGATCGAGTTCCCAAAGGTAGGCTCGATCCGTTATTATTTCTTTGGAATGGCTCTCGTTTTGATCAACTGTACAAACCCGCTCGGTGCGCCGATCCTATGTTCGAATCGGTATGCTTCTCCATTCTTGACGTTGCACCAGATCTCAAAATCTGCTTTCCAGCATATGCGGATGTTCTTGCGCTCCGGCGCGTCGATATAGGCCGTTTCCGAATCTCGGCCTGTCCAAAGGAGCGTCCCTTTCTGATCGAAGATATCGGCGCCCATCATGCCCTTACACATCCGGATCTCAACAGGCGAATTCAGATCGAACCCGCATGCAGGACAGATCGTAGAATCCTCATCCATGTTAGTGCCGCAGCGATAGCACCTCATCAGTATATCCTCCGATAAGCAATTGCCTGTAAAGCCATCTTACACCATGTTTTATAAAAAGAAAAGAGTCACTCGAAGGAGTGACTCTTTGGGGTCCCGGCGGCTGCCTATCTTCCCGGGCCGTTGCCAGCCAAGTATTGTCGGTGTATGTGAGCTTAACTTCTGTGTTCGGAATGGGAACAGGTGGATCCTCACAGCTTAACCACCGGAAGGGTGGGG
>JAFWMS010000018.1 GCA_017545535.1 Clostridia bacterium | reverse complement strand
ATTTTGCCCTCTCTGCCGGACGAACGGTTCCGCCGGGTGGGCCAGTCCGCGGCGGCGGCCAGCCTCCCCGCCTTGCGAGGATAAACAGATGAAGCTTTCCAACGCCAAGATATTCCTGGACGGCCGGTTCGTCCCGGGCGGCATCCGCTTTTCCGACATCATCGAGGACGTGGGCCCTCAGGTGACGGGAGGCACGGACCTCAACGGCTGCTACGTGATCCCCGGCCTCATCGACATCCACACCCACGGCGCCATGAACGAGGACGCCAGCGACGGAAACGGGGATGGTCTCCGCGCGATGTCCCGGTACTACGCCGCCGGCGGCGTCACGGCCTGGTGCCCCACCACCATGACCCTGAAGGAGCCGGAGCTCACGAGGGCCATGGCCGCCATCCGGGACTTTGTTCGCCCGGCGGGGGGCGCGAAGGTGGCCGGCGTCCATCTGGAAGGCCCCTTTCTGAGCCTGAAAAAGTGCGGCGCCCAGAACCCGGACAACCTGCACGCCCCGGACGCGGATATGTTCCACCGATTGAACGAGGCCTCCGGGGGCCGGGTGCGCCTGGTCACCGTGGCCCCGGAGGAGCCGGGGGCCCTGCCCTTCATCCGGGAGGTGAGCCGGGTGTGCGCCGTATCCCTGGGCCACACCACGGCGGACTACGACACCGCCTGCGCCGCCTATGCCGCCGGCGCTTCCCACGCCACCCACCTGTTCAACGCCATGCCGGCCCTCAACCATCGGGAACCCGGCGTGGTGGCCGCGGCCCTGGACGCCGGGGCCACGGTGGAGCTCATCACCGACGGCTTCCACATCCACCCCGCCATGGTCCGGCTGGTCCACCGGCTGTTCGGGGAGAAGCTGGTGCTCATCTCCGACTCCCTCCGCTGCGCCGGCATGCCCGACGGGGACTATGAGCTGGGGGGCCTGCCCATCACCCTGACGGAGGGGGTGGCCAGGCTTCGGGGCAGCAGCACCCTGGCAGGCAGCTCCATCCACCTGATGGACGGCCTTCGCCGGGCCGTCTCCTTCGGCGTGCCCCTGGAATCGGCGGTCCTTGCCGCCACCACCGCCCCGGCCCGCGTGATCCATCGCGACGACGAGATCGGCGCCCTGACCCCGGGCCTCGCCGCCGATCTGGTGGTCCTGGATCAGGACCTGCGCCTCAGAGCCGTCTACATCGACGGTATCCCCCTTCCCGCTTATCCATAAAAAAGCGACGAGCTGTTCGCCCCTCAAATCATCGCAAAAAAGCGGCTGTCGGCAGGAGATTCCTCCTTTCCGGCAGCCGCATCGTTATACGTTGTCCCATATATCCCGTTATAGCACGGTCCTCCGAAGAAAGCTTTACTCCCCCTTCTCCGTCTGTTCCCGCTTCTCCTTCTCGAACCGCTCGGCCAGGACCTTCGTGGTCAAATACGCCACGATGGCGTCGATGGCCATGGGGTTCTTGCCGCCCCGCATGATGGCGAAGTCGGCGTCGTTGATGTAGTCCTTGATATACTGCTCGAACATGGGCTTCACCGTGGCCAGATACTGCTCCGAGATGTTCTCGATGGTCCGGCCCCGGCTCTTGATATCCCGGAAGATACGGCGCAGGAGGCACACGTCGATGTCCACGTGCATGTACACCTTCAGGGCCATCATGTCGCAGAGCCGCTTGTCATAGAAGATGTGGATCCCCTCCAGGATGAGCACCTCCGGGGGATAGATGAGCTCCGTGGAATCCTCGCGAAGATGGCGGGCATAGTTGTACCCCTTCTTGGTGATGGGCTGGCCGGCGGACAGGGTCTTCAAATCCTCGATCATTTCGTCATAATTGAAGATGGTGGGCTCATCGTAGTTGAGGTGCACCCGCTGCTCGAAGGGTATCTCCGGAAAGCTCTTGTAATAGCAGTCCTGGCCGATGATCTCACAGCTGCAGGACAGGGCCTCCTTGATGCGCCGGGCCAGGGTGCTCTTCCCGCTGCCGGACGCGCCGCACACACCTACGACGATCATACTCTCTCCCCCTTATCGAAATTTTGGATATTATAACACATTTCGGCGGAAAAGAAAAGAAAAACCGGCCCCTTCGGGTCGGTTTCGTTTCGGTCAATAGCGTAAGGTGTACATCCTTCCCAGCCACTCGTTGCAGAGCATGGCCCCGGCCTTATAGAAGATCACCGCCCGATCCTCCAGCAGAAGACAGCGAAGCTCCCGCTGCTCCAGGGTGGAATGGTCTCTGAAATCCTGGGCCTCGCTCCGGGGATTGGTCCGCCCCTCCTCCAGCCGATAGAGGTACATCCGATACCCCGCCTGGATCACCAGCCGTCCCGTGACCGGATCAAAGACCGCCCGGTCCGGCTCCTCCAGCAGCGTCGTCATATCCCCCCGGACCTGTATGGTCCACAGCTCCTGCAGCTCCCCGTCGGTGCCGATCACATGCAGCTTCCCATCCGTCGAAATCACCAGCAGCCGATCCGCCGCCAGCCAGGTAAGCCGCTCCCCGGTAACCGCAAGGGCCCTCTCCCCTGCTGCCGTGAGCACATGGAGAGCATCCTCCGTCAAGAAGGCCGCGCCGCCCTCCCCGAGAACAAGGTCCCTGGCCCCGCCGATCAAGGGCGCCACCGCGGACGCAGTTTCTGTCAGCGACTGATCCAGACCGGTCAACAGCTCCAGCTCGTTCTCGCCTTCCAGCAGCAGCTCCAGCCCGCCGTCACCAGCAGCAATCGCCGCCACCCGGCCCGAGAGCTCTTTCTCCGCCACGGGCGCGAATCCAGCCTCGTCCAGACGGAACAGGTACAGCTTGGGGCTCTCCCTCGCCGTCCACAGAGCGAGGCGGTCCTGATCCACCAGGGCCCCCTCCACCGAAAGCAGGATGGCTGTCTGCTGCACGAAATCGCCGACGGCCGGGTCATAAACCGTGGCCAGTACGAACACGTCCCCGGGCTGGGCTTCATCCAGCAGCACCCGGGCGATGTCGATCCTCTCCCCGTTCACCCAGGGGAAGGGCTCCTCCGACAGCGCCTTGTACCGGGAGAGGATGAGCAGCTTTCCCTCCATCTCCGCCGCCGCCAGGAAGGTCCCGCTTTGGGTCAGGTTCATCAAATGCCGGGGCGCGGCCCAATTCGCCACGTCGAAGCGCAGCAGCTCCGTTTCGCTGCCTCGCTCCCGGACCGTCAAAAGCTGGTCTCCCAGCCAAAACACGTCCTTCACCTGAACGCCCCGCTCCCGCAGCGTCAGGGCAGCGACCGACTCCAGCTTGTTCCCGTTGCGCCGCACCACATGGACCTGCTCCGTGGTGGGCATGAATACGGCCATGAGCTCCTCCCGCCGAATCGTCTTCCCCGACGGCAGATCCTCGATCTCGATCTCCGTCGCCTTTTTCGCCTGGGCGGCGGGTGCATTCGCCTCCTGAGGAGCCTCCACGGCCCCCTCCTCCTGTGCCTCCGACCCAGAGGCGGCATCGTTCACGGCGAGGAAGCCGCCGTCCCGGCTGCCGTAGCGGACCGCGTCCTCCACCTCGGCCTCGTCCATGGCCGCATGCATGCCCTGGGGCGGCTCCGGAGCCGGCGCGCTGGCCATGAGCATGGTCTCGGGCGCCACCTCCTCGGGGGCGGCCTCCTCCGGTTCTTCATCGGCAAAGGTGACGATCTTGGGCTCCTCGGCCTCTGCTTCGCCCTCCCCCGCCGTCGCCGCCATGTTATAGGCCAGTTGGGGTGCCTCCGCCTCGGCGGACATGTCTGCGGCGGCAGGCTTTCTGCCGCGGGTTTTGCTGAGCAGGAGCATGGACCCCATGCCCAGCCCCACGCAAAGCAGTATCCCCGCCGCGGCGCTCACATAGCGGGCCCAGGTGGGAAAGGCCACCACCTTCTTTTCTTCGGCGGCCCGGGCAGCCTCCTCGGCGGCCCATTTCTCCTGCATCTCCTTGAGCAGGTCCTGCCGGGGATGGATCCGGTCGTTGGCTTCGGTATAGCGTTGTTCAAACATCCGGCTCATCCTCCTTCAGCGCCCTGCGCAGGGCCTCCCTGGCCCGATGCAGGTGGGATTTTACGGTGGAGGGATTGGTGTCAGTCATCCGCCCGATCTCCTCCACGGAATACCCCTCGTAATAGAACAGGTGCACGGCGGTGCGATACTTCTCCGGCAGCTCCATGACGGCGTCGTACACGGCATGGTCCGTGTCATCCTCCGTGAACAAGCCCTCCAGCGCCTCAGCGCCCACCCCGTGGCGGCGATCGGCCCGGCTAAGCAGGCTGTTGCTGGACCGGATGGCCGCCGTGATGAGCCAGGCCTTCTGATGCTCCTGGTCCCGGAAAGCGGGCTGTCGGCGCAGGCAGCGAAAGAACACGTCCTGCAGCACGTCCTCCGCGTCCGCCCGGTTGCGGGTGCGCACCAGGGCCAGGCGGTAGATCATGTCCGCATAGGCCGTATACAGGGCCTCCAGGTCCAACGGGACCGGGACCCCGGCCGTGAGGTTCGCTTCCACCTCTCTGCTCCTCTCCTCATCTACAACACCGCGCAGCCGGTCCACCGGTTGCGGGGGGATGAAATCTTTCTTTTTTTCTTACCCTTCCTTGATGAGCTGTTCCAACGTCTTGAAGAACTCGATGTTCTCACAGGCCACGGGGTACTTGGCCTGAATGGCGTTGAAGCTGATGCTGCCCCGAGGCTGATACCAGGTGTAGTTGGAATAGAACCGGGTGTACGCGCTGCTGTCGGAGAACTTGTTCCCGTTCCGGGCGAAGATCTCGTTCCGAGCATAGCCCAGCAGCTCCAGCAGGGTCATATCCTGGGGGATCGGCAGCGACCACACCTGCGCGTCGGTGATCCGCTCCGAGAGGCTCTCGGGGAACAGGAGGCCGTCGCCGTTGAAGGGCGAGGTCCCGGCATCCTCGGGATAGACCATGCTCCCCTCCTGAAGGATCTGGATGGTGTAGAGGTTGGGATCAAAATCCCCGATCCCCAAGGCCTCCTCCAAGCTGTTCTTCCCGGTGAGGCGCACCTCCGACGCCGCAGGCGTCCGCCCCTGAACCAGGTCAAAGAGGTCCGCCACCAGGTACTCCGTCCTGGCGGTGGTCTCGATCTTGTACACCAGGCGGAAGCAATTCGTATACTCCGCCCCGTCGCTCTTTTTGATTGCGAAGCAGTTGCCCACCACCTCGCTGCTCCTGAGGGTCTGGCCGTACTTCTGCTCCTTGGCGGTCCGGATGGCGGTCCGAATGGGCGTCTGGTCTACCTGACGCAGGCTCACAAGGGGCTGCCCCTCCTGGGCGAAGGCCTCCTGAACGTTGCCGTCCGCCTCGGGCGCGGGTTCCTCCTCGGGCACGGCCGGGTGCTGCTCGGCATAGATCTCCTCCACCTCCGCCATGGTGTAGGTCCAGGTGGTGTCCGTGAGCCGGACCCCGTTGTCGAGAAGCATGGTATACACGCTCTCCAGGGTGCTGCTGGTCTCCACCAGGAACCCCTCCACCAGGGGCGTCACATAGTATCCCAGGCTCATGACCGCCTTATAGCCCGTGTGGGCCTTGCGGGTGGCCTCGTCAGCGGGCAGATCCCAGCCCGTGGCCCTGAGCAGCCGCTCATGATCCACGGTGAGCACGTAGCCCCCCATGCTGTTCTTGCCGCAGAGCACGTATTTCTTCATGCTGAGCCGGCGGGGGTATTCAAGGCCCGCCCGATAGGCGTTCTTCATGTCCTGCTCGGTCCAGGTCCACTCCGTATCCACCAGCTTCAAGCCGCCCTTGCGCAGATCCGCCGCCGCGTTGGGCCGATCGCTGCCGGTTTGGACCAGCCAGCCCCCCTCCTCCCGGGGGGTCACCAAAAAGGTCAGGGAATAGACCGCCGCCACGTCCGGATACCGCTCCAGATCCAGATTGGTGGTCTTGGGGTTGGGCAGGCGAAAATCCTTCACGATGGCGTCCGCGTCCACGGACACGGTGTACACCTCGTCCTCCATCTCCACCTTGGCGTATTGCTTCATGTCCACCGGGCGCAGGTTCCGACCCTGGGCATAGTAGCCGTAGCTGAGCAGCACCCCTGCCGCCAGCACCGCCAGGCACAGGAGGATGGTGAGCGCCACGAACAGCTTTTGCTTTGCTTGCGTACTCATGGGCGTATCCCTTTACCGCTTCTTCCCGCAGCGGGGACAGAACAGGCTGTCCCGGGGGATGGCGGCGCCGCAGAAGACGCAGCGGACGGTGTCCTCCTCCTTGGCGGGTTCGGCACCGGCTCCTTCCTCAGGCTCCGGGGCTTCGGGCACTTCCTCTGCCTCCACCGGCTCAGTTTCCGGCGAAAGGGGCTCCTCTTCCTCCGGCAAATCCTCCCAAACGGGGGCCTTGGCCACGGACCGCTTTTTGGGCTCAGGAGCCGGCTGGGGCTTGGCGGGGCGCTTCTCGGACCGTATCGGGGTCTCCTCCCGACGCAGGGGGATGCTCTCCGGGCTTTGGGCCGGCCGCTTCTTCGAGGCGGGCTTGGGCCTGGTCTCCAGGTACGCTTCCTCCTCTTCCACCGCCTGCCTGGCACGGCTCACCCGGCGATAAGGCTGCTCCTCCCGGGCGGCGGACCGCCGCTGGGCTTCCGTCTGGGGCCGCCGGGCGGGGCGCAGGGGGGGCATGTCGTCCTCCTCCTCGTCTTCCTCCTGATCCCCGGTGCTCACGATGGCCACGGTTAGGATGACGGCGATGAGCAGAAAGGCGCAGCCCATGACCAGGGCCACCACGAAGGTCTGATCGAAGCCCTGATAGATGGTGCGCTGAAGGAAGGCCGCGTTCCTGCGGACGCTGAACCAGGCGATCACCGCGAAGCTGAGCAGTATCCCCGCCAGGGTGGCGACGATGGTGCGGATCGTTTTCATATCAATTCCTTACCCTTTCCATGCGTGAAAAGCCCTTCGCTTCCACACATATCCACTTTTTTACGATTCCAACAGGGATCTCATATGCTGCAAAAGATCCAGGTTCTGACGCTCGGTGGCGGTCATGAACCGTTCCGGAGAGTTCTCCGTGGCCGCGTACCAGGGGCAGGCGGCAAAGTGCTCCCGATAGATGGCCATGTCCTCGGCGGGGAAGGTGTAGCCGTGGCGGGCGTAGATCTCCATGGACACAAAGTTCAGCAGCTCCACCATGGTATATTCCCCGTTGCCCACCAGCCGCCATAGATCGTCCTCGTCCAAAGGATCATAGCTGGGGGACCACAGGCTCCCGTCCGGCAGGGGGTGGCTCATGGGCAGGCCCACGAAGCGGACGAAGCCGTTGTAGTCGAAGCTGGGCCGAGCCTCGCCCTGGACGCTGCCGCCGATGAGCTCAATCACCGTGCCACCCTGGGCCGCCACCTCCTCCGCCCCCAGGGCCTCCGCCTCGGTGTCGTACATGGACACGTCGGATCTTCTGAAGCTCACGCCGGTCCCCGCCTGGTAGGCAAGGTCCAGCACGTCCACCCGGAAGAAGGTCTCGTGTATGGACCGTACCTCCGAGGGCGTCCGTTCATACAGGGTGTACACAGCCCGGTAGGCGTTGCGATGCTCGCCGCCCTCCGGGTAAACGATGAACCACAGGTGGGTCTTGATCGTGCCGAAATCGTTGCCGAAGATCTCCTTCCCCAGCCGATCCCGCTCGAAATGGACCCGCTCGCACACGGCGCTCAGATTCAGCCCCTTCCCCTCCTCGTCCAGCAGGGAGGAAATAAGCCCGTCGGCCAGGACCGTTTTTGGATGCTCCACCTCTGCCGGGGCCGTGGGTGCCGTCTCCTGGACAGGGGGCTCCGTCCGGGGCAGGACCTTCACCGGGCTCAGCCATTGGGTCTTGTCCACCCGGATGCCCTTGAACCGCAGGGCCGTGGTATTCACCTTCACCGAAACGTCCACCACGTCCGGCTCCTCCGTGAAGGCGAGGGCCATCTCCATGTTCACCAGGGCTTTCACCGCCCCGTTTTGGGCGGCCTTGGGCTCCGTCCGGGGATTGGGCAGCCCCAGCTCCGTAAGGAGGCTGTCCACGTCCAGCACGGCGGTGACGGTCTCCCCGGTCCTGGTCACGGTGGTGTAGGCGGTGAGATCCACGGTCCGCCGATTGGCCCGGACAAGGTACAGCGTCCAGGCGAAGGCCAGCAGGATGATCCCCACGGAGACCACCAGTATGACAGCCAGCCGACCCGGATGCTTCACGGTGTAGGATATTCTCCTGTCCTGCTCCATAGCCTTCTCCCCTGTTCGGATACTTTGGCAACATTATACGCGTCCCGGCGGTCAAATTCAAGAAATCCCCGTCTCTCTACGGGAAAAACGGGAAAAGTTAAAGGTTCATTAACAAATCGCCCGCCCGGGGGATCGACCCATCCGCAGCAAAACAGGTAAAAAAACGGGAAGCGGCCCCTTTGACCGCTCCCCTTGCGTCCCTTTGTATCGTTTTCAAAAAAGACCTGTTTTAAAACACAAAGTTCCCGTCCCGGAACACCGGCACGCAGCGGCCGTCGGCGGTGTAGCCGTCGATACTGAGGTCCGCCGTGCCCACCATGAAGTCCACGTGGGTGATGGAGCTGTTGAGCCCCGCGGAAAGCCGCTCCTCCTCGCTCATATCCAGCGCCCCCTCCACCGTGGTGGGGTACGCCTCGCCGAAGGCCAGATGGCAGGCGGCATTCTCGTCGAAGAGGGTATTGTAGAACAGGGTCTTGCTGTTGCTGATGGGGGAATCGTAGGGCACCAGGGCCACCTCGCCGAAGCGGGAGGCGCCCTCGTCCACGGCGATGGACTTTCTGAGGAGCTCCTCGTTGGCGGAGGCCGTGGCCTCCACGATCTTCCCCGCCTTCACCACGAAGCGGATGTCCCGGATCACGTTCCCGTCCTTGGAGAGGGGCAGGGCCGCGCAGATGACGCCGTCGCACCGGTTCCGATCGGGGGCGGTGAAGATCTCCTCCGTGGGCATGTTGGGCATGAAGAACTGGCCCTTGGGGGTCTTTTCCCCGCCGGCACACCAGATATGACCCTTGCAAAGGCCCACGGTGAAGTCGGACCCCAGGGCGTTGTAGTAGTGGAGCCGATCGAAGGCGTAGCCGTTCAAAATGTCCACATGGCGCTGCAGATTCTCCTGATGCTGACGCCATTTCTCCACGGCGGTGCCATCGCCGGTGACCCGGACGGCCATGAAGATCTTCTCCCACAGGGCCGCCACGGCCTCCCGTTCCTCCAGGTCCGGGAACACCCGTTTGGCCCAGGCCGGGGAGGCCAAAGCGCCGATGGACCAGGGGAAGGCGCTGGCCATGCCCAGCTCCCGATACCGCCTCATGTACTTGCCGTAGGCCCGATGGGCCCGCTCGAGCCGGCTGGGATCCACACCCTTGAGATTCTCCGGGTCAGAGGAGACCAGATGCAGGAAGCAGGCGCCGCCCTCCGCATAGTCCGTGTTGAAGCGGATCCTGTACTCGGGGATCACGTCGAACACCGATTCGTCGGCGTTCAGGTACGTCATGCGGGCGATGGCGTCGTCCGACCAGGCCATGTCCACGGACCTGGCTCCGGCCTCGTAGGCCGCCTGAACGCAGAGCCGGGCGAAGGGGGCCTGGTCCACCTGACTGGTGATGACCAGATCCTGCCCCTTCTGCACGTTCACGCCCACCCGCACCAGCAGGTCCGCGTATTCCTTCAGTTTGTCTTCAAAGGTGAACATATGAACTCCTTATTCGTTGGAAGCTTTGTTGAGGCTCTTCTGCTTGGAGGACAGGATCAAAAAGACGAAGCCCAGGGCGAAGAACACGGCCAGGGACGCCACGGCGATGTTGATGGTGCCGCCCGCCAGCTTGACCCAGGCGATGACCGCGGAGCCCAGGAAGGATGCGCCCTTGCAGAAGATGTCGTAGATGCCGAAGTACTCGCCGGAATTCTCAGGCGGGATGATCTTGGAGTAGTAGGACCGGGACAGGGACTGGATGGAGCCCTGGAAGCAGCCCACGCCGAAGGCCAGGATGCCGAAGTGGAGCAGCGTCCTGAGGGTCAGAGCGTAGAGGCAGACGGCGAAGTAGCCTGCGATGCACACCAGGATCAAGGGCACGGTCCGATACTTCTTGCTGAGCTTGGCGAAGACCAGGGAGCCCACCCAGGCCACCACCTGGGTGGCCAGCAGGAACACCACCTGGCCCACGGTGGGCAGGCCCAGATCGGTGCCGATGTTGATGCAGTTGTCGATGATGGTGCCCACGCCGTCGATATAGAGGCAGAAGGCGATGAGGAAGAAGAGGACCTTCTTGTCCCGAACGGCGATCTTCTTGAAGGTGCCGAAGATCTTTTTGAACACCTGGCCCACGGTGGTGTGGGTGTGCTCCACGTAGTTCTTCTGCTGATAGTTTTTGATGAGGGGCAGGGTGACCAGCAGCCACCAGACGGCGGTGACCCCGAAGCCGATGATCTTGCCCACCATGGGCGAGAAGAGCATCAGGCTCTCGGACAGGCCGCCGCTGAGGATATAGGCCACCATGGCGATGAGAAAGGGGATGCAGGAGCCGATGTAGCCCCAGGCGTAGCCGTAGGAGGAGACCTGGTCCATGCGCTCCTCGGTGGTCACGTCGTTGAGCATGGAGTCATAGAAGGTCAAAGACGCCTGATAGAACACCTTGGTCAGCACGTAGACGATGAGGAAGAGCATCCAGCTCCAGGTGAAGCTGTTGAGGACGCAGCCGATGACGCCGGCGGCCACGGTGGTCTGGAAGAAGATCTTCTTGGATTCCTTCCGATCGGCAAGAGCCCCTAACACCGGTCCCAGCAGAGCCACGATGACCGTGACGATGGAGATGGCGATCGAATAGTAGGCCGTGGCCTGGTCGCCGGTGATCTGCCCCGGATTCGTGCCGATGGCCAGTTCCTTGAACCAGATCGGGATCAGCGAGCAGGCAAGCATGGTATAGGCCGAGTTGCCCACGTCGTACAGCACCCAAGAGAATTCCTGCGGCGACAGGTCGCGGAAGACCTTGGTCTTGTTGAGCCAGTTAAAAAGACCTTTCATGTCCATTCCCCTTGTCGGTCATATTTCGGGAAAAACCCCTTTTATTTATGCCACAAAACCAGGATTTGCACAAGGGGCAATTTGCAGGAAAATACATGCGGCGGGGTTCCTGTCTTGTTTATGCTTTCGCTGACTACCTCTGGCGAAACCATCCTTCCCTTTTTTTCGTATGCTATGCTCCCCCCATCTTCCGTACATAGAAAGGGGGTATTTCCTGTTGTTACGTTCTCTGCGCCTGTTGCTCCTGACCATCCTCGTCACCCTGTCGATGCCGGCCCTTCGCTGCGGCGGCGCCCAAAGGACCGTGGCCACCGGCGGTCAAACGCCGCTGAAGGTGGAGGTCCGGCTCCAATCCGGCGAGAAGCTACCCAGCCCCACCGCCACTGCGGCGATCTCGCCCAGCCCCACCGCTACGCCCTCCCCGTCGCCTAAGCCGACGAACACGCCGGAGCCCACGCCCTTTTCCCTCTACTGGGTCAGCGACACCCAGGTCTACGCTTACCGGTATCCCAAGGTGTTCAACAAGATCTTCGCCTACATGGCCAACACCTGTGGGGAGCAGAACGCCCTGGGGGTCCTGCTCACGGGGGACATCGTGGACAACCGGCACGAGGAGCGCCACTGGGCCAACGCCAAAGCCGCCATCGGCCTTTTGGAGGGGAAGCTCCCCCTCTGGTCCGTGGCGGGGAACCACGACGTGGGGGCGGACCAGACGGACTACGGCGCCTACCTTGCCTGCGGCTTCTGCGCCGCCGAGGAGGGGGATCTGCTCTATAAGGACGGGGTCTGCTGGTACGACACCTTCACCGCCGCGGGACAGGATTTTTTGCTGCTGGGCATCGGCTGGCAGAACGACAGCAACTATCTCCCCTGGGTGAAGGGGGTGCTGGAGACCTATCCGGACCACCGGGTGATCCTGCTGGTCCACAGCTTCCTCACGGATGGGGGCGGGCTCACCGGCACGGGGAAGAACCTGGAAAAGAACCTGCTGGCCGTCTATCCCAGCATCCGCCTGGTCCTCTGCGGCCATAACGACGGGGCCGCCCGCTGGAGCCGGACCTACGAGGACGGCCACACGGTGAACGCACTCATGTACAACTACCAGGACGACAAGAAGCACGGGCTGGGGTATCTGCGCATCCTCACCTTCGACCCGGGGGAGCGGGCCCTGCAGGTGACCACCTACTCCCCCTGGTTCGACGATTACAACTACTATAAGGACGCGACCAGGGATACCTTTATCCTGACGGAGGCCTGGTAAAATAGAGCCCGCGCAAAAAGGGCCCGCGTGTAAAGCGCGGGCTTTTGCTTTATTCTCTGTGCCGGTGGTGGGCCCGGCGGTATCGGTGCAGGGCGACCAGCCCCAGGAGGAGGGCCACCACCGCCGCTGCAAGCCAGTTGGCCCGGTCCGCCGCCCAGCGGGCCGCGTCCTCTGCGTCGTCCCAGCGGGAGGGGGCCAAGGTGGGGCTGGGGCTCGGGGTGTAGGTGGGCGAAGGAGCGGCCGTCGGCGCGGGGGTCTCTGTCGGCGTGGGCGTGGGGGTATCCGTGGGCTCCGGGGTCCGGTTGGGCTCCGGGGTGGCCTGGGCCGATGCCTCCACCGTCTCCCTCGCCTCGACGTGCTGGAACATGTCGTTTTGGGTGTCCGGTCCCACCGTGGACCAGGTGAGCCCAAAGAAACGGATGTCTTCGTAGGACCTCTCCCTCACCGTGGGCCGAAAGGAGGTTTGCTGCTGGGACTTGTGGGCCGTAAAGGCCTTCTTGGCCACCTGAAGAGCCGTGAGGCCGCCATAGCTGTCCAAGGGCGTTTCCACCTCCAGGGTGATCCGGCTCATGCCCCGCGCCAGGTGCTGATAGACCTTCTGCACGGTCCAGGTCCCGTACCGCTCCGCAGAGGAAGGGTCATAGGTCGGGTCCGCCGCCAAAGCTACGGCGTCCAGGGCCGCCTGGGCCGTGAGGACGTGCTGCCAGTGACCGTACTCCCCTTTCACGTCCTGGGTCACCACCACCAACGGCCTGACTCGACGATAGAGCCGGACCAGGGACAATGTGACCTCCTCCGCCTGGAACCGGTCTTTCAGCCGCTTCACGGCGTTTTGGGGCACGTCGGGGAAGCCCAGCAGATAGGGCTGGTGCGCAAAGCCCCCCAGATACAGGCCGTTGAGGCACTCGTCGGCCCGTCTCCAGCTGGGCAGTGTCACCAGGGCCACGGCGCCGGTATAGCCCCGCTCGCGGCCGTAAAGGGGATACACGCCCCCCAGGAACACCCATTCGTCGTCGGGATGGGTGGACACGATCAAAAAATCTACCTCGTCCGCCGGCGGCAGCAGCCCGTCCGGCCCCTCAGGCAGGGCGCCCGGGCCAAAGATGCGGAGCTCCGCAAGCCGCAGGGCCCCGCCCAAGGGACAGATGGTCACGGCCCGACAGCCGCTCACCAGGGGCACCCGCAGCGCCATGGCGCCGGTGCGGAAGATCCGCATCCGAAGGGGCAGGCCCGTCTCCCCCCGCTGCAGCAGCAAAAAGGCGGACTTTAGCTGACACAAGCGCAACGTCAATGTCCCCATGTCCGAAGGGGCTCGGACCGTCAGGGATTCCCCCTCCCCCAGCTCCCGGGCGGCGGTTGTTCTCCCATCGGTCATGGCGAGCCGCCAACTCTTGGGGGACTTCACCCCCAAAAAGGAGCAGACCGCAGTAAGGTCCGTCGCCAGCTCCCGGGGCTCTTCGGTGGGCCGGGGGCTTTCCTGGGCAAGGGCCGATCCGGGAATAAGGAGCAGCAAGCAGCAGAGCAGAAGCCCTGCCCGCCGCCAAAGTCTCCCCACGCCCATGCCTTTTTCCTCCGTCCGTATCAATCCTAAACGACGCTCCCTGAGGAGCATGGAAAAGGACGCGGCCATACCGCGTCCTTCACGCTGTTGCGCTTATTTGCCGGGGAGCTTTTCCGGCTCGCCGTACTCCACGCCCCAGGTCTCCACCCGCACGGTCTCCATGATCTGGTCCTTGTAGGGCTTGTCCCGGGAGTCGGTGGTGGTCTTGGCGATCCTGTCCACCACGTCCAGGCCGGAGGTCACCTTGCCGAAGGCGGCGTACTGGCCGTCCAGGAACTGGCTGTCCGCGTGGCAGATGAAGAACTGGCTGCCGGCGGAATCGAACGCCTGGGCCCGGGCCATAGAGATGACGCCCCGGAGGTGAGACAGATCGTTCTTCACGCCGTTAGCGGAAAACTCGCCCTTGATGCTGTATCCGGGCCCGCCGGTGCCCCGGCCGTCCGGGTCGCCGCCCTGGATCATGAAGCCGGCGATGACCCGATGGAAGATGAGGCCGTCATAGAAGCCGCTGTTGGCCAGGGAAATAAAGTTCTTCACGCTCTCCGGCGCGATCTCGGGGTAGAGCTCCAGCTCGATGACGCCGCCATCCTTCATGGTGATGGTGGCGATGGGATGGGTCTTGTCCACGTTCGTTTCCTCCTTGGTTTCGGTGCTCTCCGCCGCGGCGGCCGACGGCGTCGCCCCCTTGGCACAGGCCAGGGAACAGAGCATCAGCAGCCCCAGCAGCAGCACGGTGATCTTCTTCACGGCGATCTCCTCTCCACATGCGGCGCCATGCCGCATCACTCCTCTTTTTCCTCTTCGGGGACGGTCCGGACCCCTTTCAGATTCATATCCAGGGTCTTCGCCAGGATGCTCAAAAAGTTGTTGGCCACCTGGGAGCGGTAGTTTCCTCGCTGGACCAGCAGGCAATACCGGGCAGAGATGGGTGCCCCGTCGGTGATCCGCTTGACGGCCAGCCCTTCGGAACCCATGGCCACCGCCGCATGCTCCGACGCCAGAGCCACGGCAAGCCCCGCCTTGGCCATCTCCAGGGGGACGAGGGCGCTGCTGCTCAACGTCTTGAGATAGAGGGTGGCGTCCTTTTCCTTGAAGACGTTTGCCGCCCGCCGATAGTACAGCTCCTCCATGGCGATGGGCACCCCGGAAAGCTGACGGATGGTGACGCTGTCCTTGCGGCCCTTGTCGAGAAGGCCCATATCGGGCTTATAGAGGGCCACGGTGGGTTCCTCCACAGCGTCCAAAAGCTGCACGTTCTCGGGGATCTGGTCCATGGTCTTTACGGCAGCCACCTCGATGATGCCGTTCTGCAGCATCTTGCACAGATCCGCAGGGGAGGCTAACAGGTACTTGATCTCCGTCTGGGGATACTTTTGCGCGAAGGTCACCAGGGCGGAGGCGATGCGTCCATAGGAGATGTCGGGGGTGGCGCCAAAGCGCAGGATGCCCTTTTGGCCGGAGAAGCCGCTGGCGATCTCGTTTTGGGCGGACTGCTCGATCTCGCACATCCGCTTGGCCTTTTGGTAGAGGATCATACCGGCATCGGTGAGCTCCAACCGCCGGGCGCCCCGGAAAAAGAGCCGGGTGCCGTATTTCTCCTCCATGGCCTTGATCTGGTTGCTGAGGGCCGGCTGGGCGATATGGAGCTTGCGGGAGGCCGCGGTCAGGCTCCCCTCTTCCACGATGGTGACGAAGTTGTAATAGTATTGAAGATTCATAGCTCATTCCTCCAGAAATTTCGCTCCTTATCAGTATAGCAAATGCCGTATAAAAACACAAGACATTCAGGAGGCATAAAAAATATTTTTTCGCCGACGATCTCTCCGGCCTCGTCCATCTTGCCATAGTCCCGGCCGGCGTAGTATACTTATGGCAAATGAGCGCCCTTTTCTCCTACATCCTTTCATACGGCGGCATGGCCACGGTGGGCCTCCTGGCGGCGGCGGGCTGCGCCGTGGCTTTGGGCGTCCATGAGAAGCTGGACTGGCCCGTGCTCTTCCCCATCTACTCCTTGAGCCTGCTGCCCCTGTATCTGGGGGCCAAGCTCTTTGGAGTCCTGTCCCTGCTGAGCTATCGCCTGGGACTGGGACTGCCCGTGAGTGTCCACGAGCTGGTGGAGGACAGCGGCATCGTGTTCTACGGGGGGATGCTTTTCTTTTTGCTGTCGGTGAATCTCTCCATCCGCCGGTTCGTGCTCTATAAACGGGCCTCGAGCTGGGGTCTCGCCGCCCTGATCGTGCCCCTCTTCCACGGGTTCGCCCGGATCGGCTGCTACTTTGGCCGCTGCTGCTACGGGATCGAACTGGAGGGGCCCTTTTTTGCCCGCTTCTTTGAGCATCGGCTGCCGGTGCAGCTTTTGGAATCCGGGTTCAACTTTTTGCTGTTCATGGCGCTGCTGCTGCTGTTTTATTATCGGAAACGGAGCCGGGGGAAGCTGGTGCGGGTATACCTTTGGGCCTACGCCTCCTTCCGGTTCCTGATCGAGTTCTTTCGGGGCGACGCCCTGCGGGGCGGCTTCGGCCCCCTGTCCTTCTCCCAGTGGGTGAGCCTGTGCGTCCTGCTGGGACTGGCCCTGCGACGGGCCTTGGTTTGGCATCGAAAAAGGAGGCAAGCATCATGAAAAAGCGTACCTGGGCCGCCCTCATCCTGGTGGGCCTGGTGGGGCAATTCGCCTGGACCATCGAGAACATGTACTTCAACGTGTTCCTCTACAACGCCATCGCCCCGGACCCGCGGGCCATCGCCTGGATGGTGGCGCTGAGCGCCGTGGCGGCCACGGTGACCACCCTCCTCATGGGGGCCCTGTCCGACCGGGTGGGCAAGCGCAAGGCCTTCATCTGCCTGGGGTACGTGCTCTGGGGCCTGTCCGTCATGGCCTTCGCCTGGCTGGGGACCGCCCGGCAGGTGGATCGGTTCCACCGCCTCTACGCCCAGGGGGTGCTGACCGGGCCCGTCCTGGTGGTGGTGCTGGACTGCGTCATGACCTTCTTCGGGTCCACGGCCAACGACGCCGCCTTCAACGCCTATGTGACGGACGTGACCACGAACGAGAACCGGGGCCGGGCGGAGAGCGTGCTGGCCATCCTGCCCCTCGTGTCCATGCTGGTGATCTTCGGCGTGTTCGACAGCTGGACCCAGCGGGGGGATTGGGACAGGTTTTTCCTGTTCTTCGGGGGGCTCATGATCCTGACGGGGCTGGTGTCCCTGTTCCTGGTGAAGGACAGCGACGCACTGAAACCCCGGCAAGACAGCTATGTGCAAAACCTGCTATACGGGTTCACGCCCAAGGTGATCCGCTCCCTGCCGGAGCTGTATCTTTCGCTGCTTGCCTTCACCCTCTTCTCCATCGGGGTGCAGGTGTTTTTCCCCTATCTGATCGTCTATTTCCAGCACTATTTGAAGATGGACGACTACGCCCTTGTGCTGGGAGTGGTGCTCTTGTTCGCGTCGCTGGTGAGCGTGCTGGCGGGCCGGTCCTTGGATAGATACGGGAAGCTGAACTTCGTCCTGCCCGCGGCGGGGGTCATGATCGGGGGGCTCGTGGGCCTCTATTTCGTCCGGTCCATGGCGGGGGTCATGATCGCCGGGGCCGTGATGATGTCCGGGTATATGCTGGTGACCGCCGCCCTCTCCGCCCTCGTTCGGGACTACACGCCCAAGGACAAGGCGGGGCATTTTCAGGGGGTACGGATGGTGTTCGCCGTGTGCCTGCCCATGATCGTGGGGCCCTTCATCGGCTCGGCGGTGATCCAAAGCGGTGGTGCGGTGTATGAGGATTTGGGCGTCATGAAGAGCGTGCCCACCCCCGGCATCTTCCTGGCGGCGGCGGTGTGCGTGCTGCTGCTCATCCTGCCGGTGATGCGGCTGTATAGGAGGAAACGGGCATGAGGACCATTTGGGGCGAGCATCTGAAGGAGGGCAGCGTGCTGCCGGAGTATCCCCGGCCACAGCTGAAGCGGAACAGCTTTTTGAATTTGAACGGGCCCTGGCACTTTTACATGGGGCCGGCGGAAGCGCAGCCGGAGAAGCTGCCGGAGACCATACTGGTCCCCTTCTCCCCGGAGAGCGAGCTTTCCGGCATCCAGCGCAAGAAGCAGAAGGGGGACGTGCTCTGCTACCGGCGCAGCTTCGTCCTGCCGGAGGGGTTCCATCGGGGGCGGGTGCTGCTCCACTTCGGGGCGGTGGATCTCGTCGCCACCGTGTCCGTGAACGGGCGGACCTGCGGCACGCACCGGGGCGGGTACTGGCCCTTCACCTTCGACATCACGGACATGCTGCGGGAGAAGAACCTGCTGGAGGTCACCGTGACGGACGAGGGGACCGAGGTGCTGTCCGACGCCCGGGGGAAGCAAAGCGACAAGCCCGGCGGCATCTGGTACACGGCCCAGAGCGGGATCTGGCAGACGGTGTGGCTGGAGAGTGTGCCGGAGAACCATATCACGGGGCTGAAGGTCACGCCTCTCTTCGACCAGGAGGAGGCGCTCATCGAGGTCGAGACCAACGTGCCCGGCAAGTGTTTGCTGTATCTCGAAGGGATGATCTACGCCGCCGCGTCGGGGACGCCGGTCCATGTGCCCGTGGAGAACATGCGGCCCTGGTCGCCGGAGGACCCGCACCTGTACCATTTCTCCGTCTCCTTCGGGGAGGACCGGGTGGAGAGCTATTTCGGCATGCGCAAGTGCTCGGTGGAGAAGGACGCGGACGGGGTGCCCCGGCTGTTCCTGAACAACAAGCCCCTGTTCCACAACGGGTTGTTGGACCAGGGATACTGGCCCGACGGGCTCTATACCGCGCCGGCGGAGGCGGCCATGGTCTGCGACATCCAGACCATGAAGGCGCTGGGGTTCAACATGCTGCGCAAGCACATCAAGATCGAGCCCCTCAGGTGGTATTACCTGTGCGACACCATGGGGATGCTGGTCTGGCAGGACATGGTCTCCGGCGGCGGACCCTATCGGACGTCGGTGGTGACGGTGCCCGTGGCGGGGGTGTTCCCCCACCGGGTGGACAACGGGTATAAGGCCTTCGGGCGGCAGAGCGAGGAGAGCCGGGAGCGGTATCGCTGGGAGCTGGAGGAGACGGTGAAGCTCCTGTATAACTGCCCGTCCATCGTCATGTGGGTGCCCTTCAACGAAGGCTGGGGGCAGTTCGACGCCCTGGAGGCGGTGGAGCGGATCCGGGCCCTGGACGGAACCAGGACCATCGACCACGCCTCCGGCTGGCACGACCAGGGGGGCGGGGACGTGTACAGCCGGCACGTGTACTTCCGCCGGTTCCGGTATAAGAAGGACCGGGGCGGCCGGGCGGCGGTGCTCTCTGAGTTCGGCGGGTACGCCTGCGGCATCGAGGGGCACCGGTGGTCGAAGAAGGATTTTGGGTACAGGATGTTCCCCGGGGAGAAGGAGCTGACGGCGGGGATCGTGAAGCTGTACGACCGGGAGATCCGGCCCGCCAAGGCCCAGGGGCTCGCCGCGGCGGTGTATACCCAGGTCTCCGACGTGGAGGAGGAGATCAACGGGCTCCTCACCTACGACCGCAAGGAGCTGAAGGTGGAGCCGGACCGGATCATCGCCATGAACAAGCGATTGATGGGCGAGCACGAGTAAGTTTCTCTTTTGCCGCTTTTTCTTTTCGGGGAGCGCGAAGCCGAGCGCTGCCTGTGGCAGATGCAGCGAGGCGCAGCACGGGCAAACCAAGGAGAAAACAAGCTGTTGCGCCGTTTTCGACTATGGTTTGCACATAGCAGAAGAAAAAGCGGCGCAAAAAGAAAAGCACAAGAATAATAATGGGGATAGGCGCTGAAAAACCTATCCCCAAATAAGTTCTTTTGCTGTCGCTTTTCTTACAAGAAAAGCGACATTGCTTTAATTCATTCCTTATCAATCACCAGCGTGGCCGCCAGGGCGTCCGCCAGGTACGGGATGCTGTTGGCCGCGTCCGCAAAGGTATTGGCGTTGTGTCCCAGCTCGATGAGCATGCAGTAGGGGCTCACGTGCTGGTTGTACCGGCCCACCTTCAGCCGGATGTCGATGGCGAAACGGGGGTCGATCTCCCTAAGCCGCTCCGTCACCGCCTTGGCCAGGGCGTAGTTTCGCTGCCAGTCGTGGTGGGTGTCGTACTCCCCCTCATAGGTGCCCACGGCGGTGCCCACCACGAAGAACAGCCGGGCGCATCGCTGTCCGTCCACCAGGACCACGTCGTCCCTCTTCTGCTTCACGTTGGCCGTGTTCCGATGCAGGTCGATGAACACCGTGGCCTCCGGGTACTTCTCCATGACCTCCAGCGACCGGGAGTAGGCGCTTCGTATCTCCGGCGGCTCCACGTCCGTGTCGTCGTGGATCACGGTGAACCCCCGCGCCTCCAGGGCCGTTTTCAGCAGCTCCCCCAGGGCCGCCACGGACTTGGTCTTGTCCAGGGTCTTGAAGGTGTTCTCCCCCGTCTCCTCATAGGTATAGTCCGGGGTCTGCCGGAAGGCCTCCTCCGCGTGGGTGTGATAGATGAGCACCACAGGCGGTTCAGACAGCGGGAATTCCGTCTCCGTGAAGGACGCGTACAGATCCTCGTTGATGGTCAAATTCCCGTTCTCGTCCCGGGGCACGAACAGGGGCGTGGGCGTGGGCACCGGGGTCGGTGTGGGCGTCGGCGTGGCCGTGGGCGTCGCTGTAGGCGCCGGCGTGTCCACCGGCACGACCTTCTCCCGGACCTCCTCCGTGGCCATCGCCGTCTCGAGCAGGCTTGTCATGGCTTCCATCTTCTCCTTTCCTCCGCATCCCAAGAGCAGCGCGCTGCACAGGACGAGGAGCGCCAGCTTTTTCACAGGCCGTACACCCGGGTATACTTGTCCTTCAGGTAGTCCACGTAATAGCGGGGATCAAAGGGCGCCTCGCAGGCCTTGAGGATGAGCTCGTTGGGCTTCAGCAGGCAGCCGTACCGATAGATCCGCTCCGTGAGCCAGGCGACGATGGGCTTCAGATCCCCCTTCGAAACCAGCTCCCACACGGGAACGTCCCGCTCCATGACCTTCAGCATCTGGGCGCCGTAGGCGCTGCCTAAGGCGTAGGAGGGGAAATACCCGAAGCTGCCGCCGGACCAGTGGGAATCCTGCAGCACGCCCTTGGTGTCGTTGGGTACGTCCACCCCAAGATATTCCTTATACATCCGGTTCCAGGCTTCGGGCAGGTCCTTCACGGCCAGGGTCCCGGCGATGAGCTGCTTTTCCAGCTCGTACCGGATCATGATATGGAAGCTGTAGGTGAGCTCGTCCGCCTCCGTGCGGATCAGGCTGGGCTCGCTCTTATTCACCGCCAGATAGAACTCATGGGGCGTGACGTTCTTGAGGGCCTTGGGCCCCAGCTTTTGGATGTCGGGCAGGATATAGGTGAGGAACGCCTCGCTCCGGCCGATGATGTTCTCATAGAACCGGCTCTGGGACTCGTGGATCGACATGCTGGCCCCGCCGCCCAGGGGCGAGTACTTGATGTCGTCGCCGATGTTCAGCTCATAGAGGGCGTGGCCCCCCTCGTGGATGACGGAGTACATGCTGGAGGCGAAGGCCTTCTCGTGGTAGTGGGTGGTGATACGCACGTCGTCCTTGGAGAAGTTGGTGGTGAAGGGATGCTCCACCTCGCCGATGTTGCAGTGGTCCCGATCGATGGTCAGCACCTCCATGAGCCGGTCGGAGAGCTTGCGCTGCTTGTCCAGGGGGAACCGCTTGTTGAGGAAGCTGTCGTCCACCACGGGCCCCTTTTGCACCACGGCCTGCACCACGGGCAAGAGCTCCTTGCGCAGGAGGCCGAAGAACCCGTTCAGGGTCTCCATGTTGAGGCCCTTCTCGTAGGTGTCCAGGAGCACGTCGTAAGCGGGCTTGGTGCTGTCCCAGTACCCGGCGAACTTCCGGGCGTAGCCCACCAGCTTTTCCAAGTGGGGCGCGAAGAGGGCGAAGTCGTTGGTCACCTTGGCAGTGTGCCAGGCGTTGGAGGCGGCGTTCTGAGCCACCTGATATTCCACGTACTCCGCCATGGGGATCTTCTCGGTCCGCTCCATGTCCTCGTGGAGCTCCTCGGCCTCCCGGCGGGTGATGTAGTCCACCTGGTCCTTATGGGCCAGGATCTCCTTCACCATGGCCTTCAGCTCCGGGCTGGTGGTCATCCTGTACATCTCCTCGGAGAGCACGGCGTAGGTCATGCCCAAATGCTCCGAGCCGCCCTTGGGCATGACGGTTTCGGAATCGTAATTGAGAACGCCGAAGGCGTGGTTGTAGGCGTCCATTTTGGCCAGATGCGCCTTGAATTTTTGGATGGTCTCTTCCATACTTCACCTCACGCATTTTTTGTCAGTATATCAAAGCGCCCCCGCCTTGGCAATTCGGCCGGGCCGTTTTTTACGAAAAGAACACATCTTTTTGACCCACTCGTTCCAAAAGGGCTTCATTTTTCCATCGAATGTGGTATATTAATAACCATAATCGGACAGGCCTTCTCCGCCCCCGCATCTGAAAGGAACGAATCGCCCATGGCTGCCGAAACGAACCGAAAACCCCGGCGACGTCTCACCGTGGTCAGCACCCTGCACTACGTGCGGCTGGTCTATCGATCGGTCCTTTTTCTGCTGCTGACCCTCCAATACGTCCGCTTTCGACTGAACCAGCAGGTCTCCCTCACGGACCTGATGGAGCAGCGGCCCCTGCTGCTTACCATCGCCTGGATCATATTCGTGGTGGAGATGGTGCTGCGCTTCTTCCCCTCCCGCTTCGAAAGCCCCGGCTGCCAGAAGCAGTTCGCCCAAAACTATATAAAGTCCGGCAGCACCGACATCGTCATAGAGGACAACAACGCCGCCATTTTGGTGGCCCTGGTGTGGATCGTGTTCAACGCAGTCTTCGGCGCGCTTCACATGACCCGGATCCTGGACGACGGCATCATGATCCTTCTGTGCAGCGCCTACTCCGTCTGCGACATGATCTGTATCCTGTTCTTCTGCCCCTTTCAGACCTGGTTTTTGAAGAACAAGTGCTGTTCCACCTGCCGCATCTACAACTGGGACTACGCCATGATGTTCACGCCCTTGTTCTTCGTGCAGAAAACCTACACCTGGAGTCTGCTGGTCCTGTCCATCGCCCTGCTGATCCGCTGGGAGCTCACCTTCTTCCGCCATCCGGAGCGCTTCGGCGAACGGACCAACGAGTACCTCCGCTGCCGAAACTGCACGGAAAAGCTCTGCGCCCACAAGAAGCAGCTCTCCTCCCTCTGGAAGCATATTGAGGAATACACGGCCAAAAGGATACGGTTTTTGAAAAAATAAGTGCGACAAAAAAGCAGGAAGCGGCTGCCTCCTGCTTTTATGCTGTTATTCTTTTTACTCTTCCGCAGCGTAGACGCTAACGGTCTTCTTCCCCAGATGACGGGTCTCGAAGCGGACCACGCCGTCGATCTTGGCAAACAGGGTATCGTCCTTGCCGATCCCGACGTTGTTGCCGGGATGGAAGTGGGTGCCCCGCTGGCGCACGAGGATGTTCCCCGCCAGCACGGCCTGGCCGTCTGCCTTCTTGGGTCCAAGACGCTTGCTTTCGCTGTCTCTGCCGTTACGGGAAGAGCCCACGCCCTTCTTATGCGCGAACAGTTGCAGATTCATCGTAAACATAGCTCATACCTCCCTGTATGAAAACTTGAGGGACTTGGGATAGGCCTGTCGGAGAGATTCGAGGCCCGCGATCATGGTGTTGAACACGATGGCGGCCTTCATAAGATCCTCCCCGGCCGTTTCCCGGGATAGTTCGCAGCGCACATGCCCTTCTTCCTGGGCTATGGCCGCGTCCAATTTCAACACATCCGTGATGCCTAACAGGGCCGCTTCGGTGATGGCGGAGATGCCCGCGCACACGATGTCCTCCCCGTAGGCGCCCTGGTTTGCGTGTCCGGTGAGCTCGAACCCCACGGGGGTCCCTTCCTCCCGGAACACGATCACCCTGACCATAGTCTTAGGCGATGGCCGTGATCTCAACCTTGGTGTAAGGCTGACGGTGGCCGTTCTTCTTGCGGATGTTCTTCTTGGGCTTATACTTGAAGACGATGACCTTCTTGCCCTTGCCGTGCTCCACGACCTTGCCGATGGCCTTGACGCCCTCGACCACGGGGGTGCCCACGGTGATGGTCTCACCGTCTGCGACCAGCAATACGTCGAAAGCGACCTCGGCGCCCACGACCGCGTCCAGCTTCTCCACGGAGATGACGTCGCCAACCTGGGCCTTATACTGCTTACCACCGGTCTGAACGATTGCGTACATGTTTGTGCTTCCTCCTTCTTCCCAGACTCGCTTGAAACGGTGATGCGGCCTTCGACGGCGCACGCTTAGAAAACCGGCTCAATGCGGCTTGCCGAAGTATTATACAGCTCAGCAGTGGTTGTGTCAACAAATATTTCCGAGAAAACCGAAAGATTATCGGGTTTTTACCGGCCGCTGAGCTCCTCCGTCCAGCGGAAGACGCCTGTCTTCGTGACGTTCTCGCCGTAGATGGTCCGAAAATCGTTCCGCATGGAGATCACGTTGAAGCCGTAGCCCTCCCACCGGGCCCGCAGCTCCTCCGCCTTCTCCGGGTGGCCGTAGTCCCGCACGTCGTCGTCCGCGATCAGCATGAAAGCGGCGCTGCGGTAGGGGTTGTCGGTGATGGTGAACAGGTTCATGCTGGTGTCGCCGCTGGTGTTGCCGAAGGCCAGGACCGGCTGCTTGCCGATCTCCCGCATGATGGCGGTGACCTTGTTCATCTTCAGATTCTTCACCAGGAGCCGGTCGGTGCGTATCAGCTTGTCCGAGGGCTGGAACACGTAGTCCAGGCCGTCCGTGTCCCCCTGGCCGCTGGCCTCCAAGGCCACGTCCATGCCGATGAAATGCTCGTCCGGCACGTCCACCATGCCCTCGAACAGGGTCCGGCAGATGAAGCGGTCGCTGCCGCTCACGATATAGACCTGAAAGCCGTTCTCCGTCAGGTAGTCGATGACCTCCACCATGGGCTGATAGAAGGCCTCGCCGTAGGTCATGCCCGTAAAGCCGTCGGCGTCGCGGACCAGGGCGGAGGTGACGAAGGCGGAAAACTCGTTCAGCGTCATGCCCGCGTAGGCACGGGCGGCCTGCGTCGCATGGCGGACGGCCATATCGGCGGCGTAGGTATGGGTGGGGCCCCCTGCCCGGATGTCGTGGGCCGCCGCAAGCATCTCCTCGTCAGGCTCGAAGGTGGGGTCGGCCAGGATGCGCCAGGCCATGAGGTAATACTCCAAGTAGGTGGGAAACAGCTCCGCGTAGACGGTGCCGTCCATGTCGAACACGGCGATGCGGCGGCTCTCGGGGATGAAGTCGGGCGAATCTTCGTCCGTCACCGCTTCCACGTAGTCGATGAGGGTATCGAGGGCCGGAGCGCCCTCGTTCCAGGCGGAGAAGACCTCCTCCGTGGTCCCGGCGGGCTCGTCTTGTACCGCCTCGGCGGACTCGTTTTCCCGGGCCTTCCCGGACACCTTTACCCGCATGCAGCCCATAAGGCAGCCCAGGAGCAAAAGGACGGCCAGCGTCAAAGCCAGCAGTTTGTTGTGTTTCATAGGGAATCCTTTCCGCGGGTCAGCCCGCTGTGGGTATATGCGATGCACCCGGCCCCATGCCGTCGAAGGCCGCCGGGGGGCGCCGTCAGTGCATGATCCGACAGGACTTCTTCGCCTCGGCCACCCGCTTGTCCGGCAGGGGCTTTACGGTGAATTTCTCCATGTGCAGGGCCGGGTTGGCCTTCACGTAGAAGTCCGCGTCCCGGGATTCGGGGAAGAGCTCCCCGTCCTTCTTCATGAGCTCCTCCATGGCGGCGGCCACGTCGGGGCTGACCTCGATGTAGATGCGCTTGAGCTTGCAGCCCTTAAGGACCTGGAGCGTCTGCTTGCGGAGCCGATTGAAGACGGTGTAGGGCGAAAGGACCTTGGCCTCCCCCTGGCAGTAGGGGCAGGTGACCTTCAGCGTGTCGCCGATGCTGCGGCCGGTCTTCTTCCGGGTCAGCTCCACGAGCCCGAGATGGGTGAAGCCGAACACGTGGGACCGGGTGTGATCGTCCCGCATGGCGTCCTTCAGGGTCTGGAGCACCTTCTGCCGGTCGGCCTCCTTGTCCATGTCGATGAAGTCGATGATGACGATGCCGCCGATGTCCCTGAGGCGGAGCTGGACGGCGATCTCCCGGGCGGCCTCGCAGTTGGTGTTGGTGATGGTCTTCTCCAGGTTGTCCTTGCCCACGTACTTGCCCGTGTTCACGTCGATGATGGTCATGGCCTCGGCCCGGTCGATGACCAGATACCCGCCGGACTTGAGCCAAACCTGGCGGGAGAGGGCGTTTTCGATCTTCGCCTCGGTGTCGTACCGGTCGAAGAGGGCCTCGGAGTCCTTATAGAGGATGCGGGGCTTCAGCTTGGGGGCCATGACGTCGGCGATCTCTTTGAGCTTGTCGCAGGCCGCCTGGTCGTTGACGAAGACCCGATCCACGTCCTTCATGAGAAGGTCCCGGACCGTGCGGAAGAGGAGGCTCTGCTCCGCGTGCATGAGGGCGGGGGCCTTGGTCTTTTTGGATTTCTTCTCGATGTCCTCGTAGAGGGTCAGGAGGCTGTCCAGATCCTCCTGGAAGGCCTCCTTCGTCTTCCCGGCGGAGGCGGTGCGGACGATGACGCCCTTGTTCTTGGGCTTGATCTCGTTGAGGATCTTGCGCAGGCGCCCCCGCTCCTCCTCCTTTTCGATGCGGCGGCTGACGCCCACGTAGTCCACCGTGGGCATGAGCACCAGCGACCGGCCCGCCAGGGTGATGTGGGTGGTGACCCGGGCGCCCTTGGTGCCCACGGGGTCCTTGGCCACCTGGACCAAAACGTTTTGGCCCGGCTTCAACAGATCCCCGATCTTGCGGGTCTCCGGGAGCTGCTCCAGCTCGTCGTACTGATCCCCGGGGAAGAACACGTCCCCGGCGTAGAGGAAGGCGTTCTTTTCGAGGCCGATGTCCACGAAGGCCGCCTGCATGCCCGGCAGCACGTTTTGGACCTTGCCGAGGTAGATGTTCCCCACCAATCGTTCCGTCCCGTTTTGCTCCACGTAGAGCTCCACAGGGGTGCCGTCCTCCACCACCGCCACGCGGATGGCGAATTTGTTGGCGTCTACTAAAATTTCCTTATTCATATTTTCCTTTCCCAAGGCTGGGCAGACCCGGCAGGCCGTCGAAATACATCTCCTCCCGTCGGCATCTGAAGGAACCGGTTGACCCCAGAAAATCGAGCAGCACGTTGACGAACGCTTCCGTGCGCAACCCGCCACCGGCGGTCAGTTCCCCCAAAACATCCAACGCGAAGGAGGCGCCGTCACAGGCCGTCAGCCTCGCTTCGTAGAGCTGCGGACGGATGTTCTGGGGCACCATGGCCCCGCTCTTCGTCCGCTTCTGTACCATGAGTTCTTCGCTTTGCAGCAGTTTGTCCAGGGCGCTGCCCACCTCCGCCGCCGAGAAAGCCCTCTCGGGCCGGACCCACAGGGTGTACCGGGCGGCGGCCAGATGCCCGGTCAGGGTCCCCAAATCTTCCGGCGCCTCCATGGCATGGGACACGGCCATGCCCTCGGGCAGCACCTCGTTCAAACGGGCCTCGAAGTCGGCGGGGATGATCTCCCCCTCCAGGCGCACGTCGAACCACTCCCGCTCGCTTTCATAGCCCGTGGACAGGGCCCCGGCAAAAGCCACCAGGGGGTGGGGGTTGAAGCCCTGGGAGTAGACGAGGGGCATGTCCGCCCGCCGAAGCGCCCGCTGCAGCGTCCGCTGCATATCGAGGTGGCTGAGATACGCCGCCCTCCCCCGCTCATGCAAAGCAGCGATGATCCGCATAGGCCCTCCCAAAGCATCCGTTGCAGCCCTGGCGGCAGTCCTTCGTGGTCTGGGCCGCCATGGCCTTTTCATACTCCTTCTTCAAATACGCCTCCGTGACCACCACGTCCACGTGGCCCCAGGGGAGCGGCTCCGTGAGCGCCCGCTGCCGGTGGGCGTACTCCGCCACCGTAAGGCCGCACTCGGAAAAGGCCTCCTGCCAGGCAACCGGCTTGAAATGCTCGCTCCAGGAGTCGAAGCGGCAGCCCTTCCCGTGGGCCCGTAAAAGCACCTCGGCAAGGCGCCGGTCCCCCCGGGAGAAGGCAGCCTCCAGCACGGACAAAAAGCTGGGGTGGTAGTGGAGCTCCCCGCCCCGGACGCCCTTCATGGCCCCTACCAGCAGACGCTGCTTCCTTCGGATCTCCTCCGGCTCGTCCTGGGCGCACCATTCAAAGGCGGTGTGGGGCTTGGGCACGAAGGTGGACACGCTGACCGTGAGGCGCAATCCCTTGCCCCGCTTCTCCTTGGGCATGGAGTAGAAGAGGCGGGATACCTTCTTCGCCAGCTCCGCGATGCCCAGCACGTCCTCGTCCGTCTCCGTGGGCAGGCCGATCATGAAATACAGCTTCACCCCGGTCCAGCCGGATTCGAAGGCGTCGGAGCAGGCCCGTAAGAGGTCCTCCTCGGTCACGTTCTTGTTGATCACGTCCCGCATGCGCTGGGTCCCCGCCTCAGGGGCGAAGGTGAGGCCCGCCTTGCGGACGGACTGCATCTTATCGAGCTCGTCCTTGAGGAGGGAGTCGATGCGCAAACTGGGCAGGGCCACGGACACCCGCTTCTTCTCCATCCGGTCCATGACCTCCGGCAGGAGCTCGTGAAGGTGGGAATAGTCGCCGGTGGACAGGCTGAGGAGGGAGATCTCGTCGTAGCCCGTGCATCGCACCAGCTCCTCCGCCTGGGCGAGGAGGGTCTTTTCGCTCCGCTCCCGGACGGGCCGGTAGATGTACCCCGCCTGGCAGAACCGGCAGCCCCGGGTGCAGCCCCGCATGACCTCCAGAGCCACCCGATCGTGAACGATCTGCATGTGGGGCACCAGCTGACGGCCCACGAAGGGGGCCTTGTCCAGGTCATCCAGGACCCGGCGCGTCACCTTCTCCGGCGCCTTGTCCGTGAGCCGGCGCAGGGCCTTGAAGCCGTGCTCGTCGTACTCCGCCTCGTAGAAGGAGGGCACGTAGACCCCGGGGATAGCGGCCAACCGCTCCAAAAGCTGCCGCTTGGTCTCCCCCGCCGCCCGAGAGGCCCGATAGGCGTTCACCAGCTCCGGCTCCGCCTCCTCCCCGTCGCCGATGACCACGGCGTCGAAGAAGGGGGCGATGGGCTCCGGGTTCACGGCGCAGGGGCCGCCCGCGATGATCAGGGGCATATCCTCCCCCCGATCCCGGCTCAAAAAGGGGATGTGACCGAGCTCCAGCATGGTCAAAATGTTGCTGTAGCACATCTCATACAGCAAGGAAAAGCCCACGATGTCGAAGCTCTTCAAGGGAGCGCGGGTCTCCAGGGTAAAGAGCTCCTCCCCCGCCTCCTTCAGTGCCTGCTCCATGTCCGTCCAGGGGGCGAAGCACCGCTCGCAGCGGACGCCCTCCATGCCGTTGAGCACGTGATAGAGGATGCGGGAGCCCAGATGGGACATGCCGATCTCGTACACGTCAGGGAAGCAGAGGGCGAAGCGAAGGTCCGCCTCTGCCTTCACCTGCATATTGTATTCGCCGCCGATATACCGGGCGGGCTTCTCCACCCGGGATAGGAGCCGATCCAAAATCTGGTCGTTCACGTTCCTTTTCCTGTCTGTATTTTTGCCCAAACTTACGCGTTTTTAGACCCGTGCGTATAAAAACGCAGTTTACAACTAATGTACTATACCACAAAACCTTTCACCGGTCAAACAGGAAAACCAGCTCCCCCAAAGTGATCCCTTCCCCTCGCCTGGTCAGCCCCTCCAGCAGGCTCCCCTCGTCCAGGGTGCCCAGGAGCCGGTCCTCCGGACCCACCACCCGGATCAGGGTGTAGCTGCCCCGGCGCAGGACCCGCAAGGCCTCTCCCGCGGTCCGATCGGCGTAGAGGGCCGTCTCCCGGACCTCCACGGGGCGGCCCATCCTCAGGGACGCCTGCCGGTCGACGAGCCCCTCCAGGGGCCGATCCGCCCCCAGCAACGTCCGCCCGCCGGAGAAGAGCAAAAAGGCGGCGAAGAGCAGCGCCGTTTCGCTGCCCACCCCCAGCAGAGCCCCGTAGACCCCCAGGGCCAGGAGCCCCCCGCCCAGCAGGAGGCCCGTCCAGGCCGTGAGCCGCCGGGCCCGCCGGACGCCCAGGGCGTGGGATAGCAGGGCCGCCAGGGCCCGCCCCCCGTCCAGGGGCTCCGCCGGCAGCAGGTTCACCGCGGCCAGGGTAAGGTTCATGAGAAAGAAGGGCTCCATGACCGGCCCCGTTTCGGGGAGCAGCCGCAAAAACAGCAGGCTCATCCCGGCGGCCACCAGACCGCACAGAGGCCCCGCCAGGGATACAGCTAAGGCCCGCATCCCCCCTGCCTCCAGATCCGTGCTGAGGGCCGCCCCGAAGGGCCACAGCTCCAGGGACCGGACCCGGTATCCGAGGCCCTTAGCGGTGAGCCCGTGGCCCAGCTCGTGGAGGAGCAGGGCCAGCAGCCCCAGGGCCACCCTCTTCGGCCCCTCCGTCACCGTCAAAAAAAGGACGACCGGAAGCACCGTCCAATGGGTCCAAACCTCGCTTTCCCCCAGCCGAAAGAGCCGTTTCATGCCTGCTTTTGGACCGTCAGGGACACATAGGTCCGGGGGTCCTGGGGCGCTCCCTTCTCCGACACGGCCAGATACACCCGCCGGCCCAGGGGCACCGTGCCCAGGAGGGCCCCGGCGTCCACGGTCTGCCCCGCCCTGACCTCGATCCTCTCAAGGCCGTAATAGACCGCGTCCACGTCTCCGGCGGACCGGATGCGCACGTACTTGCCCCAGTCCTCATCCTCGCCTACGGCGAACACCTGGCCACCGCAGCAGCAGACCACCTGGGTATCCAGGGCGGAAAAGCCGATCACGCTGTCCTCCCGAAGGAGGATCACCTCGTCGGCCTTCACCGGGGGCGTCCACTTCACCCGCCGGATCTCCGCCTCCTGGACGGCCTCCGGCCCCGGGCTGCCCGCCTCCACATAGTAAAGGGCTCCCAAGGTCTCCTCCCGTTCCTGGGCCGTGGGCTCCGGCAGAGGCTCCCCCTCCGCCGCGAAGACCTGCCGCTGTTCCCTGGCGGCCGTGCCCCCCAGCTCCAGCACCAGGGCGATGAGCAGCACCCCGAGGCACAGGCTGATCTTCGCCATCATGCTCCCGGAGCGCACGGTCACGTGCTCCGCCCGCTCCTGCACCCGAAACACGCAGGGGCCCGCGTTCTGCTGCCGCTCGGTCACCTTTACCTCGCTGATGTCCATACTTCCGCCTCCTTACCGCGTTTTGTCTCAAAATACGCTGGAAGTCGGCAGGATATGCAAAAAGCCCGGCGAACCGGGCTTTGGGGTTTCGTTGGAATTATCTGAAGTCGGGCAGGGCCTTCTCCACCAGCCCTTCGATCCTGCCGCAGCGGATGAGCTCGTTCATGGCACTTACGTCCACCCGCAGCTCGTGGTCGTCCTCGCAGAAGGGGACCACTTCCCGAACCAGGTCGTAGATCTCCTTATGGACCGGGGAGAGCTTGCCCTCGATGCCCCTTAGGTCGATGCCCTGGACCGCCGCCATGAGCTCGAAGGCCAGGACGGAATAAAGGTTCTTCACGATGGTCCGGCACTTGCGGGCCGCGGTGGTGCCCATGCTCACGTGGTCCTCCTGGTTGGCGGAGGAGGGGATGCTGTCCACGGAGGCGGGATGGGCGTGGACCTTGTTCTCGGAGACGATGGAGGCCGCCGAATACTGGCAGATCATGTAGCCGGAGTTCAATCCCCCGTGGGGGGTCAAAAAGGCGGGCAGGCCGTTGCTAAGGGAGGGGTTCACCATGCGCTCCAGCCGGCGCTCGCTGATGGAGCAGAGCTCCGCCGCCGCGATGCCGAGGAAGTCCATGACCAGGGCCACCGGCTCCCCATGGAAGTTGCCGCCGGAGATGACGGACTCGTCCTCGGGGAAGAGGATGGGGTTGTCGGTGACGGAGTTCATCTCGATCTCGAGGACGCTGCGCACGTAGGCGATGGAATCCCGGACGGCCCCGTGGACCTGGGGGATGCAGCGGATGGCGTAGGCGTCCTGGACGCGAAGATCCTTGGAGGCCTCCGCCGTGGGGCTGTTCTCCAGCAGGAGGCGGATGTTCCTGGCCACCAGGCCTTGGCCCTTCTGGGGCCGCAGGGCGTGGATGCGGGGATCGAAGGCGGAGGTGAGGGCGGTCAGGGCCTCCATGGTCATGGAGGCGGTGATGTCGGCCAGCTTCGCCCCCCGATCGAGGTCGTACCAGACCAGGGTGCCGATGGCGGTCATACACTGGGTGCCGTTGATGAGGGCCAATCCCTCCTTGGCCAGCAGGTGATAGGTGGGGATGCCCGCCCGCGCCATGGCTTCGGCGCCGGGGAGCCGCTCCCCCTCATACCAGGCTTCGCCCCGGCCGATGAGCACCAGGGCCATATGGGCCAGAGGCGCCAAATCGCCGGAGGCCCCCAAGGACCCCTGCCGGGGCACCACGGGGGTGACGTCCTTGTTGAGCATTTCGATGAGACACTCGACGAGCTCCCGCCGGATGCCGGAGTTGCCCTTGACCAGGGCGTTGGCCCGAAGGAGCATCATGGCCCGAACGATCTCCCGGCCAAAGGGCGTGCCCGTAGCCACGCAATGGCTCAGGATCAGGTTTTCCTGGAGCTGGGCGCTTTGCTCATGGCCCACGTTCACCTTGGAGAATTCCCCGAAGCCGGTGGAGATGCCGTATACACGGCGGTCCTCCGCCAATATCTTCTCCACCAGGGCTCGGGCCCGATCGATGGCCTCATAGCAGCCCTCCGACAGCTTCACCGGAGCGTTGAATCGCGCCACCGCCACCACCTTTTCGATGGTCAGGCTTTCGCCGTCCAAAATGACCGGGGCAAGGGCATGGTCCACATCCATAGCAAACGCACCTCCGCACAGATAGTTGTTCTCTACGAACCATACTATCATTCCTGCGGAGGCAAGTCAATTTGCCGGGAAGAATATACAAAAGATGCCGCTATATGTCCAGCTCATAGTCGATGCGGGTGATCCGGCCGGTCTGAGGGTCCACCTCGAACAGGATCAAATACTTTTCGTACCAGGGACCGTAGAGGACGTATGCCCGTAGCCCGTCGTCCATATCGTATCCGTGAAAAAAGAGGTTCGGATTGTCCTCATAGCTTTGCTTCAGCTCTGCCTCCGTGCTGCCGATGCGAATGCCGCTTTGGAGGACGTGATTTTCCCCCAGCACGATGTCCAGCAGCACCATCTCCTTCGCCAGAGCCTCGCCATACTGGAGGATGCGGATCGTGGCTCCATTGATATGATAGATATAGACGACACTGCCCAGCGCCCAATCCTGATCCTCAACCGCTTCCGGCTCCCGGCTGCCGATGATCCCTATACACTGCTCCGTGATGGGATCGGCCCCTGCTTCCTCGTTGCCCAGGTAGAAGTCGATGGTATGCTGCTCGTCAAGGCGAAGTTGGCCGTCATCCTCATTTTGGACCACGGTCTCCTTTTCCCGGCACCCCGGCAGGAGCAGCAGCACGATACAGATGCAAAGCAGCCAGCTCTTTTTCATGCCATTCCCCCAGCTCACCGTTTGTCGAAGATCGCCATCTTCACCCCCGTGTCCTGGCAGAGGATGGTGTCCGGTTCCTTGCCTAAACGCCAGAACACGTAGAAATCCCCCGCCGCGCCGGACAGGTTGCCCACCTGCCAGAGATAGGCCACCCACCGCCAGGGGGCGGGAAGCAGGAACAGCAGCGCCAGGAAGACCACGCCCCAGAAGGTCACCGGGGCCAGGCTGATGACGCGGTGATCGTGCTTGGTGAAATAGCACTCGCTGCCGGCGTAGGCGTAGACCAGGGTGAAGCCGTAGTTGGCCCTTCTGCCGGAGCAGCGGCGCATGAAAACGCCGTGAGCCAGCTCATGGAGGGGGATATAGGCCACGTAGCCCAGGGCCATGACCAGCAGCTGCAGGGGCAGCTGTGGGGAGCTCAGCTCCAACGCGCCCTCCCACAGCAGCAGCGCCAGGAGCGCCAGCAGCAGGATCATGAGGCCCAGGGCCAGGCCGTTGACGATCCTAAAGTGCTTCTTGTTGTCCTTGAGATCGATGACAAACTTTTGTCCATAGCCTTCCGGCAGCTCCCAGGTGGATTTCATTTCCCCTTCCTCCTTATATCCTTTTGGCGATCTCCAGGCCAAGATACAGCTTGCCCAGGTCATGGTTGGCGCTCTTGAGGCCCCCGGCATCGTAGCTGCTTTCCGCCAGCACGTCCCCAGACTCCAGAAAATCGAAAAGCTCCAGGCCGTAGAAGTCGCACAGGGCCTGGACCCCGGCCACCTCCATCTCCACGGCGATGCAGCCCTCGGCCCTGCGCTTCTGCACCAGGCCCACCGTCTCCCGGAGCATGGAATCCGTGGTCCAAACGGGACCCTCCACATGGGGCGCGCCCAGCTCCTTCAGGATGGCGGCCACCCTGGGGGCGTTTTTTACCTGGATATAATCGGCGGCGGGGACGTAGTAGTAGGAGGCCCCCTCCCCCCGGTAAGCGGCGGTGGGGACGATGTACTTGCCCTTTGTCCTGGCCCCATCCAAACTCCCGCAGGAGCCGAACATGACGAACTTGGTTGCCCCGGTTTGCCAATGGGCCTCATAGCAGCTGCCGGAGGCGATGGCGGACCCGATGGCGGAAAGATAGAAGGCCACGGGCTCCCCGTCCAGGTCGAAGCGATAGATAGGGGTGACGCCGTTGCAGGCGCCGATATGGCCGATGACCTCACAGGAAAAAGAGCTCAGCAGATGGTCGTGGATCTCCTTGGAAAAGAGGATGAAGCACTTGTTCACCAAGTGCTTCCTTTCCCCATAGAAGGCCCGCATATCGATCATGGAGGAGGTTTTGTCGTCGAAATCGTGGATGATCATGGTTTCTCCCCTTTTTTTATAAAAAATGATACCACAGCCGAGGCAAGCCGACAAGGCCACTCCCCTCTTTTTTTGCCTGCGCTCTGGACAAACCGGCGGAAAAGCGGTATACTTTTCGCAAGCGTTATCTTTACGCGGAAATAACGAAAGGAGAGGAACCATGCCCAGCGAGAAAAAAACCCGCCGCGCCCTGCTTTGGCTGGGTTTTGTGCTGCTCATCCTGTTCCTCCTGTCCTTCTCCCTGGGCCGATACGGCGTGCCGCCTCGGCAGGTGGTGAAGATACTCGGCACCCGGTTCTGTGAGCTGTTCGCGGGCCGGGGGGCCCTGCCCCGATCCTGGACGAAGGAGATGGAGACGGTGGTCATCAACATCCGCCTCCCCCGGATCGTCATGGCCTGTCTGGTAGGCTGCGCTCTGTCCGCGGCGGGGACCGCCTTTCAGGGGGTCTTCCACAACCCCATGGCCTCCCCGGACATCCTGGGGGCCTCCAGCGGCGCCGCCTTCGGAGCTGCCCTGGCCATTTTGCTGGGGGCGTCCACCCGGATGATCACCCTCAGCGCCTTCGGCTTCGGCCTTCTCACCGTGGGCCTCGTGATGCTGGTGGCCCACCGGGCTCCCGGCGCCCGGCTCATCAACCTCATATTGGCGGGTATCATACTCTCCTCCCTCTTCAATGCCGGCACCTCTTACATCAAACTGGTGGCCGACCCCTCCAATCAGCTCCCTCAGATCACCTACTGGCTCATGGGCTCCCTGTCCGGAACCCGGCTGCCGGACGTTCCCCTGGCCTTTTTGCCCATGGGCCTGGGCCTCGTCCCCCTGTTTTTGCTCCGGTGGCAGCTGAACCTGCTGAGCCTGGGGGAAAATGAAGCGAAGGCCCTGGGAGTGAACACGAGCCGGGTGCGCCTCGTCCTGCTCCTTTCGGCCACCCTCATCACCGCCGCCAGCGTCTCCTTTTCGGGCATGATCGGCTGGGTGGGGCTGGTGGTGCCCCATCTGTGCCGAAAGCTCCTGGGCAGCGACCATCGGTATCTCATGCCCGGGTCCTTCCTCTGCGGGGCCGCCTTTTTGCTGCTGGTGGACAACGTGTCCCGAAACCTGCTGGCGGTGGAGATCCCCATCGGCATCCTCACCGCCCTCATCGGCGCCCCCTTCTTCCTCTATCTTATCACCCGGAAGGAGGAGAAGCTATGAGTTTGGTCATCGAAAACCTGTCCTTCCACTATGGCGGCCGGGAGGTGCTGCATGAGATCTCCTTCGCGGCCGAAGTGGGGGAGCTGCTGGCCATCCTGGGCCCCAACGGTGTGGGCAAGACCACCCTTTTTAAGTGCGTCATGGGCCTCGAACGCCCCTGTGCGGGCCGCATTTTGGCAGACGGGACGGACCTTTCTGCCCTGTCTCCCCGGGCACGGGCCCACCGGGTGGCCCTCATCCCCCAGGTCCATCCCCTGTCCTTCCGCTACTCCGTTTTCGACATGGTCCTCATGGGCACCAGCCATCAGCTGTCGTCCTTCGCCGTCCCCGGGGAAAGGGAGCGTGCGGCGGCCCGGGCAGCCTTAGAGCGGGTAAACGTCGCCCACCTTTCGGAGCGGCCCTTCGATCGGCTGTCCGGCGGGGAGCAGCAGCTCGTCTTCGTGGCCCGGGCCCTGGCCCAGCAGGCCAGGATCCTGCTCATGGACGAGCCCACCGCCTCCCTGGACTACGGGAATAGGCTGCGGGTGCTGGGCGCGGCCCGGGATCTGGCCAGGGACGGGTATACCGTCCTCCTCTCCACCCACGACCCCCAGCACGCCCTCTGGTTCGCGGACCGGGCGCTGGCCCTGCATCAGGGCCGGATCCTGGCCCTGGGCGCCCCCCGGGAGGTGGTCACGGCCGACCTGCTGTGCCGGCTCTACGGACGAAAGATCGCCCTTGTCGATACCCCCCAGGGCCCGGTGGTGGTGCCGGAGGAGGCGGGTTGATGTTCGTTTGGACCGAGGAGAGCGCCGCCTTTTGGGCGGACAGCGCCGCATACACGGGGGCCTACGGCCTTTTGGCAGAGCGAGCGGAAAAGCATCTTCGCCCCGGCGGCACCGTCTTCGAGGGAGGCTGCGGCCTGGGGCACCTGTCCGCGGCCCTGGTCCGTCGGGGCTTTGCCGTCACCGCCATGGACCTCTCTCCCCTGCCCCTTCGGCATGTCGAGGCGTGTCCCAGCCTCGCCGTCCGGCAGGGGGACGTCTTCACCCTGCCGGACGAGGAAGTTTATGACGACGCCCTCTTTTGCTTCTTCGGCGGAGTGAAGGAGACCCTGCGCTGGGCCCAGATCCACTGCCGGGACAAGCTGATCCTGTTCAAAAAGAATTGGGACACCCACCGCTTCACCCGGGATCCGGAGGCCATCCGCAAGTTCACCTATCCCTTGACGGCGGCGGAGCTGAAGGGCCTGGGGGTGCCCTTCGAAACCGAGGTCTTCGAGGCGGACATGGGCCAGCCCTTCCGGAGCCTTGCAGACGCGGTCCGCTTCTTCCGGCTCTACGATCCGGAGGGGGCCATGACCGAAGGGGAGGTCCTGCCCCGGCTCACAGAGACTGGCGATCCCACCTTTCCCTATTATCTGCCCGCCATCCGGCCCGTAGGCATGATCGTCCTGCGGGCTGAGGATATACGGCACATCAACACCCGATAAGGAGGAAAAAGCATGAAACGTATCGTGACCCTGCTTTTAGCTTTGCTGCTGGCGGCCGCCCTGTGCCCCGGAGCCCTGGCCGAGAGCGCCGAGACCCGGTCCTTCACCGACTCGGTGGGCCGGACCGTGGTGCTCCCAAAGGACCTTGAGAAGGTGGCCGTCAGCGGGCCCCTGTCCCAGATCGTCCTCTTCGCCCTGTGTCCCGACAAACTGGTGGGCATCGCCAACAAGTGGGACGAGACCGCGGCCATGTACTTTGACGCCAAATACTACGACCTGCCCGTCCTGGGCCAGCTCTACGGCGGCAAGGGGGAGCTGAATCTGGAGACCTTGCTCAATAGCGGCGCCCAGGCGGTCATCGACGTGGGCGAGCCCAAGAAGACCATCGTGGAGGATCTGGACGCCCTGCAGGAGCAGACGGGCATCCCCTTCGTTCACGTCACCGCCGCCACCGCCGAGATGGGCGACGCCTACCGGAAGCTGGGCGAGCTCCTCAACATGCCGGAGGAAGCGGAAGCCCTGGCCGCCTACTGCGACAGGGTCTATGCCCAGACAGTGGAGATCGCCGAGGGCGTGGAGAAAAAGAACCTCCTCTACATCACCGGGGACGAGGGGCTGAACGTGATCGCCCAGGGGAGCTATCACGCCGAGATCATCGACCTGCTCGCCAACAACCTGGCCGTGGTGGAGAGCCCGTCGTCGAAGGGCACGGGGAACGAGGTGGACATGGAGCAGCTTTTGCTCTGGAACCCGGAGGTGATCCTCTTCGCTCCCGGCAGCATCTACGCCGACGTAGCGAACCGGCCCGAGTGGCAGACCGTCACCGCCATCCGAAACAAGGCCTACTATGAGGTGCCCTTCGGCCCCTACAACTGGATGGGCTTCCCGCCCTCCGTCCAGCGGTATTTAGGCATGATGTGGATGAGCCAGCTCCTCTACCCCGAGGCGGCTCAATATGATTTGTTTGAGGCGGTGAAGGAATACTACGGCCTGTTCTACCACCGCGAGCTGACCCAGGAACAGTATGACGCCCTGGTCATGAACGCCATCGGCTTGCAGCCGGAAGCTCTGGCGCCCGCGGTGTAAAGGCCATGATGGAGAAGCGGCACATCCTGATCTCAGGGGATCGGGGCGTGGGCAAGAGCACTCTGATCGAACGGCTGCTTGCGCACTGTCCCCGGCCCCGGTATGGGTTCGTCACCCGAATGGAGCCGGCGGAAGCGGACGGCTTTCACCCCATCTTCATCCACCCGGCGGGGCAGGCCCCGGCCCAGTGGGTCTATACCGAGGGGAACTGCATCGGCACCTGTGACGGCCGGACCCATCGGCCTAACCTGGAAACCTTCAACAGCCTGGGGGTGCAGTACATTCGGGAAGCTCGGCCGGGGGGCGTCCTTATCATGGACGAGCTGGGCTTTTTCGAGGCCAAGACGGAAGCGTTTACCGGTGCCGTGCTGGCGGCCCTCTCGGGCGACGTCCCCGTGATCGCCGCCGTGAAGAGCCGCACGGACGTCCCCTTTTTGAACGCGGTCCGGGCCGCGCCCCGGGCAGAGGTGTTTTATATCACCCCGTCCAACCGGGAGGAGCTATTCGAACGGCTCCTGCCCAGGATACGGGAGCTATAAATCCCAAAACGAGAAAAAGCCTCGAAACGAGGCTTTTTTGTTTGTTATCCGGTTATGGCTCCGTTCCGCCGGGCTCCTCCCCGGTCTCCTCCGCGGGCTCCGGCACGGTCTCGTCCGAGATCTCCGTGGGCCCGGCCGGGGGCGCCCCGTTCACCACGGTCACCAGGCCGTTGAAGATGCCCTCGCACATCTGCTCCATGAACTCCTCGTCCTGAAGGCGCTTGCGCTCCTTGGAGCTGTCCCAGTTGCCCAGAATCAGCAGCGCGCAGGGACAACCGCAGCCCGTGGCCACGGAATCGCTGACGATGTTCACGCCGTTCCTCCGATCGCTCCCGTTTTGCTTTTTCATACCGGTGGCCATGGAATAGGCGTCCACCAGGGTCAGGCCATAGTCCGCGTTATCCTTGGAGCAGCGCACATAGGTGGAGGAGTTCGAGGAATTGGGATAGTTGCACATGAGCCGGACCACGTAGTCGCACTTGGCCTCCTTAAATATCCGGCCCCGCTCCTCGTTGGACAATGTGCCCTTGGTTTCGTCGGTGCGGCTCAGGACCACGGTGGCCCCCTGGCTCTCCAGATACGCCTTCAGGCGCTTGGCGAACATCAGATTGTAGGCCGCTTCGGACTTGAACTTGGAGGAGTTCTCGTCCCGGTAGGCGTCCAGGCCGATGATCTGGCCGGAAAGGGGCATCTTCAGATCCTCGTTGGGATCGGCGGTCACGAAAGCAGTGGGCTCAGGGGTGGGCGTTTCCGCCACCGGCGTGCCGAGAGCCGGGGTATCCTTGACCTCTGGCGTGGGGGTAGGCGTGGGCGTGGGCAGAAGCTCCTCCGCCGGCTCCTGGGAGGGCTCCACGGTGGGCGTGACCAGCACCTCCTCCTGGACCACGGAGCGCATGGCCTTCACCATGCCGGGCCCGTTTTTGATGGCCCAGGAGATGCCCAAATACAGCCCGGCCACCAGCGCCAGACACACCAGACAGAACAAGCTGAAGCCGATGGGATGGCCGATGCGGAGAACCCGCCTTCTTTTTTTGATTTTTTTCATATCGATTCCCGTTCCTTATGTTGGGATAGAGTCATTGTACCATCTTGTTTCGATCCTGTCTGTCGAAACACAAAACGTTAACAAAAAAGATAAAAAAAAGCCGGTTTTCTCGGGACAGAACGGTGAAAGTATGGTATGATTTTCTTGCTATGGAAGAGGAACTGATGCAAAACAATCCGCTTCGCGCTGCCTGCTTCACCGGGCATCGGGAGCTGCCGAGAGCCGGTTCGGCCGCCTATATGCGGCTGAAAAGGCGAGTCAGGGCGGCCATCGCCCTGGCCGCGGATCGGGGCGTGACCCGGTTCTATTCCGGCGGAGCGGAGGGGTTCGACCTGTTGTGCGGACAGCTGGTGCTGGAGGCGCAGAAAACGCGGCCGAAGCTGCAGCTCATGCTGGTGCTCCCCTATACGGGGCATGGGGAGCGGTTTTTCAAAGGGGACCTACGGGAGCTTGTCCGGCAGAAGGAGGCCGCGGAGGAGGTCGTCTACCTATCCGCCCACTACTTCCCCGGATGCATGGCCCTTAGGAACCGGCAGCTGGTGGAGGACGCGGATCTGTGCATCGCCTACCTCACCCACGCGCCCAGCGGCACCGCCCAGACCGTAGGCTTCGCCCGGGAGAAGGGGATAGAAGTTTTGTATGTTTAAGTGGAAGGATTGAAAGCCTCGCCCCTTTTCATTGAAAAGAAAAGGGGCCCAAAAGAAACTCAATGGGGATCGGCTTTTTGCTGCCTATCCCCATTTTATTATCTGTACTATGCTCCTTCACTTCTTGGACGTCTTGGGCGCCGGCGGCGGGGTGGCGTGGATGTACTCCACCTCCAACGGCACGTCCTCGATGGTCCAGTTGTCGGTGTAGGGGGCCGACCCCGGCGTGAGGCCCGAGACCACCTTGGGCGGCTCCGCCAGCTTCAGCTGCTCCCGGATGGCCCTCGTTTCCGTGTCGTTCTTGCTCCCGTTGCGGATCTCCACCTCCGTGCCGTAGGCGCAGTTATAGAAGATCCAGCGGGCGTCGGGCACCGGCAGACGGATGCAGCCGTGGCTGTCCTGGGAGCCCAGCTTCAAATACTTGTCCACATACAGGCTGTTCAGATCCTTCTGTCCGTTCCGGGCGCCCCGATGGTACACCACGGAGTGGAAGTAGGTGCGGGACACGATCAGCGTCCAGTACTGGGCCGAAAAATCGCCGCTGGCGAAGGTGCCGAACCGGAGCCGACACTCCTTCAGGGGGAAGGTGCCGATCCTGGTGAGCCCGTTTTTGGAGCTGCCCGTGGAGCAGAGCATGTACCGGACGGGCACGGTATACTCCCCGTTGGCGTCCTTTTTGAAGGCCATGACCACCTGCCAGGTCACGTCCACGATGAGCTTATAGGTATCCGGCGCCGGATACCCCTTGGGCATGACGGGGTCTATGCCCTCCGTCTCGTAGTAGGTGTCCTCCAGCCCCCCCACCAGCTCCTCGAAGCTCATGTTCACCGTGGGCGCATAGTAGGAGAAGGGGATGGGCGACGCCGTGGGCGTGGGCGTGGGCAGGGGCGTGGGGCTGGGCGTGGGGCTGGGCTGGGGCGTCAGTGTGGGCGCCGGGGTCTCGGCCGTCACCGTCACCACTTGCTCGGCGGCGGACACCTGGACAGGCGCCCCCGTCACCGGCACCTGGGTGGTCGAGACGACCAGCTCCGTAGGTTGTATCGCTTGGGCCGTCTGCTTCGGTCCGCACCCTCCCGCAAGGAGGGTGAGCAGCACCAGCAGCGCGGCGCTCCAACGTTTTAGATCCACCGTTTTCGTATCCTTTGGGAAAATTTCAGGGGGTATTGTATCACGACAGTCCGGCCCCCACAACCCAAAAACTGTCAAATTCCTGCAAAATAACTATGAACGGCCCTCAGGCGATGTTCTCCTTCGCTTCCAGGATCGCCTTCGTCAGCTGATCGGCGCAGGAGGTGAAGTTCCGGCCGCAGGTGTTCCCTTGGAGAAGGGCGATGACCTGGTCCGCGTCCATGCCCTCCACCAGCTTGCCGATGGCCTTCAAATTGCCGTTGCAGCCGCCGGTGAAGACGACGTTGTGAAGCTTGTTCCCCTCCAGGTCGAAGCTGATCTCGCTGGAGCACACGTTCTTGGTCTTGTAACGATACTGCATGGGTTCTATTTCCTTTCTTCTGATTCTGAAATCGGTTCCGGCTCAACATTCGCCGGTTCGATGGGCTCCGGTTCGGCATTCGCCGGTTCGACGGGCTCCGCCGCGGTTTCCTGCTTCTGCCCCCAGCTCATGATCCACCGCTGCCAGGGCCGCTCCCACAGGTACGTGAGCACCGCCGCCAAGAGGAGCGACAGCCCCAGGGCCTCCACCGTGAGGAACAACTGCATCCTGGGCCCCGCCGATGCCACGTCCGCCCCGCTTTTGAACCCCAGGCTTATGCGCAGCAACACGATCAGCCGCTGGTGGTAGAGGTACAGGTTATAGGAGATGGCTCCCAGGAACCGGGCCACCGGATTGGAGAAGAGCCAGCGCAGGGGCTTCAGGGACAGGGCCGCGCTCACCAGGAACAGGGTGAAGCACAGGGAGAGGCCGATCCTGTTCTCCAGCTGCCAGATCTGCTTGTCCTCCCGATACATCTGGGCGGACACGATCTCGTTTCGGATGAGCACCGCCCCGATCACCGCCAGGACCGTAAAGAGCACGCCCCATAGGCGTTTATAAGGGGCTTTCACGCAGTATAGGGTGAACAGGTACGCCGCCAGCATGCCGTTGGCGAATACGGGCAGGAAAGTGGGGAACTGGTTCACCTGCATGTTGACAGGGGTTTGCCTCAGGGCGTACTGGTAGATGAACAGGGCCCCGAAACCCGTCAGGGTCCCCCAAAAGAGCAGGGGGCTTTTGCGGAACAGCTTCACCAGCAGGGGGAAGAAAAGATAGAACTGGACCTCCAGGGCCACGGTCCACAGCACCCCGTTGATGGGGGCGTAGATGTAGGTGTCCGCCCGGAACATATGGGTGAAGGTCAGGTGGGACACAAGGTCCCGCACCGCATAGGCGGCCGTGGGATAGCTGCCCAGATACAGCTGATACCCGAAGGAGATGAGGACCGCCAGCAGGTAGCTGGGGTAGATGCGTGCGAACCGCTTCTTATAGAAGGTGCAGGCGTCGTCCACCCCCTCCCCCAGGAGCATGGACCGAGCGACGGGCAGCGTGAGACAGAAGGCGGACAGGAGCACCATCATGTCCACGAAGATATACCCCACCCAGCGGATGTGGCTGGGGGTCAGGTCTGTGACGCCTAAAAAGCTCAGAAAGGGCGTGGGGTAGCTGGGCATGAACCAGGTCTGCTGCCAAAAATGGAACCAGAGCACCAGCAGCACCGACAGGCCCCGGATGCCGTCCACCACGTCCACGTGCCGGCAGTCGATGTCCATGTCGAGGCTGAACCAGCTATGCTGTTTTGCCTGGGCCTGCTCCATTTCGCTCCTTTCCGCATACCTCTCCATAGTATAGCCCATTATACCAACATCCATCGGGGATTGCAAGAAGGGCCGGGATGGGGTATACTGTTGCTATAGCAACAAAAAGGAGATCCTTATGGACACCATCCCCCTCTCCCCCGCCATCCTGGCGGCGCCGCTGTTCGCGGGGCTGCAGGATACGGACGTGGCGGCCTTCTTACGGACGGCTCCCTGCCGCCAGGACAGCTTCTCAAAAGGGGCCATCCTCCTCTCCCAGGGGGACAGCGTGAGCGCCGCAGGGCTGCTGCTCTCCGGGAAGCTGAAGGCCTACCGGCTGAACCGGCAGGGGGAGGAAAACCTGCAGAGCGTCCTGGGCCCCGGCAACATGTTCGGGGACATGCTCATGGCCACAGATAACGGCAAGAGCCCCGTCACCGTGGAGTGCACGGAGGACGCCCGGGTCCTGTTCGTCCCCTTCGGCAGCATTATGGCCGCCCCCGGCGACTTCGGCGACCGGCTTCGGGTGAACCTGCTCCACGAGCTTTCGGCCCGATACTGGGCGCTGAACCGGAAGGTGCGCTACCTTTCCGAGCGGTCGCTCAGGGGCCGGATCGCCCTGTTTTTGCTGGACGCCGCCCACGACCAGGGAGGGCTCACCTTCACCCTGCCCATGACGAGGGAGGCCATGGCGTCCCTGTTGGGCGTGAACCGCAGCGCCCTCTCCCGGGAGCTTTCCCGCATGGAAAAAGACGGCCTGCTGGCCGTCTATCGGGGCTCCTTCCGGCTCCTAGACCGGGCGGGGATAGAAAACTGTATAGATTGAGGACATCCATCATGAATCGCTTCTGCCGCTGTCAGTCCGTTTCCACATAGTACCAGGTATCCCTTGCCTGTTCGATCCTGGTGATAAAGGGACCTTCCTGGCTTGCTCGTATGAGCTCTTCCCCGCCGCTGGAATACACCAGGAGCATGGAACCGGACAACATGCCTCGAAAGATCCAAAAGGCAACGACCTGGCCCCGTTCGTCATTTTGCAGTACGAGCGCCTGACCGCTGGCTGAGACCCGCCTAAGTCCCCATGGCAGGTCTACGTTCCCAAGAGGATCGGGCGTCAGCTGACCGTCCTTGATCAAATCGACGATCTTCAGTCGATCCGCCTCATAGTGGTCCAGCTCATATTTCACCTTCGTGTCTCTGAATGGGAACTTAAGGATCAAAATGACCAGCAGGCACAGAACGCCGATGCTGAAGAAGTTGATATATGCCCTGTGCCTTATGATGGCAACGATGCAAGCGACCAGCAGGGCGACAAAGCAGCCAAGCAGGATGAGGAGGATCAAAGGGGCATGAATAATAAGGGCGGTGCTGGCCAGTCGATCGCCATACCAGCCCAGAAGGAAACACGTGATCAGCAGCAGGATCGACAGAATCAATAATTTATACTTTTTCATACAAGCCTCTACCTTTCTGCCCGGGCGATGGTATACCCCTTCGTCCGGTTGCCGGTGAGGACGATCTCGACGGTGTCGCCGTAGCAGCAGTCCAGCCAATTGGTTTTGCGCTCCTGGTGCACGTCGTCGGAAACGACCAGCTGGAAGCGCAGGGCCTCCCCCTCGTTGATCCGGTCCCAGCCGCCCCACGCCACAGGCTCCAGCTCGAAGAAGGTCTCCTGACCCCGGACATAGAGCGTGCCGTCGGCGTTCACGGACGTGCCCGCGCTGTGCTCGTAGCCCCTCTCCCCGTATAAGCAGCCCAAAGCCTCGAAGCCGTTCTCCGTCTCGATACGGACCCGAACGGTGGCTGGATGGAGCCAATAGGGCGCTGAGAGGGCCCGGGCCCTCAGGCCGGGGAGGCCGTGACAGAGGGCGTCGAAGGCGGACCGCTGGCCGTGACGGCTCAAAAAGTGCTTCACTTCGTCCCCATATTTCGCATCCTCGACAAGGCGGGCGGCGGCGGGGACGGCGGAGTCCCCCAGATCCCAAAGGACCTCGGTGTCCACGGTGTCGAGACGCCCTTCCTCATAGGCCCGGACGTTATAGTCCGCGATGAGAGCGTTGGTGTCAAAGAGGCACAGGAACCCGAACATGCATACGAGCAGAAGGCACAGGGACCGCGTAACGTTCAGCCGCGTCCAATAGGCGCCGATAAGCGCCAGCAGGAAGGCGGCCACCAGGACGATCATGGCCCAGCTCGCATAGACCCGCTTGGGGGTGAGGCCGTAGGTGCGGACGTACAGGACCATCTTGGAAAGGGCCGTAGCCGCCAGGATGAGGCTGCAGAGGCACAGGACCGTCAGCAACGCCCGGCGGACCCCCTCCCCCTTCCCCCGCTTGGTGAAGAGGCTGACGAAAAGGTACATGCCCCCGTTGATGGCGCAGACGGCGCAGAGCTGGAAGAAGCCCTCCCGGGCGTAGTCGGCGTAGGTGTAGCCCCTCGGCAGCACCCCGGTGAAAGCCGAGGTGTACAGGGGCAGCTGGCTGAAGAAGAACAGGCCGTAGACCAGCAGCAGCGGGATCAGCATGGCGCAGCTGGCCGCCAGGGGCAAAAACCGGCGGCGGATACGGAAGGCCGCCACGCTCTCCCGCGACAGCACCCGGCTGAGGGCGTGGTCCCGGCTGCCGAAAAGGCAGCTCATGAGCAGGGTCGCCATGGCCACCGCCAGCAGCAGGCACAGGAGCCGCCAAAAGACGGCCTCGGGCAGGCTTTCCGAGAAGAGGCTGTCCAGGAGCTTGGAGAAGGCTTCGTCGTACTGGAGCAGGTTCACCACGATAAACAGGGGGATGAGGGCCAGCCCCAGGCCCAGCAGCACCAGCAGGGCAGCCCTGAGCCAGTTTCTTTTTCCGCCGGAAAAGGCGGCGGTGAAGAAGGCGCTGAGCTTGGAGAAGGGCATGAGGACGTTGGCCTTGAAGAACTCCGGGACGAACATGTCCCCCAGCCGTTCTTCCGCGGAGTTGCCTCCGGCGCAGTAGACCCCGTAGCCCCACAAAAGCACGCTGAGCCACCGGGCAAAGAAGCGGACCGGGCCGTTGTCGGTCAAAAGATGGGACAGGAGGAACAGAAGGCCCACCGTCCAGACGCCAAGGGATCGCTTGCTCTTTTGGCCCCGAAAGCGCCAGACCGTCAGGCCGTAGAGGACGAGGCCATAGACCAGGCCAAGCAGGGGATGGCCGGAGATCTCGAACCGGCAGACCAGGTAGCCCAGCGCCAGCAAAGCGAAGGCCAGCACCCGGTCCCGCATCGGCACGGGGTCCTTTTGGGGTATAGTAGGCTCCGGTGCGGCCGTGGGCTGCACCGTCAGGTTCGTATGCAATTCTTCCATTTCAGTCTTCCTCTCTGTATTCGAGAATGTCCCCGGGGGCACAGTTCAGCTCCCGGCAGATGGCGTCCAGGGTGGAGAAGCGGACGGCCTTGGCTTTGTTGTTCTTGAGAATGGACAGATTGGCTACGGTGATGCCCACCCGGTCACTGAGCTCGTTGAGGCTCATGCGCCGCCGGGCCATCATCACGTCCAGATTCACTTCGATCATGACGCTGCCCTCCTTCAGATGGTGAAGTCGTTCTCGGCCTTCAGAGCCACGGCTTCCTCGATCACGTTCTTGACCACCCGGAGGACCAGCCCCAGGAAGCCCGCCACGAAGAACAGCGCCAGATGGATACGGAAGTAGAGGATGGCGCTGAGCACACACAGCCCCGCCTCCAGGAAGCAGCACCAGGAGATGGTCCTAAGGCAGGAGACCGCCTTGTCCGTGAACACCTGGCGCTTTCTCACCAGCAGCAGGAGCTTCACCAGGAACCCGTCGGCCACCCCTACGGGCACCAGCATGAGGTAGCTCATGGGCAGCATCCGGCCGATATACTGGCCGTCATAGGGGCCGCCGTTTCCCTTGGGCAGGGCAAAGGGCAGCAGCACGGCGATAGCGATGAGGCCCAGAAAGCCGATCCCGCAGCAGACGAGGGATAGGATCACGGAGGCATTTTTGCTGATCTTGGGCATTTAGAATCGCTCCTTTTGTCTTTCGTTGGCCCTACCATACCACTGAATTCATCGTTTGTCAATTCTTTTTTATCGTTTTTCAATAAATCTTTTCCGTTTATCAAAAAAGCAAGTCCCTCTTGTAATTGTGGGGGAAAGGTGATATCATATATCAAATTTCGTCGCCAAAGGAAAAAGAACATGGAACTCATCATGGAAGCCCTGGAAAAAAACGCCAAATTCTTCCCCAACGAGGTGGCACTGGTGGAGATCAACCCCGCCGCCCGGCCCGCTGCGGAGATGACCTGGCGGGAATACACCCTCATCGAGACCAGCCCCGAAGGCCGCTATCGCCGGGACATGACCTGGCGGGAGTTCGACACCAAGGCCAACCGGTTCGCCAACCTCCTGCTCACCCGAAACGTGAAGAAGGGGGACAAGGTGGGGATCCTCCTCATGAACGGGCTCGAATGGCTGCCCATCTACTTCGGCATCTTGAAGACCGGCGCCCTGGCCGTGCCCATGAACTATCGGTACACCGACGAGGAGATCGCCTACTGCGCGGATCTGGCCGAAGTCACCGTGCTGATCTTCGGGCCGGAGTTCACGGAGCGGGTGGCCTCCGCCCTCCCCCGGCTCCCCCGGGTGAAGACCCTCTTCTACGTGGGGGAGGACGTGCCCGCCTTCGCGGACAGCTATGATCGGCTGGTGGAGTTCTGCTCCAGCCGGGCCCCCGCCGTGGAGCTCACGGAGGACGACGACGCGGCCATCTACTTCTCCTCCGGCACCACCGGCTTCCCCAAGGCCATCCTCCACGCCCACCGGGCGCTGATGCACGCGGCGATCTGCGAGCAGAAGCACCACGAGCAGACCCACAGCGACGTGTTCCTCTGCATCCCGCCCCTCTACCACACCGGGGCCAAGATGCATTGGTTCGGGAGCCTCCTCTCCGGCAGCCGGGCGGTGCTCCTTCGGGGCGTGCGGCCCGACTGGGTGCTCCAGACCGTCAGCGAGGAAAAATGCACCATCGTGTGGCTCCTGGTGCCCTGGGTCCAGGACATTTTGGATTCCCTGGATTCCGGCGCCCTGAAGCTCAGCGACTACCAGCTCAGCCAGTGGCGGCTCATGCACATCGGCGCCCAGCCCGTGCCCCCGTCCCTGGTGCGGCGGTGGCTGAAGGTGTTCCCCAAGCATCAGTACGACGTGAACTACGGCCTTTCCGAGTCCATCGGCCCTGGCTGCGTGCACCTTGGCATGGAGAACCTCCACAAGCTGGGGGCCATCGGCAAGGCGGGCTACGGCTGGCAGATCCGGGTGGTCAACGACAAAAACGAGGACACGGTGCCCGACGAGGTAGGCGAGCTCTTAGTGAAGGGGCCCGGGGTCATGAAGTGCTACTACCGGAACCCGGAGGCCACGAAGGAGTCCCTCATGGGCGAGTGGCTCCGGACCGGGGACATGGCCAAGATGGACGAGGACGGGTTCGTGTACCTGGTGGATCGAAAGAAGGACGTGATCCTCTCCGGCGGCGAGAACCTGTATCCGGTGCAGATCGAGGACT
>JAFWMS010000017.1 GCA_017545535.1 Clostridia bacterium | reverse complement strand
CCGACGGGTTTGGCTTCAGTGAAATGCTCGGCTCCAACTGGTGGATCGCGCTGATCCTCGGCGCTCTGCTGACCATCTTCGGCGTCATCGTTATCCTCAATCCCATGCTGGGGCTTGGCGTGATCGGCGTGCTGATCGGCTGCGGCGTTATCACAGCGGGTGTCAACCTGATCTATCTGGGCTGCAGCCCCTGGATCCTGTGATCAGAGAATGGAACGAAACAAGATGAATGGGCTTTCACGAAAGAGGACCGGCGTGTCTCTTCTGAAAAAGATCGACAGGCGATTTGGAGACAGCACCCTTTGGCAATTTGTCAAGTTCAACCTGGTATCCTTCAGTATCACGCTGCTGCAACTTGCCCTTGCTAATCTTCTGCCTCTTTTTTTTGACGGCGTTATGGCCAAGCTTCCCCCGGTTCTGCGTCCGGTTTTTCGCCCAGAGACACTCTTTGAGGGGCCATCCCCCTATGTGATCGACGGCGCTGTAACCTGGGGATATGTGCTCCCGTTTTTCCTGTCAAATTTCATCGCCAACATTTACGGCTATTTCATGAACATGAAGACCACATTCCGCGGCAAAGGAAGCCGGAGAGGACTCGCTGCGTACCTGCTTATCCTGGCAACGCTGATTCTTTTTTCCACATGGCTGCAGGGATGGATCACCGCCAGATTGTCTGCTACGACCTTTGCGGCGCTGGCCAGGACCATTGCCGCCGCAGCTGCCGGACTTGTGCAGGTAGCCGTGTTGTTCCCGTTGGAAAAATATGTGTTGTTTAAGAAGGAATAAAGAATGGAAAAAGTCAGTGTCATCGTTCCCGTTTATAACGGTGAGAAATGCATCAAGCGCTGCGCGGACAGCATTCTGAGTCAGGACTACCCCGAGCTGGAACTGATCCTGATAGACGACGGCAGCCGGGATCGCTCCTGGGAAATCATGCTGGCGCTTGCCGTCGCGGATCACAGAGTAAAGGCGATCCACCAGGAAAACGGGGGTGTTTCCTCTGCGCGGAACCGGGCCCTTGCCGAGGCAAGCGGCACGTATGTGCAGTTTGCGGATGTGGATGACTGGCTGCCGATGGACGCCACGAAGCTGCTGGTGCGGGAGATGGAAGTGCAGTCATCGGAGCTCGTAGTCGGTGACTTTTATCGGGTTGTAAATGGAAATGTGTCGGAAAAAGGGTCCATTGAGACCAGCGGGACGCTGACGCGCCAACAGTATGCCGATGAGATGATGCTTGCGCCGGCGGACCTTTACTATGGCGTCCTGTGGAACAAGCTTTACCGAAGGGATATCATAGAGCGTTACGGCATACGCATGGACGAAAATATCAGCTACAGTGAGGATATGATCTTCAATCTGGAGTACCTTCTCCATGTCAAGAACATAGCGATCCTGAAAGCCCCGGTTTATTACTATCAGTACACCAAGGGCTCGTTGGTGGACCAAAGTTTGAATCTGAGCAGCACAATCAAAATGAAGAAAAGTGTTATTGGCTACTATAACGAGTTCTTCAGGAAAACCTTTGATACACCTGCCTATCAGGAGCGGTTGCCGGTGATTTACGGCTACCTGCTGGCTGTCAGCCACGACAGTCTGACGCTGCCTTTCACGCCGGGGATACGGAAGCTGAACGCGGGGGCAGACTTGTCTACCCTATCTGGCGAAAGCGGCACAGCCTTCCCGATGCGCAGCGCGATCCTTGAAACACGATTGCTTGGACGCTATCTGGAAACGCTGGCACGAAAACACGGAATGGATGAGTCCAGAATCAAGCTGTTATACTGCATGGAAAAGAAAAAAGAACCTTGCAGCATTGAGAGCCTGTGTTTGCTGACCGGTATAAGAAAACCTGCTGTGATTGTGGCAATGGCCCGACTTCTGGCGGACGGCCTGGTGAGGCGAGAGTCACCCCTTGGAGGCAAAGAGCGCTTCTCTTTCCAGGCACCGGAGTTCACAGAGGAACTGAAGCAGTTGGATCGGGATGTGGACGCGGTGTGTTTTGCAGAGTTCACAGAAGAAGAGATTCGGCAGTACCGCAGCCTTGAGGAGCGGCTTGGTAACTGTATTCTCCACCGTCTGCTGGCTGAGACAGCGGATGAATCATAGGCCTCAGGTATACCAGCCTAGTCAGCAGCATCATGAAGCCATCAATATTATTTAGGAGGAACCTTGCATGCAGGAAGTGAAACGCCCCCAAAAGCCACTCATTTATTTCTATGTGGCGATGATTCTCGCGATTCTTATATTCAACTGTCTCGTCGCCCCATATCTTGCCAGGAAAGCCATAAAGGATGTAGACTACGGTACCTTCATGACTATGACCGAAAGGGAAGAAATCGGAAAAGTCCAGATCCAGCAAAATCAAATCGTCTTCACCGACAAAGATGAATCTGCGATTTACCGGACAGGCGTGATTGAGGATCCCGGTTTGGTTGAGCGGCTCCACGCATCCGGGGCAACTTTCACAAGCGAGATCGTAGAAGAAACGTCTCCCCTGACAAGCCTGCTCCTTTCATGGCTAATGCCGATCGGTATCTTCATACTGCTCGGTCAATTCATGTCAAAGAAGCTTATGGACAAGGCGGGAGGCGGCGCCGGATCCATGATGTTCAACCTTGGCAAATCGAACGCTAAGGTCTATGTCAAGTCTTCTGACGGCATTCGCTTCAGCGATGTGGAGGGTGTTGACGAGGCGGAAGAAAGCCTGCAGGAGATCGTGGATTATCTGGAAAATCCCGCAAAATATCGTGAGATCGGCGCCTCCATGCCTAAGGGCGTCCTGCTTGTGGGCCCGCCGGGAACAGGCAAGACCATGCTGGCAAAGGCCGTGGCCGGTGAGGCCAACGTCCCCTTCTTTTCCATGTCCGGCTCGGAATTTGTGGAGATGTTTGTGGGTATGGGTGCCTCCAAGGTACGGGATCTGTTTCGCCAGGCCAAGGAGAAAGCGCCGTGTATCGTTTTTATTGACGAGATCGACGCCATCGGCCAGAAGCGAAGCGCCGGACAGTACGGCGGAAATGATGAACGCGAGCAGACCCTTAATCAGCTGCTCACGGAGATGGACGGCTTTGACGGAAGCAATGGCGTGATCATCCTCGCCGCAACCAACCGCCCCGAGTCGCTTGATCCCGCTCTAACACGCCCCGGACGATTTGATCGGCGTGTGCCTGTTGATTTGCCCGACCTCAAAGGGCGAGAGGCCATTTTGAAGGTGCACGCGAAAAAGATCAAGGTCGCCGACGATGTGGACTTCCTGCAGGTAGCGCGTATGGCTTCCGGCGCCTCCGGAGCTGAGCTTGCTAACATTGTCAATGAGGCCGCACTACGCGCGGTGCGTGACGGCCGAGACTTTGCCACCCAGGCCGATTTGGAGGAGAGCATCGAAGTGGTCATTGCCGGCTATCAGAAGAAGAACGCGATTCTCACGGATCAGGAGAAAAAGATCGTCGCTTACCATGAGATCGGCCACGCTCTTGTGGCCGCAAAGCAGACGAACTCCGCTCCGGTGCAGAAAATCACCATCATCCCCCGTACCTCCGGAGCCTTGGGCTATACGCTGCAGGTGGAGAATGACGATCACTATCTGATGAACAAGCAGGAGCTGGAAAACAAGATCGCAACCTTCACCGGTGGCCGAGCCGCAGAAGAACTGGTATTCGGTTCCATCACCACCGGAGCCGCCAACGACATTGAGCAGGCTACAAAACTTGCCCGCGCCATGATTACCCGCTACGGAATGAGCGAGGATTTTGACATGGTCGCCATGGAGACAGTCACGAATCAGTATCTTGGCGGCGATACATCCCTGGCCTGCTCTGCTGAAACGCAAAGCAGGATCGACGAGCAGGTCGTGGAGCTTGTTCGAAAGCAACATGAAAAAGCGCTGAACATTCTGAAAGACAATCGCGGCAAGCTGGATCAGCTGGCGTCCTATCTATATGAACATGAAACCATCACGGGAGAAGAGTTTATGCAAATCCTGAACGCAGCAAATAATCCGTGAAAAAGATGCCCGCATGGCGAACTGCACCCCATTTTCTAGACATGTGATATGATGCTAACGAGTGGGGTGATTTTATTGCCAAAAGGAATACCAAACAATGAAGCGGTGATATCATGACCTTGACTTTCAGGGGTTAGACAAGCTATAGTCTGTTCAAGTATGATGAATCATAGTATGGGAACTTTTCATTAGTAGATAGAATAGAGAGGAAGCGAACGCTGTTCCATGTTTAATCATCACGATATCACCCGGGACGCTTGCATGCTGCATGGCCCCCTGGCGCACCACGGATATGATTGGTGGTGGCACTCTTTCACCGCCCAGGATGCTGAGACCGGGGAGGATAAGCCGTTTTTTATTGAGTTTTTTGTTTGCAACCCTGCACTGGCAGAAGAGAAGCCTGTTTTGGGACAACTACCGGAGAACCGGGTTGCAGGAAAGAAACCTTCCTACCTCATGGTGAAGGTTGGCACATGGGGTGAGGATGCCTGTCAACTGCACCGATTCTTTGCCTGGAAAGATGTCTGTTTGCATGCGGACGCCCCGTATCGGATCGAGGCGGCGGACTGTCTGGCCTGCGAGACAGCTCTGAAAGGCAGTGTAAACATTGCGGCGGAGGATGCAGCAACTCATCCTGAGTGGATGTGTGATGCAGGAACAATGATCTGGGATCTGACAGTAGATAAGCAGATTGCTTTTAACGTTGGATACGGGGCCAGCAAGCCCATGCGAGATGCGGAAGCCTTCGCCATGTACTGGCACGCTGAGGGCATGAAGAGTGCTTATAGTGGAACCATTATTTACAACGGAAGACAGTACACAGTTACGCCGGAGCGTTGCTATGGCTACGCCGATAAAAACTGGGGACGGGATTTCACCACACCCTGGGTCTGGCTGTCTTCCAACTGCCTGACCAGTAAAAAGACAGGGCAGCAGCTACATAACAGTGTCTTTGACATTGGTGGTGGCAGGCCTAAAATCTACTTTGTGCCGCTGGACCGCAGGCTGCTCGGCGTATTTTATTATGAGGGCAAGGAGTATGACTTCAACTTTTCCAAGCTTCACCTGATGGTGAAAACCTCATTCTCTTTTGAGGAACACGAAGAGGAGGTCATCTGGCACGTGCGCTAGGAGAACATCCACGCTGCTATGGAGACGGAGGTGCACTGCCTGAAAAAGGACATGCTGCTGATCAATTATGAAGCACCGGACGGCAGCAGGCATCACAACCGCCTTTGGAATGGCGGTAACGGCTGGGGCACGATGAAGCTGTATGACCGGAAGGATGGACAGCTAATTCTGACAGATGAAATAGAGGCCGCCCACATTGGCTGCGAGTACGGTGAATATGACCATGGCGAATCATACTAAGATATACAGGCTACAGCTTATTTTGGAATACGGAGGAGTTTGGGAGAATGGCGACTGAACGCCTGATAAACTTGATATTGCTGTTTTTTACCTATGCTTTTCTCGGCTGGTGTATCGAGGTAACACTGAAGCTTTTTCAGTTTCACCGTTTTATCAACCGTGGTTTTCTGACCGGTCCATGGCTCCCAATCTATGGCTCCGGTGCGGCGCTAATCACCGTAGTGATAAAGGGGCTTGCTCCGTTGGAATTTTCCGTCGGTACGACTTTCATCGTATCGTTCCTTCTATGTGGCGTTCTGGAATACATGACGAGTTATGTTCTGGAGAAACGCTTCCATGCTCGTTGGTGGGATTATAGCCAGAAGCCCATGAATCTACATGGCAGAGTCTGGATCGGAAACCTGATTCTGTTCGGGCTTGGCGGAGTGGTGATTGTGGAGCTGATCAATCCGTTGTTGCTCCGTCTTTCCGAACATGTTAGCCTTACTGTGCGAGAGATTATGGCGCTCTCCCTGACCACGATCTTTATCGCAGACAATGTGATGTCTCACTTTGTGCTGAAACTGGTCAAAACGGGCGTTGAAAGCAGTCAGGCAGACGAAACAGAAGCCATAAGCAAAGAGGTTCGGCTGCTGCTCAGCAACCGCTCCGTTTTCTACCGCCGCTTTGCAGAGGCTTATCCCGAGGTCATTTTTAAGACGGAACGCATCACCAAACGTATGGAAATCCGGATAGAGACGGAAAGATTGCGTCAGGAGGCAGAAGAGCGTGTTGTTCAGATGCGGCTGGAGGTTGCAGAGAACCTGGAACCCACAAGAAGCGTGAAAAACGAGATCATCGAAAAACAAGACGCCTTGATCGGTCTGCTTTACCGGGAAGAAGACGCTAGTCCGGAGATCCGGAAATTGAAGCGGGAAGTCGAAACGAAAAAGGCTGTGCTGCAGAAGCGGCGTGCGCGGTTTCCAAAGTTGTAAACGGCATGGCTGACGGACACCTGCCTGGACGGACAGGATTCTTTTGTCCGGATTTTCGATATGCTGGGGATCCCGCATCCCTGATGACCGAGGTTCCAATTATGATACCCAAGGATGCAGCCGAACTGTTGTTTCAGGTGATTTCGGAGTGTTACGAACCGCTTGCATTTTTCCTGTTCGGGACTATAATATGCCTTAACCAATGGAGGACAACCATGAAAAAAACGGTACTCATTTTGATTATTATCGCAGCGCTTGTGCTTTCGCTGGCTGCCTGCAAAAGCTCTTCGGCTGCTCAGCCCGAGGAAAACGCCGGGACCGACGCGCCGCTCGTGACGGGCGCGCCGCAGCAGAGTCTTGAAACGGATGCCGAACAGCCCGCCGCCGAGGCGATCGAAACCACTGCTCCTTCCGAAACGGAAGAAGATGTCTACACCATGACCGCCTACCGAGCGGGCGGTGAGCCCGTGATTCTGAAAGGCAAGGACGGGGTCTTTACAACCGAGGACGGAACCGTTTATGATCTGGGCAATGACGGTATGCTCCGCGCCGAGGGTTTTGAAGATCTTTACATCAACGACCTCGCGGCCAAGGCGGCAGCCCCCGAAGATGCAGTTGGTACCGCTCCGGTGATCGCGAGGCAGGACGGCGAGCGCTTTGAAACGGTCATTGTCATGGAGGGCATGGAGGAGACCGTCAACTACGAGCACATTCGGAACGAGCCGCTCGGCTTTGAAATGGACTACGACTGCGAATCCTTCTCTCGCAGCAGTGAAGCGGATCGCGAGCGCTTCGTGCTGGCCTGGGACGATCCCGAGAAACCCGAATACTATCTTGAGTTGAGCTATAAGCCGGAGAGTGCCGAATATGCCGCCGGTGCGATCAGTGAAGGGCTCTCTGCGGAGTATGAACTCTACCGGGACGATTCCTACATGCTTGAGCATGCGGGCCGCTGCATCTACATCAGCACCGCCTCGGTCAAGGGCGGCGACTACCTGCCCGAGCATCTGCAGACGGTGTACGTCATCCCCGCGGGCGACGGCTGCATCGTTGCCATGGAGCACTGCGCAATCGAGAGCGCCGAAGGCATCGGGAGACGTTTCACCTATATGATGCACACCCTCTCGCTCATCGAAAAATAATGGACGCGCACCGAGCATCGGGCCTTTGAAAGCCTTACGCGGGATAAGCCCGGCAGCGATCCCTGCAACAGCGGCAAAAAGGGCCGTTTCCACGTTCAAAAAGATCGTGAAAACAGCCTTTTTTTCAAACCAGTATTTCTCCGCCTGCCATCTCCGCAGTAAAATGAGCTATACAGATCGGCGGCCGAATTGACTGCCTTCAACTCTGATTCGTGTATTCCAGGATTCCGGAATAACCCTATTTAGCATTTTGTAAATGCCATATCCCAAGCAAGCCCCTATTGTGTTTGTTATCAAGTCATTTATATCTTTTGCTCCAAAGCCGAACAACTGGATTATAGTATTATTATAAGTTGCTTCAATATCAGGATATCTATATTTTCCATAGGATTCTCCCAAATAATATTCCTCAAATAATCTGTTTACATGATTGGCATTAGAACAAACCCATTTATACCATATATGATGCTTTCATTAGACAAAAATCTTCATGTTCAAGACAATATTTTCTATTCATATTAACTCGTTTTATTTGGTGTTATAAAAGATTGGAAGCGAGCTCACATTCCTTGCTTAGTAATCATAATTCGGTTGTACCGTACGAAAAGAGGCCATGCTCATGCATAGCCTCATTCGTTGTATGTGTATTGATAAACCCGTTGTTCTCTCGGACCAGCTCGTTGGTGCCGATGTACGCATAGGTGACGAAGGTGCTTCCCCGGGTGATCGAGGTTATGTTCCCGTTGTCGTCGTAGGCGTAAGCATACGCGTTGCCTTTGCGGTTCTGGCAGATATCCAGAAACAATGATTGGTAACGGTCTTCGTCTAAAATGAGATTGTCATGAGAACCGTCCCCTTGACATATGACATATGGCCTAATTTTTCCACTAATCAGTACAAAGGTACACCCGAAGCGATCCATCGTCTTCTTTAGCAATTAACAAATGTGTTTGATGCATCGACTTTGTGATATCAAGCCCAACATCATTTGCAGATTCAGCATCATATACAATTGTTTTTGGTTCTTGATCTTTCCAATCTAAATACCGCCAACGCGAATTATCAAAAAAGCTGTAAAGCTCACGTTGCTCAATGCTCACCTCATCCCAAAGCACTCCATTATAATATGGCTTATCCTTTACAATCTCATATACAAATTGATTTAGTCCTTTCATCAACTCATCATATTCTTCTTCAGGTAACAGAATTTCAAAAGCATATATGGGATGTTGCCACCACATATTCTTCATTACTCCGACTGTAACTATTTCCGCTCCCGCAGACAATTGAAACCCAAAGCAGCATTTAAATGCATATTCGGGTTGTTTTCTTAACGTGTCCATCAATATCTTATTTGCTAGAATTGACAGAAAGCAGGGAAGAATCATTGCTAAAGCAATTCCTAGTATAATCCATCTTTTCTTTTTTATTATTGCTTTCGATTTCATATGTCTCCCCAATTCAAAACTCGATTGCTTACTTTTGTATGATGACCATTTCCGCCATCATATACATACCATCCTTGACTTAAATAGAACCAATTAAATACTTCGGAATCTGAGGCATACACGCGGACACCTGTTAAAGAAGCAAAAGCATTTGCCCTACAGTAAATCATTCCCCCATTTTTTTGTATATTTTCCAACAATCTATCATAGTCCATTACATCTGCAATATAATATAAAGTGCTCATAGTAATCTCCTCCTATCTATCGTATGGGAAAAAATAGGTTGGATGAACTTTGTTAAGATCATCTAATGCTTGTCTTTCTCGTGCAATGGGTTTGCCCAGATTTTGTGCTTCTTCCAACCTGAATGTATATGGTTATCGCAACAGGCAGCGATAGTATATCTATTCATTTCAGCGTTGTCATGATCGGTTCCGTGCCGTAAGTATACTCCGCGAAGGGATTTACCACGGGGACGATCTCTCCTTTGGAATTCATGTAGACGCAGGACTGGTTGCCGCCGGAAAGGTCCACGTTCACCAGCATTCCCACGTAATCGGTATGATTCCCGGCGGGCGCCTCGTCGTGCTGGGTCAGCCCCCGCTTACCGCAGATGAAGGTGTTGAAATGATAGTCCGTCATGTATCCATTGTAGGTCTTGCCCTCCGTGGCGGAGAAGTCCTTGTTGTACACCAGCTTCGTGTTGGGCGGGATGGTCCCCTCCAGGAACGGATACAGATCATGCTGATGGCTTATCATGTCGATTTCATTTTATCAGAATTCAAGTCCTGTCGGAAGGTAATAGGCGTTATTTCTTTCCTGCTGGTTTTGGCATATGCTCACAGTGGCACATGAACACGGCATGCAGTTTCCGCAGCGTGCTGCGCCGGAACACTTTCTCGTTCATGTTCAGCACTATGAAACGAGACGTAGATCAATTGAGCATTTCTTCCAGGGCAGCTGAATGTTGTTCATCCAACTAAATCCAGACCATTTGATGCTCCCTGTTTTCAGAACGCTGTCAGCAGGAACGCCATATAAAACGGCAAGGTAAGAAACTGGCCTGCACGGCCAACGTTATAGTCGCCCAGCTTGATCGCGCCGCCCACATGGTATTTCTCCGGATGATTGAGCACAGTTTTAGCGCTCTTGGCGTTTCCTGTGGAGGCTTTTACTTCCAATAAGGTGCTTTGACCCGCGTACCGTATCACAAAATCGATCTCAAGACCGGAATCCTTATGGAAGTAATATAGCTTCCGGCCCATCTTTGCCAGGATGTCGGCAGCGAGGTTTTCAAAAATGGCCCCTTTGTAGCCGTACAAATTACCTTGCAGCACATCGAACTGCGTGCCGTCTTCCAGCATGGCGATCAGCAGGCCGCTGTCCACCATATAGACCTTAAAAATATCCTGAATGGCATTCCCGTCCAAGGGCAATTCCGGCAGCGACAGATTGAAGCAGCGGCGAATGATGCCCGCGTCCTCGATCCACTGCAGACTGCCGGCAAATTTGGACGCGGTAGCACCTTTTTTCACCACGGAATACTGAAACTTTTTGTTCTCTTTGCTGAGTTGCCTGGGTATGGACTGAAAGCATTCACGGATAAAAGGCTTATCTTTATCGTCGGCATATTTAACCATATCGTCTTCATAATCGGACAGGATACTGCGCTGCAACCGGAGCACGGTATTCATCTGGTGCGTATCCACAAAGGTTTGCACCACGGCAGGCATGCCGCCTACCACCGCATATTGCAGCAGCAACTGGCGCAGCTTTTCGTGCAGTGCCTCCGCAACGGGCGTTTCGTTATTCAGACATTCGGCCAAATACTGGATCACAGGCGCTTGAATGCCGTTTGCCCATAGAAATTCTTCAAAATCCATGGGATACATTTCTTCGATCTGTTCATAGCCCACAGGAATTGAGGCAGGCCGTTTGCCGTAACCTTTCACGCCCAGCAAAGAGCCTGTTCCTATCACGTCGTACCGGCCATCCATGGCGAAAAACTTGAGCGCCGTTCGTGCCTCGGGGCATTCCTGGATTTCATCCAAGATGACTACCGTTTTTCCCACCTCAAAGATGGCTTCAGGCCCCAGGAGGGCGGAAATCAGCATGGTCAAATGATCCACTTCCAGGGAGCCGGAAAAAACGGAAGCGTAGCTTTTATTCTCGTAGAAATTCAAATAGATTTCATGAGCATAGTTTTCCTGGGCAAACTGCCGAACGGAAAAGGTCTTTCCGCATTGACGGCAGCCCTTGATGATAAGCGGTTTATGCCCTTCCGTATCCTTCCATTTTTTTAGAACACCCTCAATTTTGCGTTTCAGCATAGCCTGCCCTCCTTTGATCACAATTATAGTATATGCAAAATCAACAATTTTTCAAGGGACTTTTGCCTCGCGCGAAATATTTTTCAAGTGAGTTTTATAGGCAATAGGAAGATTTTTCGAGCGAGTTTCTAGAATAAAGGTTCTTTGCATAAAAGACCTCCTCCGAAGGAGTGGCTAAGCAAAATTGCAGGCTTCATCATGGAAGGCGACACCTACATTTCCCATACGGATAGCAAAGCGGTCTGTCGGTTCTTCTACTGCTACTGAGAGACGGACTATATATTTTTGAAAAAAAGCGGAATCCGCAAATATTTTGATAAGGCTGTTTAGAAATGAAAGGCGAGGAAAGATCGGATCAAAAATGATGACAAAAAACGTCAAAAAGCCGTAGGTGCAACATTTTCCACCACATTTTTATTGAAAAATGCCTAAATATATGGACTTATTGGCACTTTGGAATCGCCAAAAACGCCTATTTTCCGGACAAAAAAGCCCCATATATAGGGATTTGTCAATTCAAGGTTCCGCTCCTAAGCGGAACGCCGCGCGTTCGAATCCCGCCAGGGACGCCAAAAAGTCTGAAAACACTTAGTTTTTGGGCTTTTTCTTTTGCCGTTATTCATCACGAGTTGTCTTTCACTTTTCTGTCCGCATTTCATGAGAATGTATATCCTGTTTTGATATGCATCATCGTTCTAACTTGAAACAAGCGTTTTTCGAGAAAATACCACATAATACCACATACAGCCGAGTTTTCACGGCAACTACGGCATCAGCGGCACTAGTTTTCATCTATAGTTTGTTGGTCATTTCTCTGCTAAAACCATCAAATAATATATTATTTTTAGCCTTGCACTCTCCACCTGAATTTTCCGTTTTTTTGGCCGTTATAGGTGAGGGGCAATAAAAGCTCTTTACCTTGACAACGGAATAACCAATCTCGGGTAACACCAGAATGATACTTCCGCCCTGAACGCTTCACAGCATTGGGCGGCTCCGTAGGATGCGGGGGTTCAACAGAACATGCGTGAGAACGACGGCCTGAGATGGTACGAACAACGATACATAAAGAGGTAAACCAATGGCCAATGTAATCGCAATCGCGAATCAAAAAGGCGGTGTCGGAAAGACTTCCACCACCGTCAACCTGGGGGCCGGACTTATACGACAGGGCTACGACGTTCTACTGATCGATCTTGACTCCCAGGCGAATCTGACCATGGCACTTGGATTTCAGAATCCGGACGACATGGAATACACAGTCTCCAATGTGCTGCATAAGGCAGTAAAGGAAGAACAGATATACCGCTTCGAGTCTATGATTGGAGCATTTTCATTTTTGAATGACAAAGGCGGGTCAATCGATCATGGCTGTGCAGAAAACCTTTTTCGCTCCGATGCCGACGAGATCCACCTCCCCTGATTGAAGCATCATGCTCTCAAAGGACCCGCCATCCAGATCCAGAAGGCCGGGGTATATTACATAATTTTGCCCCTTGTAATTGAACACCATGCTTGAGTACTTTACCGGGCAAACATGCGTTGTTTCTCTAGCAGTACGCTGCCAGTAACCTATTAGCGCTCTGAGCGGGAAATCCAAACTGGGGATGACATCCGTTGTGATCGTGATAGAATCCTGCCAGCACCCGTTGTATCTGGCTTTTGATCCTTTTGAAAGAGGATGAGATTCACAGTGCAGGCGGTTGGCTTCATCCCTGGAGATAACGATATCGAAATACTGCCCGGCGTCGTTCTTTACTAGCAATTCTGTCTTACTGGTGTCACCCTGAGAGAGTGCCATAATATCTTCAACTGTACTGAGGATTTCAAGGTCTGAACCCAAAGGGATCTCCAGAAGGTCGGATTCTCTTTTGTCCATTATCATTCTGAGAAGCTTTTGCTCCGTCTCTGTCAGATGATTCAACTCAGTGTCATGATATCCGAGTGCCTGATAACCCTGAACCCGCTGTTTCAAGGTGCTGAGGTTTCTCAGGAACTCTCCCAGCAACATCTTGTTATCCAAAGTATCAAACAGCTTCTCAAATGCCGGCAGCATTGCCGAGTAGTACCATATGTGTTTGTCAGGGTCTTTCTGTGCAAATCGCTCCCAAAAGAATTCTCCCTGCCGGGAATAGTCGGTTACCATGGCACGAAGGTTTGAAAAGCTTGTCTGAAAACACAACGATCAATTCGTCATTCGACGCATGTTCCAGATGATGGATTGTGGCCTGCTTGCGCTGCAGCCATGTCACGGCTGCAGGCTTCTTTTTTTGCTTGTCTTCTGTGTCGGACGTTACGAGATCAGCGACCCGGTTTCCGAACAGGACGCGGATATTGGCTTCAGTGAACGAGGTATCTTCGATCACATCGTGAAGCACAGCCGCAGCAATCACTTCAGGATCATTAGTGATTTGCGCAGCGATGGATGCCGCCTCCAGGGGATGGATGATATATGGAAGAGAAGTCTCTTTTCTGCAGGCCCCCTCATGAGCCTTTGTTGCGAATTGGATTGCTTTTTCAATTGTGTTCATTATGATGTCCTCCTTCGTGTACTCTAATTCACTTACCCTCCATCGATCTCATACTGCGTTGCAATTACTTTTTTTAGTGGCATAATGGACTTGACCAGAAAAGAGGAGGTGCTTTCGCATGCTGGGAGCTAGCTTTTTTGAGGGAATCTCTCTATGATCCTAAACGGAAGGCCGTGGGTTCGAATCCCGCCGGGGAGAGAAAATCTCGCACGGGATTTTTACCATTTTTTGCATAGATATGATTAATCAGACATCCACACAGAGGAATTTGAAATTTAATCAGATAAAAATGCGTAAAGCGCTTCCTTTTTATGGATGCACATGCTACAATGCAGGTGAAATCTTTGCTGATAGGAGGAACTTGTATGAATAAACTTACAGATTGCTTCACCTTGTCCAACGGCGTAAAGATCCCATGCGTGGGGTACGGCACCTGGAAGTCCTCCATTGAGGATGCGAAGAACGGCGTTATCAAAGCCATCGAGGTGGGATATCGCCACATCGACACGGCGGCGGCATATGAAAACGAGTCTGGCGTGGGGGCGGGGATCCGGGAGAGCGGGATCAAGAGGGAGGACCTCTTCGTGACCACGAAGCACTGGATCACCGAGCGTGGCTACGATAAAACCCTGCGGGCTGTGGATGAGTCTCTGAAGCAACTTGGTCTGGACTATGTGGACCTGTACCTGGTCCATTGGCCCTGCGTGGAGTGCCGCAACCCCAACTGGAAAGCTGTCAATGCCGACACCTGGCGGGGCTTCGAGCAAGCCTTTCGGGACGGCAAGATCCGGGCCTTGGGCCTCAGTAACTTTGAAAAGAAGCATGTGGATGCTCTGATGCAGACCGCCCAAATCGCCCCGGTGGTGAACCAGATCGAGTTCCATCCCGGCTATACCCAGATGGAGAACGTTCGTTTCAGTCAGCAGGCGGGGATGCTGGTGGAGGCATGGAGTCCATTGGGCAGCGGCGCGGTGCTGAACGATCCGTTCCTGAACGAGATGGCCAGGCGGTATAATTGGAGCGTCGCCCAGCTGTGCATCCGCTTTGCGCTGCAGCATGACGTGCTGCCCTTGCCCAAGAGCGTGACCCCGGCCCGCATCGCGCAGAATGCCCAGGTGTTCGACTTCACCATCAGCCCGGAGGATATGAAGGCGATGGATGAGATGCCTCTGTTGGGCTTCTCTACCTATCGGCCGGAGGAGGCGCCCGCCGACGCCCTCTACGATTGATCTGAATACAGCAGCTGAACTGAAAAAGCTGTCGGAGTCAGTCCGGCAGCTTTATTGCTTTTGGCAGAAAAGGATCAACGTCCCCGGGAGATGGTGAATCGGAACTTATCCGGCCGGAACAGCTCGTTGGCATAGATGAGCGGTTCGCCGAAAACATCGTTGACGCTGGCCTGCATCTGAAGGATGGGGGAACCCTCCGGAATGTTCAGCATGGCGGAGACCTCCGCATTAGCGATCAGAGGCGCCAGCTCCGCCAGGCACACGCCCAACCGGATGTCGCAGTCGTTCTCGATGAAGGAGTAGAGGGAGATGTTCTCGTTGGTAACCCCCAGAAAGGGAGTGGTGAGCCGAGGGGACAGGCAGTCCCGGGTATAGACCACGGGCTCATCGTTTGCCAGACGGATCCTGGCGCACATGAGCACATCGGTACCCTCCGCCACCCGAAGTCGTTCTGTCACGACAGCGTCGGCTTTTATCAACTCTTTTTTGAAGGAGGCTACGCCCGGTCGATACCCGGCTGCTTCAATCATTTCGGTGACGCTGTAATTGATGTTCAGTGAGTCGAAGATATGGGTGTAGTCGCAGGCCACGAAGGTGCCGCGGCCCTGGACCGCGTGGATCAGTCCGTCGTTTTTCAACGCGTTGAGGGCCTCCCGCAGGGTGAGACGGCTGATGTTCAGCTGTTCAGAAAGCTCCACCTCTGTGGGCAGCCTGTCTCCCGTCATGAGGCCCTTGCTCTTGATATACAGTATGATCTGTTTTTTTGCGCTCACATATGCTGGCATGTTTCTCATCCTCTCGACAAAAGGCGTTTTGCCCGGCTCAAGGAAAGAGCAAACAGCAAAACGCCTACAATTTCTTACATATAAAATTATACCACCATTTTTGAGGTTGTCAAACCAAGAAAAAAATATATCTCTTGGATGATGAAGCGAACCGCCCCGAGATAACTGAGGGGTAGCAATATGCAGACGGGAGCCGATGTGTCTTCCATCGGATCCCTGTCCTGCTCCAATCGCAGTGGAAATGTGTAATACGGTATGCCGGATCAGTAGGCCGCCAGGCAGGTGTAACCGTCCTCTGCCAGGAGATGCTTCGCGCCCGGATCGCCATGGGCGGCGACTACATCTGCCACAAACAGGTAATGGTCCCCTGTCTCTACGATTTGGGTGGACCGACATTCCAGGGCGACCTTGCTTTGAGAGACGAGCATGGGCGCGATCTCGCTAGCGCTTTCCAGGGTGATGCCGAAGAGCTGAGCCTTGTCTGTATCCCGGCCGGAGCAGGTCCCGCAGCGAAAGGCTGCCTCCTGCAGGGATTCATTGGGAAGGCAGAGGGCAAACTCACCAGTGGCTTTAATGAGGCAGCCGCTATACCCCTTTTTGGACAGGCATACGGCCACGGTGGGCGGATTATTGGAACAGTACGTCCACCAGGACAGGGCCATCAGGTTGTTGCGACCCTTTTCATCCACAGTGGATATAAGGGCAAAGGGGTTGGGAGAACTGAGCTTCTGCGCCTCGCGAAGTGTTATCCGATCCATAAAAAAGTCTCCTTTATCGATGATTTGGCTCATTCTACCATTCTTTTCAGACCGTGTCAAAAAAAGTATACAATATTTGTTCATAAATAGTCGGGAAGGTATTGCAAATTAAAAATCAGGTGATATAATTGAATCATCAGATTATTAGACATAAAAGACAGAGCATAGATTGGTATCCACAGCAGAATTGTTTTGCGGAGAGGGACCGAGTATGAACCAGACCGAACTGAAAGCGCGGGTACGGCAGGCTTTGTTGGCCGAGCAGTATCGCGAAACGGGGAAACTGCTTTTCCCCGTGAGCGTGTCCAATCGGCATGTGCATCTGGATGCAGCTGCGATCGCTTATCTGTTCGGAGAAGGATATGAGCTGACCCACCAGAAGGATCTGGTCCAGCTGGGGCAGTACGCCTGTCAGGAGACCGTCACCATCCGAGGCCCAAAGGGCGCCATCGACAAGGTTCGGGTCCTGGGTCCCCTTCGCTCGAAGGTCCAGGTGGAAGTGAGCCGGACCGACTGCTTCAAACTGGGCATCCCCCCCACAGTGCGCATGTCCGGGGACATCGCCGATTCACCGTCCATCACCCTGGAGGGCCCCCGGGGGACGCTGACCGTTCAAGAGGGCGCAATCGTGGCTATGCGGCATCTTCATGTGCCCGCGGATCTGGCGGACACGTTCCATCTGAAAAACGGAAGCTTCGTCTCCCTCATCACCCAGGGGGAGCGGCCCACGGTACTCATGGGGGTGGCCGTGCGTGTGTCGGATAAAGCGCTTCTGGAAGCCCATGTGGATACGGACGAGGCCAACGCCGCCGGTATCGTGAACGAGATGTTGCTTTCGGCCATCCGCGAGGACGATCTATGAGCGCCCCCCGCGATATCAGCCTGGTGCTGATCCCGGACTATGTGAATGCGGGCAGCCTCACCGGACAGATCACGGACGCCTATCTGGTGGGCGATGTGAACAAGATCCCTGGGGAGCTGCGCACGGACCGGTTCCTGGATGTGAATGATCCCGCCGTACGGCGAGCCGTGATGCAGATGGTGCCCCGGGTCCTGCGGGCCAGGATCATCACCCCGTCTCCGGCTTTCTATCGTCGGGTGACGGAGCTGAGAGACGATTGCTTCTTTGCAGACATCACGGCCCGGCTGCTGTTCAGCGGCGCGGATGTGACGATCCAGAGCGGCATGGTGCGGGAGCGCATCCCTCAGCGGATGCAAGCGTACCTGCACCAGATAGGGGAGGACGGCGCTCACATCGTATATCTACCGTCCCAGTCCACAGCGAGGTCCGCTCTGACCCTCATCACGGCAACGGAGGTCTCCTCCTGTTATCGTCAGGGCAAACGGGAACTGGAGGCCGCTCCGGGGGCCATCATCACCCCCTATGCACGGGACGAGGCGAAGGAATTGGGCGTGACCATTTTGAATGACAGAGGAGGTTCTGCATGATTCTTGCGGTGGTAAAAGGCAACGTAGTCAGCACGAACAAGACGGAAAAGCTGCAAGGCGGCAAACTCCTGATCGTGGAGGAATGGAACATCGACACCATGCAGGCTTCAGGTCAGCCGAAGGTGGCGTTGGATCTGGTGGGTGCCGGTGAGGGAGAGCTGGTCATGTGCGTCTGCGGCAGCAGCGCCCGTCAGACAGAGCAGACCGACAAACGTCCCGTGGACATGGCCATCATCGGCATTGTGGATCAGGTGGAGATGAACGGGACTAACTGCTATAAGAAGTATCCCGCCCGAGAATCCGAGCCGGTCCTCGCCGAAGCGCCTAAGCCCCGGGAGGCCTCGATCCCCACGCCTGCGTCAGAACCCCTGCCCGAGAAAGAACCCGAGCTGGTCCAGGAGAAAAAGCCGGAACCCGCGGCGGCGCCAAAGCCGATACCCCGTAAGACGCCTGCGGCCAGAACAGGACCGAAGTACAAGCCGGCACCCAATTTGGTGGACATCATCGCCGGGACCCTTCCCAAAACCGCATCCGACGCTGCGACAGACGGCGCGGATGAAAGCGGCGAAGCCGCCCGGCATCGGGACCGCAGGCCGGCGGTATCTTCGGATCGTAACCGGTGATCATATACCGATTTTTTCAAACGTTTGAGCGAAAGAGGGAGCGTAAGAGATGCTTTCACAGGAACAGATCGAACGGATCGTCGCGGACGTGGTGCGGCAGATGCAGCCTCAGATGGAGAATGCGCCTGCCCCCGATACCTGCTTCTTTGAGGATATGGACGCATGTATCGACGCAGCGGTGCGCACCCAGAAGGCGTTCGTGCGGGTGGGCATGGAGAAGCGGCGCGTCATCGTGGAGGCCATGCGCAAGGCGGCCGTGGAAAACGCGGAGAGCCTGGCAAAGGCTGCTTTCGAGGAGACCAAATACGGTTCCGTCGCCCATAAGACCGCCAAGTGCCTGCTGGCCGCGCAGAAGACTCCCGGCGTGGAGGATTTGGAGACCCGGGCCATCACCGGGGATGAGGGCCTCACGCTCATCTTCCCGGCGCCCTTCGGCGTGATCGGTTCCATCACGCCCTCCACCAACCCCGTGGCCACGGTGATCAACAACGGCATCGGCATGGTGGCGGCGGGGAACACGGTGGTGTTCGCGCCCCATCCCGCGGCCAAGAAATGTTCCGCTATGGCCATCGAAGTGCTCAACAAGGCGGCGGTGGCCGCCGGCGCTCCGGGACCGCTGCTCTATGCGGTGAAAGAACCCTCCGTGGCCGCATCTCAGCGGCTCATGGCCCACCCAGCCGTGCGGCTGCTGGCGGTGACCGGCGGGGAAGCCATCGTGTCCATGGCCATGAAGAGCGGAAAAAAGGTCATCGGCGCCGGTCCCGGCAATCCGCCGGTGATCGTGGATGAAACGGCCAATATCGAGCGAGCCGCCAAGGATATCGTGGACGGCGCAAGTTTTGAGAACAATATTCCCTGCATCGCGGAAAAGGAGACCTTTGTGGTCAAGTCCGTGGGCAACGCCCTGGTGGAGGGCATGGTCCGCAGCGGCGCCCAGCTCATCGACAGCGCGCAGGCCCAAAAGCTCCTGGAGACGGTCCTCATCAAAAAGGACAGCGGGTATGTGATCAACCGGGCTTTCGTGGGCCGTGACGCCGGCTATCTGCTCAAGAGCGCAGGGATCCCGGTCCAGGGCGAGCCCAAGCTGGTGGTGACCGTCACCACCAAGGACCATCCCTTCGTCACCACGGAGATGCTCATGCCCGTGATGCCCGTGGTGTTCGTGGAGGATGTGAACGAGGCCATCGACTGTGCCGTGGAAGCGGAGCACGGGAACCATCATTCGGCCCACATGCACTCCACCAACGTGGAAAACCTGTCCCGGGCTTCCCAGGCGCTGGACACCACCATCTTTGTGAAGAATGGACCCTCCTATGCCGGCATCGGCTTTGGCGGCGAGGGATTCACCACCTTTACCATTGCCACCCCCACGGGCGAGGGGCTCACCAGCGCGCGGACCTTTACCAGGACCCGCCGCTGCACGCTCCGAGGCGCCCTGGACATGCTGTAACCCTGATCCTCACGGGAAGGAACAAGGAGAGGAGAGAATATGGTCATTCACGATAAATGCAAGGCGGCAGGGGTCGTCGGCGCAGGCGGCGCCGGGTTCCCCACCCATGTGAAGCTCAACTGCGAGGCGGACATCGTCATCGGCAACGGCGCCGAATGCGAACCCTTGCTGCGGGTGGATCAGCAGCTCATGCTTTACGAGCCCGAGATGGTGGTGGCCGGCATGCGCTACGCCATGGAAGCCTGCGGGGCCAAGGAAGGCAAGATCTGCATCAAGGGCAAGCACGCGGAGGCTATCCGGGCGCTGGAAGCGGCCTGTCAAAACGAACGGAACATCTCCGTTTTCATCCTCAACGACTATTATCCCGCCGGAGACGAGCAGCAGCTGGTGTACGACGTGACCGGGCGCATCGTCCCCGTGGGCGGCATCCCCATCGACGCCGGCGCCGTGGTGCAGAACGTGTCTACCCTGAAGAACATTGCCCTGGCGCAACAGGATATCCCCGTGACCCACAAGCGGCTCACCGTCACCGGCGAGGTGGTCCATCCCGTCACCATCGACGCGCCGCTGGGCATGAGCTTCCGGGACTGCATCGCTCTGGCGGGCGGCCCGGCGGACGAGGAGGGATACGGTCTTATCTGCGGCGGCCCCATGATGGGCTATGTGGAAAAGAACTGGGACAACGTGGTCACCAAGACCACCGGCGGCCTCATCGTATTGAAAAAGGATCATCCCCATTTCCTGCGCAAGGCCGCGCCCCAGAGCTTCAATCGGAAGCTGGCCAAGAGCGTCTGCTGCCAGTGCATGCAGTGCACGGAGCTCTGTCCCCGCAACGCCATCGGCCTGGGGGTCAAGCCCCATCTGGCCATGCGGGCGGCGGCCTACGGCTCTGAGTATAAGGACAACGGCCTGTTCTCCTGCTGCAACTGCGGCGTTTGCTCCTTCTACGCCTGTCCCTTCGGCCTCACGCCGTCAGCCATCATGACGGAAGCGAAGATGGCTCTGGCACAGAGCGGTGTGAAGCCCCAGAAGCGGACGCCGGACGGCGCCCATCCCTTCCGGGAGTATGGGAAGGTGCCGGTCCATCGGCTCATCGCCCGGCTGGGCTTGACAAAATACGACGTACCCGCGCCCCTGCTCCGTGAGGAGCTGCATCCGGGCCAGGTGCGCATCCCGCTGAAGATGCATATTGGCGCCCCGTCGGAGTGCGTGGTGAGCGTGAGTCAACAGGTGCGCGTGGGAGAGCGCATCGCCAAGGCTCCGGAAGGAAAACTGGGCGTGGACATCCACGCTTCGATCAACGGCACCGTTCGCGCGATAACCGCCAACGAGATCGTCATCGGCTAAGGAGGCACAGACATGGAAGCATTGGGCATGGTAGAACTGAACAGTATTTCCCAGGGCATCTTCGCGGCGGATGCCATCCTGAAGGCGGCGAATGTGGCCATTGTGAAGGCTTCAGCGGTCTGCCCCGGCAAGTATGTGGTGATCGTCACCGGCTCCGTGGCGGACGTGAAGGCCTCCATCGAGGCGGGCTGTGTGGCCTCGAGCCAAAATCTGATCGACAGCATGATCATTCCCCGGGTCCATGAGCAGGTGATATTGGCCATGCGCGGCGCGGTAGACCTCAAGGGTGTAGAAGCCCTGGGCGTCATCGAGACCTTCTCCTTAGCCCAGGCCCTGCTGTCCGCCGATGCGGCTGTGAAGGCGGCGGACGTGGAGCTGATGGAGATCCGGCTGGGCACGGGCCTTGGCGGCAAGTCCTTCGTCCTTTTGACCGGCAGCGTGTCCTCCGCCCGTGCGGCGGTCCAGGCCGGGATCCAAGAGCGGGGGAACGACGGCATGATTACCAACGCGGTGGTCATCCCCGCGCCTCATGAGGAGCTGACGGAGGCCCTTCAGTAAGGGAGATCGACCCATTCTTTCAGAAAGGAGCGCACGGATATGATCGTTGGCAAAGTGGTCGGCAACGTGGTATGCACCCCCAAGCATCCTGCGCTCATCGGGATCCGGCTGCTGCTGATCCGACAGTATGTGTCGGGCCAGCCAAAGGGGCTCATGGTCGCAGGGGATCCTCTGCAGACGGCCGGAGCCGGAGAATTTGTGTATCTTGTCGACAGTTCCGAAGCGGCCGCTTCGTTCCGCAGGGGGAAGGTCCCCGTGGATCTGGCCGTCGTCGGGATCATCGACCGTTACAATAGTACAAAATGCACCCTGACCTAAAAAACGCAAAGGAGGCACGATCTATGGAAAAGGAAGCATTGGGACTCATTGAGACCAGAGGATTCGTCGGCGCGGTGGAGGCAGCGGATGCCATGGTCAAAGCGGCAGACGTTCGCCTGATGAACAAGCAGACGGTAGGCGCGGGATTGGTGACCGTTATGGTCCGCGGAGATGTCGGCGCTGTGAAGGCAGCGGTGGACGCCGGTGCGGCCGCGGCTAAGCGAGTCGGCGAGCTGGTCAGCGTCCATGTGATCCCCCGTCCCCATGCGGATGTGGAAGGCATTCTCTAAGGGAAAGAAAAGATGCGCGTAGGAAGAGTCGTCGGCAATCTCGTCTCCGTCATCAAGGAGCCGACTCATATCGGCAAGAAGATGATGCTCATCCGTTTCCTCGACGACAAGGGCGAGGAGATGGAGGAGGAGTATGTGTATGCCGATGCCTCCGGCGCGGGCATAGGGGATCTGGTCCTCGTGTCCGAGGACGGGAGCGCCGCGGAAACGGAGTTCCATCTGGAGAACGATGTGTGCACTTTCGACGGTGTGATCGTGGGCGTGGTGGATCGGCTTTGCTACGACCCCGCCATCACTCCCTGACGGGTAAAAAAGTACTTTCAGAACAAATCATCAAGAAGGAGTTATTGACACAATGGAAAAGCAGGCACTTGGTTTGATCGAGACTCGTGGTTTCGTCGGTGCAGTGGAAGCGGCGGATGCTATGGTGAAGGCGGCGAACGTGACGCTGCTGGGCAAGGAGTTGGTGGGCGCCGGCTTGGTGACCGTCATGGTCCGAGGCGATGTGGGTGCAGTGAAGGCCTCTGTGGATGCCGGCGCGGCGGCGGCGAAGCGTGTGGGCGAGTTGGTGAGCGTACATGTCATCGCCCGTCCCCATGACGATGTGGAAGATATCCTTCCCAAGAAGGAAAACGGTTCTAACCCGTAATCCGTTTCCCGCCTGAGGCGTGAGCCGTACATCCAATTGAATGAGGACAGGTGAGGACTTAAATATGGATATTGAACAAATCATCAAACGCGTTGCAGAGGAGGTCTATCAGAAGATCCGCGCCGAGGAGCTGGCGGGCAATCCCATCGGTTCTATCGGAGGCGGAGAACAGTGGATCCTCTCCAGAATGCGCCCGGATCTGCGCTTCGACGCCATGAAGAGTGCCTGTGGGGAGGTAAAGACCTCCAAGGCGAAGACCCTGTGCATCCCCGAATGGTTCGTTGCAGACGCCGTGGAGACCCTGAAGGATTCCGACGTCCAGGTGGCGACCATCGTGGGCCTGCCTGGGGGGACCACCTCCTCCTTCGCCAAGTATGCCGAGGTCAAGCAGGCCATCGTGGCCGGGGCGAAGGTGATCATCATCCCCGTCAACATGCAGCTTTGTCAAATGTCGGAATGGGGCGCGGCCAAGAACGATCTGGCCGAATCCATGACCCTGTGCAAGGGCAAGACGGAGGTCTATGCGCTCCTCGAAGTGGACGCGCTCTCCTGCGATCAGCTGGGGACTGCGGCGGAAATGTGCTCCGCCTGTGGTGTGGACATGGTGATGCTTTCCGCAGTCATGAGCGGCAGCGTCACCGATGCGCAGGTCCAGGCCGTGAAGCAGAAAGGCGTGAAAGTCGGCGTATATGGCGGTGTGACCGCCTCCACCAAAGCGGGATACGAACGGGCGGGCGCCTGCTGCTTCGCCGCTTCCTCCTGCTAAGACAAGAAACAGTGTGGTTGAGATGCTGGCCTATGTGAGTGCAAAAAAGAAGATTCTGCAGTACATCAAAAGCAAGGGCCTGCGGGCGGGAGATCGGCTCCCGACGGAAGTCGAGCTCTCCGAGCAGCTGGACATCAGCCGCCTCACCCTGCGGGAGGCTCTCAATGCGCTCAAGAGCGATGGGCTGATCCATGCGGTCCAGGGCAAGGGCACCTTCGTGGCCTGCAACGTGGACCACATCGCCGATTCTCTCAACACCAATTACAGCGTCAGCGAGATGATCGAGGTGGCGGGATATCGTCCCGGCGTGGCCTCTTTTGAGAAGAAACTGGTGAAGGCGGATCACTGTGTGGCGGAAAAGCTGCAGGTCCCCGAAGGCGCGGACGTGCTCATGTGCGCAAGGCTGCGCCTGGCGGACGATGAGCCGGTGGTGTACACCAAGGACTATCTTTCGCCGCGGCTCACTTCTCAGTTTCTGGAGATCAACGACGAGAGCATCTCCCTGTATTCCTTCATCGAAGAAACGTGCAACATCCCCCTGGGCATGAGCACGACAGAGCTGTTGCCCATGGTGGCGGATGCCGAGGTGGCAGGGCTCCTGCAGGTGCCGGAAGGGTCGCCTGTGCTGAAGATGCGGGTCAGTGTCAACGATGTGTTTGGCAAGCCCCTGGTCTACGCCAGCGAGATGTTCCGGCCGGACAAGTTCAAATTCACAGTATCGCGAGGGAGGTAATGATACCTATGTTGGCAGTTGTGAAATACGGATACGGACCACGTGAGACGGAGCTGAGGGAGGTCCCCATTCCCGAGATCGGCGACGACGATCTGCTGATCGAGGTGAAGGCGGCGGGCGTCTGCGGCTCAGATATCGCCTTTGACGACGGCGGCCACAAGGAGATACTGAATCCTCCTGTGGTGCTGGGGCATGAGTTTTCCGGCGTGGTGTGCAAGGTCGGCAAGAATGTGACCAAGTGGAAGGTCGGGGATCGGGTGATGTCCGATAACACTGGTGAAGTCTGCGGGGAGTGCTACGCCTGCAACACGGCCGACTTCCTCTCCTGCCCGGAGCGCAAGGGCATCGGGTACGGCATGGACGGCGGCTTCACCAAGTACGTGAAGATCCTGGGCAAGACCCTGGCGCGGGTGCCCCACAGCCTCATGCGCATTCCTGATTGTATGAGCTTTGAGGAGGCGGCCATCATGGACCCCGCATGCAACGGCTACATGGCCGTTGTCCAGGAAGCCCATGTGATGCCCGGTGATTTCGTGGCGGTCTTCGGCGTTGGTGCCCTGGGCCTGTTCTCCATCCAGGCAGCCCGGGCGGCCGGTGCAGCGAAGATCATCGCCATCGCTCTTTCCTCGGACGGCGAGGGCCGCTTTGAGATGGCCAAGCACTGCGGCGCCACCCACATCATCAAGTCCGACCTGGAGGACGCGGTGGCCAAGGTCCGCGAGCTGACCAATGGCGAGGGCGCCAGCTGCATCGTCGATGCGGCAGGTGTCAACGCGATCATGCCCACCATGCTGAGGATGGTCCGGACTGCCGGTATCATCGTGAAGATCGGCTACGATCACCATCCTTACACCAACAGCCTCGATCCCTTCATCGACGGCGCCATCGCCCTCAAGGGCCATTTCGGATATGACTGGGTGTCCTGGCGGAACGTCACCAATCTGGTGGTGGCCGGGAAGTTCGATCTTAAGTGCATGATCTCCCACAAGATGAAGGTCTCCCAGTTCAGAGAGGCTTTCGATATGGTGCGCCGCAAGGAGAGCATCAAGATCATCCTGTATCCGGAAGACTAAAATATTTGTGGCGGGAGCCCTTCGGGCGATCCCGCAGCAATGGAGGCAATTTTGGAAATATATATTTGTGCTGACTTTTCGCAGGACGGGATTGAAATGCTCAAGGTCGCCGGCCACACCGTGCGTACGGGAGGCTGGGGCTTTACGGGCGAGATCCTAAATGAGGACCAATTCATTGCCGAGATCGGCAATGCGGACGTGCTCATCGTGGGTTATGAGGAAGTGACCCGTAAAGTGCTGGACAGCACCCACCTGAAGGTGATCTCCTCTATCCGCGGCGGTCCCCGGGCCAATATCGACGTGGACTACGCCACCGAGAAGGGCATCCCCGTGTTCTTCACCTTCGGGCGGGAGGCCCTGCCCGTGGCGGACTTCACTTTGGGCCAGGTGCTGGCCATCACCCGCAAGATCGTTCGGGCGGACAGCGAGCTCCATAAGGGTGTGTTTACCGCGCCCGCCGGAGAGTTCGGCTCCGAGAAGGACGTGATCTGGGATATGAACGCCGAAGGCCCCTGGCAGAGCCGCAAAGGTATCGAGATGGAAGGCAAGACCTACGGCCTCATCGGCTTTGGCACGGTGGGCAAGGAGGTGGCCAAGCGGGCCCGCGGGTTCGGCATGAACGTGCTGGTCTACGACCCCTACCAGAAGGCCGAGGTGGTGGCGGCCTATGGCGCCACCAAGGTGGAGCTCAACGACCTCCTGCGGGCTTCCGACATCATCAGCTTCCATGCCAAGGTGAATGATTCCAACAAGGGCATGGTGGGCAAGGAACAGTTTGCCATGATGAAGGACGGCGTGTACATCGTGAATAACGCCCGCGCCGGACTCATGGATGAACAGGCCCTACGGGAGGCCCTCCGCTCCGGGAAGCTGGGCGGTCTGGCCCTGGACGTGTTCCATCAGGAGCCCATCAAGCGGGATGACGAGCTATTCAATTACCCCAACGTGGTGCTCACCCCCCATATCGCCGGCGCAGGCAGGGATGTCATCTATCTGCAGTCGGTCATGCTGGTCAACGATCTGTTGCTGTACTTCGCCGGCGGTCGGCCCAAGCCCATCGTCAATCCCGAAGTCTTCGACAGGAAAGGCAGGTAAAGGATCATGGCACTTGTTAAAACAATGGATATGCTGGCGGCCTGCGAGCGGGGTAAATACGCCGTCGGCGCGTTCAACCTCAACTCCCTGGATCAGGCTCCCTTCCTCATCAAACGTGCAGAGCAGCTCAAAGCCCCCCTGCTGCTGGTGGAACCGGGCGTCATCGAGAAGTATATGAGCTTCGAGGACTTCGCCTCCGTGGCAGCCCGGGCAGCCGCCAAGGCTAGCGTCCCGGTGGGCATCCACCTGAGCCATGGCCTCGATCTCGAACAGACGGAGCGGGCAGCCAAGGCGGGCTTCACCTCCGTGATGTACGACGGCAGCAAACTTCCCTATGAAGAGAACGTCCGCACCACCAAGATCGCTGTGGAGATCGGCCGCAAATACGGCTGTGCGGTGGAGGGTGAGCTGGGCGCCTTGGGTTCCAGCTTTGCCAACGTCTCTGAGTCCATGACGGATCCGGCGCTGGCCAAGGATTTCGTTGCTCGGACGGGGGTGGACATCCTGGCCGTCGCCATCGGCAACGCCCACGGCTTCTACAAGGGCACGCCGTCTCTGGACTTCAAACGTCTTGAGGAGATCCGATACGCCCTCATGCCCTACAACTGCTACCTCACGCTGCACGGCGGCACCGGCATCCCTGAGAACCACATCAAGCGTAGCATTGAGATGGGCATCGTGAAGGTGTGCATCTATACCGAGATGTGCCATGAGGGCAAGAAGGATACGGTGGCCTACCTGAACGCCCATCCCGAATACACCGGCAACTACGATATCCCCGAGATGTTGGCGGCGTGCATGGGCGGGTTCGCCCGGTCCATGGAGAGCTGCATGAACATGTTCATGTGCATCGGGAAGGCGGACAGCGGCATCGACGCCCTGCCCTTTGCCCCTAAGACTTTTACGCCTACGGCTATGAAGTCGGCTCCTGCGCCGATCGCGGCCTCCTCGGTGTCGGACATCCCCCCCAACACGGATATCGGCCCGGCGTATCCCTCTCTGCCTGCGGAGAACAAGAACTTCAAGGCCACCGGCCGGTTCTGGGACAAGAACGTATAATACTGACCATCCTCTGAGAAAGTGCGGGTGGGCGGTCCCCACCGCCTGCCCGCTATGTGTTTTATGAAGGAGGGACGCATCATGTGGACCATGGGTATCGATATGGGCACTTCGGGCTGCAAGGCCGTGGTGTTCGACGAGCAGTTTGTCATCCGGGCCCAGAGCTACCGCGAGTATCCCATGCACCTTCCCGGTGAAGGATTGCTGGAGCTGGATGCGGAGCTGGTTTGGGAGGGCATCTGTGCGGTCATTCGGGAGGCGAACCATCTCTCGTCGCAGCCTGTGGGCGCCGTGGCGGTGTCCGCCATCGGCGACGTGATCATCCCTGTGGATGAGCATGGAGACAGCGTGCGCTACTCCATCGTGGATTTCGACCCCCGGGGTGGGGAGGAGATCACCGCCTTCGCCAAGGCCTTCGGGGAGCAGCGGTTTTTCAATATCAACGGCATGCCGCCGCTGTATATCGGGAGCCTGGCCAAGATCCTCTATCTGAAGGAGAAGGAACCGGAGATCTTTGCCCGCACCCGGCGCTTCGCCAGCTATGAGGATTTCATCGTCAACAAGATGGGGCTCCCACCGGTAGCCAGCTACAGCGAGCTGTCCCGCACGATGCTCTTCGATATCCGCAAGAAGGACTGGTCCGACGAGATCCTGGACGCCATTCCGCTGTCCCGGGATCATCTGCCCATCCCCGCCCCCTCCGCCAGCGTCATCGGCGAATTGGGTGAAGAGATGCAGCGGTCCCTGGGCTTCGCGGGACCGGTGAAGGTGATCACCGGCGGGCACGACATGGTATGCGCCGCTGTAGGCGCCGGTCTCGACGAGACGGATCCCACCATGGCGGTGGATATCGCCGGCACCATCGAGGGGATCGTGGCCGCGCTGCCGGAGGCCAACACCTGCCCGGCCATGCTGGAAAACCTGTTCCCCTGCTACGTGGGCCACACCGGCTACGTCACCTTCTCCGTCAATCTCACGGCGGGGTGCATCGTGCGCTGGTACAGGGACTTCATCGCCAACGCCGACTATCGCGCCTGCAAGGAGAACGGGACGAATTTCTACGAGTACATGCAGCGCAAGATGGACCCGGAGACCCCGGGAAAGCTCTTCCTGCTGCCTCACTTCTCCGGCAGCGGCAACCCCTTCTTCGATCCCAACGGCCTGGGAGCCATCTGGGGGCTCACCCTGGATACGGACGTGGCGGATATCGGACGGGCCATCGTGGAGGGCCTTGCCTATGAGTTGCGCCTCCATCTGGAGACCCTGGAGCGGGCGGGCATGAACATCCGCTCCCTCCGGGCAGTGGGCGGCGGTGCTGCCATCGACCGGCAGCTGCAGCTCAAAGCGAACATCACCGGTCTCACTGTCATCAAGGGGGCCGTGGCCGAATCCTCCGCTATGGGCGCGGCTGCCTATGCCGCAGTGGGCGTGGGGCAGCTCAAAAACCCGGCCCAGGCCTATCAGATGGTGAAGGCAAAGGAGACCGTCTTCGTTCCCGACGAAGCGGCTCACAGGCGGTTCGAGGAGGCTTTCAAAAAGTTCAGGGCGCTGGCTTACGGCATTCATGCCGTGGAGATCCAATAAGGAAAACCGTCCTGTCTCGGGATATAGGACACACAAAACTGGAGGTGAACCGATTGTCCGAAAACATTTTGCAACTGAGAAATATCGGAAAGACGTTTTTCGGCGTCAACGTCCTGCGGGATGTGAACCTGGATATTCGCAAGGGTGAGGTCCATGCTCTGCTGGGGGAGAACGGCGCCGGAAAATCCACGCTGATCAAGATCATCAGCGGGTACCAGCCTCCCGACAAAGGCGGCGAGATCGAGGTAAACGGGCAAAAGGTCCACTTCCGTTCTCCCCGGGATGCCAAGAATGCCGGTATCCACACCATCTATCAGGAGCTGAGTTTGTGCCTCGACATGTCCATCGCTGAGAACATCGTCATCGACAAGCAGGAAGAGTATCCCGGATTCATGCTTCGTCAGCGGGAGTTCAACAAGCGCGCCACTGAGGTGCTCCAGCGCCTAGGCCTGGACATCGACCCCTCCATCAAGGTGCGTCAGCTATCCATCGCCCAGCAGCAGGTGGTGGAGATCGCCAAGGCCATTTCGGCAAACGCCAAGATCATTCTGATGGACGAGCCCACCAGTTCCATCTCCCAGAAAGATGCGGAGCGGCTGCTGGAGATCGTTCGGAACCTGCGGGATGAGGGCGTCACCATACTCTACATCTCCCACCGTCTTCATGAGATCAGCGAGATCGCCGACAGGGTGACGGTCCTGCGGGACGGTAACATGGTGGGCACGGTGAACGCGTCGGAAGTGACCACCCAGGATCTCATTAATATGATGGTGGGTCGGGAGATGACCAATGTGTATCCAAAGCGTCAAGTGGAGTTGGGCGATGTGGTGCTCAAGGTGGAGGATCTGTCCTCCGATGTCTTTGAACACGTTTCCTTCGAGGTCCGCTCGGGGGAGATCGTGGGCATCGGCGGTCTGGTAGGTGCTAAGCGCACCGAGCTCATGGAGGCCCTGTTCGGCCTCAGGAAGATCACCGGCGGCAAGATCTACGTGAAGGGGAAGGAATACAACCCCAACAGTCCCCGTTCCGCCATCAAGCACGGCATCGCCTTCGTCACCGAGGATCGAAAGAAGACGGGTCTGGTGCTGTGTCTGCCGGTGTATGAGAACGTGAACATGGTCAACGCGGACACCATGCACAAGTTCGGCGTCCTCAACTGGAAGGATCTGCAGAACGTGGCCCGGAGCCATCGGGACAAGCTGAACATCCGTCTGGCCAACCTGGGGCAGACGGCCAGCACCCTTTCCGGCGGCAACCAGCAGAAGGTGGCCCTGGCCAAGTGGCTGGACTTCGAGCCGGAGATCATCCTCTTCGACGAGCCCACCCGCGGCATCGACATCGGCGCCAAAACGGAGATCTACAGCATCATGGGCGATCTGGCCGCCCAGGGCGTGGCGGTGGTCATGGTGTCCAGCGAGCTGCCGGAGCTCATCAGCGTGACCGACCAGATCGTGGTCATGTGCGAGGGCAAGATGACCGGCATCGTTCCCCATAGCGAAGCAACGCAGGAGCGCATCATGACGCTGGCTGCGGCGTCCTTAAAGTGATGAAAACGGAGGGATAAAATGGAAAGCAATAAAAAGGACATCCAACCCCTGGAACTCGAGAGCCGCATGAGCTTCGGCCAGCTGATGATCCGGTTGCGTACGGTGCTGATCCTGATTGCATTGGCGATCATCTTCACCATTCTGAAGCCGAAGTTCATGAACCCCAGGAACCTGATGAACATGATCAAGCGCATGAGCTACGTGGCCATCACCGCATTCGGCATCACCTTCGTGATGACGTTGGGCGGCCTGGATCTATCGGGTGGCTCCATCGCGGCTCTCACCGGTGTAGGCCTCGCATACATGCTCAGCAAAGGCGTGTCGCTGGCCATTGCGCTGCCGGTGGTGCTGGTGCTGGCTCTCATCATGGGCCTCATCAATGCCGTCATCGTCGTGGAAGGCAAGATCGCTCCGTTCCTTACCACCTTGGCCACCATGAACATATACCGAGGCATCGCCCTCACATTGACGGCAGGCCGCACGGTGACCATCAAGGCCAAGGGCTTCACCGACTTCTTCGGCAACGGTAAGGTCTTCGGCCAGGTGCCCATCCCCATCCTGATCACAGTATTCTTCCTGGTGGTCTGCTGGTTCCTCTACAGCAAGACCAAGCTGGGCTTTTACTGCCGCTGCATCGGCGGCAATGAGGAGGCGGCCAAGGTGGCGGGCATCAACATCCGGGCGGTGAAATACATAACCTACATCTTCAACGCCCTGCTGGCGGGCTTTGCGGGCCTGATCCTCTGCTCCTTGATGAACGCAGGCGTGCCGGACATCGGCTCCGATCTTAGCATGGACGGCATCAGTGCAGCGGTCCTTGGCGGCACGGCCATCTCCGGCGGCGTGGGTTCCATCATCGGCACCTTGGGCGGCGCACTCATCATGGCCATCCTGAATGCCGGGCTTTCCCTCTTGGGCGCGCAGAGTCATGTGCAGATCCTGGTCAAGGGTCTCGTCATCATCTTCGCTGTGCTCATGGATAACGCCCTCAAGTCCAAGACCCGTGTGCAGAAGATCAAGTAAGGATGACTAAAGCGCTCTGCGTGACAGCCTGTGGCCGTAGCGGCGGCGCAGATAGCTTTTTAGATAGAAAGGAACAACAAGGAACAAATACAGAAAACAGGAGGAACGAATAATGAAGAAACTGTTGTGCGTGCTGTTTGCTCTCGTCCTGGTCCTTTCCCTGACACCGAAAACCCGGGCTGCGGAGGAGATCTCGACCTATTACACGGACAACCCTCTCTATGAAGTGGTGAATGCCGAGGGCACCAAGTCCCTGGACGACTACTATGCCCAGTTCGACGTGGAATGCGAGATGGGCATCCGCAGCAACGGACCGGACCTGTATTGGCACGGCCGCAACAAGGTGGATCTGCCCACCCCCGCCAAGAAGTATAAGATCGGCTTCTCCGTGTACTACACCGTGGATGAAGTCGGTGCCATGTACCTGGAGGGCATGAAGGACGCCGCTGCTGAGATCGGCATCGAGCTGCTCGTCAACGACGCCAACTATGACCAGAACCTGCAGAACCAGGCCATTGAGCAGTGGATCCTGGAGGGCGTGGACGCGGTCATCATGACGGCCTGCGACTTCTACGGCTGCAAGGGCGCCTTGGACGACCTGCATGAGGCGGGCATCCCTGTCATCACCCTGGATGCGCCTCCCTGCGCGGGCGAGGTGGACTGCGTGGTCATGTATGACTGCGTGGAGCAGGGCCGCGAGGCCGGTGAAGCGCTGGAGAAGTACCTGCTGGACAACGGCTCCGACATGAAGGGCACCATTTACTACGGCACCCTGCCCTTTATCCATCCCAATGCGGTCACCCGTGAGTATGGTTTTAAGAAGGTCTTTGAGAAGTACCCCGACATCGAAGTCAAGGCCCTGACTGGCGAAGAGCCCGAGGACCACTACACCGCTTTTGAGGGCATCATGGAAGGCGATGATTCCATCATCGGTCTGTGGGGCCTCTATTCCTCCGCCACCTGGGGCATCATGCAAGCTGTGGAGAACGGCGGCTATCCCTACCCCCTGACTTCTGTCGATAACGACCGGGTCATCTTGGAGGGCATCTACAACGGCAAGATCCTGGGCTCCGACTGCTACGGCGCCGTGGAAGGCTCCCGGCTGGCGCTGGCTGCTACCATCCTGCTGCTGAACGGCGAGAAGGTCCCCGCCATCATCTATCAGGGCAACACCTTCGTGGATAAGACCAACGTGGAGGCCGCCTTCGAAGAGTACTACAACGGCGCGACCCTGGCCGACTACATGGCCGGCAATCACTGAGAACCGGCAGTGAAGCGATGCAACGGGGGAGGGGCGGTCCCGCCGCCCTTCCCCTGGATCGACACCCCATGAACCGTAGCCTGGCGAAACGGGCTGCATAATAAAAAGGAGGATCCTATGAAAAAACTGCTGTGCATCGTGATGACCCTTGTGATGGTGCTTTCACTGGTAGCCTTCACCGCCGCTGACGGGGCTGTGGACCCCAACGCGGGCGACTACCGCTATGAGGTGCCTGCTGGCCAGGCCTACGATCTGGCCCAGTACTACAAGGAAGCGGACTTTGACGACTGTCACTCCACCTACACCGGCATGGGCGGCACCGTGTGGGTACCCGATGATCCCACCACGGGCATTCCCAAGGCCAACAAGGCCTATAAGATCGGCTTCTCCGTCTACTATACGGTGGATGAGGTCGGCGCCATGATCCTGGACAACATGAAGAAGTTTGCTGCGGAAGCCGGCGTTGAGCTGCTGGTCAACGACGCGAACTACGACCAGAACCTCCAGAACCAGGCCATCGAGCAGTGGATCGTGGAAGGTGTGGACGGCGTCATCATCGCTCCCTGTGACTTCTATGGCGTCAAGGGTGCTCTGGATGCCTGCGAAGAGGCCAACATCCCCGTGGTCACCCTGAACCCCGCCCTGGAGGGCAAGGCCACCGCCGGCGTTCTCGGCGAGTGCGTGGAGCAGGGCCGTATGGCCGGTGAGATGCTGCTGGACTACCTGAAAGCCAACAACTCCGACATGAAGGGCGTCATCACCATCAGCACCCTGAACTTCGTCCATCCCAACGCTGCCACCCGTGAGAAGGGCTTCCGCGATGTGTTCGCCGATTACCCCGACATCGAGTTCAAGCAACTGACTGCTGTTTCCCCCGAGGATCATTACACCCTCTTCGAGAGCGCCATTGCCAACTATGGCGATGACCTCCTGGGTGGCTTCGGTCTGTACTCCTCCGCCACCATCGGCTGCATGAACGCGGCCCAGGCGGCCGGCTCCAATGTGCCCATCACTTCCATCGACAACGATAAGGTTATCCTGGAAGGCGTGGCCGACGGCCGCCTGCTGGGCTCCGCCTGCTACAGCTCCACTGCGCCTGCCTTCTGGTGCATGTCCGCCATGGTCAACCTCCTCAACGGCGTCGAGGTGCCCAGCATCTACTGGTATGCCAACATGAAGGTCACCAAGGACAACGTGGCAGAGGCTTTCGAGCATTATCACGGTCAGACCCTGGAAGCGTACCTGGCCGGCAACTAATCCAACGAAACAACGATAAAAGGATAGAAACGGGGACGGGCGGGCAGCCGTCTGTCCCCCCTTTACAGACAAAATAGGAGAGGAAAGCGGAAATGAAAAAAAATATCCCTGAACTGATCGTCATGCTCACTCATCACGACCGCACCGTGGAGAACGCTATCGAGGTGTTTGAAAGCGCCAAGGACGCCCCCGCGAAATTCTGGGGCTTCAAGGAGGTGGGCCTCCCTGAGGACAAGATGATTGAGCTGGTGAAGAAGATGAAGGCCGCCGGCAAGACCACTTTCCTTGAAGTGGTGGATTACACCGAAGAGGGCTGCATTGAAGGCGCAAAAATCTGCGTTCGCTGCGGGTTCGACGTGCTCATGGGGACCATGTACTTTGATTCCGTCCGGGAGATCGCCGAGAAGGCGGGCATCAAGTATATGCCCTTCGTGGGCCAGATCAGCGGTCGCCCCTCCGTGCTGGAAGGCACCATCCAGGGCATGATCGACGAGGCCAACAACTTGGTGGACACCAAGGGGATCAAGGGCTTCGACTTGCTGGGCTATCGCTACACAGGCGACGCGGTGAAGCTGAACGCGGAGTTCGTGAAGAACGTCCGCGGGGACGTGTGCCTGGCCGGTTCCGTGGCGTCCTATAAGCGGCTGGACGAAGTGAAGGCCACCGGCGCCTGGGCATTCACTATCGGTGGCGCATTCTTCGAGCAGAAGTTCTACGGCGGCACTTTCGCCGAGGAAATCACGGCTGTCGTCAATTACATGAATCGATAACCCCTAAAGGAGGTCGGACATGAGAGTTCTGGCTTTCGGCGCTCATCCGGACGATCTGGAGGAGCGGTGCTGCGGCACCCTGGCCAAGATGGCCAAGCGGGGCGACGAGATCTTTATGTGCGTCGCTACCAACGGGGAGATCGGTTCTTACAACACCCCCCGGGAGGAGCTGGCCCGTATTCGCCATGGGGAAGCCCAGGCCTCCTGCGACATTATCGGCGCTCATCTTATCTGGTTGGGATTCGAGGACGAGATGCTCTTCGACAACCGGGAGACTCGCATGGCCTTTATCGAGGCGGTGCGGCTGGCCCGGCCCGATGTGATCATCGCGCCCCCGCCCTACAAGGATTACAACCAGGATCACGACGCCTGTGGGTATCTGGCCTTCGAGGCCCGGATCCTGGCGACGGTGAAGCTCATGGAGACGGAGCATCCGGTGATCGACCACATCCCGCCCCTGTTCTACTGCCTGCCGGTAGGAAACATGTCGCACAAGACGGACCCCCAGTATTTTGTAGACATCACCGACACCTTCGAGACAAAGCTCGCCATGTTTGCCTGCCACAAGTCCCAGCACGAGGAGTGGGGCGGGGATGCTTTCGGTGTGGACTTTACCACGATGGTGAGGAATGACGACAAGATGTATGCTTCTGCCTGCGGCACCCCCGGTTGCGAGGCCGTGGAGGCTTTCTCCCTCTGCACCGATTGGCCTATCATCGCGGGAGCCCATAAGCTCCTGCCGTAACGAGATCGACTTAAAAACTCTATTTTGAACACGGAAAGGTGGTTTAACAATGAGAATTTTGGCATTTGGCGCGCATCCGGACGATATGGAATTCCGCTGCGCCGGTACGTTGGCAAAGTATGCGAAGCGGGGCGACAAGGTCTTCATGTGCATCGCCACCAACGGTGAGATCGGCTCCTATGGCCGTCCCCGTGAGGAGATCGCCGCCATGCGTAAAAAGGAAGCGGAGGCTTCCTGCGCTGTGATCGGCGCCGAGCTGATTTGGTTGGGCTATGAGGATGAGATGCTCTTCGATAACCGGGAGACCCGTATGGCCTTCATCGAGGCGGTCCGGTACGCCCGTCCCGACGCGATCTTTGCGCCGCCGCCCTTCAAAGATTACAACCAGGATCATGACATCACGGGCTATCTGGCCTTTGAGGCCCGCATCCTGGCCACCGTGAAGCTCATGGAGACCAAGTCCCCCGTGATCGACCACATCCCGCCTATGTTCTACTGCACGCCCCATGGCGGCCTGCCCACCAAGATCAATCCCCAGTATTTCGTGGACGTGTCCGATACCTTCGAGACCAAGATGAAGATGTTCCACTGCCACGAGTCCCAGTCCGGCGATTGGTGCAAGGACGCTTTCGGCGTGGACTATGGCGATATGATCGTTCGTGAGGACAAGTTCTATGCCTCCGCCTGCGGCACCCCTGGGGTGGACTATGTGGAAGCCTTTGCCCTGTGCACCGACTGGCCCATCATTGCCGGTGCCCATAAGCTCCTTCCGTAAACCCATCATGGGCGTCGCCTGTGGAAAAGACCTGGGCGGCGCCCTTTGTTTCAGTTTCCAATGGAAAGGAAGGTAAGAACCTCATGAGAGTTTTGGCATTTGGTGCCCATCCGGACGATGTGGAGTTCCGCTGTGCCGGCACCCTGGCAAAGTATGCCAAGCGGGGCGATGAGGTCTATATCTGCATCGCCACCAACGGTGAGATCGGCTCCTATGGCATGACCAGGGAGCAGATTGCCGTAATGCGCAAAAAGGAAGCGGAGGCGTCCTGCGCCTTGATCGGGGCCCACCTCATCTGGTTGGGATATGAGGATGAGATGCTTTTCGATGAACGTAACACCCGTATGGCTTTCATCGAAGCCGTGCGGCTGGCCCGTCCCGACGTGATCTTTGCTCATCCGCCCTATATGGACTACAACCAGGATCACGACATCAGCGGCTATCTGGCCTTTGAAGCCCGGATTCTGGCCACGGTGAAGCTCATGGAAACGGAGCATCCGGTGATCGACCACATCCCGCCCCTGTTCTACTGCACGCCCACTGGCGGCCTGACCAACAAGATCAACGCCCAGTACTTCGTGGACGTCACGGACACCTTCGATATCAAGATGAAGATGTTCGCCTGCCATGCGTCCCAGCAGGGCGACTGGTGCAAGGACGCCTTCGGCGTGGATTATGCCGACATGATCGTGCGGGACGACAAATTCTATGCCTCCGCCTGCGGCACCCCCGGAGTGGAGTATGTGGAGGCCTTTGCCCTGTGCACCGACTGGCCCATCATCGCAGACGCTCACAAACTCCTGCCCTGAGGGAGAAGACAAACAAGCCGAAACGAAGAAAAAGCCTCATGTTTGAGGCTTTTCTTGTATTCCAAAAACCTTGCTAAAGCAGCGCGATTCGGCCGTGGGCAGCAAACGCAACGGTAGAAATTCTTTTTCTGATCAGAAGTGAGAAGGACTGCGTCGGCACGATCATGGTATCGCGTCCAGCCCTTTTGACCGCCTTTATTTCAGCGTTGTCATGATCGGTTCCGTGCCGTAAGTATACTCCGCAAAGGGATTTACCACGGGGACGATGTCTCCTTTAGAATTCATGTAGACGCAGGACTGGCTGCCGCTTTTTAGGTCCACGTTCACCAGCATCCCCACGTAATCGGTACGATTCCCGGCGGGCGCCTCGTCGTGCTGGGTCAGCCCCCGCTTACCGCAGATGAAGGTGTTGAAATGATAGTCCGTCATGTATCCATTGTAGGTCTTGCCCTCCGTG
>JAFWMS010000016.1 GCA_017545535.1 Clostridia bacterium | reverse complement strand
CGGTGACACCGTCGGCGATCCCTTCAAGGACACCTCCGGCCCCTCCCTGAACATCCTTATCAAGCTTTGCGCCACTGTTTCCATCGTGTTCTCCGGCCTGGTGGCCGTATTCCATCTGCTTTGATCCAGACCCCTGGACAAAGAGCGCTTTAGGAGGCGATACCTGTGACTTTTGCTGAGATTCTGGCGAGGCAATTCTCCCTCTCCCAGTATGCTGAATTCTTCATCCGGGTGCTGATCGCCTGCGTTTGCGGCGCTGCCATCGGATACGAGCGCAGCAAGCGGCTGAAGGAAGCGGGCATCCGGACCCATATCATCGTCTGCTGTGCGGCGGCATTGACCATGATCGTGTCGAAGTACGGCTTTGCCGACCTGGTCGGTCCTGATGGTGCCGGGATGTACGGTACCAAGGGCACGGACCCCGCCCGTCTGGCGGCCCAGATCATCGGCGGCGTCTCCTTCCTGGGAGCCGGCATCATCTTCCGCAACGGCAACTCCATCAAGGGCCTGACCACGGCGGCGGGCATCTGGGCCACGGCCGGCATCGGCCTCGCTATCGGCGCGGGCATGTACGTGATCGGCATCTTCACCACGGCGGTAGTGGCGGCCATTCAGATCCTCATGCACAAGTACACCATCGGCGTGGACTCCATGGTGGTGGGGCGCATGCACTGTGTGGTAAGCAATTCTGCCGAATTCAGGAAGGCGTTGAACGAGTACGTTGACGAACATGGCATGCAGATCCTGGAGGTGAAGATCGACCTGCTGGAGGACGGCAGCGCCGCCTACGATCTGACGCTGCGCATGCGCCACGACGTGACGGTCAACGATCTTTCCAAGTTCCTGGAATCCGTGGGCGACGTGCGCGCGGTCAGCTTCGAGCTGGGCGTCTGAACTGCCTGCGGGTGATATGCATCAGCAGCACAGCCGTTATTTAGGACGGCTGTGCTCTTTTCATGGTCAAGGCATATGGGCGTAAAAGATCGTGCGCCGGTTGGTGGGCTGTGGTATACTATCTAAAACGGATCGGTTTTGACAAAGGAAGCGGTGCATGTGAAAGACAACAAACGAAGGGTCAGCGATGCGCTGTGGTTCATCGCCCTGATGGGCGTGGTCAGCCTGTTTTCAGACATGACCCACGAGGGGGCACGAAGCATCCTGGGCAACTACCTGAACCTTGCCGGGGCATCGGCGGCGACCATTGGCTTTGTGTCGGGGTTCGGAGAGCTATGCGGGTATTCTCTGCGGATCCTGTCCGGGTATTTGGCGGACAAAACCAAAAAGTACTGGACGTTGGTCATCGCAGGCTATGTTCTGCAGGTGTTGGCCATCCCGGCGCTGGCCCTGGTGCCGCAGAACGGATGGGCCGTTGCCTGCGGCCTGGTCATTTTGGAGCGCATAGGAAAGGCCATCAAAAAGCCTGCCAAGAATACCTTGGTCAGCTTCGCCGCCGGCGAGGTCGGTACGGGCAAGGGCTTTGCCTTTCAGGAGTTTCTCGATCAGCTGGGGGCCTTTATCGGGCCGGTCCTCCTCTTTCTCATCGCCGCCGTTCGGGAGAAGGGAGATCTGTTTTCCACCTATCGCCTTAGTTTCGCCGTGCTGGGGATACCGGCCCTCATCACCATCGGCCTCGTCCTGTTCGCCCGGAGGAAGTACCCGGACCCGGAGGCCTTCGAGGAGAAGCAGACGGAAACGGCCGAGTTTCGCTTCCGTAAATCCTTTGCGCTCTATATGGTCGCTATCTGCCTGTTCGCCTTCGGTTTCGCGGATTTCCCGCTGATCACCCTCCATGCAGCCAAGACGCAGGCGTTCCCGGACGCCGCGCTGAGCCTGCTGTACGCGGCGGCTATGGCGGTGGACGCCTTCGCAGCGCTGTTTTTCGGCTGGCTGTTCGATCGGATCGGCCTAAAAGCCCTGCTCGTCTCCACGGCCCTGAGCGCCTTCTTCTCCTGCTTCGTGTTTCTGACGAGGACCCCCTGGCTGATCGGCGTAGGCGTCGTGCTCTGGGGCGTGGGCATGGGGGCGCAGGAGAGCATCATGAAGGCCGCCGTCAGCCGGATCGTGCCCCGTGCCCGGCGGGGGACCGGCTTCGGCATCTTTGAAACGGGCTTCGGTGCGGCGTGGTTCCTGGGAAGCTGGCTCCTGGGCGCCTTGTATGATCTCGACCCCCGCCTTCTGGTGGCCGTCTCCGCGACGGCGCAGCTGCTAGCCATAGTCTTCTATGGCCTGTGTATGCAACGACAGCACAAAGAATGATAGTAAAAACGGCTCGCGCTTGCGGGCCGCTATTCTATTACGTGCGATCAGCGATAGAATCGTTCGATATAGTCCAGCACGTCCTGCCGGGTTCCCATGAAGGGGCCCGGCGTTTCCATCTTCAGGGAGACCAGGGCCGCCGCGAACTCCAGCGCAGCGGGGATGTCGTGATCGAGACGCTCCGTGAGATACCCGGCGAAGGTGGTATCGCCCCGGCCAGTGCGCCCCGAGAGATTCCGGGGCTTCAGAGGCGCGCGATAGATCCGCTGTCCGTCGCAAACGATGGCTTCAGTGTTGTGGGTGATCAGCACTTCCTTCGCGCCCCATTCACAGAGCAGGAAGGCGGCCTTTTCCCGATCGTCCGTGCCCGTGAGCACCTCCGCTTCTGCAGCGTCGGTCTTGAGATACCGGATGAGAGGCAGGTATTGCAGCTTCTCCGGCCAGTCCCTCAGCTCCAGAGTACCGTCTTCGTTCCGGCAGCGGAGCACCGCCTGCACGTCCAGGGCCGTGTCGCCGCGCCGGGCGCAGGCTTCGATCATATCTCCGCCCATGTCCCCCTTCACGAGCCCGCCCAGGTGGTAGATGCGGGCATCCTCCGCCGGCAGGTCCGCCGGGACATAGGGGGCGATGCCCTGGGTGTTCAGGCTGCGCCGCCGCTCTCGATCTGCGGTAAAGTAGGTGTTCTCCATCTCGGTGCAGGTGGGGGAGAACACGGGGAACACCTTTTCCACCTTGCTGTCCCGGAAGGTGGCAAAGGGGTCCACGCGCTGGGGGTCGCCCTTGGGGACCACCGCCACCCGGTGGCCGATGGCCGCCGCGGCATAGCCGGAGAAGGTGACGGCGCCGCCGGTCCGAAACTCCTCCCGGCCGTCGAAGTCGATGTTGTGGTCCAGGGTGATCTGGCCGATGATCATGATGTCAAACATGGGGGATCGCCTCGCATTCTTTCAATATATCCTCATATTCCGGGCACCAGAGCTGGAACCGCCCGGAGGTGATGACCTCTTTCATGGCGTAGGAATCGGGGATGCGCGCCTCGCTCAGCAGGGCCGCGCGGCCCTCGTCCCCCGGCCGGTGGGCGTCGGAGCCCACGGTGCGGATAAGGTGGGGATTCGCTTTCGCCAGGGCCAAAGCGAGCTCGTTCCGATTCTTGTGACGGGGATTGCAGTTGGCCACCTCCAGCCCGTGGACGCAGGTATAAAACACTTCATCGCAGTTCCGATAGGGGTGGGCATGAATGATCAGCACCTCGTCCTTAAAGCGGTCGAAGAAAGCCTGATGGTCCATCCGGCACACGTAGGGGTGGTCGTAGAGCCATTTTTCGTCGATGCCGTAGATGAGATAGTCGCTTTCGTTCTCGGGGAAGCGGAGCTCCACGCCGAAGATGATGTCCATGCCCAGCCGTTCGCCCTCTTCCTTGGCCAGATGATAGCCGTACAGATACCGGCGAACGCACTCGTGCCAGTCGTCGTGGCAGTCCATGATGTCGATATAGCCGTTGTGCAGATGGTCCGTGACGCACAGGCCCTGGTAGCCCAGGCGATGATAGGTCCGCACCTGATCCGCGGCCCGAACGTGGCCGCAGCGGCTGGTCTCCATGGTGTGCAGATGCATCTCGTATTTATTCATGGCAGTCTCCTTACTTGCCCAAAGCACGGCAGGATTTGCGCACGATGAGGGAGGGAGGCAGGATCAGCTTGGCGTGCTCCGACCTGGGGTTCTTGATCCGATCGAGGAGCATGTCCACCGAGGCGATGGCCATCTGCTGGAAGGGCTGGTTCACGGTGGTGAGGTCGATCTGGGGCAGGGCGGAGAAGGAGATGTTGTCGAAGCCCATGAGGGAGACGTCCTTGGGGATGCGGACGCCCGCTTCGAAGGCAGCCTGCATGACGCCGATGGCCAGCATGTCCGCGGCGCAGAGGATGGCAGTTTCCTGATGGGGCCGGGAGAAATACTCACCGCCCATGGCGTAGCCCACCTCCCGGGAGCTGCGGGTGTAGCTGCTGCGCAGCACGTGAGGCTCGATACTCAGCTTCTCGCAGGTTGAAAGATACCCGTCCAGCCGGAGCTGATGGGTCTTGCTGTCGGACCGGGCGCCAAAGTACAGGATGCTCCTATGGCCCAGGGAGTAGAGGTATTCCGTAGCGATCTGCATGCCCCGATGATTATCCACCGAAACATAGTTCTCAGGATAATCCTTCATGTTCTCGCTGATGAACACCGTAGGTACCTGGCTGGTCAGGGCGTTCAAGGGCTCGTAGGATTCGTGCCCCACGGGGATCATGATGATCCCATCCACCTGGCGGCCAACCAGAAGGGAGAAGACCTCCTTCTCCAGGTCGTAATCGTAAGAGGAGTTGCAGACCATCAAATTATAGCCCCTGGTACGAGCATATATCTCCAGGTGGGCCGTGAGCTCGCTCATAAAGGGGTTGTTGAGACTTGGGACGATGAGTCCCATGATTTCGGTATGCCTTTTGACCATGGAACGAGCCACAGAGTTGGGGGTATACCCCATCTCCTTGCACAGCTTCAGGATGCGTCGGCGGGTCTCTTCGCTGATCTCGGGACTGCCAGAGATGGCGCGGGAGACGGTGGCATAGGATACGCCGGCTACCTTGGCCACATCCTTTAGAGTGACGGTAGGCATAAACAGGACCTCCGAACGAAAAAATAAAAGAAAAGCGTTATTGTAAACGTTTCCGTTATTGTACGATACCCGGAGAGGAATGTCAACGGATAATACAAAAATATACTCACAATGTGTGAACCAGGCAGAAAAGACGGCGGAAAAAACATGGGAAGACAGGAGAAAAAAGTTCTTCTTCCCCATCTGTTTTCATATTGACAAATCAAAACCCCTGTATTACAATACAGATAGCGTAAACGTTTGCGTTTTGAGGGAGAAGCATGCAAAACCGGAGGATCACAACACTTTTGTTCGATCTGGGCGGGACGCTCCACACGGTGAAGCGGACTGAGGCATCTCGCTATCATTTCTGTGAGCATCTCCTTTCGGTCCTGTCGGAGCATGGCGTCTCCCTGGATGTCACGCCGAATGCTCTTGACGCCATGCTGGCGGTAAACGGCGAAGAATACAAACACTTTGGAGAAAAAAATCTCATCGAACTGCCCCAAAGCGTGATCTGGAGCCAGTACTATTTGAAAGAATTGCACATCCCGGAAGAGCGTCTCGCTCCCTTCGCGGAAGAGCTGAGTTTCCTGTACGATCACGAACGGGTCATTAATTCCCCCAGACCATATCTAAGGGAGACCATGATGGCGCTTCACGCTCAGGGCATTCGCTTGGGCATCGTATCCAACATCATTTCCACGACGCTGGTGCCCTTTGTTCTGCGGCAGTATGGTATCCTGGAACTGATGGAATGCATCGTCATGTCCAGCAGCGTGGGCATCCGCAAGCCCGATCCGCGGATTTTCGAGATCGCCTTGAAGGAACTGGATGTCACTGCGGCCGAGACCGGGTACGTGGGGGACACCATCTCCCGGGACGTGCTGGGTTCCCGGAACGCGGGGCTCGGCCTGTGCGTGCGCATCGACAACCCCGCCATCGCTCATCGAGACGCGGCTTTTCAGGGACTGGATGCGCCTCGGGCAGACTATGTTATCCGGGAGCTGAATGAATTGGTCCCCCTTCTTTCTCAGATAAACGGGTAAGGACCCTGCACAATATAACATGCATGAGGAGGCTGAGCAAATGACGGACACGATCTTCTTCGATGTGGGCAACACCCTGCGCATCGTCATTCCGGACAAAGCGTTTTCCGACGCGGCGGAAAAGGAGCTGATGGAGCTGGTCGGCGCCACGGAACCCCACGACGTTTTCTTTGAAAAACTGGAGAAGCGCTGGAAAAAATACCGGAGCGAGGTGAAAAAGACCCTCATCGACGCGGGGGAGATGGAGCTGTGGAGCCAGCATCTGCTGCCCGATTACGATCCGGAGCGGGTCTGCGCCCACGCGGGGCGGCTCACCCGGCTTTGGCGGGATCATGACGGCCGCCGGGTGCCCCGGGACGATGTGAAGTCCACCATCATCGAGCTGGACCGGAGAGGCTATACCTTGGGCATCATCGCCAACACAATCACGGAGACGGAGATCCCCGACTGGATGATAGCGGACGGCGTGGCACACTACTTCAAGGCCGTCATCCTCTCCTCCAAGGTCCGCATCCGCAAGCCCGACCCGGCCATTTACTTCCTGGCCTGCCGGGCCATCGGCAAGGAGCCTGGCCAGTGCGCCTATGTGGGGGACAACCCCATCCGGGACGTGGAAGGCACCCGCAAGGCGGGGTTCGCCACCATGATCCGCATCGACGAACCGGACACCATCAAGAACGAGCCTCAGGAGATCATTCTCCATCCGGACTACACCATCACCCGCATTTCCGAGCTGCTGGACATCTTCCCGCCGCTGAATGAACAAGCATAAATGAGCAGGAGGCAAACCATGGGAACAGAGAGAGAATTTGACGCCATCTTTTACGACCTGGGCGGCACGCTTCGATTGGTGGAGCGGGACGCAGCTTTTGAGGCGGAAGCCCGGCGGAAGATCGCCGAGATGTGCGGCGAGAAGGGCGATCCCGACGAGTTCTGCAAGTTTCTCGATTATCGCTACGCCGGCTACCGCAAGTGGTGCTTCGAGACCATGAGGGAGGCCCCCGAAGAAGAGCTGTGGACAAAATGGCTCACGCCGGAGTATGATCGGGATCTGATCAAAAAGAACGCCATCGAGCTCACCATCGAGTATCGGAACAAGGACGGCCGCCGGGTGGTGGCCCCCAACGGCGCCCAGTCCATCAAGGATCTGTACGCCAACGGCTACAAGCTGGGCATCATCTCCAACCTGGTCACCTCCCAGGAGATCCCCCGCTGGCTGGAGGCGGACGATTTGGGCAAGTACTTCGGGGCGGTGCTCCTCTCCTGCGTGGAGGGCATCCGCAAGCCCGATCCCGCCATCTCCAACAAGGCCTGTGACATCCTGGGCGTAAAGCCGGAGCGCTGCGTCTACATCGGCGACAACCTGAACCGGGACGTGGAGGGCACCCGCCTCGCGGGCTACGGCATGTTCATCCTCTACACCACGCCGGAGAAGCTGGCCAAGGAAAAGATCACCGACGAGAACCGGCCCGACGCCGTGATATTCGATTTCAACGAGCTCAAGGAGATCTTCCCCAAAGCGCCTCACGTGGCCTGGGACAAGGTCAGGAGGGTATGACCATGAAGAAGAACATCAAAGCCATCTTCCTCGACCTGGGCGGCACGTTCCGTGAGGTGGACGAGACCAACAGGCCCTTCATCCGCCAGGCCCGGGAGCGCATTTGCGAGCTTTGCGGCACGGACATGGGGCCGGACGAGTTCTATGATTTTCTAAACGCCAGATATGACGGGTATCGCAACTGGGCCCTGAAATATATGTGTGAAGCCCCGGAGACCATGCTCTGGACCCGCTGGCTGGTGCCAGAGTGGGACAGGGAGAAGATCGAAAAGGCCGCTGTGGAGCTGACGTACTGCTTCCGCCGGGCCAAGGGCGAGCGCCTGGTGGTGCCTAAGGGCGTGGAGACCGTGAAGGAGCTCATCGCCCGGGGCTACAAGGTGGGCATCATCAGCGATCTCATCGGCACCGTGGAGATCGACGAGTGGCTGGACCGGGACGGCATCCGGGACCTGTTCTGTACGGTCCAGCAGTCCTCCGTGACCATGCTCAGGAAGCCCCATCCGGCTATCTATTTTCTGGCCCTGCAGGACGCCGGGGTGCGCCCAGAGGAGAGCTGCTTCGTGGGCGACAATTTGAAGCGGGACATCGTCGGCGCCAAGCAGTCCTGCTTCGCGGGCACGGTGGGCGCCGAATACCCTGGCGGCCTTGAATTCAAGCTGACCGAGGAGAACCGGCCCGACTGCATCGTCCATCGCTTTGAGGACCTGCTGATGCTGTTCCCGGGCGAGGGCAAGTTCTGCCCGGAGTACGGCGAGGACCCCGCCCCTCGGATCAAAGCATAAGCGAACGAAAAGGAGAAAACACCCATGAAAGAATACAAGCTGTCCGGCGGCGAGGCCCTGGCCCGCGCGGTGGAAAAACGATATGAAACGGTGGCCTCGGAGTATCATTTCGAGCCCCTGAACCTCCATGACGATGCTGGCGATCCCGTGGGCACCGTCAAGCCCGGGGACGGCGTGATCTTCTGCTGCCGCCGGGGCGAGCGGGAGACGGAGCTCACCGACGCCTTCACCGATCCCGATTTCAAGGGGTTCCCCCGGGAGAGGATCGATCCGCTGGATTTCGTGATCCTCACGATGTATAGTGAAAAGTACACCTACCTGCCCATCGCCTTCGCGCCTTCCAAGGTGCAGAAGACCCTGGCCCAGGTGATCAGCGAGCGGGGGAAGACCCAGCTCCATCTGGCGGAGAGCGAAAAATACGCCCATGTCACCTTCTTCTTCAACGGCGGCAACCAGCAGCCCTTCGAGGGGGAGAGTGATATCCGGGTGCCCTCCCACAAGGGCGTCCCCTTTGAGACGGTGCCCGAGCTGAAGCTGCCGGAGGTGGCGGAGAAGCTCCAGGAGGGTCTTGACAAGGGGTATGATTTCATCGTCACCAACTTCGCCAACGGCGACGTGATCGGCCACACCTCCAGCGACGAAGCGAAGCCGAAGGCCTGCGAAGCTGTCAGCCGCTATGTGGGCCGGGCTGTGAAGCACGCCCGGGAGCAGGGGTATACCGTGCTGGTCACGGCGGATCACGGCAATATCGAGATCCTCCACACCTCCGAGGGCAAGCCCCATGTGTCCCACACCACCAACCTGGTGGCCTGCGTGGCCTTGGGCGAAGGCACGAAGAAGCTCAAGGCGCGCGGCAAGCTCTGCGACGTGGCCCCCACCATCCTCTCCGCCATGGGCATCGAACAGCCGGAGGAGATGACCGGCGAGCCCCTGTTCAGCTTCGAACGTTCCGGCAAGGTGCTGCTGCTCATATGCGACGGCTGGGGATTGGACGCGCCCACGGACAACAACCCCATCTTCACCGCCAGCACCCCCGAATGGGACGCCCTGCTTCGCGACTATCCCTACGCCGAGCTGGAAGCCTCCGGTCCTGCGGTGGGTCTTGCCCCGGGCAAGACGGGCAACTCCGAGGCCGGGCATATCAACCTTGGTTCCGGCCGGGTGGTGCTCCAGGACGACGTGCGGCTGGACAACGCCATGAAGGACGGGTCCTTTGCCAAGAATCCCGTGTTCTTAGACACCCTCCGGGGCGTGAAGGAGCGGGGGACGGCCCTGCACCTCTTTGCCCTGCTCACCAAGAAGTCCTCCCACGGGTCCATCGACTACCCCCTGGCCCTCCTCGACATGGCCAGGGCAGCGGGGGTGAAGGACGTGTATGTCCATGTGATCTTCGACGGCCGGTCCACGGAGCCGGGCAGCGCGCCCAGCCTCCTCAGGGAGTTTGGCGAGACCATGGAAAAGAAGGGCGTGGGCCTCATTGTCTCCGGCGTAGGCCGGGGCGTGGCTTTGGACAGGGACCAGAACTGGGCCAAAGTGAAACGGGCATACGATTCTCTGGTCAGCGGCGCAGGCGAAGCCTACCAGGAATAAGCAAAAAGCAAAATTCAAATATACGGAGGAATTTTATGATCAACGTTGGCATCATCGGCGCGGGCCGCATCGGCCAGGTCCACGCAAAGAGCATCCTTTCCGGCGTGCCCCAGGCTCACATCCTGGCCATCGCGGACCCCTACATGAAGCCGGCCGTGGCGGAATGGGCCAAGGCTTCCGGCATCGAGAACGTGTACACCGATTATAAAAAGATTTTAGAGGATGAGCGGATCGACGCAGTGCTCATCTGCGCCTCCACCAACCTCCACGCACAGCTTTCCTTGGAGGCCATCGCCGCCGGGAAGCACATCTTCTGCGAGAAGCCCATCGACCAGAGCGTCGCAAAGATCGAGGAAGTGAAGGCCGCCTTGGCCGCTTCGCCCAAGAAGCTCATCTATCAGGTAGGCTTCAACCGCCGCTACGACCACAACTATCGGGCCATGCGGGACGCTGTGGCCGCCGGCAAGATCGGCGAGGTCCAGTACGTCCGCGTCAGCTCCCGTGATCCGGAGCCCCCTCCGGCGGAATATGCGGCGGTGTCCGGCGGCATCTTCATGGACATGATGATCCATGACCTCGATATGGTCCGGTACCTGTCCGGCCAGGAGGTGGTGGAGCTCTACGCCCAGGGCGCCTGCCTCATCGACCCGGCCATCGGCGAAGCGGGGGACGTGGACACGGCCACCATCACCCTGAAGCTGGCCAACGGGGCCCTGGCCACCATCGACGGCTCCCGCAAGGCGGTCTACGGCTACGATCAGCGGGGCGAGGTCTTCGGCTCCAAGGGCTGCGTCGTCAACGCCAACGATACCAATTCCAACATCGTCCTGTCCACCGTGGACGGCGTCACCGCGGAGAAGCCCCTGTGGTTCTTCCTGGAGCGGTACATGGGCTCTTATCAGGCGGAGGTCAGGGAGTTCATCGACTGCATCGTCAACGACACCGAGCCCCGGGTGGGCATCGAGGACGGCCTCGTTTCCATCAAGCTGGCGCTGGCCTGCAGCAAGTCCCTGAAGGAGAACCGTCCCGTGCGCGTGGACGAGATGTAATCAGACGACAAGATTTTATAAAGGAGAATCATTATGGCTAAGATCAAAGTAGGCGTAGCTGGGTACGGCACCATCGGACAGCGGCTGGCGGACGGCGTCGCCATGCAGGGCGACATGGAGCTGGTGGGCATTGCGGATCTCGCCCCCACCCTGTCCATCCGGGCCCTGCGGGAAAACGACATGATCGGTGCGAACAACGTAAAGTACGACCTGTATCTGGTGGACGGGGCGGACAAGGCCGCCTTCGACAAGTACGACATCCCCGTGGCGGGCACCTTCGAGGAGCTGTGCCGCAAGGTGGACATCATGCTGGATTCCTCTCCCGGCGGCGTGGGCGCCAAGAACAAGGAGCTCTATGAGAAGGTGGGCGTGAAGGCTATCTTCCAGGGCGGCGAGAAGAACTCCGTGGCAGACGTGTTCTTCCACGGCTACGCCAACTACGAGAAGGGCGTGGGCCAGAACTATCTGAAGCTCACCAGCTGCAACACCACCGGCCTCATCCGGGCGGTGGACTGCCTGGACCGCCTCTACGGGGTGGAAAAGGTGGCCATCACCATCATCCGCCGGGTGGCCGATCCCGGCGACTATCACCGGGGCCTGACCAACGCCCTGCAGATCGACAAGGCGCCCTCCCATCAGGCGGTGGATCTCATGACCATCATGCCTCACGTGGAAGCCACGGGCATCCTGGTCCATACCCCCGTGACCCACGGCCACATCATCACCGTGGTAGTCACCCCCAGGGACGGGAAGAAGATTACCCGGGAGCAGGCTATCGAGGCCTTCCGCAAGCACCCCCGCATCCGCACCGTCACCATCGACGAGGGCTTCAAGGGCAACGCCAGCCTCTTCAAGTACGCCCGTGATCTGGGCAACCGCCGGGGCGACATGTATGAGATCGGCCTCTGGGAGGACAGCGTGGTGGAGAGCGGCAACGACATCATGTTCGCCATCAACATCCCCCAGGAGAGCGTCACCATCCCCGAGACCATCGACGGCATCCGGGCGGCCATGAAGATGCAGCTGACCCGGGAGGAAGGCACCGCCAAGACCAACGAATATCTGAAGATCGGCCGCTTCAAATAAGATCGGGAGAGGGTCCACATGCGATTTGGGATCAGAACGCTGGACGAGCTGGACGTGAAGGGGAAGACCGTCCTCTGCCGGGTGGACATCAACCAGCCGGTGGACCGGGCGAAGGGCACCCTCAAGAGCGTCAACCGCATCCGAGCCTGCGTGCCCACCGTTCGGGAGCTTTCCGACAAGGGCGCCAAGGTGGTGCTCATGGCCCACCAGGGCAGCGACATCGAGTATAAGAACTTCTACACCACCCGCCCCCACGCCCAGGTCCTCTCCGAGCTCCTGGGCCGGGAGGTGAAGTGGATCGACGACGTGTGCGGCCCCGCGGCCCGGGAGGACATCGCCGCCTTGCGGGAGGGCGAAGTGCTGCTCCTCGATAACGTGCGGTTCGTGGCGGAGGAGCAGACCCTCTTCGAGATGAAGCTGCGCCTGACCCACGAGCAGCAGGCCAAGACCCTGCTGGTGGAGAAGCTGGCCCCCCTTGGGGACCTCTACGTGTGCGACGCCTTCGCGGCGGCCCATCGGGACCAGCCCAGCCTCTGCGGCTTCGAGCAGGTGCTCCCCTCCGCCATGGGGCGGCTTTTCGAGAAGGAATACTGCACCGTCTCCGGCCTCATGGAAGCGCCGGAGCGGCCCTGCGTGTTCATTCTGGGCGGGGCGAAGATCTCCGACGCCTTCCAGATGATGGAGACAGTACTCTCCCGGGGCGTCGCGGACAGGATATTGACCGGCGGCCTGGTGGCCAACATCTTCCTGATCGCCCTGGGCGATCAGATCGGGCAGGGCAGCTATGACTTCATCGCCGCCTCCAACTACACGGAGTTCTTCGAGAAGGCAAAGGCCCTCTATGAAGCCTACGGGAACAGGATCGTTCTGCCCGTGGACCTGAGCTGGGTCCAGGACGGTCGGCGGCAGGAAGGGAAGCTGGGCGCCATCCCGGCGGACGTCGCCGCGGTGGACATCGGCGCGGACACGGCGGCCCTCTATCGGGAGCATATCCTGAAGGCCAAAACGGTGTTCGTCAACGGCCCCATGGGCGTGTTCGAGAAGGCGGAGAGCGAGCTCGGCACCAAAGCGGTCTGGCAGGCTCTGGCGGACACGGCGGGCTTCACGGTCCTCGGCGGGGGCGACAGCATCACTGCCACGGAAAAGTACGGGCTCACGGACAAGATGGGCTATATCTGCACCGGCGGCGGCGCCCTCATCCGCTTCTTGAGCGGGGAGGAGCTGCCTGTGGTCAAAGCTTTGCGGCACGGTTCCAGCCTGCCGCTGTGAAAGGAAAAAGGAAAACATATGGAACTGACGGAAAAGAAAGCGCTGCAGGCCTTTGCCGTCCGCATCCGCATGGCGCTGGTGGAGGCGATCCACGCCATCGGCTCCGGCCATGTGGGCGGGGCGCTGAGCATCGCGGACGTGCTGGCCGTCCTCTACGGCCGGGAGATGAACGTGCGGCCGGAGGACCCCCAGTGGCCGGACCGGGATTATTTGGTGGTCTCCAAGGGCCACGCCGGTCCCGCGGTCTACGGGACGTTGGCCCTGAAGGGCTACTTCCCCTATGATGAACTGAAGACGCTGAACCAGGGCGGCACCCGGCTGCCCAGTCACTGCGATCGGAACAAGACCCCCGGCATCGACGTGACCACCGGCTCTCTCGGCCAGGGCACCTCCCAGGCCGCGGGGCTGGCTCTCGGCAACCGGCTCAAGGGCCGGAAGAACCGGGTGTTCCTCATCGTGGGCGACGGCGAGCTGGACGAGGGCCAGTGCTGGGAGGCTTTCGCCTTCGCGGCGGCCAAGAAGCTGGGCAACCTGACGGTCCTCATCGACTGGAACAAGAAGCAGCTGGACGGGCGGGTGAACGAGATCCTGCCCCTGGGCGACATCGCCGCCAAGATGAAGGCCTTCGGCTTCGACACCGTGCAAGTGGACGGCGGGGACGTGGAAGCTATCGCCGCTGCTTTGGAGCGTACCCGGCAGGGGGGCGACAAGCCCTACGCCGTGGTGCTGGACGCGGTGAAGGGCCACGGCATCGCCGAGGCGGAGAACACGGAGATGAACCACAGCATGCCCATCGACGACCAGCGGTACGGTCGCTGGATGGCTGAGCTGCAGGCGGACCTGGCCGCATTGGAGGGATGACTATGAAGATCGTATATACCGGTGAAATGGACCAGCGCCCCTGCAAGGAGGTCCTTGGCGCCACTATTGAAAAGATCGTGACCGAGGATGAGAACGCCATCTATCTGGACGCGGACCTGATGAGCTGCGCCGGCACCCTGAAGTGGGGCAAGCAGAACCCCGATCGGGCCATCGACTGCGGCATCGCCGAAAGCAACATGGCCGGTGTGGCCGCGGGCCTCGCCGTGGCGGGCTATCGACCCATCATCCACTCCTTCGGTCCTTTCGCGTCCCGTCGCTGCTACGATCAGATCTTCCTCAGCGGCGGCTACGGCAAGAACGACATCACCGTGATCGGCACCGATCCCGGCGTTACGGCGGCCATGAACGGCGGCACCCACATGCCCTTCGAGGACGTGGCCCTGTACAGCGTCCTGCCCGGCAGCACCGTCATCGACGTATCCGATCCCACCTGCCTGGTGAGCGTGCTCAAGCAGTGCGTCTACCGCCCCGGCGTCAAGTATATCCGGGTGGGCCGCAAGCAGATGGCCAGGGTCTATGAAGACGGGACAGAGCTGCCCATCAGCAAGGCCGTCACCCTGCGGGAAGGCACCGACGCGGTGATCTTCGCCGCCGGCATCATGCTCCACGAGGCCATACAGGCCGCCCTCTCTTTGGAGAAGCAGGGCGTGTCCGTAGCGGTGGTGGACTGCTTCACCATCAAGCCCCTTGACCGGGAGGCCGTGGTGGCCTGGGCCAAGAAGACCGGCGCCGTCGTGGTGGCGGAGAACGCCAACCGGCACGGCGGCCTCTATACCGCGGTGCTGGAAGCGCTGGCCGAGGGCTGCCCCGTGCCCGCCGCGTGCGTGGCCATCGAGGACGAGTTCGGCGAAGTGGGCACTCAGGGATATCTGCAGCAGCGGTTCGGTCTGACGGCGGCTCACATCGAGGAGCAGGTCAAGGCCGTCATCGCCAGAAAGGAAGCGGAATGAAGCTGACCTTTGGGTTTGGAAGCAGCGTCCAGGAGGTGGAGGTCCCCGAGAGGAATCTGATCGGGGAACTCCACGCCAACGACGTGCCCCTGGGCCTCACTGGCGAGGCGGAGGTGATCCGCGCCCTGCAAGAGCCCATCGGTACCCCCCGGCTCCGGGACATTGTTCGTCCCGGGGAGACCATAGCCATCGTCACCAGCGACATCACACGGCCCATGCCCACGGCCAAGGTCATGCCCGCCCTACTGGATGAGCTCTATGCGGGCGGAGTCCGGCCGGAGGACGTCACCCTGGTCTTTGCGTTGGGCAGCCATCGTCGCCAAACAGACGAGGAGCATCGGAAGCTGGCCGGAGAGCGTGCCTATTCCGAGATCAAGTGCGTGGACAGCGACCCCGATGACTGCGTCCGTTTCGGCGTCACCTCCCGGGGCACCCCCGTGGACGTGACCCGGGTCGTGGCGGAGGCGGATCGACGGATCTGCCTGGGCAACATCGAATACCACTATTTCGCCGGGTATTCCGGCGGGGCCAAGGCCATCATGCCCGGCGTGTCCAGCCGGGCCGCCATTCAATCGAACCACAGCCGCATGGTCCTGCCGGAATGCTGCGCCGGGAACCTGGAAACCAACCCCCTGCGCCTGGACATCGAGGAAGCCGGGGCCATGGTGGGCGTCGACTTCATTTTGAACGTGGTCCTTTCCGAGCACAAGGAGATTTTGAAAGCCGTCGCGGGAGACGTGACGAAAGCCCATCGGGCGGGCTGCGCCTTCTTGGATACCCTGTACCGGAAGGAGCTTGCCGAGGCGGCGGACATCGTCCTGGTCTCTCAGGGCGGCGCGCCCAAGGACCTGAACCTGTACCAGACACAGAAGGCCTTGGACAACGCCAAGCACGCCGTGCGGGACGGGGGGATCATCATCCTCATCGGCTCCTGCCGGGAGGGCCTGGGGGAGAGGACCTTCGAGGAATGGATGACCACCGCGCCCACGGCCCGTTCCCTCATCGAGCGCATCCAACGGGAGTTCAAGCTGGGCGGTCACAAGGCGGCGGCCATCGCCATGGTGCTGGAGAGGGTGGAGGTGGACCTGGTAAGCGAGTTGGACGCCGACTTCGTCCGCTCCTTGTTCCTGGTGCCCCAACCCTCGGCCCAGACGGCGCTGGACCATGCTTTTGTAAAATTAGGCCCTGACGCACGGGTGCTCAGCATGCCCTACGGCGGTTCCACCCTGCCGAAAGTCATCAAGCGATAAAGGAGAAAGATTTCATGGATTACGCAAAAGAATCCCTGCGCCTGCACGGGGAATGGAAGGGCAAGATCGAGGTCATCTCCAAGGTGCCTGTGAACAACAAGGACGATCTAAGCCTCGCGTACACCCCGGGCGTGGCTCAACCCTGCCTGGAGATCCAGAAGGATATCGACAAGAGCTATGAGCTGACCCGCCGCCACAACCTGGTGGCGGTGATTACCGACGGCACCGCAGTTTTGGGTCTGGGCGACATCGGCCCCGAGGCCGGCATGCCCGTCATGGAGGGCAAGTGCGCCCTGTTCAAAGCCTTCGCCGACGTGGACGCCTTTCCCATCTGCATCCGCAGCAAGGACGTGGACGAGATCGTCCGCACCATCTATCTCATATCGGGCAGCTTCGGCGGCATCAATCTGGAGGACATCGCCGCCCCCCGCTGCTTCGAGATCGAACGGCGCTTGAAGGAGATCTGCGACATCCCCGTGTTCCACGACGATCAGCACGGCACCGCCATTGTGGTGGGCGCCGCCATCCTCAACGCCCTTCGGGTGGTGGACAAGCGGATCGACGAGATTAAAATGGTCATCAACGGCGCCGGTTCCGCCGGCATCGCCATCGGCAAGCACCTCATGAACCTGGGCGTGAAGCACCTCAAGATGGTGGACCGCTGCGGCATCCTCTGTGAAGGGGCCGACATGAACCCCGCCCAGGCCCAGATGGCCGCCGTCACCAATCCGGAGCGGTTCAGCGGCACCTTGGCCGACGCCCTTAGAGGCGCGGACGTGTTCGTGGGCGTCAGCGCCCCCCACATCGTGTCCCAGGACATGATCCGGTCCATGGCGCAGGACGCCGTGGTCTTCCCCATGGCGAATCCGGTCCCGGAGATCGAGCCGGAGGAAGCCAAGGCCGCCGGGGCCGCCATCGTGGGCACCGGCCGCAGCGACCATGCCAACCAGATCAACAACGTCCTGGTGTTCCCGGGCCTCTTTCGCGGGGCCTTGGACGTGCGTGCCCGGGAGATCAACGAGGAGATGAAGCTGTCCGCCTCCCACGCCCTGGCGGGGCTGGTCTCCTCGGAAGAACTGAACGCAGACTATATCCTGCCCAAAGCCTTCGACAAGCGGGTGGGCCCCACCGTGGCGGCCGCCGTGGCCCAGGCCGCCCGGGACAGCGGCGTTGCCAGGATATGAAAGGAGATATGTTTCATGGCACTCTTTGACGCAACGAAAGTGAAGCTGGGCATCGCGCCCATCGGCTGGTGCAACGACGACATGCCGGAGCTGGGGGCGGAGAACACCTTCCGCCAGACCGTCAGCGAGATGGCCCTGGCGGGGTTCACCGGCTGCGAGATCGGCAACAAGTACCCCAAGGACCCCCAGGAGCTGAAGTGGGAGCTGGACCTTAGAGGCATGCGGATCGCCAGCCGCTGGTTCTCCTCCTTTTTGCTGACCAAATCATTGGAGGAGAATTTGGCGGACTTTAACCGAGAGCTAGACTTCCTGGCCGCCGTGGGCGCGGACCGCATCAACGTGTCCGAGCAGAGCTACTCCATCCAGGGCCAGGTGGACACCCCCATCCTGACCGGCAACCACAAACACGTCATGGACGACGGGGAGTGGGATCGCCTCTGCAAGGGATTGGACGCTCTGGGCAAGGCGGCCGTAGAACGGGGCTTCAAGCTCTGCTTCCATCACCACATGGGCACAGTGGTCCAGACGGCGGCGGAGACGGACAGGATGATGGCAAACACCGACCCCCGGTACGTGTTCCTCTGCTACGATACGGGCCACTTCACCTTCGCCGGGGAGGACCCCCTGGCCATGCTGAAAAAGTATGTGGACCGGGTGGGCCATGTGCACCTGAAGGACATGCGCCTTGCCGTAGTGAAGGAAGCCCGGGAGAAGAACTGGAGCTTTTTGACCGCCGTGCGCAACGGGGCCTTCACCGTGCCCGGGGACGGGGACGTGGATTTCGACCCGGTTTTTAAGGTCCTCTCTGACGCCAAATATGAGGGTTGGCTCCTGGTGGAGGCCGAGCAGGACCCCGCCAAGGCGAACCCCCTCGAATACGCCATCAAGGGCCGCAGGTATATCGCGGAGCACACGGGGCTGTAAAGGAGACTATATGTATTTTGACAAAGAGCTCCATGGGGGCTACAACGTGTATATCGACGCTGCCAGGGACGATCTCGGCACCATGATGGACGTGGGACTGCTGGTGATGGAACCGGGCGACACCTACGCCATCTGCGACGGGGAGAAGGAGACCGCCGTGCTGCTGTTCGAAGGCGCCGTGGAGCTGAGCTTCGGGGACAGGACCATTCTGGCCGACCGTCCCGACTGCTTCCACTACGAGGCATTCTGCCTGCTGGCCCCCCGGAGGACGAAGATCGCCCTGACCGCCAGATCCCACGTGGAGCTGTACATCCAGCAAACCCCCAACGACCGGGACTACGCGCCCGTGCTCTACACCCCCGAAACGGTCCAGGTCCAGCACGCCGGGGCCAATGGGGAGCTCATGGGCGCAATGCGCCGGGAGATCAAGACCTTCTTCGACTACGAGAACGCGCCCTTCTCCAACATGGTCCTGGGCGAGGTGCTGAACTTCCCCGGCAAGTGGTCCTCCTATCCGCCCCATCATCATCCCCAGCCGGAGGTGTATTTCTACCGGTTCGACTATCCCCAGGGCTTCGGCGCGGGCTTCGCCAACGGGGAGATCTATGAGACTCATCACAACGGCCTCGCCGTGATCAACCACGGCTTCCATTCCCAGTGCGCCGCGCCGGGCTACGCCATGTGCTACGCCTGGGGCATCCGCCATCTTCCGGGGAACCCCTGGGAGAAGACCCGCATCGACGATCCCGAGCACGCCTGGCTCTGGAAGCCGGACGCCAACGACCACATTTTCAAAGGCTGAACCATATTTCATCAGGAGGTGCGCATGAAGACAGTTCGCTTGACCATGGCCCAGGCCCTGGTGCGTTTTCTGGAGAACCAATACATCGCCTATGACGGCGTGGAGCATCCCTTCGTGGAGGGCGTCATCATGCTCCCGGGCCACGGCAACGTGGTGGGCCTGGGGCAGGCGCTGCGGCAGGAGACCTGCCGCCTGAAGGTTTGGCAGGGCAAGAATGAGCAGGGCATGGCCCACACCGCCGTGGCCTTCGCCAAGCAGATGAAGCGGAAGAAGATCATCGCCGTCACCTCCTCCGTGGGCCCCGGCGCGGCCAACATGGTCACCGCCGCCGCCACTGCCACGGCCAACAACATCCCCGTGCTGATCCTACCCGGCGACGTGTACGCCTGCCGCCAGCCGGACCCGGTGCTCCAGCAGATCGAGCAGATCCACGATCTGTCCATCTCCACCAACGACGCCTTTCGGGCCGTCTGCCGGTACTGGGATCGGATCGTCCGCCCCGAGCAGCTCATGAGCGCCCTTCTTTCCGCCTTCCGAGTGCTGACGGACCCCGCCAACACCGGCGCCGTGTGCCTGGCCATTCCCCAGGACGTGGAGGGCGAAGCTTACGACTATCCCGAATCCTTCTTCCAGAAGCGGGTCCATCGCCTGGCCCGGCGGCTGCCGGAAGCGGAGGCCCTGGCTGAAGCAGCCCAGGTCATTCGCGCCGCGAAGAAGCCGCTGCTGATCTGCGGCGGCGGCGTGAGATACAGCGAGGCCCACGAGGAGTTCAAAGCCTTCGCCGAAGCCACGGGCATCCCCTTCGCGGAGACCCAGGCGGGCAAGAGCGCCGTCGTCTACGATCATCCCCTGAACCTGGGCGGCATCGGCGTCACCGGCTGCTCCGCGGCCAACGAGATCGCCAAGGAAGCGGACGTGATCATTGGCGTAGGTACCCGCTATACCGACTTCACCACCTCCTCCAAGTGGCTGTTCCGGGAGGACGCCAAGTTCGTCAACATCAACGTGTCCGAGTTCCAGGCCTTGAAGCTGGATGCGGTGCCCGTCATCGCCGATGCAAAGCGGGCCCTGCCGGCGCTACTCAAGGAGCTCAGGGGCTACCAAGCTCCTTATACGGGCGAGATCGAAACGGCCCGGGACCGCTGGGCCAAGGAGCTCTACCGGCTCCAGCATATCGAATACAAAGAGGGCTACGTGCCCGAGGTCAACGACGCCAACGCATCCTCCGCGGACCGGTTCGCGAAAGACCTGGACGCCTGCCTCACTCAGACCACTGTACTGGGCGCCATCAACTTCGCCATCGACCCCGAGGACGTGGCTATCGGCTCCTCCGGCTCGCTGCCTGGCGACATGCAGCGCATGTGGTGCGCCCGGGGCGTGGATACATACAATATGGAATACGGATACTCCTGCATGGGCTACGAGGTCTCCGGGGCCTTGGGCGTCAAGTACGCCATCGGCGATCGGGACGTGTACGCCATGGTGGGCGACGGCAGCTTCATCATGCTCCACTCCGAGCTCTTGACCGCGGTCCAGGAGCACAAGAAGATCAACGTCTGCGTGTTCAACAACGCCTCCTTCGGCTGCATCAACAACCTGCAGGTGGGCCATGGCAACGATACCTTGTGCACCGAGCTCCGTTTCCGGGGCGAGGACGGGGAGCACTCCGGCTCCTTCATGCCAGTGAATTTCGCCAAGATCGCCGAGGGCTACGGTTGCAAAGCATATACCATCCGTTCTCTCCAGGAGCTGTACGCAGCTCTCAAGGAGGCCAAGACCATAGAGGGCGTGCCCGTGGTGTTCGACATCCGGGTCCTGCCCAAATCCATGACCGAGGGCTACGGCTCCTGGTGGCGCGTGGGCGACACGGAGGTCTCCGAGAACCCTCGGAACCTAGCCGCCTATGAGGACCACCTCCTTCATGTGAAGGATGCGAAGAAGTATTGATTCAACGTTGCTCTCAGACTAAGAATAATACCATAGGCAAATCTCCTGTTTGCATCGCAAGTTCATCAGCCGGATCCTCCCGGCTGATGGTTATAATAGAGTGAAATAGTATTTGTCTACTACAGCAAAAATCCCCCGAGAATCCCTTCCGAGAGCTTTTACTGTTTTGAGATTTTGCAACATTCCCTCTCTATCGTTCCAGATCATAGGTGCGAGTTCGTTGTTTTTGCTGTTTCTTGATCGGATGCTTGAACGCATGCTTTGCCCGGAGCTCCGTTTTGAGAAGGTTCAGCAGGCGAGGCGTGTCTCACTGGATGCGCTGGAAGCGCTTGATCCGCTGGCACAGGGACTGGATCTGCCGGGTGATTTCGGCCCAGTCCAGCCGGTTCTTGGACAGGACTTGGGGATTAGTCTCGTGCCGGATGCGGTTGCGGACCTTGCTGAGCTGCCGGTCCAGGGCATCATCGGAGCATTTTTCGTACGTATCCCGGTCGCCTTTCTGATGAGCCGTGAAGTGCCGGTCTCCATGTTCCACGTCGGCCTCGCGACGCCTTGCTCAATGCTTTTGCAAGTGTTCGGTATCATTATTTTTTACATAGGCTACGAGAATATTCCTCTCTACCTTACGATGTGCGCGATCAAAACGCTTTTCGGAAGCGCAGGCGCCGTTACGGGAGCTATGTTCATTGCCGACTGCGCGGAATACGGCCACTATGTGACCGGCCAGCGCAATCAGGGCGTAGCTTTTTCTGTACAGACCTTTACTGCAAAATTCACCAGCGCTATTTCCACTGCCATAGGAATGCTGTTACTTGGCTCTCTCCCCGCATTTGATGGCCGTTTATTTCCGCATATCTTTTACAGTCCAATCGCGCCTGGCTTTGTTGTGATCAAAGGGAGGTTGCCACACAAAAAATAGTAAACTGTGACCATAATAGTAGCTTGCAAGCAAAATACCAACATTTTTACCACATTTTTATTGATAAATGTCCTATTCATATATACTTATTGGCATTTTGGAAGTGTAAAAAAGCCTTATTTCCGGACTAAGAAAGCCCCGTACATAGGGATTTGCAAATTCAAGGTTTTGCTCCTAAGCGGAAGGCCGTGGGTTCGAATCCCGCCGGGGAGGCCAAAAAAGCCCTGAAGTTAGGGCTTTTTTCTTTTCCTTTTGCGGTCAGCAGAGCCGCCAGCGGGTGAAAATTACCAAGTTTACTGAATTTTTACTGCATTGTGTTTCAAATAGCCATCTTTTTCACCCTGCAGATAGTCGTTTGGGCAACAAAAAATCTCGCTAACTGTTGGCCCGCAGTTGTCCATTGCTGTCCAGGGAGAAGTGGATGGAATGGACATGGTCAGGGTTCTCTGTAGGGTAGTCTTCGCGAAGAAAGCAGCCCCGGCTTTCCCAACGCATATCCGCCGCCAGCAGGACGGCCAGGCTAAGGGTCGCCGCTGCCGCCTGGGCGAATGTATCCGGATCATCCCCGTCCAACATCTCGTTCGATTGAGTTTTTCGCAGCCTGGAGATCCCCTCTTGCAAAGCGTCTGCTTGTTTATACAGGGGAAAAGCCTGTTTCATGATGGCGACCTGCTCCTGCGGAGAAGAAAAACGCGCCTTTCTAAGAATCTGTGGGACGTTTCCCCCCAGGATACTCCCGACTGTTTTTGCGTATCGGGCGGCGGATGCGCCGGCTATATCGCCCAAAGAAACGGCGGATGTGCCCCCAAAACCGGCCAGCCGCCCTGCGCCGTAAAAACCGCAGACAGCCTCCCCACAGGCAAACAGACCGCCGATATCGGTCATGCACGTTTCATCCACCACGACACCGCCCATATGACTGTGAGGCTGGGGACGGACCTCCACCGGTGTGGTTTTTAGGTCCACACCCGCAGCCTGTAATCTGGCTGTCTTCAAGGTGAATCGCTCTATCTCCCCCCAATCGACATCACGACAGTCGTACCAAACGCCGCCGTTGGGCGTGCCACGACCCTCCCGTATCTCCCGTTGGATGCAAGCTGCCAACCACTCCTTGTTGAGAGGGCCCCGCTTCTTCATGTCCCTCTCCTCAATGCCGTACCGGGTTTTCATGAACCGTTCCCCAAGGCCGTTGACGAGCACGCAACCCTTGCTGTACAAGGCAGTCGGCAGGGGCATAGAACCCACCTGTTCAAGCCCGCACAGCACCGCCGGTTCATAGGACAAAAACTCCATGTCGCCCACGGACGCCCCCGCCGCCAACGCGAATGCCGCAGCGGCGCCGGAAACATCCCCAGGATAGGTGGACGAGGGGAACAACCGACCCAATCCGCCCATGGCCAGCACCACGGACCGGGCCAAAATAGTATGCCGTATTCCTTCCGAAACGGCTATAGCGCCTCGTATCTGCCCGTTCTGGACCAGCGGCGCATATACGTGCCCAGAAAGCAGAATGATCCCTTGAGCTTGAGCCGCTTGCCTCAGGATAGGCAGGGCACACTTTCCCAATTCCTCATCTGTCCTATAACCACAGGTGATGGGCCCATTGGGCGTGGCCATGGTCCTGCCCTTGTCGAACCGGATGGGTACACCATAGGCAGCAAGGTCCTGATAGGCATGGGCACTGTTGCGGAGGCCGGCCTCCAACAGCTTCTGCCGGTTGATGCCGCGGCCCGCCTCCAGCGCCATTCGTTTCAGAAAGTTCAGGCTCTCTTCCCTTCCGTCTGTCCAGGCGCAAAACCCGTTCACATTGGGGCTGGCGCCGGCGCCGGCCGACAGCAGCATCACCTCAGCCCCAGCCTTTCGGGCCCGCAGCGCGGCGCTGTAGCCGCTTAGGCCACCGCCCAGGACAAGCACGTCTGCATGATAGGTTTCAGTCATTTTTTTCCTCCGAAAACTCCCGTTGATGCCTGCGGTCCAGCGAATAGAACGAGGGGATCATCAGCGCTGCAGCAATGATCCAGCCCATCGGGATGGAGAAACACACCGCGCGCAGGCCGTTGGCCCAGAGCCGCACCGCTGTGAGATAGATCTGTCGCCCCACCACTAGGCCGCCGATCATGCAAAGGGTACCCCTGGTCGCATGCCCATACCCCCGCAGCGCCGATACGTATGTGATCATCACCGCGTGCAGCAGCTGGGCCCACATGATCGTAAACAGGATGGTTCTGGCGGAGTCGAACATGGCTTCGTCTTTGCCGAACAGATGAATGATGGGTTCGTGGAACAACAGTGTCAGCACCACCAGGAACGCTTGTAACAGCATGCTCAGGCTCAGCGTGACCAACAGGCCCCGGCGGCAGCGGTTCAGATCTCGGGCACCGAAGTTCTGGCTGATGAATGTGGTCCCCGCGGAGCCGATGGCGGTGGTGACGCACATGGAGACGTGATGGACCTTACGATAAATGGTGTAACCGGAGAGCACGTTGGTGCCGAAAGAGGCGATGGCAGAGAGGAGGATCACATTGGACAGGGAATTGATAGTCTTCTGCAGACCGATGGGGACGCCGTGCCGGGCCATGGCCCGAATGAAGTTGGTCTCGATCCGCTCCCGGAAGGAGAACCCCCAGGGCTCCTTGGTGCGCAGCAACAGAACGAAGCACAAAAGGGCCGATATGCTTTGGGACAGTACGGTCGCATAGGCCGCGCCGGCCACGCCCAGACGGAACCCGGCGATGAACACATAATCTAGGGCGATATTCAGAGCCGAGGAAAAGAACAAAAAATGAAGGGGCTGCCGTGAATTGCCGACAGCCCGCATGATACCGGCGAAGATGTTGTACATGACGAGGCCGATCAGACCTCCGAAATAGATGGTCAGATACCGAGCTGTGTCCTCCAGAACGTCGCCAGGCACGTCCATGAGCCGAAGAATCACCCGGCACAGGGCCACACCCACCCCGGTGAGCAGCAGGCCGCACAGGAACGTGACCGCCACCACCGTATGAACGGCCGCATGGAGCTGACGCTCGTCCTTCCTCCCGAATATCTGGGCAATGACCACGGTGCAGCCCACAGAGAGGCCCGTAAAGAAACCCACCAGGATGTTGACCACCGAATCGGCTGCGCCGACGGCTGCCAAAGCGGCGCTGCCCACCAGTCGTCCCAGCATGACGGAATCCACCATGGCGTACAGCTGCTGCAGCACTTCGCCCAGCAGCAACGGTACGGCAAACAGCAGCATCTGTTTCCAGATGGGGCCGGACGTCATATCAACGGACTGCCTTCTCATGTGTGGTCTTCCCCGTTTGGACGCGACCTAGAGCCTTATCGTTGGAAGCAGGCCACGAAATGCCCCGGCACTACCTCCCGCATCTCGGGGGAAGCAGATTTGCACTGCTCCGTGGCGTAGGGACAGCGGGACGCGAACCGACACCCGGTCGGCGGATCGATGGGCGAGGTGACCTCCCCCTGCAGGATGATCTTTTCGGAACGTTGGTCCGGATCGGGCTTGGGTACCGCGCTGAGCAGCGCCTGGGTGTAGGGGTGGATGGGGTTGCAGAACAACTCCTCCGAGGAAGCGGTCTCCACCAGCTTGCCCATATACATGATGCCAATGTTGTTAGAGATATACTTGACTGCCGGCAGGCCGTGGGAGATGAACAGGTAGGAGACCCCAGTGTCCTTCTGGATGTCGGTCAAAAGGTTGAGCACCTGGGACTGGATGGAAACGTCCAGCGCCGAGACCGGCTCATCGCAGACGATGAACTTGGGGTTCAGGGCAAGAGCTCTTGCGATGCATGCCCGTTGGAGCTGACCGCCAGAGAACTCATGGGGATACCGCTTAGCCAGCCAGTTGGGCAGACCCACCATATCCAGCAGCTCATAGACCCGGCGAGACAGGGCCTCCCCCTCATACATGTGATGGAGCTTCATCACGTCCGCCACAGAATCGAAGATGGTCATGCGGGGGTTCAGGGAGGACATGGGGTCCTGGAAGATCATCTGCATGTTCCGGCGATACTGCCGAAACTCCTCCTTGCTCATGGCAAAGATATCCTTTCCCTCGAAATAGGCGCTGCCCGCGGTGGGTTCATAGAAGCGAAGCAGGGTCTTGCCCACGGTGGTCTTGCCGCAGCCCGATTCGCCCACCAGAGCAAACGTATCGCCGGCGTTCAGCGTAAAGCTCACATCATCCACCGCGCACAGGTGCCGAACTTTTCGATCCAGGATCTTTCCGCTTTTGATCGGGAAATACTTTTTCAGATGCTCTACGCGGAGGACGACTTCCTTCTCGTTCGTGTTGTTGGATTGATTGGTCATGATTCTTTCCTTTCGCATAAATGGCAGCAAACCTTATGGCCTGGTTCGACCTCAATCATCTCAGGATACTCCCGACTGCACGCCTCACACAGCACGGAGCAGCGAGGATGGTACCGGCAGCCCGTGGGCAGGGCGGTGATGCTGGGCACCACGCCGCTGATGGTGTTGAGCCTGTCCTGCTTCACATCCAAGCTGGGCAGGGAGGCAAGCAGGTCCCGCGTGTAGGGGTGCATGGGACTGTGGAAAATCTGGCGGACGGTGCCGCTCTCCACAATCTTACCGCAGTACATGACGATCACCCTGTCACACAGCTCCGCCACCACGCCAAGATCGTGGGTGATCATCAGGATAGCCGTGTTATGCTCCTTGCGGATATCCCGCATCAGGTTCAAAATCTGAGCCTGGATCGTCATGTCTAAAGCCGTGGTGGGTTCATCTGCGATGAGAAGCTTGGTGTTGCAGGTCATGGCCATAGCGATCATGATCCTCTGTCGCTGACCGCCGGAAAGCTCATGGGGATAGCGGCGCAAGGTCGCCTTGGGGTCAGGGATACCCACACTCTTTAAAAGCTCCAAGGCCATCTTATCCGCCTGCTGCTTATCCACGTCATGATGCTGCAGGATGGTCTCGCGCATCTGATATCCGCAGGTGAAGCAGGGATCCAGGGAGGTCATGGGATCCTGGAAGATCATGCTGATGTCCTTGCCCCGGGTCTTAGAGAGCTCCCGCTCCGACATATTATTCAGGTCCTTGCCCTCCAGCAGGATTTGTCCCTCCATGGTGTGGGCCTTCAGCAGCCGCATGACGGACAGGGAAGTGACGCTTTTGCCGCAGCCGGATTCGCCCACGAGGCCAACCGTCTCTCCCGCCCCGATCTCGAAGCTGATGTCATCCACCGCCTTGGCGATGCCTTCATCGGTAAAGAAATAGGTTTTGAGATTTTTGACTTCCAGTACGTTTTGCATGGGTTCCACCTCACTCCATCTTCAGTTTTTTCTGCAGGCCGTCGCCCAGGAAGTTGATGCCCATGACGAACACGGCGATGGCCAACGCAGGTACGGTGGAGATCCACCAAGAGGAATAGATGTAGTTGTTGCCGTCGCTGATCATGCGGCCCCAGGACGGGTAGGGACGGGTGACGCCCACGCCCAGGAAGCTGAGGCTGGCCTCCAGCAGAACCAGGCTGGAGATCAGCAGCGTCGCCAGAACGATGACCTCGCTGATGACGTTGGGAAAGATGTATTTGAAGATGACGTGGCTGTCCTTTGCGCCGGCGCAGTAGGCGGCCATGACGTATTCCTTATTCTTTTCCACGATGGTCCTGGCCCGGACGGTGCGGAAGATGGTGACCCACTCCACCAGGGACATAAGCAGAACCAGCATGGGAATGCTGGTCCCCAGGATGGACAGGGCCACGATCATCAGCAGCGTGGTGGGCATGGCGTTGCGGAGGTCGGCGATGATGGAAGCGGTGCTGTCAACCCACTTGCCGTAGAAGCCGCTCAAGAGGCCCAGCACCACACCGATGATGGTGGTTCCCACCAGAGACAGCAGAGCGATCATGACGGAGACTTGGCCGCCGGTCATCATGCGGGAGAGCATATCACGGCCCAGCTGGTCCGTGCCCAGGATGTGCTTGTGCGCCTTTTGCAGCAGATCCGGTGCCACGTTCCTGGCCCGCAGGTCCGTAGCGTTGGGGTCGAAGGGAGTCCAAAACACGCTGACGAGGACCATGATCAGGATCAGGCTCACCATGATGGCGCCCACGAGGATCTGCTTGGAGCCTCGACGCTTGATCCAGGCTATCTTCTTCTGTTGAAACTTTTGTTCATTGATTTCCATGGTTCACCTCATCATGCCTTTTTTTCCGCCTTGGCTCGGGGGTCAAGGACACCATAGAGCATATCCACGATGAAATTGATGACGACGAACACAGCGCACACATAGGGCACAAGGAACTGCACGGTGGGATAGTCGCCGCCGGTAACAGAGGTCATCAACAGGTATCCGAGGCCCGGCCAGCGGAACAGGGTCTCCACCACGATGGAGCCGCCCAGCATGGCGCCGATGCGCAGACCGATGATGGTGGTCAGGGGAATGGATACGTTCCTGAGACCGTGGATATACAGGATCTTCGCCCGATCCAGGCCCTTGGCCTTGGTGGTGCGGATAAAATTGGATCTCATGACCTGGATGAACTGTGTCCGGGTCATGCGGGTCAGGGTAACGCTGAAATGGAGCGAGAGGGTGAACGCAGGCAGGAGAATGCTGGCAAAACCCGCGTCGTTCCCGCCCGTTGGCAGGAGTTTCAGCTTCAGGCCAAACACCAGTATCAGAATCATGCCGATGAAGAAATTTGGGAAAGCGTTGATGATGAACCCGATGGACGTGACCAGATTGTCGATCCATGACCCGGGATGCAAGCCACACACGATGCCGATGGGGATCGCCATCAGGATACTCATGATGATGGAGGTGAATGCCAGCTTGATGGTGTTGGGCAGGCGCATCATGACCAGCTCCGTCACCTTATACAGGGGTTTGTCCACGCAAAACTGATAGGACATGCCTGCGTCTCCGGTGATGAGAGAGCGGACATACAGGAGGAACTGCTCCGTATAGGGCTTATCCAAGCCCCAGGCCTCGCGGATCGCCTGAATATCCTCTTCGGTGGCGTCCTCGCTGGCTAGGACCACGGCGGGATCGGCCGGCGCGACACGCATCAGGAAGAAGATGACCACGACGGCCAGCAGGATCGTCAACAGGCCTCGCAAGATTCTTTTTACGATATAAGCAGATGACATACTACCGGCTCCTTTTCTAAATGCGGGACACCGTCGTTACGGGCGGTGTCCCGGGATGGATGATTGGATCGACTTATTTGGCGAAGTAGGCGTTGCTCATGCGGACATAGCCGGTGGCGAGGGTCTCCAGGCCCACCAGTTTGGGATCGAGGGCGTACTGATAGATACGCTCGGTGGCCCACAGGTACGGCATCTCCTCCCAAGCCTCTTTACAGGCCTGCTGGATGAGCTGGCCGAACTCCTCCTCGGTGGTGCCGGCGCTGTACGCCTTGTTGATCAGCTCGTCCACGTGGTCCCACGTCCAGCCGGCGCTCTTACCGAGGACTTGGGTGATGTAGTCGGTGGGCTGACCGGTGAAGGAACCGGAACAGCTGTTCAGGGCGATATCATAGGTGTCGGTGGGACGGGTGGAGCTCCAGGTGGAGGCCTCGACTTCCTGCATGTTGATATTAAAGCCGGCGTCGATCAACTCGGACACGATGAGCTCGGTGATCTCCAGGTCGTTGGTGAACTGGCCGCTGACGTAGAAGAGCTTGATCTCCTCGCCGTTGTAGCCGCAGGCCTTGGCCAGCTCCTGGGCCTTGGCGGGATCGTAAGCGGGATAGCCTTCGCTCACATAGACGTTCTGGATACCGGCGGTGACGGCGGTGACGCCGCGGCCGGGCTCCACGTAGTTATACAGCAGGTACTCCAGGATGCCGGCATGGTCGATGGCGTAGGTCATGGCCTTGCGGAAGTTCACGTCCTGGATGAAGGGGTTTTTGCTACGGCCGTTGAAGAACAGGTACTGCATGCCCAGGGACTCCTGGTTGAAGAGGACCGTGTCATACTTGCCGGGGTTCTTCTCCATATCCTGGGCGTCGTCGTAGGTGATGCCCAGATACGCATCATAGGTGCCGGCGGCCAGCGCGATGCTCATGGCGCTCTGGTCGGTGATGATGTCGTAGCTCAGCCGCTCGATCTTTGCGGGTTCGCCCCAATAGAGGTCGTTACGGACCAAGGTGATGTTCTCGGCCAGGGAGTAGCTCTCCACCTTGTATGCACCGGTGCCCACGGGGCTCTTCACGAAGTCCTCATAGTGGGAGGTGGCGCCCACGGGCCAGATGCCATTGCGGCTCAGCAGAGCGGGGCACTCGAAGGACGGGGTCTGGGTGTGGATGTTGACGGTGTAATCGTCCAACTTCTCCACAGAGATGGGCCAGGAGGAGGCCCACTTAGCCTTGTACTTGAAAGCGGGGTCCTTGGTGGCAAGATAGGTCAAAGTCTCCACCACGCAGTCTGCGTTGAAGGGGGAGCCGTCGCTGTATACGACGCCTTCCCGGAGCTTGAACTGCCAGGTAAGGTCGTCCACCTGGTTCCACTCGGTGGCCAGGCAGGGCGCCAGAGTGCCATCGGGCTGAAGCTTGGTCAGGGTGTCGAAAACTTCGTAGATAAAGACCATGGTTGCCGTGCTGCACTCGTTGCCATCCAGCAGATCCGGCTTCTTGGGCAGCGCGATGCGGCAAAGGCTCTGATCGTCAGCAGGTTCAGGTGTCTCTTCAGCAGCTGCTATGACAGGCATAGCGGTCAAAGTCATCACCAGCACAAGAAGGGCGGCGATCATACGAATGAGATGTTTCATGTTCCTTCCTCCAATTTTGTATTTTGCTTTACGGTATGAAACCGTTTATGCCTTTTCATATTTCTTCACGCCGAAGAAATCATCCTTTAACTTCTTACCAACTTCCGTTATGTACAGGGAACCTTCACTATCCGTAGCCAGCCCGTGGGCGCAGCGGCTGCCGATCTCGGGGTCGTACACCGTCTCCCGGTCCAGCCTGGTCAGCAGGTGGCCCTGATCGTCAAAGATGCTGACGCGGGAGGGAGAATCGTCGAATTCGCTGGTCCGCTTACACTCCGGCACGAAGATGATGCCGTCCCGGTCGATCCAGATGTCCGAAGGCCGGTGCAACCCGGTCCATTCGTCGATGAACGCGCCCTCGGTGGTGAACCGCTGGACCCGGTGGTTCTGCCGGTCCGCCACATAAAGGATGCCGTTCTTGTCGATGCCGATGCCGTGGGGGAGGTTGAACTGCCCCAGCGCCGTCCCCGGCTCGCCCCAGCTTTTGATCAGCGTGCCGTCGCAGGAAAACTTGTGGACCCTTGCGTTTCCGTAGCCGTCCGTGATGTACAGGTTTCCGTCCTCGTCCTCACAGATTCGGGTGGGCCGATTGAAGGGTGGCCCACCGTGGGTCACCTCAGTGTACTTCCCGGAGGAGCCGGTGTCGCTGGCCTTGCCTGGTGTGCCCAGAGTCTGGACCAGTTGAAACTGTTCATCGAAGCGGTAGACCGCATGCGCCTTGTCGTCCACGCCGAAGATGCTCCCGTTGCGGGTGACGTAGATGCCGTGGGGACGAGTGAATACGCCCTTGCCGAAGGTGCACAGCACATTCCCTTCCCTGTCCGTCTTGATCACCGGCGGATCAGTTCTGGTCAGCAGATAGACGCAGTCCTCATCGTCCACCGTCACACCGGCGATTTCCTGGATGTTGGGCCAGCGCTTCTTGATCCGAGCGCCCCACCCTTCTATGGGTCGATAGCTGTAATTGCCTTCGCCGTAAATCATTGGTCACTCCTCACTCAAAAAGGGTGCCGATCTTATCCGTCACCGCCAGGTAAGTCTTGTGGTGAACATCCCGATTGATCTCTCCCTTTCGGTAGTGGACCAGTTTCTCCTGCTCCTTTGCAAACTTTTCCTGGGACAGCGTGGTGACTTTGTAAGCGTCAGCTTTCGGAATGACCAACACACCGTCCGCATCCGCGCAAATGATATCTCCTGGCATGACCACCTGGCCGCCGCAGGCGATAGGATGATTGATCTCGCCCAGTCCGTTCTTCAAGGGACCCTGCGGCGTGACGCCCCGAGCGTATACCGGCAGGTCCAGCTGCGCCAGGGATTCCACATCCCGAATGGCTCCGTCCAAAACGAATCCGGCGATGCCGCAGGCCTTGGCATAGGTGAACATCATCTCACCCATAAGCGCCCTGCTCAGGCACCCGAACCCGTTCACCACGATGACGTCACCGGGCTGCGCCAGCTCGATGGCCAAGTGGAGGAATACGTTGTCCCCTTCCGGACAACGCACGGTGAACGCAGTGCCCAGTAGCTCCGGCCTTCCGTAGGCCTTGATCCCCGCATCCATATTGAAGAGGCGGTTCATCATATCGCCGATATTGCTGGATGGGATTCCCCGAAACTGATCCACCAGGCAACGATCCGGACGCTCTATGGCTGTTTTTATCCTGTTTCCGATATCCATATTCAATACTCCTCTGTTTATTTATGAAGCTTTGCCACTTGCAGGGGGCGGTCATAGGAGAACCGATGGGCGTCCGCGTCGGCCATGTCTCCATAGGTGACGAGGATCGCCTCCAGGGAGGTGGGCAGCTGCTTGGTGTTGCCTGTGTGGGCGAAGATGCCAGCCACCACCTTGTCGGACAAGCCCGCCTCAATGGCGTAATGGGCGCTGAAGAAGGCGTGTTGGAACGCCGCGCCGACGGGGCCCTTTTTGACGCCGCCGTTGCCGTCGGAAATGTTCTCCCGAAGCTTACTGATATCGTGTAGGGCGGCCATAACAATCAGATCATCGAGATCGATGGGATAGTCATACTCCTTCAACAGGTTCTTTGCCAGCAGCAGGGAAGCCTCCGTGACGGAGCGTGTGTGACCCAGCAGGGTAGGCTTGGGATAATACGGGCTGAAATTCACCGTCTCCAGGTCTTCATAATCGCTGTCAGTATAAGCTAACTCCCATGCTTTAATCGCTTTTTCTCGCATATCCTCCTGGCTGATGAGATTCAGCTGAGGGATCTCCCGCAGGATCAGGTCGCGGCTAAACGGCTTTTTCATAAATATATCCTTCCCTTCCCTGATGAATTGATAAAATGAGGATTACATCTGCCTCTATTTTCTGGTATTATTATATTGTCGACAGGTCAGCAAAGCAAATTGATAGATTTTTGAAAAATTGCGATTTGAAATAAATAGTCTATACTTATGCATTCGGGGAGGCATTTTTATGAACCTGCATCAGCTGCAATACCTTCGAGCCCTGGCTCAATACCAAAGCTTCTCCAAGGCTGCGGACAGTTTGTACATCACGCAACCTACCCTGAGCTATGCCATCAATACCCTGGAAAAGGAGCTGGGCACGCAGCTTTTTGTGCGCACCGGACGATCCGCCGTGCTGACGCCGGCGGGGCGAGAATTCTTTGAATATGTCAATAGTTCCCTTTCCTCCTTGGAACAGGGCGTATCCTTGCTTCAGGCGAAGACAAGCCCCAACGATCACCTGATCCGGATCGTGACCGACCGGATCATGGTCGTCCTGGATGAGATAAAGATGTATAAATCATCCGTGGACTGCTCCACCGTCAGCTGGCAGTTGGAAAAGCAGAATTCCAACATCGAAGCCAGCGTCATGTCCGATCGCTATGACATTGGCTTCCAAAGCAAACTTCCCACCACCCCCGGTCTTGAGTATGTGGAGCTCCCGGATGCTGAATTTCTGTTGTTGGTCCCCAAGGACCACAGTCTGGCCAACCAGGACAGCGTGGACCTAAGAGATGTGGATTGGGATCAGAACGTTGTCATGCGCAGCCAGAAATCCCTGACCGCAAGAGAGCACCTTATACAGTCCATGTATCAGCAGGTCGGTTTTGATCCCAAGCGGGCAACATCCCATGCCCGTACCACCCTGGCCGTGGCCTGCATGGTGGAAGCGGGATTTGGGATCGCCATCGTGCCCAGCTTCTCCCATTTAAAGGACTTCGATTTGTGCGCGCTGCACATCACGTATCCGAAGCACCGCAGCACCCAATACATGATACGCAAAGTCGCCCCTGCCGTTTTCAATGCGGCGTCAGGCTTTTTCAGCTATGTCGCAGAAGCGTACGGCCAAAAGAACGTAGTCAGATTATAATATTTCTTTTTACAAGTTGGATGGCCAGTCCGCGTTTCAGTCTACTGAATTTCTACTAAAAACAAGTCTAACATGGAGCCTTTCTGCTAAACTTTATTGTATTCATCTGACTACAAGCTGGATTCCAAAAACGCCCAAAGACAGGAGTTTTTCCCTGTTTTTCTATGTCTTCTCGATCACCAATTCCGACTTCTCCTAAGCGGAAGGCCGTGGGTTCGAATCCCGCCGGGGAGGCCAGAAAAAGCCCCTGATTTAGGGGCTTTTTTCAATTCTCTGTTTCAACAAAACTGGGTTTGAAAGAGTTTTGACTGCATTTTTTGAAAAAGAGCCGTTCATTTCCACTGAAACGAGTGTTCCTTAAGGATTTTTTCAACATAGTTTTGAATGAACGCGATGACCCCACTGATATGGTTTCACTGATCCTCACCTCATATAGTCTTGCCTACCAAACACAATTACCGCCATTTGCTACGCGAAGGTGATCGGAGACAATGCCGTGGAGCAGATCCGGCAGCTGAGCGACTGCGAATTCTCCACCGGCAGCCGCATTCGGATCATGCTTGACGTCCATGCGGGCAAGGGCTGCACCATCGGCACCACCATGACCGTCACGGACAAGGCGGTCCCCAACCTGGTACGTATAGCGGGAGTGCGCTATTGAGAAAATAGCTGCAATGACAGTTCACAATTTCCTCACAAAAGAATTAGCACTCTATCTTGACGAGTGCTAACAATAGTGTTATAACATACCTGCAAGAAGGGAAGAGATCCGGAACAGGGGTTCCGGGTTTCCCCAACTCTCCTTGCGAAATATATCATAACAACAGCCCTGAACAGCATCCAGGACCGAAAATAAAAGGAGGTTTGACTTATGTTGTACATGCCTGGTATTTTTGGTGAGGATCTGATGGATCGGTGGTTCAATGACATGGATCGCGAGTTCGCCCGGATGGAGAAACCGCTCTATGGTCACAACGCGAAGAACCTGATGAGGACGGATGTGCGGGAGCGCGATGACGGCTATGAAGTCGATATCGAGCTGCCTGGGTTCCACAAGGACGAGGTTCAGCTCAGTCTGGAAAACGGCTACCTGAACATCGTTGCGGCAAAAGGCCTCGACAAGGATGAGAAGGACAAGAAAACCGGTAAGCTTATCCGTCAGGAGCGCTACGCCGGCAATCTGAGCCGCAGCTTCTATGTTGGTGAAGACATCACAGAAGACGATATCAAGGCCAAGTTGGAGCACGGTGTCCTGTCGCTGCAGATCCCGAAGAAGGAAGCAAAGCCGCAGCTGCCTGAAAAGAAGTACATCGCCATCGAAGGCTAATTGATCTCTTGACAGCTCCCCACCTCTTACGGTGGGGAGTTTGCTTTCAGGAAGGGAGATGTGAATCATGATGACAAGAAAAGTATTATCTGTATTCTTTGGCATGTTGATGATTATCGTTGGCGTGTATTGCTTCTTCACGCCTGTAGAGACATCCGCTGTGATCCCCCTTGTTCTGGGAATCGTCATGATCGGTGACGGTATCGGGCGTATTGTTACTTGGTTCGATATCCAAGGTGTCGTGCGACAGAGTGCATGGGTGCTGGCGAGCGCAGTTGTATCTCTGATCTTCGGCCTTATGCTTGCATTCTCGCCAGCGCTTCAGATGTCTGTTGGTGTGCTTGTGATCCTGCTGACAGGCTGGTGGATCCTGGCCCTTGGCATCATCCGAATCGTCCACGCTTTTCACTTGCTCAAGCTCAAGAAAGAATCCGACGGGTTTGGCTTCAGTGAAATGCTCGGCTCCAACTGGTGGATCGCGCTGATCCTCGGCGCTCTGCTGACCATCTTCGGCGTCATCGTTATCCTCAATCCCATGCTGGGGCTTGGCGTGATCGGCGTGCTGATCGGCT
>JAFWMS010000015.1 GCA_017545535.1 Clostridia bacterium | reverse complement strand
GGTTGAGACGGCCAAGGCGTTCCCCTGCGAGGAGGACTTCGACCTGGAGAAGAGCCATAACCGGCGGCTGCAAAACTTTAGGCGGGAATGGTATCATAGGCGGACGAAACATCCTGATGTCTACTATGGGGTCATCGTTGAAAACACGAACTTTTCTCATCATGACAAGTTGATGAGCCTGGCGCGGAGGACGACACGGAGGAGGAAGTCGTTGCCAGTCAGCATGGCAAAGCATTTTATAACACCCTGTCGCCTCTGGATCAAAAGATCATCTATCTGCGGGGCAAGGGAAAGACGCTGGAACAGATTGCAAAGAAGGTGGGCTTTGCCACCCACAGCGCCGTCCAGAAGCGCATCCGTAAGATCGGCAAGGCCTACGAGCTTTGGTCGGGAGAAGACCTGGGCTTCGGACAATCTCCGGAGAGCAAGCCGAGCTTTGACTATAGCGCCATCCGACGGCAGCAGCGGATCGTTTGAAATATATTATTTTTTCGGAACAAAATGGCGTTCCAAATGGCTTTATTATATGTAAGGGCTCCATTATAGGGAAAACTCTGGCCAACTTGGCCAGGCTTTTTGCGACAACTTCCGTCCAAGTTGAGCGAGGGTAAACGAAAGCACTTGCTGCTCCTTCCCTGCTTTTTTCAGGCAAGTTGCGATGATCAACTTGAGCATAAGGTAAAGAGAGCAACTTCATTCCAAGTTGGGATGGAGTAAGAGGGCTTCAACTTCAGGACAACTTGCCCTTAAGTTAATTGTGACCATGATGGTCACCGTTCTTTTCTCCCGAGAACTTCCGCCCATGATGGGCAGAAGTGAAAACTTGGACCATGATGGGCCCGGTTTTTTACATGGAACTTCGGATCAACTTGATCCGAAGTTGGATATTCGCGCCATGATGGCACGGATCAGCTGGCCGGAGTCGAAAGCAAAAATGTGAGCCAAGTTGGCTCACATTATATGAAAATCTATCGCAAAATAAGTGCGCCAAGTTGGCGCTCTTTTTTATGAAAGCACGTTGCTGGAAATATGGGACAACTTGTCCAACATTCCCGAGGGGACACCTACAACAGAAATTCCGGACAATTTGTCCGGAATTATCCGATGGACACAGATCAACTTCCCGCCAAGTTGGCGGGAAGTTACGGAAAGGAGGTGAGGCCAGAAGCTGATCGTATCGCACCGCTGCGGCGGGAAGGGAACAAAGAGGAGTGAAAAGAGGTTCAATAGATGAGGATTCGTCATTCTTCCAGTACACCCGTTGGCTGGAAACAGGATTTGAGAACAGGTCCATAGGGACCGAATGGGAACGGGCGCGGGGCTGTGGCCCACGGGTATCGTACGGCGGCGGTAGCCGCATGGTTGGTTCCCGGAAGGGCTTCGCCCATAGGAAACGGACATCCCGCACGGGATGTGCAAGCATAGCATTTGGCGTTCCAAATGCACTTGCCGGGGCACCCGGACCCATATGCCGCGCTAGGCGCGGGGAAAGGGGTTATGGAGTATAGAGCAAGGAACATTCACGTTGGGACTCGGCTCAACGAAGCCGAGCATAAGAAACTATTGGAGCTGTGCAAACAGACCGGCCTGGGCAGCACCCGGTTGCTGCGGCAGCTGATCACGGAGACGGAGATCAAAGCCCCGCCCACGCCGGAGCTCCGGGAGCTGCTACGGGCAGTGGACTGCATCGGCAACAACCTGAACCAGCTGGCCCACCGAGCCAACACCATCGGTCTCATCGACCAAGCCGAGTGGGATCGTGTGAAAGCCCTCCATCGGCAGCTGCGGGAGGAGGTGAGTAGATGGCGGTGACCAAGATCCTGGCGAAGCGTATGCGCCTTGACCATCTGATCCGGTATGTCTGCAATCCCAGAAAGACGGACGAGCAGGTGTTCGTTTCGTCCGTGGGCTGTGTGCCGGAGACGGCGGCCCGGACCTGGATGGACACCAAGCGCCGGTTCGGGCGGACAGAGGGCGTCCAGGCCTATCACCTGATCCAGAGCTTTCGGCCCGGGGAGATCACGCCGGAGCTGGCTCATGAGATCGGGAACCGGTTCGCGGAACGGTATCTGGACGGGTTCGAGGTGATCGTCGGCACCCATGTGGACAAGGCCCACGTCCACAACCACATCATCTTCAACTCCGTCTCGGATCGGGACGGGCATAAGTACCACTCTTCGCCCAATTCCTACTTCAGGGAGATCCGGGGCCTGTCGGACGCCCTCTGCCAGGAATACAGTCTGTCAGTCATCGACGAACCGAGCAAACGCGCCCTCACCTATGTGGAGTGGCGGATGCAAAAGCTGGGCATCCGGACCCAGCGGCAGCTGGCGGATCGGGACGTGGAAGAGTGTTTGTCCCTGGCCATGGACGTGGGCGGCTTCTACGCCCTCATGGAGGATCGGGGCTACACCGTTCAGCACAGGAGCCGCTATCCCACCTTCGTCCCCTACGGGGAGGAGCGAGCCTACCGGGCTCGGGTGAAGGGCAAGGCCATGACGGAGGACGACCTCATCGCCTACATCGACAAGGCCATGACGGACCCCACCTTCGAGGTGATCATGCCCCGGCAGCAGCGGGTCCATTTTCCCCGTGGAAAGGTCACGGGTTTCCAGGCCTGTGTCCTGGCCTGGACATACATATTGGGGATGGTGAACAACGGGGTGCAGATGCAACATGTGGTTCCGCCCAGGGAGCTGAAGCGATTCGAGCAGCTGAAGAAGGCGGCGGCTTACCTGACCAATAACAAGATCGACACTCTGGGGCAGCTGGAAGAAAGGATAGCCGATCTCACCCAGCAGATCGACTGGCAGACCAAGCACAGGATCATTCTGAACGGGCAAAAGAAGCGGCAGCGGCCCCTCTACGACGCCCTGCAGACCGTGGCCATGTTCGAGGGCCGGGACGAAGCCGCCTGTCCTCTCTCCCCGGAGGAGCAGGACAAATTACAAAAAGCACAGCAAATTCTTTCAAAAACCCCCATCGACATCCTCAAACTTGAGCGGGAAAGGCTGTATGCTGATCTCGTGGAGGTAAATCGGGCGCTCCGCGACCTGAAAAACGAACGTCACCTTTGTGAGCAGATAGAGGCGGACAGCACCCACATCCACGAAAATCTCCAGCCTTTCCTGACGGAGGACAGGGAGCTGAAACAGGAATACATGAACTATGAACGGTGAGCACGTTAGAAGGGAGAAACACGATGAACCGAGCGGAAGCATTGGGCAATGAGCGGGTCCGTGTGCCGGTCCGGGCACAGTACGTGATCTACAAGAAGGACGATCGCATGGACGCCGCCTTTACATACAACGAGATGACGATCAGGACGCTGGCGAAGTTCCTGGTGGAAAAGCTGGGATCGGACCTGCTGATCGATATAGAGGAAAAATGAAAGGAGAGTGATGTGAGTTGAAAGCGGCGATCTACACCCGATTCAGTTCCGACAATCAGACGGAACTGAGCACCCAGGCTCAGGTGCGCGCCTGCACCGAATATGCCAAGGCCAATGGGCTGGACATCTACAAGATCTTTTCCGACGAGGCCATTTCCGGCACGGAGGAAAAGACCGACCACCGGTTGCAGTATCAGCTGATGCTGCAGGATGCGAAGCAGAAACGCTTCGACGTGCTGCTGATCCACAAATATGATCGGGTGGCCCGGTCGCTGGAGGAACATGTACGGTTGTCCAAGATGATGGAGCGGGAGAAGATCCTCATCATCGCCGTGGCGCAGAACTTCGGCAGCAGCATCGAAGGCGATTTCGCCAAACAGATGATGTGGGTCCTGTCGGAGTATTACAGCAAGAACCTGTCCAAGGAGGTCCGAAAGGGGCACAGGGAGATCGCTTTGAAGGGGCTGCACAACGGCGGCCCCGCCCCCTTCGGGTTTCGCGTGGTGGACCAGAAGCTGATCATCAACGACCTGGAAGCGTTCTATGTGCGGAAGATGTTCGACGCCGCTCTGAACCGTCGGGGATTTACGGACCTGATCCGGGAGATGCGGGAGGCGGGCATCCGGGGCCGCAACGGCAGCCCCATCAAGTATACGCAGATCTATGAGATCCTGCGCAACGAGAAGTATGCGGGTATCTATGTGTACTCGGTGGAAGGGTGCCGCCACCGCAAAACGCGGTTGGAGACAAAGGACGCCATCCGGCTGGATGGGGCGATCCCGGCGATCGTGGACAAAAATACATTTTTCGAGGTGCAAAAAATCATGGATGATCGAAAGCAGACCGGGAAGAACCCGGGAACGTATCTGTGCAGCGGGCTTGTCTATTGCCGGTGCGGGGAGAAGATGCACGTTTGCGGCGCCCCGGATCGAAAAGGCGGAAGGTATCACTACTATTACTGCAAGAAGCATTGCGGGGCCCCGGTGGTACGGGTAAGCCAGGTGGACAAGGCCGTAAAAGATTATCTCGCGCAGCTCCTTTCGGAGCCTATGCAAATGAAGATCGCCCAGTTCCTGCGCAGCTACAAGGATCATCGACGGGACTGCCGGGAATCCTTCGACGCCGCGCTGCAAAAGCAGATCGCCGCCAAGGAGCAGGAGTACGACACCCTCATGCGGAACATGTCCGTCATGGTCCTGGCCCCGGATATCCTCTCGGATATCCATGAGAAGATGAAGACCATCAAGGAGGAGATCAAGGTCCTGGAGAACACCACGCCGCCAGAGGAATACTCCACGGATGTGATACTGGACTGGCTCAAATCCATCCGCACCGCGCCGGACAGCCGGGCCGTCCATCTGCTGCTCCAACGGATCGAAGTGACCTCGGACAATGAAAAAACAGACTTCAATGTGGTTTCTACATTGGAGTCTGTTTCCGAAAACTTGGTACGAGTAGAGATAACTGACTCAGCAGCGAACGACCATATTTCAAAGGGCAGCCGAGAAATCGGCTGCCCTGCTGCGTGAAAGCGTATTGGGGAAGAGAGTTATTTGCGGACGTCGTAGCCGTGGGCTTTGATCTTCAGGCGATAGATGGTGTCGCAGGCGAAGTAGAGGTAATCCAGGTCGGGGCCGCCGAAGCAGAAGTTCCGGCACATGCCCGGCATATTGATCTCACCCAGCTTCTTGCCGTCCCTGTCGAAGATGGTGATGCCCTTGGCGGCATAGGTGGTGTAGATGTTGCCCTCGGTGTCGATCTTGGTGCCGTCAGGCCGGATGATCTCGCAGACCACTTCCCCACCGGTCAGGGTGCAGTCGTCCTCGATCTTATAGCGGCGGATGTTGCCCCGGGCGGTGTCGTTGACCAGCATGGTCTCCTCCCCGGGCTCCACGCACAGGCCGTTGGGCTGGTCGAAGTCCTTGTTGGCCAGGATCAGCTTGCCGTCGGTATCGATGCAGTAGACGCCCTGGAAGCCCATCTCCAGTTCCCGCTTAATGCCCGCCTTGGGGCTGGTGCGGCCATATGTGGGGTCGGTAAACCAGATGCGGTTCTTCTTGTCCACGATGACGTCGTTGGGGCTGTTCAGCTCCTTGCCGTCGTATTTGTCGGCCAAAGTCTTGATCCAGCGTCCGTCGGGCATCCAGCGGACCACCCGGCTGGTGGCGTGCTCCACGGAGACCAGGTTGCCGTCTTGGTCGATGGCGTTGCCGTTGGTGATGTTGCTGGGCTGCTTGATGACCTTGGTCTCAAAGGTCTCAGGGTCCCAGGCATAGACCTTGCCAGCCCACATGTCGGAAAAGACCAGGCAGTTCTTTTCCTTCCACCAGATGATGCCTTCCGTGACGGAGTGGCCGGTGGAGACGGACTCGAATTCAGCGTCTACGTCGATGAGATCGTGGAACTTGGGGTCGAGGGCTTTGATTTCGAATTGCATGTTGCTACCTTCCTTCCAATTTGTTTTCTAATAGGTATGGGGCGTCATTCCCCTTGTTTGGCAGCGTTCTTCCTGGCCCGGGCCTTCTCCTGCAGGAAGGGGACCACCACGGAGGCTACGCAGATGAGGATGAGGACGATGCAGATGGGACGGGTCACGAGCGCCAGGCCCACACCGGCGTAGCTCTTGTAGATGAGCTTGGCCTGGCCCAGGGTCTGCTCCGCCATGGAGCCCAGGATCAGGCCCAGGACCACGGGGGTGGAGTCGAAGCTGAAGTATTTGAGGAAATACCCCAGGGCGCCGAAGATCAGCATGATGATCACGTCCACGAAGGACTGCTTCACGGCGTAGGAGCCGATGACGCACAGCACGGCCACGCAGGCAGCCAGGATGTTGCTGGGCACCAGGGCCACCACGGAGAAGTGTTTGGCGCCGGCCAGCCCGATGAGCAGCATGAACAGGTTGGCGATGAAGATGCCGATGATGAAAGCGTAGGTGATGCCAGCCTTGGTCTGGAACAGGGTGGGTCCCGGGGCCAAACCCTTGATCATGAGGGCGCCCATGAGCACGGCGGCGATGGCGTTGCCGGGGATGCCCAAGGTCAGCATGGGGATCAGGGATCCGCCGGTGACGGCGTTGTTGGCGGCCTCGGTGTTGGCGATGGCTTCCCGGGAGCCGGTCCCGAAGGCTTCAGGCTTCTTGGAGAAGATCTTGCCCTGGTTATAGGCCAGCCATGAGGCGGTGTTGCCGCCGGGGCCGGGGATGATGCCGATGACGATGCCGATGAGGGCGGAGCGGATATAGGCGACGGGGTAGCGAACGAGGTCTTTGAAGGACAGCTTCTGGTTCCCCACCTCTTTCACCTGCTCCCGATGGACGATGCTCTTCTTGTTGGAGCTGACCATGGTCATGATCTGGGGCACGGAATAGAGGCCGATGAGGGCGGGCACCAGGGAAACGCCGGTGAGCAGCTCGGGGATCTTGAAGGTGAACCGGGGCAGGCCCACGATGGGGTCCGTGCCGATGAGGGCCAGCGTCAGGCCGAACACGCCGCCCATGAGACCTTTTAAGACGGAGCCGGTGGACAACGTGGCGATGATGGTGAGGCCGAAGATGGCCAGCATAAACTTCTCCGCCGCGCCGAATTTCAAGGAAAACTGGGCGATAATCGGGGAGAGGAACAGGAGGGCCAGGCAGCTGATGATGCCACCCCAGAAGGAGGCGATGACCGCCTCGTGAAGGGCCTCTTTGGCACGGCCCTGCTGGGTCATCTTGAAGCCGTCGATGGCCGTGGCCGCCGCGGCGGGGGTGCCGGGGGTGTTCACCAGGATGGCGGAGATGCTGCCGCCGTAGAAGGCGCCGCAGTAGACCGCCGCCAGCAGGATGAGACCCGAGGTGGTGTCCATGGCGTAGGTGAAGGGAATGAGCACGGCGATGCCCATGGAGGGGGTGAACCCGGGCAGGGCGCCGAAGATGATCCCCGCGAAGGTGCCCAAAAAGGCCGCCAGCAGATTGGGGAACGTGAACGCGGTCATGATGCCGTTGACGATATAATCGATCATGGTCTACCTCCTTACAGGACCCAGAGGATGCCGAGCGCCGGAAGCTTGATGCCCAGGAACACCACGAAGGTGAGATACATCACCGCCGTGAACCCCAGGGCCACCAGGATTTCCACCTTCCAGTTGGGCTCGGTGCTCATGATGTGGGAGAAGCAGAGCACGAACAGGAAGCAGGAGATGGTGAAGCCGATGTAGCGAAAGCAGAGAATGAAGGCGATGAGCAGGACCCATGGCAGGACCTTCCTCTTTATAAAGACCTTCCGGTCCGCCTTTTCGGCGGCCTGAGCCTCCGTCTCCTCGGCGGCGGCTTTCTTGGAGCGGTTCAGCTTCACCAGGGACATGCAGAGAAACAGGACGCTGAACACCAGCCCCACCGCCGTGATGATGGTGGGATAGGTGCGAATCCGCTCGTTCAGGGACCGGGACAGCAGCAAAATCGCCGCGAAGGCCAGGACCCAGATGACGCCGGACAGGCAGTCTTTTTTGAGTTTCGATTGTGCTGGCATTGAGATCGCTCCTTTTCTTTTGTTGCTTTTACTGTAGCAAAAACCGGTCCCGCCGTAAATAACGGATTCCCTATCGTAGCATAAGAGGACTTTATAATAATGGAGGAAAGCGGGGCTATTATATTGAGTTTGCCAATGGAAACATTGATACGGCGTATTTTACAAGGGGGAATGGGGAGGAGTATAGTTATGGCAGTGAAACGCCCCCGGCGCATTCTACACGATATCAAAGAAAAATGGAGGAAAGAACATGAAGGCCACCTTGAAGAAACTGGCGATCCTGGCCCTGGCCGCCCTGATGATCCTGGGCGCCGTCGCCTGCACTGCCAAGACGGAACCTGCCGCCACCGCCAACACCGGCGACACCAAGACCGAACAGACTGCCCCCAGCTTCCCCACCAAAGAGATCACTCTCATCATCCCCTACGCTGCCGGCGGTGAAGGCGACAACATCTACCGCTGCATCGAGGAGAGCCTGAACGAGGCCTTCGGCGTCACCGTGGTGCCCGAGTACGTGGGCGGCGGTAACGCCATCCCCGGCACCCAGAAGATCCTGGACGCGGAGGGCGACGGCTACACCATCGGCCTGTGCGCCGCGGGCGCCCTGTCCATCCAGCCCTACATGGGCACCGCCACCTATAAGACCTCCGACTTCCAGGGCATCTTCAACCTGACGGCCGGTCAGGTGGTCTTCTCCATCGGCGCCAAGCAGCCCTACGCCAACTTTGAGGAGTGGGCTGCCTGGGTGAAGGAGCATCCCGGCGAATTCACCGTGGCTGTGGGCAGCATCGGCGGCACCCCCCATCTGGGCCTGGTGAAAGCCTTCGACGCCCTGGGCCTGGAGGTCACCTTCGTGCCCTACAGCGGCAACGCGGAAGCCTACGCGGCCTGCTTGGGCGGCGATGTGGGCGGTTACGGTGCCATCGCCTCCGCCACCGTGGGCAAGGAGGGCTTGAACATCCTTGCCAACTTCGGCGCCACCCCCGTCAAGGGCTATGAGACTTTGCCCAACCTGGTGGACCTGGGCGCCACCGCCGCGGACGCCACCGACGCCTACTGGGGCATCGTGTGCAGCAAGAAGGTGGACCCCGCCATCGTGGCCATCCTGACCGAGAAGATCGAGCAGGCCGCCAACACGGAGAAGTCCCAGCAGAACTTCGCCAACATGAACATGAACCAGTACTTCCTCAAGGGCGCGGACTTCGATGCCTACATGGCCGAGCAGTCCACCGGCTATGAGGCCATCATCGCCAAGCTAGGTCTGGCTTCCAAGTAAACGCATCGCTTCAAACGCTCATACATCTCTCTTTGGGAAGCCCCGGACGAACGGTCCGGGGCTTTTTCCTTGTTTTTCCGGCCCTCCTATGCTATAATAAAATATATTATAGTGAGGAGGTAGGCGGCCATGCGCCTGGAACAGCTGTATTACATCGTAGAGATCGCCGACACGGGCTCCTTCACGGCGTCCAGCGAGAGGCTGTTCGTTTCCCAGCCCAGCATCAGCCAGAGCGTGAACGCCCTGGAAAAAGAGCTGGACGTAACCATCTTCAAGCGCTCCCGATCCGGGGCCATCCCCACGGAGGCAGGGAAGCTGATCATTGAGCACGCCCGCGCCATCCTCAACGAGATCAACGAGATTAAGAGCTTGTCCGTTCAGAACGACGCCGAGTTGAAGGGCTTTTTGAACGTGGCCGCGGTGCCCTCCATGTGCTATCAGATATTGCCCTGCTCTATCGCCCGCTTCAAGGCCAAGTATCCCAACGTCCATGTGCGCATCTGGGAGGGCGGGAGCGAACGGATCATGTCAGCCCTGGAGAAGGGAGACGTGGACTTTGGTCTGGTCAAAAAGCCGGAGGATGCCTATCTCAGGGAGAACAAGCTGTCCTTCAAGCCCTGCATCTTCTCCCGGCTCTATGCCCTGGTGAGCCAGGATTCCCCCCTGGCGGGCCGCAAATCCATCACGTATCAGGAGCTGCTGGACTGGCAGCTGGTGCTCTATACCTCCGAGTACGCCATCCACCACACCATCGTATCGGAGCTGGAGAAATACGGCACCCCCAACATCCTGGCCACGGTCCGCAACCCTCAGACCATCAAGCGGTTCGTGCTGCAAACCAACTCCGTGGGCTTCGGCCCCAGCATCTCCTGGGACAACGACGACGACGTCCACTCCGGCCGCATCGTGCCCCTGTTGGTGGAGGACAGCGCCCCCTCCCAGTTCGGCATCCTCTACCGGAAGAACAGCGGCCCCAGCGTGGCCGGGCAGAAGCTGATGAAGGAGGTTCAGGACTATACCGAACGGCTCACCCTGAATGAAGGGCCGGAAGCCGGTCGATCGATGAAATGAACGCAAGCGCTGAGGAAGCCTTCGGCGCTTTTATTTGTCTGCGCCTATGGGACCATTGACAACCCATATTTTACGGCGGCCTGTCTGAACGATACAATGAAACAAAAAAGGAGTTCCCCTTCCATGGAAGAGCTGCACGTCACGGAGCGGCTGGCCGCCTATGCGGTGGGCCATCGCCTGTCCCCCAAGGACTATGAAACCTATCTCCCCTACTTCAAGGCCTGCCTGCTGGACTGGATGGCCACCATGGCCGTGGGCCGGGACGAGGCTTGCTGCCGGCTGGTGGAGGAGCTGATCGAGCGCCGGGGCAGCCGGGGCGTCAGCGCGGCGGTGCTGCCCAAGACGCGGATCGGCGCGGCTGACGCGGCCCTGCTGAACACCGTGGCGGGCCACGCCATCGACTACGACGACGTCCACGAAACCAACGGTCTTCATCTGAACAGCTCCCTTTTGAGCGCCGTCTTCGCGGTGGGGGACGAAACCGACGCCACGCTGGCGGACGTGTTCGAGGCCACGGTGGTGGGCATGGACGTGACCAACGCCATCTGTAAGCTCCTGACCCGGGGCCATACCCGGCACAACTGGCACACCACGGCCACCCTGTCCGTGTTTGGGGCGGCGGCCGCCGCCGGATGGCTGCTGGGGCTTACCCCGGAGCAGATGCAGTGCGCCTTCGGCATCTGCGCCAGCTGCTCGGCGGGGCTGCTGGCCAACCTGGGCACCATGACCAAGCCCCTGCAGGTGGGCTACGCCGCCCAGCGGGGCGTGGAAACCGCCTATCTTGCCCGGGACGGCTTTACGGCCCACAAGACCATCTTCGATTCCGAATATCCCGACATGGTCAGCGACCAGCTGGACCGGGCCGGGGCCCTGGCCTTTTTGGCGGCGGGCGGCGGCACCATCGCTCATCTGACCTTGAAGCGGTTCCCCTGCGGGGTCCCCACCCACGCCAATATCATGAACATGCTGAAGCTTAGGGAGGAGCATGGCTTCACCGACGAGGACGTCGAACGGATCGACGTGGCTATCTCCCCCTTCACCATGGCCAGCGGCTGCGGCCCCCTTATGAGCCGGCCCCGGCTGGAGCTGGGCAGCCAGGGCAAGTTCAGCGTGCCCTTCGTGGCGGCGGCCGCCGCCCGGTTCGGCCGGGTGGATTCCGGCACCTTCACTGACGAGAACGTCCGAGACCCCCGGATCATCTCCCTGATGGAGCGGACGCAGGTGACTGTGGACGAAGCCCTTACCAGCACCGATGCCCATATGACGGTGACATTGAAGGACGGGCGCAGCCTCTACAGCATCACGAAGAACGTGCGTACCGGCGAAACCCTGGCGGATAAGCAGGCCATCGCCCGGGGCAAGTTCCAGGCGGAGCACCGCCACCTTTGGAGCGACGAGGCGGCGACGAAGCTGCGGGACACCGTGGTCCAGATCCCCTTGGAGGACAAGGTTCAAACCCTGACGGATCAGCTGATCGGATACTAACCGCCCTTCTCAATAAGGCCTACCTATGCCAGCATAAAGCCCCGGTATTTTACTTCTTCCGCCTTGTGCCGTAAACTGAAAGTACAACAAGTGAGGAGGAAAAAAAGACTATGGCACAGGCATTTCATTGGGAGCTGATGGACCAGATGAATCCGGAGCTGCACACGAAGTTTTCCGCCATGTCCGCCCAGATCAACGCGGATGAGGTGATCCCCAAAAAGTATCGGGAGATGATGATCCTCTCCATGGCCTGCGTGCTGCGCTGCATGCCCGCCGTGAAGGCCCATGCCGCCAACTGCGTGAAGCTCTACGGCTGCACCAAGGAGGAGCTTTACTGCGTGGTGGCCTCCGCCATCACCATGGGAGGCGTCCCCGCCTATCGGGAGAGCTGCGCCGCATTGGAGGAGCTGTTCAATTCCCTCTAAACCAAGCCGAAAGGTCTGCAACCTATGCAGGCCTTTTTCCATAGCACGAATTATGAATCAGGAAAGGAAACCGATCATGGCAAGCGCATTCAACGAAAATCTGGAATATCGCACGGACAACTGGTATCTTTGCCCCACCGACTTTTTGCCGGAGATCCGGGAACAATATCATTTCGCCAAGCAGATCAAGGTGACCGACTGCACCCTTCGGGATGGGGAGCAGCAGGCGGGTGTGGTCTTCACCAAGGATGACAAGATCGAGATCGCCAAGGCCCTGGATCGTCTGGGCGTCCACGAGATCGAGGTGGGTACCCCCGCTTCCTCCGAGGCCGACAAGCAGGCCGCCTATGAGATCGCTCACATGGGCATGAAGAAGGCCAAGGCCACGGCTCTGGCCCGGGCGTTGAAGCAGGATATCGACCTGGTTTCCGACCTGGGCGTCTGGGGCGCCAACATCAGCTACCCCATCGGCGACCTGCAGCGCAAATACAAGCTGAAGGTGGAGGACGATGCCTACATCGACCACTGCCTGGAGATCACCGCCTACGCCCGCAGCAAAGGCCTCCACGTGAACTTCTCTCCCTACGACACCACCCGCTGTAACATTCCCTTCCTGCTGAAGGTCATGCAGAAGCTCCACGATTCCGGCAACGTGGACCGGATCCGCCTGGTGGACACCGTGGGCTCCGCCACCCCCCAGGCCATGACCTACTACGTGAAGATTTTGAAGGACGTGCTTCAGGAGATCCCCCTGGAGGTCCACGTCCATAACGATTTCGGCATGGCCATGGCCAACAGCATGGCCGCCCTCTGCGCCGGCGCCGAGGTGGTCTCCACCACCATGAACGGCGTGGGAGAGCGCAGCGGCAACACCCCCACAGAAGAGGTGGTCCTGACCCTTCAGCTTCTCTACGGCATCGACCTGGGCGTGGACTGCAGCGTTCTTAAGGAGACCTCCGAGCTGGTTCAGCGGTTGAGCGGCGTGAAGCTGGCCCGAAACAAGGCCGTGGTGGGCCAGAACTGCTTCGCCCATGAGTCGGGTCTCGCCGTGGCGGGTATGAAGAACATGCCCTACACCTCCGAAGCCTACAACCCCGCCCTGGTGGGCCAGGCCCGCCGGATCGTGCTGGGAAAGAAGAGCGGCAAATCCTCCATCGAGCAGGTTTTGACCAAGATGGGCTTTGAGGGCTTCACCCCCGAGGACATCGCGGCCCTGCTCGCCCAGGTGAAGGACGTGTCCATCGCCAACAAGCGGGCGGTGGAGGAGGACGAGTTCGCTGCCATGGCCAAGGCGCACCTGGAGAAATAAGCCATGAACCAGCGGGAACAGCAAAAATTCGACGCCCTGCAGGCCCAGGGAAAGATTTACGGGTCCATCGCCCCGGAGCGGTTCAAGACCTTCGACGTGAAGCGGATCGACCCGAAGATCATCGCGGACCTAAAGCAGGTGGAGGACCTGACCTGCGAGCTGTCCGACGCCATGGATAGGCTCGGCTACCGGATCGGCTTTTGTACCGTGGACGGCGCCGCCATCCGGCCCCTGTCCCTGGACTATAGGGCCGTGGGCACCGCCATCACCCAGCGGACCTGCCCCGAGATCATTCGAAAGGATGAGCCGGACAAGAAGATGAAGAGCCGCATGTCCGTCCGGGACGTGCCCTGGTTCGCCGAAAAGGACGACATCTGGGTGGTGGACGCCAAGGGCTGCCCCTACTCCCACTTCGGGGAGATCGCGGCGAAAAACATGCAAAATCACGGTCTTGCCGGCACCATTTTGGACGGAGTCCTGCGGGACACGGAGACCATCAAGCGGACCGGCTACCCCATCTGGTGCCGGGGCACCACGCCGCTGAGCGGCATGGGTCGGGTGGAGACCGTGGAGATCAACGGCACCGTCACCATCGACCGGGTCCAGGTGAACCCCGGCGATCTGGTGGCCGCCGACGCCAACGGCCTGTGCTTCATCCCCGCCGCCCTGGTGGACGAAGTATACGCGGAACTCAAGAACAGCAACGTCATCGCATGATATAAGGAGGATACTATGGAAGAAATCAAACGGACAGCCATCGTCACCGGCGGCGCTCAGGGCATCGGCCGGGAGATCGTGAAGGAATATCTGGAAGCGGGTGTGAAGGTGTGCGCCTTCGATTTGAACGCGGAGCAGCTGGACAGCCTGAAGGCGGAGTTCGCCGCCTACGGGGACGATCTTATTACCGCCGCAGGCAACGTGACCAGTTACGAGGACGTGGAAGCCTGCGTGAAGAAGGCGGCGGAAGCCTTCGGCCGCATCGACATCCTGGTGAACAACGCCGGCGGCTCCTTCGGCGTGAAGGGCACCCCGGACCTTATCTCCCTGGAGGACTGGGACAAGGTGGTGAAGGTTAACCTGTACGGCCAGTTCTACTTCGTCCACGCCGTGACCCCCTACATGAAGGCGCAGCAGTACGGCCGCATCCTCTGCATGTCCTCCAAGGCGGGCCGTTCCCGGGGCAGCGGCAACTCCGGCACCCCCTACGCGGCAGCCAAGGCCGGGATCCTGGGCATGGTCCGGACCGTGTCTGCGGACGTGGGCCCCTATGGCATCACCATCAACGCTATCGCCCCCGGCGCCATCCTCAGCGGCGAGCGCATCAAGAACTTCTGGAACAACCGGCCCCAGTCCGACATCGACGAAAAGCTGAAATCCACCCCTGTCCGCCGCTTCGGCGAGAACGAGGACGTGGCCAGCGCGGTCCTCTTCCTCACCAGCGAGCGAGCCTCCTTCATCACCGGTGCGGTCCTGGACGTGAACGGCGGCGCCTGGGTGGGCTGATTCCCTCCGCCCCCATTAGGCCAGCGGATTTCCGCTGGCCTTTTCCATTTCCCTTCTCCGCTCCGCCTGATCATAGATGAGACCGGAAAACATATCTTCGGTTGATTCTTTTTTTCGAAAAACCCGAAAAGAAATAAATATGCGAAGCGCAGCCCTGTTGTCAATTTGTTGTCAAAATGTTGTCAAAACCCGGAATGAGTGCAAATATATGCTGTTTTCTCCGATCGCTGAGTACGAAAAAAGCCCGATTTCTCGGGCTTCTTCGATGGTACGAGTAGTGATAACGGATTCAGCGGCGAACGACTATATTCTATGTTCTTGCAGCACAGTGTCGGCAAGGCTTGTGGCCTAAAGACTCTCGAGATATAAAAACTCCTGTTGCAAAACCCAGAAAAACATATATAATATATTTTATTGTTTTTTCTGGGAGGGGCGTGTATGGAGTATCGTGCTTTGCTGGATCGATTGCAGGACGGTCGGTTTCGGAAACTCCACTTATCTCAGAAAGCGCTGCGGGCGCGGATGAAGGAGTCTGGCTTTCTGGCCGATCTGCCGGCCACGCTGGGTACCAGGCGCGTCCGCTGCTCAGAGGTGCTCTCCTGGTGTCAGTCGGTCATGGACGCCCTCTGTCCCCCGCCGGAGGGAGGCTGGCTGCTTGACTGCTACGAGGAACTGGCCCACCGCCTCTTTCCCGATCCCCGGCGTCGCCCCCTCAGCCTGCCGGAGGAACAGGCCATGGAGTTCTACCTCACCGTCCTGGACTTTTTTCTGGAGACAGAGACCGGCCGCTGCCCCCACGATCCCCTGAGCGACATCCCCTCCCTGACCGAGGCAGAGCTGTCTGACAGCCTGATCCGGGACGAATACGGGCGGTTTTGCCAGGCGATCGCATCGTCCCGCTTCGTGACGCTCATGCGGCTGGGCCGGGAGACCATGCCATTCGATCCCGCCTCCCATCCCATCGGGGTCCATTCCCTGGCGCTGCACATGGCCCGCCAGGCAAAGATGGCAGGCATGACCGTGGACGTCCCCCTGGTCAGCGCCGCCTCTCTGGCCCATGACATCGGCAAATTCGGCTGTCGGGGCCAGGACGCCCAGCGGATCCCCTACCTGCATTATTACTATACGGACCGGTGGCTCACGGAGCAGGGCCTGCCCCGGATCGCCCACATCGCCGCCAACCACTCCACCTGGGATCTGGAATTCGAAAACCTGAGCCTGGAATCCCTGATCCTGATCTATGCGGATTTTCGTGTGCGGGGGACCCGGGAGAACGGACGGGAGATCGTGCGCATCTACGATCTCTCCGAGAGCTACGACATGATCTTCTCCAAGCTTTATGACATGACGCCGGAGAAGCAGCGCCGGTACAGAACGGTTTACTATAAACTGCAGGACTTCGAGCGGCTGCTCATCCACTGCGGCGTGCGCACCGAGATCACGGCGGAAGCGCCCAAGCCCCTGGCGCGGCCGAACCCCGCCCTGCTCTCCGACCGGGAGAGTCTGGACGCCCTGCGAGAGCTCACGCTGGAGAACAACATCCGCCTCATGTACGATATGTCCCGGGACGTGAGCTTCGGGCAGCTGCTGGATAGGGCCCGCAGCGAAAAGAACCTGCACCGCATCCGGACGTATCTGCAGATCTTCGAGGAGTTCAGCACCTATATGACCGGAGCCAACAAGCGGCGGACGCTGGCCTTCCTCTACGAGCTGCTGACCCACCATCAGGGGGACGTGCGCCGCCGCAGCGCTCGGATCATGGGCCAGATCCTGGCCAACAGCGGGCCTCGCTACCGCAAGGAGGTCCCCGCCTCCGCCCCCCAATGGGCTGTGGCGCCCGCCACCGCGGCGATCCTCGACGAATCCGTGGAGCTGTGGAACCACTATACCGACATCTGCCTGCACCCGGACTACAAGATCGCCGCCAAACACGCCACCCGGATCTCCAATTCCCTGAAGATCATATCTAAGGCCCTCTTCGAGAGCTGCCCGGCGGAGGACACGCTTCTGTATCTGGAGCCCCTGCTGCGACGGCTGGAGCAGGAAACCGGGGAAGCCCTCTTCGCTCTGATCGACGGGCTGTTCTATCTGCCCATGGACCGGCTGAGCCGAGAACGGCTGGAGGAAGTGATCGAAACGCTCCTTCAAAAGCTGGCGGTGGCCGAGGAGCCCCTGCGGGTGGTGATTCTCCGGCGTCTCGACCAGTTCTGGCCCCTGTTGGGACCGTCGGCGCAGCAGGATATCCGGGAGCGCCTGCCAGAACTGCTGCCGGGATCCATGGACTGCGCCGAGCGGTATGTTTTGTCCCGCCTTCGGAGCGAAGCGCTGCCGGAGCTGCCCGTTTCGGAGCTCTATCTGCGGGATTTGAAGACGGCCGTCCACTGGATCGTGAAGCTGACCCAGGTGGACGCGCTGACCGAGGAAGCGCTCCTCCACCCGGAGCACGCCTTCCACACGGCCATGCACCTTTCCAATCTCCTGTCGGTCAGCGAGCATCTGCCGGTTCGGGAACGGGCCGGAGCCTCCCTGCTGCGGCTGGTGGACCGGCTGCCCCTCGATCAGCAGAACGAGATCATCGTGGACCTGCTGCGGGAGCTGGAGACCGGTCAGGACGAGATTTCGGCGTTCATCCCGGATTATGTGGGCGTACTGATCGCCAAGCTCCCGGACAAGGAACTTTCGGAGTGTCTGGCCTATCTTCGGAACCTGATCCGCTCTTCCACCATTCGGACCGCTACGGCCAGCCTCCTGACCCTGAGCCGGATCCTGCCGGAGCTGCCGGACAGTGAGAGCGCCCGAGCGGACGAGATATTAGGGATCCTGCTGGCCGGCGTCTCCCATTACAACGACACCATCCACGGGACCGCCCTCACCGTGCTCTGCGAGCGGGTGCTGGCGGCCGCCGCCCTCCCGGACCGGCGAAAGCAGGAATATTGTGCCCGGGTGGGCAAAAAGCTCCTCTGCCTCCTGACGGAGCCTCGTCAGGGGGAGTATACTCGCTTCACCCAAACGGCGGTCCTCAATCGACTGTACCGCTTCCTGGTCCGCTGCCGGGTTTTTGAGCTGCCCTTCCTTTATCCCGCAGAAAAGCCCGTGGCCTTCTTCCCGGGCACCTTCGACCCCTTCACCTCCGGGCACAAGCGGATCGTGGAGGAGCTGTGCCGCCTGGGGTATGAGGTGTATCTGGCCATCGACGAGTTCTCCTGGTCCAAGCAGCCCGTGGCCAAGCTCATGCGGCGGCAGATCGCCTCCATGAGCGTGGCGGATCTCACGGGGGTGTTCCTGTTCCCGGACGAGATCCCCGTCAACATCGCCTATCCCCAGGAGCTGAAAAAGCTGGACCTTCTCTTCCCCGGTCGAGCCCTGTATTTAGTCACCGGCAGCGACGTCATCGCCAACGCCTCCGCCTATCGAAGCGAAGCAACCGGCAGCGCGGGGGATTACAACCACATCGTCTTTTTGCGGGATGAGACGGAGCGAAGGGTGGTGGAGGAGCGCATCCGGGGCCGGAAGCAGATTTTGAGCCTGCCGGAGTTCTATGAAAGCGTATCGTCCACCCGCATCCGCCAATATGTGGATCAGAACATGGATATCTCCATGCTGGTGGACCCCATGGTCCAGAGCTATATATTCGAAAACAATCTGTATCTTCGGGCACAGCAGTACAAGGCCCCTCTGCAGGCCAGGGAGTTTCGCCTCGACTTCGGCCGGAAGGAGGATGGGTATGTGACCCGCCTGGTGGGGATCGCCGACGGCAAACCCTTTGCCCGGGCGGAGGGCAGGACCGTCCGCAGCGACAGCTTCTACGGCCTCACCGGTTCCGCCGAGGCGGCTGACTTTTTGCGGGCCAGGACCTCCGGCCGGGTGCTGCTGGTCACAGCCGTTCAGGCCCAGCAGCCGGAGCAGGTGCAGCTCCTGGTGAACGAGCTGCTGGTCCGCTGCCTCAGCTTCGACCACACCTATGCCCTCTGCCGTCAGGATATACATGAAGCGCTGCCTTCCCTGCTGCCCCAGTTCGGCTTTCTGCCGGTCATTGGGGCGCCGGGGCTGTGGTACGTGGATATGCGGACCCCAGTGGTCTTGATCCAGGACGTGCTGCGCCGGTTCAAGGATCCTCACCGCAGCGACCCCGTTCTGGTGGATGTGGTAACCAGATCCCGTATCAAGCTCCGCCTGGGCCTCGCCGCCCTCTATCCCGGAAAGCTCCTGCTGACCTTCGACGCGCTGCTGCTCGATCAGGCGCTGACCGAGCTGGTCCGCCAGGCTAACGGGGTGGCGGATCGGATGCCAGGGGACAGGACCCTGGGGCCCTACATGTGCGTGCCATTCGGCAATATCCTTTCCGGGGAGATCGTCCCCAACACCGTCACCAAGAGCATGCACCTCGATAAGGCCCTGGCGGAGGATTCCCTCCATTATCGCATCGGGCACATGCGGGGCTACTCCGATCTGGGCGTCCAGGTGCGGACGCTGGCCTCCTTCCACCGCCCCCTGATCCTGACGGACGATCTGCTGCACAACGGATACCGGCTCCGGCGGCTGCAGGAGGTGTTTGAGAGGGAGCAGGTGGAGATCCGCGAGGTGATCGTGGGCATCCTTTCCGATACCGGCCTCGACCTCATGGCTCAGCAGGGCTGTCGGGTGGAGGCGGTCTACCACATCCCCAACCTGCTGCACTGGTTCAACGAGAGCCTGCTCTACCCCTTCATCGGCGGGGACAGCGTAGAGGGCGCGTCGGGAGGCGAAGGCCCCCTGCCGTCGGCCAACATGATCCTGCCCTACTACTATCCTACGTATCTGGTTGACGTGGGGGAGGAGCAGATCGCCGCCCTGTCCCTCTGTGCCCTGACCAACGCCCGGGACATCCTCTGTGCCATGGAGAGCCGGCACCAGGCCAGCTTCGGGACGCCGCTGACCATCCGGCGCCTGGACGAAGCCTTTTTGGAGCCCCGGGTCCCCTACCGGAGCAACGACCTCAAATATCGGTCGGACGCGCTGCCTTCGTCCTACCTGAAGGACGATATGGACCTGTTCCGCCGCCTCCAGCCCGAGACCGACAGAAGGCGTTGAAGGAAGGAGGCGTCGTTCATGGCTGAGTATTATGCGTATCAGGGGCTGTGCCTGTGCCCGAGGGGCGGCAGGCTGCCCCAGGGGGCGACGCCCGTGGCGGCCCCCTTTCATCCCCTGCTGTATCTGGTGGAACGGGAACCCCTTACCCATGGGGCGCTCCATCCCCTCCCAGGACCGGACGCCCTGGACGGGCCGGAGAACTGGCGGTGCCTGCTGCCCACAGACGGGGGGACGGAGGAAGGATGTTATGCGCTGAACACCGCCTTCCCCCGGGCTATGGCGTTGGCCCCCTCCCTGCTGGCCCCGAAACGAAGGGACCTGCGGCTGACGTTGGTGGGTCTCGGCGACGTGGGGGGACAACTGCTGACGGCGCTGAAACTCCTGGGCGACGAGATCGACGAGATCGGTATCTACGACCCCAACGACGCCTTGGTGGACCGGTATGTCCTGGAGCTGAATCAGATACTGGACCGGGAGACGCCGCGGATCGTTCGGCGCTCACCGACGGACCTGTTCGACTGCGACCTCTTCCTTTTCACCGCTTCCCGGGGCGTGCCCCCCCTGGGCGCCGCTGGGGACGTGCGGATGCTACAGTTTGAAAAGAACCGGGAGATGCTGCGCGCCTACGCGAAGCAGGCCAGAAGCTCCGGCTTCCGGGGCCTGTTCTGCCAGATCTCGGACCCGGTGGATCTGCTTGCCCGGGCGGTGTTCCTGCAATCCAACCGCAACGAAGGGGGCGCGTTGGATTTTGGCGGCCTGCTGCCGGAGCAGATCGTGGGCTTCGGGTTGGGCGTCATGAAAGCCCGGGCGGACTTCATGGCCCGGCGCATGGGCAAAAGCTGTCCGAACCTGCGGGCATATGGGCCCCACGGGGCGGGCCTGGTCATCGCCAACGATCCAGCTGCCTATGACGAAGCCCTGTCGCTGGAGCTGACCCGACAGACGGTGGCCGCCAACGTGGAGGTCCGGGCCCTGGGCTTCAAGCCCTACATCGCCCCGGCCGTCTCCTCGGCCTGCCTGTCGATTTTGCAGCTCATCCGTGGCGAGGCCTTCCACGGCGCCGTCCCCCTGGGCGGCGTATACTTCGGCTGCCGGTCCCGGCGGATGGGCGGCTTCGCCTCCTGCACGGAGGCCCTCCATCCCGCCCTCGTGGCCAGAATAGAGGCCGCCTGGCAGGCCCTGAGAGAGGAGGAACCCAAATGTCTGGCTTGACGGTCTATTGCTGCGGCCCCATCCCCCGGCTGCGACGGCTGCTGGAAACAGTGGACGGCATAGCGCGGCTGTCGGACTGGCGGGAGCTGGAAAGCCTCCCCTCCGTGGGACGGTGTTTGTTTGCCGTGGGAATGGACGATCTCGGTCCCCTTCCCGAGACCACGGAACTGCTGCGGTTCATCCGAAGCCATCCGGACCGGTTCAAGGGGGGTGTTGTGGGTGTAGCCGTGGACGGCACGGGAGAGGTGGACACCAAGTCCCTGGCCCGGCGGCTGATCCTGCAGCTGGATATGGCGGGCTGCGCCTTCCCGGAGCACCCGCTGGCGGAGGGGACCGGGTCGCTGCATAACTGCGCCGTGCTGCAAAAGCGCCTGGCTCTGACCTCTCTCGAAGAAGCCTGGACCGCCGCGCTGCAGGGGCTCTGCGAGCGGGTGCTGGCCTTTACGCCTCGGCGATATGAGAAGCCCCGGGTGCTGATGCTCCACGCCTCCGACCACGCCACGTCCAACACCCTGGCCTTGGGCGAGCTCACCGTGAGCCGATTGGGCGAGGGGTTTTCCGTGCGGACCATGTCGCTGCGCAACGGGACCATCGAGGACTGCCGGGGATGTTCCTACAAGGTATGCACCCACTTCGCCAGCCGGGGCGCCTGCTTCTACGGCGGCTCCATCGCCACCGAGGTGGTCCCCGCCGTCCTGCAAAGCGACATCCTGTTGCTGCTGCTGCCCAATTACAACGACGCGGTGGGCGCCAACATCATGGCCTTCATCAACCGGATGACCTCCCTGTATGTGAGCGGCGCCCTCAGCGGCAAGACCCTTTTCTCCATCGTGGTCTCCGGCTATTCCGGAGGGGATCTGGTGGCGGAGCAGGTCATGGGCGCCCTGTGCCTCAACAAATCCTTCCTCCTGCCGCCCCGGTTTTGCCTTATGGAGACGGCCAACGATCCCGGCGAGATTTTGCGTCTCCCGGGCATTCAGGAAAGAGCGGCGTCCTTCGCCCGGCAGATCCGCCAGTGCGCGGCCGTTTGATGTGTTTTCTCCTGTTTTTTCACAAGTCCAGGAAAGGAGTATGTGTTTATGTCAAATTGCGCCATCGTAGGGATCAACTGGGGTGACGAGGGCAAGGGGCGCATGGTCGATCTGTTGACGGAACGATTCGATTATGTAGTCCGCTATCAGGGCGGCGGGAACGCGGGCCACACCGTCGTCAATCAATTCGGGAAATTCGCCCTGCATCTGCTGCCTTCGGGCATCTTCCGCCCGGGGGTGGTCAACGTCCTTGGCAACGGCGTGGCCCTGGATTTGGAAAACCTGTGGACGGAGATCGAATCGCTCCGCGCGGCGGGCATCTCCATCACGCCGGAAAACCTGAAGATCAGCGAGCGAGCTTCCCTCCTTCTGCCGTGGCACCGGGATCTGGACGCGCTGGAGGAAGCGCGGCTCAAGGACAAAAAGTACGGCTCCACCAAGCAGGGGATAGCGCCGTTCTATTCCGACAAATATCAGAAGAAAACGCTGCTGGCCGGGGAGCTGAACTATCCGGAACACCTTCGAGAGCACGCGAAGGATCTGTTGGACTGGAAGAATCTGACGCTGACGGGCGTCTACGGGGCAAAGCCCTATTCCCTTGAGGCGCTGCTCACATGGCTCGAAACTTTCGGCGGCCGCTTGAAGCCCTTTCTCTGCGACATGGGCGCGGAGCTGGAGCGGGCACAAGCGGAGGGAAAGGGCATCCTGTTCGAAGCACAGCTGGGCGCGCTGCGGGACCTGGATTGCGGGATCTATCCCTATACCACCTCCTCCAACGCAGTTGCTGCCTATGCGCCCGTGGGCTCCGGTGCCCCATGGCTCAAAGTCGACGAGGTGATCGGCGTCGTGAAAGCATATTCCACCTGCGTGGGGGAAGGACCGTTCACCTGCGAGTTGTTCGGTGCGGAAGCGGATGCGCTCAGAGAGGCTGGAGCGGAATATGGCGCCAAGACAGGACGCCCCCGCCGCGTTGGGCCCATCGATCTGGTCGCCACTCGCTATGGCGTGCAGATGCAGGGAGCCACGTCCCTGGCGCTGACAAAGCTGGACGTGCTGAGCTATCTGGACAAGATCCCTATCTGTACCCGGTATGAACTGAACGGGGAGAAGATCGATCGCTTCCCGTTCCCGGCCGCCCTTCCTGACGCCAGGCCCGTTGTGGAATATGTGGACGGGTGGCATTGCGACATTTCCAAGGCACGCGCTTGGGCGGAGCTGCCGGGATCTGCCCGAGCCTATGTGGAACGGATCGAAAACGCCGTAGGCTGTCGGATCACGTATGTCTCGGTGGGCGCGGAGCGAGAAGCCTGCATCCGCCGATAACCATTTCGGGAGGTGATGATCTTGTACGACAAATATGAATCTCCCTTGTCCTCCCGATATGCTTCGGAGGAGATGAAGCGCCTGTTCTCCCAGAGGACCCGTATTGAGACCTGGCGCCGATTGTGGACGGAGCTGGCCCGAGCCGAGCATGCGCTAGGGCTGCCTGTCACAGCCCAGCAGGTGACGACCTTGGAAGCCCATGTGAAGGACATTGATTTCGAGTTGGCGGCACAACGGGAAAAGGAAGTTCGCCACGACGTGATGGCCCATGTCTATGCCTATGGCGTCGTCGCACCGGAGGCTGCAGGTATCATCCACCTGGGGGCTACAAGCTGTTATGTGACAGACAACGCCGATCTGATCCTGTACCGGGATGCGCTGCGGTATCTTCGGAAGGAGCTTTTGAAGCTGGCCGCCAACCTGGCCGCCTTTTCCGAACGCTATCGCGGCTTGCCGACCCTGGGCTATACCCATTATCAGCCCGCCCAGCCCGTAACGGTGGGCAAGCGAGCGTCCCTCTGGCTCCAGGACGTCCTTGCCGACGTGGAAGAGGTGGATTTCGTGCTTTCCAGCATCCGCTTCCTGGGCTGTCGCGGCGCTACCGGAACGGAGGCCAGCTTGCTGGATCTGTTCGACGGCGATGGGACGAAAGTGGAGGAGCTGAACCAACGTCTGGCTGCAGCTTTCGGCTTTGAACGGTGCTTCGATGTCTGCGGCCAGACCTATCCGCGAAAGCTGGACAGCCGTATCCTGAACGCCCTATCTGCCATCGCCCAGACCTGTTGCCGCATGGCCACGGATATCCGCCTGCTGCAGCATGATCGACAGCTGGAGGAGCCTTTTGAAGCGGACCAGATCGGCTCGTCCGCCATGCCCTACAAGCGCAATCCCATGCGTTCAGAACGCATCTGTTCCCTCAGCCGGTATCTTATGGCGGATGCAGCCAATGCCGCAGCCGTCGCCTCAACACAATGGCTGGAACGGACGCTGGACGACTCAGCCAATCGCCGTATCTCCCTGCCGGAGGGATTCCTCTGTGCCGACGCGATCCTGCGCCTCAGTCAGAACGTAAGCGCGCGGCTGCAGGTCAACGAGGCCATGGTAGAGAAAAGCTTAATGGAATACCTGCCCTTCCTCGCAACGGAAAACCTGTTGATGGAAACCGTCAAGCGGGGCGGGGATCGGCAGACCCTTCATGAAGTCATCCGCCGCTGCTCCATGGAAAGTGTAAAAATGATGCGTGCGGGAAAGCCCTGCGATCTGATTTCACGCCTTGCCGCCACCGGAGCATTCGGCATGACGGAGCAGGAGCTTTCCGCGCTGTTGGTGCCTCAGGAGTATATCGGCCGCTGTGCGCAGCAGGTCGAACAGCTTCTGGAGATCTACCGCGCTCGGTACGGAGCGCCATCGGTCCATGATGCGGAGATATCAGTATGAACAGCTATCGCATAGAACATGACAGCATGGGCGAAGTCCGTGTCCCGAACGCCAAGCTTTGGGGGGCGCAGACCGAGCGGTCGCGGCAAAACTTTCCCATAGGCGTCGGCATCGAAATCATGCCCCAAGAGATCATCCATGCTTTAGCCCTTATCAAAAAAGCTTGCGCACTGGCGAATAGAGAACTGGTGCCGGAAAAGATGACGGAGGAGAAGTGCGCTGCCATTCGTACAGCCGCAGAGGAGATCATGGACGGCACGCTGGCGGAGCATTTTCCGCTGGTGGTCTTTCAGACCGGCTCCGGGACCCAGACGAACATGAACGTGAACGAGGTCATTGCCAATCGCGGCAACCAGCTGGCCGGCAGAACACTTCTGCATCCAAACGACGACGTAAACATGTCTCAATCCTCCAATGACACCTTTCCCTCCGCCATGCGGATCGCGGCCGTGATCGCCCTTGAGGACCGCCTGCTGCCGGCTGTGGACCGGATGATCCTTGCGCTTAAAACGTTGGAAGCGGAAAACGAAGATGTCATCAAGTCCGGCCGCACCCATCTGCAGGACGCCGTGCCCATCCGCTTTTCACAGGAGATCTCCGGCTGGCGGGCCAGTCTGGAACGGGACGAAGAGATGCTCCGCGCCTTGATGGGCTCTCTTGGCGAATTGGCGCTGGGTGGAACGGCGGTGGGCACGGGCCTGAACGCGCCTCAAGGCTTTGACACGAGCGCAGCGCGTGTGGTCTCCGTCCTCACCGGAAAGGCTTTTATCCCGGCCACCAACAAATTCCATGCGCTCACCAGCTTGGATGAGTTGACGGCTGTTCACGGCGTCGTCAAGGCACTTGCCTGCGACAGCATGAAGATGGCCAACGATATCCGGCTTCTGGCCTCCGGTCCCCGTTGCGGGTTCAGCGAGATCAGCATACCGGCTCTGGAGCCAGGCTCATCCATCATGCCCGGGAAGGTGAATCCGACTCAGTGTGAGCAGTTGAGCATGGTGGCCGTGCAAGTCATGGGCAACGACGCTGCCGTTTCTCTGGCAGCTTCCCAGGGGCATCTGGAGTTGAACGTCTATCTTCCGGTGTGCATCTACAATTTTCTGCAGTCGGTCAGGCTCCTGTCCGAATCCCTGGATTCCTTTCGGGAACGCTGCATCTGTGGTCTGAAGGCGGACAGGACGCGGATGAAGGAATATCTCGATCGGTCGCTCATGCTGGTCACAGCTCTCAACCCTGTGATCGGCTATGAGAAGGCCGCCTCCGTAGCGGAACTGGCCTACAGGGAAGGGCTGGATCTGCGGACGGCCTGCTTGCAGCTCGGGTATCTTGGCGAGCAGGAACTGGATGCGCGGCTCAATGCGGAAAAGATGGTTTGAGATAATTGACATCCCGCATCCTGTCAATTTCCGGAATGAGCAGGCAATGCTCTTTACATATCATGATCCATCTCCTGAAACCACGAAGCAGGCGCCTTTCAGACGTCTGCTTCGTGTTTTTTGAATTATTTGGTCCAATTCAACCTTTTTCCTGCTCCGCCTGCACGTCCGGGAAATAATGGCCTATTGTAGCATACCTTTCCGACAAAAAACAATATATAATATATTATTTCTTGACAAACGTTTCAAACGGTGCTATGATGCATCCATATTTTTCATAGAGTAAAGCGATGCGGAAGCAAAGTACCCTGATGCGGCGGCATTTTAAGAGAGCGGGCGACGGTGAGAATCCCGTATGGGCCCTCAGGCGAAGAACCCTTCCAAGCCCTAACCGAAAGCGAGGAGCCAGTAGGAGCGGCGTGAACGGCGGCACGTTACAACCGCCAGGGCTTGATGGAGCCCGGAAAGAGAAGCAAATCAGGTGGCACCACGGAGCGGCGGCATTCGTCCTGAAATATCAGAACGATTGCCGACCAACGAACGGAGGTGCTTTTTATGTGTTCCATTTGCGGCTTCACGACCAAATCTATTCCCGTAGAGAAATTGAAAGCGTGCTTTGACCGCACCGTCTCGAGAGGTCCGGACATGAGCCGGTTCGAGGAGATCCCCTGCGGATACCTGGGCTTTCATCGCCTGGCGATCATGGGCCTCGACGAGCGGGGCATGCAGCCCTTCCATCTCGATCAGGATGCGGTGGTGTGCAACGGCGAGCTGTACGGCTTCCGTCCCCTGCGGGAGCGGCTGCTGGAGAAATATGACCTGAAGAGCCAGTCGGATTGCGAGATTCTTCTGCCCCTGTATCACGAATACGGCGTGGAGATGTTCAAGACCCTGGATGCAGAGTTCGCCCTGATCCTGTGGGACGGAAAGAAGCAACAACTCATCGCTGCCCGAGACCCCATCGGCATCCGTCCTTTATACTATGGACGGCTGTCCAACGGCGAATGGGCCTTTGCTAGTGAACCCAAGAACCTGCTGGGCTTGTGTGAGGCCATTTTACCCTTCCCGCCCGGACACTATTGGGTGAACGGGCAGTTCGTCCGATACGCTGACCCTGCCTACGTGGGCTATTTCACCATGAAGGAAGAGGAGGAGGTCTGCCCGAAGCTCCGCCGGCTGCTGATGGACGGCGTCGAGAAGCGGCTGGACGCGGACGCGCCGGTGGGCTTCCTGCTCTCGGGGGGCCTCGATTCCTCGCTGGTCTGCGCCATCGCCCAAGGTATGTTGGATAAGCCCATCCGTACCTTCGCCATCGGCATGGACGTGGACGCCATCGATTTAAAGTACGCCCGCCAGGTGGCGGACTACATTGGGTCGGACCATACGGAGGTTATCATCAACGAACGGGACGTGCTGGACGCCCTGCCCACCGTGGTGGAGCTGCTCGGCACCTGGGACATCACCACCATCCGCGCCAGCATCGGTATGTATCTGGTGTGCAAGTGGATCCATGAGCACACGGACGTCCGGGTGCTGCTGACGGGCGAGATCTCCGATGAGCTGTTCGGCTATAAGTATACGGATTTCGCGCCGGATGCGGCGGCCTTTCAGGAGGAGGCGGAGAAGCGCATCCGGGAGCTCCACGTCTACGACGTCCTGCGGGCCGACCGCTGCATCTCGGTCAACAGCCTGGAAGCGCGGGTGCCCTTCGGCGATCTGAAGTTTGTACGCTACGCCATGAGCATCGACCCGGAGCTGAAGATGAACCGGCACGACATGGGCAAATACCTGATCCGGAAGGCCTTCGCCGGCGATCATATCCTGCCCGACGAGATCCTCTGGCGGCAGAAAGCTGCCTTCTCCGACGCCGTGGGCCACTCCATGGTCAACGACCTGAAGGCCCTGGCGGAGAGGACCTACAGCGACAGTGAATTCAGGGAGCGCGCCGCGGGATATGCGTATCGACCGCCCTTCACCAAGGAGAGCCTGTTGTACCGCGAGCTGTTCGAGCGGTTCTATCCCGGCCAGGCGCGTATGATCCCGGACTACTGGATGCCCAATAGGACCTGGCCCGGCTGCGACGTGGACGACCCCTCTGCCCGAGTGCTGTCCAACTACGGCAAGAGCGGTCAGTAACTCACTTTATTCTTGTCTCCTTGGGTGCCACTGGCACCCAATTCACCACCGTGCCCGTTCGAATCCAATCTTGTAAAAAAAGACTCCCAAGGGTTTGGGAGTCATTTTTTGGTACGAGTAGTGATAACTGATTCAGCAGCGAATGACCATATTCCAAAGATAGAAAAGGAGCATGCTTAATCCTTTATGCTTTTTTCGATGCTTGCAACTATGATTGAATTGCATTTCTAATCGCATCCAATAACGGAACAAAGCCGCTAAAGTCTATAGAGTCATAGTGATTATAAACATACTTCGAAAAAATGTCCTTACCGTAATATCGTTCTGAATCAAAAACACTTGCTCTGCAAAACTCTTTTCCGCTAAGCTTAATATTTTGCACAGATTCCGGATATAAGTCTTCTATCTCAGTTTCTTTTTTTTCAGCAAGCAACGGTGTGGTTGCCAGATACAATTTGCTATCATCAATTAATTGAGCGTACAGCTTGCTTTTTAATTCTGTCCTTTGCGCCGTTTGTAATTTCGCCCAATCCATGAATTTCTTTAATGGTCGCTCACTACACGTTTCATTGTCGAAAAGAAAAATCACCGCATTTTCCATGTTGCGAGCAGACAGTGTTTGGAAATAATTAGGGACATTATTTCTGCCGGTATAGAATTGATAAATTGATTTCATTGTGTCGGCACCATCTGGACTTATGTTAAAGAAATATTTCATCCTTTTGGTTCTTCGAAAGAACGAGATTTTATATTCAAAACTACCATCTTGCTTTTTTTGTATCAAATCGGGGTATTGTAGGTACAGTTTCCTCAAAGCAGCTTTTAAATGAAGAACATCCGTTTTCCCTTCAGTTATGATTAGAGGCCGTTCATTAGCATAGAAATACTTATAAAACAAAAACTTTTGATACTCTCTTTCTCGTGCGCATAAAGAGCGATAATCATGTTTCTTCCCGTCGTTTATGTTATTATAATGTACAATTTGATCAATAAAAGAAAACCGTCCCTCGAGCATATTTATCGTACCCGGTTCTCCATCAATATCGAAAGAACCAGTTTTATATAAACAATCTGCCATCGCTCTTGTTAACTTATAAAATGAGCGATCAACATTTATCTTTTTATTTACTGTCAATCCTGTAACGGTTTGCTTTGATTCCCGTCTGACAAGTCTTGTTTTGTTTTCGTTGATTATAAAACCGTTTCTTTCAATTTCTTTCGACAATTCAGTCATAAATGATTGATAATTGTCCATGAAATCACCTTTGTTGGTGGAAAAAGTCAAGTCATCTGCGTATCTTGTATAGTCAAGGCGGTGTTTTTTTGCAATTCTGAGAATATTATAATCAAGCACTTGACATATTAAATTCGTTATCACAGGTGATGAAGGAGCGCCTTGCGGCAGATGGCCATTATAGCAGGTTATCTGTGCAATCATTGTGGCAATATCGGAAGGAAGCTGATAAAAATGGTTTTTCTCAAAAAAACCTTTTATCCTTCCGAAATGGATAGTGTGGAAGAAATCCTTTAGATCGACATTAATGACGATTCTTTTATTTTTATGTATACTTGCGTTAGAAATAATGCTTTTCTTTTTTATAAAAGCATGAGCGATATTTGTCTTGATGCCTTGTGTTTTACTGAGATAATCCTGGTAATTGTTAAGCTCCGCCATTAATCTCTGTTGGATATATTTCAATTTTCCACACGGAGCTTGTATTTCTCGCAGGTCACCGTTCTTTTTTGGAATATAAAACGTGCGATAGTACGAATTTGGCTTAGATATGTAAAGAACATATGCCAATGGTCTGAGTCGAATATGTAATAAATCTGCCAACTCATATCGTGTACTGATATCATTTATTAGTTTCATGCTGTTTAGCCTGGCCTTTTCTGAAAAATGACGTGTGGCAACTCATTATGCGAAGATCTCGGCAGACTACCAGAGCATTGCCATATAGAATAATAGAGATATAGAACAAATAACCCTACCATTTTAGTCAATACTTGCGAAACACAAGTACAGGATCTTGCCACACGTCTCGATTAGTATACTGCCAGGTCAAACATCTGTAAATCCCCAAACGAGAGGTTCCATCCATGAGTGCAGAGAAAATACATGTAAAAACCAGGAGCTAGATCCCTGATTGGCTCCTGGTCAGATTATCAGCTTCAACAGCTGACACGTGTTGTTAACTTCCACCTGATTTCAATCCTCACTCTCGTTTTGAGAGTGCCCACGCCTAGCAATATTGATAGGCGTTTTCTTGTTTCAATCCACGCCCCACGCAGAGGAGCGAAACGAACACCACCTACACTGTTCCTGTCAATGTGCAATTTCAATCCACAACCCCACGCGGGGGGCGACAAGGTGTGGCATACCGGGCACACCTCGCCCTCATAATTTCAATCCACGCCCCCACGCGGGGGACGACGCGCTGGCCGTGCAGGCCGGCATGGACCCCATGCTATTTCAATCCACGCCCCCACGCGGGGGACGACGGCACGGTGATGATGGCCGTGCTGGTCACGTTGCCATTTCAATCCACGCCCCCACGCGGGGGGCGACCCATCGACACGAAGAAAGGAGTGGGGTATATCACATTTCAATCCACGCCCCCACGCGGGGGGCGGCGAATCAGCGGGTGCGGTAATCACTCCCGAACTTCACAATGAACACCGGAAGGCAGTGATCCGGTATCGACATTGAACGAGTAATCCGCAAAGCTGCGGGCGACCTGGACGTCAGCTTTCTTCTCCACGGTCACAAGATCGAACAACTTGTGTGCCGGAGCGTTGCCAAGCTCAGAATCGTGTTTGAAGATAATCAGCTTGCGGACGGCCATCTTGCCGCGGCCCGCCGCATGGTCATGCTCGAACATATTGAGAATGGCATCCCACAGGAGCTGCAGATCTTCCTCCGAGAACCCTGTGGTCTTTCTGGCCAGGTTCGCAGAGATATAGCCTTCGCAGCGATATAGGCCATAGGGCAGGATGTACTTGCGGCCCATCTCGGTGTTCTTTTTGTCCGCGTCCGATTCCGTGGTGATGGCAATACGGGTGATGGTGATCTCCTGGGGGATGACCGGGTCCACGCTGCGAGCAAAGCCCAGCTGCACCGGGCCGCGGAGCTGGCCGCAGTTCAGGTTGCCTTTCATCATGGTGGTCATGACCGCGCCGAAGGTGCGCACGTCGAAGAAGTTATCCACCATATAGTCCCGGACCAGGGTATCTACGTCCTTGCCGGACTGTTTGATGGCCTTCTTCAGATCATCCGCTTTCATGGACGCCGCATCCGGGATATCGACGGTCTTGAAGGCTTCATTGTCGCTGCGGTTCAGTGGCACGCCGTCTTTGATATAGATGCGGTAGCCCGTGGCATCCTCCTTGACCGTCTCCACATAGGAACGGATCTTGCGCTTGAGACAAACGTCCGTAACGATGCCGAGGTTGGTCTCAGGGTCGATGCGCGGCATATTGCCCGCGTCGGGATCGCCGTTGGGATTTCCGTTCTCCACGTCGAACAGAATGACGAATTCGTAACGGTTTTTGATGGCTTCCTTCATTTTATGCTTCCTCCTGATTCTTTTTCTCAAATCTCTTTTGCTTTTGATGATAATACCCGATCTGGAACACGCCCTGATCCTGCAGCGACAGGTGGGCCGGATAATCTTCTGTCAGCTGCCCCATCAGCTCGGACACCTGCCTGTCATAGTAAACCCGAATCCCGCCGTCCAACTTCTTCAGATGCTTGTCCTTCAGATTCAGCAGAATGGGGAACACGACATTGGGCGTTGCACAGGCCGACGTAAAATACTTGTCCTTGATGGTTGCATTGATCCCGGGGTTAGCCTTCTCCTGGATCGCTTCCAGCACGGCAAACAATCTGCCAAGCAGATACGGTTGATAGGTGGTTTGGTTATTCAACTGCACGGTCAGTCCCTCCTTTATTCTCTCATCTGTGCTGTTTCGCAATAGATACGCTTTTACGATCGCCATCCGCTCCCATGCCAGCTCCCGATCCGCCTTGATACGAAGCTGGACCTGGTTAAACAGGGTGGCCGGATACCTTCCGCCCGTCAGGATCGCCCGCAGCGTTTCTCCTGTCATTTTTGGCGGCGGCATCATATCCTTGGACTTCTCATTCACGGTCGCTTTCACCAGCCGCCACAGTGGGATCATTCGATAGTCCGTCTTTCTGTCCGGAACGATTTCCATACGTTCCGCGTGCTGCTGCAAATGCTGTACGATCTCGCCAAAGGAGTTCTGCAGGAAAAAGCGGACCGACAGTCTCGCTGCATTGGGAGAGATCCCAAGAACATAGAACGGACGATCCGGGTTCAGCATGTTGCCCTCCCAGTTGATCGCCAATCCCTGAGAAAGCTTCTGCATGGCGTCGCTGAGATCCCGATCGGTCAAGCCCTTTCCGGCACAATCCAACAGGGCAGAGAATGCATCCTGATATTCCGTTTCACCGGTATCCGCCCAGTATACGACCGTCGTATCGCCAAACAGTTTACGATGATCCCTGTCCGCAATCAGATAATTCAGCGCCGTCGTATAGGCGAACGCAGCCTGTTTTCCGACTGGGGCGTTCAGATTCTGTTCCTTTCCGTATGAGCAGAACGACGGAGCGTTGAAAGAAACCAGGGCAGCGCCGCTTGACTGTGCACCGGGGATGCCTTTCACGGACGGATGGATCTTTTCCGGAATGGTCGCTTCACCGGTGATCAGACACCTATCCAATTCTCCCTTTTCCTCTTCAGAGACACCATCATAGGCGGACTGCCATGCGCTTTCGATCAAAGGATCCTTTTGCGGAAAAGAGTCACCGACCATGAAAACGAGATTTCCACCCTGCAGGATCTCTTCATAGTAGGGATCATTTTTCAGTCGTTCGACAGCATTCTGAGGGGCCCATTGCTCGAAAAACCGTCTGACCCCGATGGCGCAGGGTGTTTCAATGTTGTTCATAAGCGAAAGATGTAGCTCTTTTGCTGCCTGAAAGCAGGAAAGCGCACGCTCCGGTTTCCCTTTGCTGTCGATCCCGAGAAAATAGGACGAGTTATCACACAGGAAATTCGCTTTGATCCCTACGGTTCGCTTCGCCGGAGCCGGAACCGTCATTTCTCTCGGCATCAGCACCCTCTTTTTTTCCAATTCCCGTTCTTCCCGAAGGGAATGGATCCGAATGAGATTTCCGTTTTCGTCCAGTCCCAGAGCAAATGAGACCTTGACTTTGTTCCAGCCGGGACGATCCAGCTTCTCCTGCAGCACTAAAAACTTATAATACGCTGCCAATGTTTGAAGGATCATTGCAGCACCTCCACATTTCTGAGGTCAAGGACTCCGTTTTCCAGCGTTGCTCGGAAGAACATCGGACGGATATTTTGCGGGTCACGGTAATCCATGTCGAACAACATGAACCCCAGGTCCCTTGTTTCGTTCGGATATGCTGCTGGGATATCCTTTTCTTCCCACATCTGGAACTGAACAGGGAATTCACGGCAGCCAAAGTAGGGCCTGTGATAGCACTGACCCTTTTCGATCCGCCGCTTCAGCATTTCAGAGAACTTGCCTACGTTATCGCCCGCTCCCATCTTATCCGGGACCAGTTCAAAATGTGCATCGATGACGTATCGCACGTTCTGAAGGACCATCGCCGCCCTCTGCTGAATGTCTTCCGAAGTGTTTAGGTACAGATCTTTGCCTCCCCCTGTCATATGCTCATATACCGCAGACGCCGAGACTTTTGATTTCACCTCGTTTCTGCGGATGTTTGCAAACGCTATGGGGGACAACACATGGATGCGATCGATCACATACTTCATCCCCGGATGCCAGAAAATGGCCTCCAAGATACCACGCGCGGCGGAAGGCGTCATGACGTCATAGCTGACGCGCTCGACCTTCATTTCCGGACGGGTGAAGCATGCGTAATCGCCCCAGACTTCCAGTCTTACCGACATAGTTTCACTCCCTTCGATACAATGTATTGTTTAGCGTTGCTGTGACTTTACGAAGATAAACCTGTTTCCATGCTATACCGAGATCGATCCCGTAAAACGCCGGCATTCTCCGCGAGCCGTTCTATCACGCCTTCTTCCACCATGCTGTCGAACTGGTTTTCGTAAACATTAACCGCGTATTGACCGAGCTTTCGTAGCAGCCAACGCGTCGGCCCGACTTCAGTCAATGCCTTCAAAAGCGAGTTACTCTCCGGGCAGGGAATGTACACTGTGTATTCTGCGCCGGTAATCAGTTTAAATTCCCTAGCTATCGTAGCAAAGGCAAATTGTTTCATTTTCTGCTCTATTCCCTTTTGATCCAGCGAGTCTTTGCTTTTCAGTGAATAGAGCAGGAAGCCGAAGTAATCGGATATAGCATCCTTGGAGGCTATGTCCAATTTTTTACTCATCGTCCTTTGGGCAGCAGTACAGTTTTGTCCTATCAACTCTGGAGTCTTATGCTCCGATTCGAACACATATACCGTACTGTCCACCTGTTCACGCTTCCCTTCCCGATTGCAACGACCGCCGGCTTGCAGGATTGAATCGAGTCCGGCAAGCGCACGGTATACCACCGGGAAATCAATATCGACACCTGCTTCGATCAGACTGGTTGAAATCACCCGGCATTTATCCCCTGCCTGCAGTCGTTTGCGTATCGTATCAAGAGTCTGCTTCCGATGACTTGGCGTCATGGTCGTTGAAAGATGGAACCTCCCGTCTTCCGGGAGCGACCGATACAGATCCTGCGCCTGTCTGCGGCTGTTCACGATGCATAAAACTTGTGGTATCTGTTCTAGCCTTAACGCCAATTCATCATCCGACAGCTTGCCGAGCTGTTTGTAGGTCACTCTTGAAAATACAGGGTCTATGAACAACGAATCTGGGCATAGTTCCTTTACAAGGAGTTCAGGGGCATATTCTGAGAGGATCGGATTTAATGCAGGCTGTGTCGCCGTGCACAGGACCGCCGAGCAGCCAAAGTGTTGTACCAGCTGGGATATGGCCAACACGCAGGGACGCATAAACGGGACAGGCAGCATCTGCGCTTCATCAAAGATGACAACGCTGTTTGCGATATTATGGAGTTTCCGACATTTTGATGTACGATTCCCATAGATCGACTCAAAGAATTGTACGGAAGTTGTTAGGATGATCGGGGCATCCCAGTTCTCCGTGGCAAGATACCGACGATCTGCCATTTCTGACTCTGAATGCGAGAACTCAATCCCTGAATAATGCGCAACGACATTCTCCTCGCCAAAAATGTTTTCAAATATCCGCTGCGTTTGCTCTATGATACTTGTGTAGGGAATCACATAAATAATCCGATGCATGTCATGCATCAACGCATGGCGAAGCGCAAAAGCCATGGATGTGATCGTTTTCCCGCCGCCGGTCGGAACAGTCAGGGAGAACAAGCCCCTGTCTTCTTCAGCGTGGGACACCACCGATTCCATTATATGTGATCGCTTTAGGTTCAACTCTGAAGATGGGTTTTTCCATGGGGCAATATAACTATCAAGTTTGCCTGATAGAGCACGGATGCTTTCTCCTATTACTCTGGATACCGCACCGTCGGACATAAATGCTTCCGTATCCAAATAATCGGCATCCACCAAGCAAGAGAAGAGCATTTTAATGAAATAATACGTAGCGTTGACATTCTCGGTCGCCCACATCGGAACGGATGGGGTATCAATAGATAGCTCATTCTTATATTCTGCAAAAGGCTCTAGATTCCTACGTAGTTTCCCAAGAAGCGTCCCGTCGGAAACATCGCTAAACCTAGTGCCTAAATCGGGTAATCCGGCATGATGGCCGCCGATGCAGAATGCGGCAAACTGTCCCGCTCGTGTTCCTGATTGCCAGGCGACCTGAGTGCCTGCAGTTGAATGATCCACTTGTTCAGCGGAACCATTGATACGCCGTTGGAAAGCGTCAGAGTATTTTCCTATATCGTGAAGCAACCCAGAGTATCTTGCAATGGACTCGGCACCGAACACGGACGCAAAGGATTTAGCAAGCATCGATACATTCTGGCAATGCTCCTGTATGCTTTGAACGCGATATGACCCATCTGGTGTTTCTTTTATGTGCGCTGCCTTCATATATCTGTTCATTACCGCGAGGATGTGCGTCTCTCGAACTCCTCCCAGGAAATGACTTTGTCTTCCCAGGGATCGAAAGGATCTTCCGGGCGGACCCAAGTCCCATCAATGAACTCGGCGTACGGGGTTCCCGCGTCTAATGATGCAGTCCTCGCAAAGAAATGACCGTCATCCACGAGAACTTTGTCTTTGACCACTGATAACAATATCTACACCTCCTGATTGTTGTGTGTTATTTTCCTCAAAAGGTAGATCCCTCCCGTTTATCCCCTTTACACATTCTTATTATACCATCCTTTCTTGATTTTTTAAGGCTATTTATAGGACAACTTTAGATAGATCAGAGCAACGCCTCCTCTTCCACGATTTTCAATTCACTGAAACCAAGATCTTCTCCTAAAACCGCTCATATTCCTTCCCAATCTTGCGGATACGCTTGAGGACGGCGCTGTGGGTCTTGAAACCCAACCGCTGTGCGATCTCTGCCAGCGGGCGCTTGTCACAGCTCAGGAGCATGATCTGCCGGTCGGTCTCCGTAAGCGTCTTTAGAAATCGATCGACCTCGTAGCATGATTGGAAAGAAACGGTTGCAAACTATTTGTAGTAAAGCGTCGCCTCTGAGCCGATAAAGCTCAGAGGTTTTTTGTCTTTTGGAACAGTCTTATTCTGAAAATTTTACAAATAAAATATTTTTCGTTTGGACACCCCGCTTTTTCGTGACCCTTAGAAAGATAGAGGGGTTTATAAAGGACTGAAAATATATTTCTTCGGAGACCGTTAAAAATGCCGTTTATCGATGCCGTTATAAGTGAGGGGGTGATGATCCACACGTCCGGCACGATTCCGCTTCTATACATATTTGTACATGTAAGCACATATCTGCGTTTCCAAAGAATATATTTTTGAAAACCGCCGGATCGTGTCCAAAACACCCTTTCTGAAATGCCGTTATAAGTGAGGGGGAAATACCGATGAAAAAATATATTTTTCTCCAGACCGTACAAAATGGCTTCTATCGTTGCCGTTATAAGTGAGGGGACAATAAAAAATATTTTTTCCACCCGAAAAAGTGGGCCACCCCCGGATTTTTTGTCCGTTAGAAAGATAGAGGGGTTTATCAACCCCGGGCACATTGAAAACTGAATAGCTGATCCGGGCAACACCAGAATGATACTTCCGCCTTGAACGCGTCACAGCATTGGGCGGCTCCGTGGGATGCGGGGGTTCGACAGAACATGCGTGAAAACGACGGCCCGGAAAGGTAAACGACCTGAAGCATAACGAAACGAAGGAAGGTGATACAGACGCAGCCCGGCACTTTGCCGGTCAAGTACCGCAGACTCTGTTTTCTCAGGTCTGCATCCGGACAAATGAATGAAAGGAGAAAAGAGAAAGGTGGTTATCATACCTCCGACAAAAGAACAGAAAAAAGAGATCGCAAAGCTGAAGAAATCGCTGGTATGCGGCAAGGACGGTACCGTCAGGAACAGCATACGGAACTACGAGGAGATCCTGACCCGGGACCCGCGCCTCATAGGCGCGATCCGGCGGAATGAGATGACCGAACGGAACCATATCGTCCGTGACCTGGGCTGGCACCGGAACCCGGAGGAACCCGTTACGGATACGGACGTCAATTACCTGCGACTGTGGATCGAAACGGAGTACGGGGTCTCCTCGGAAAAGAACCTGGTCGCGGCCATGGACGTGGTCGCCAACGAATGGCGGTATCACCCTGTCCGGGACAAGCTCAACTCCCTGGTCCACGACGGCGTCTCCCGGATCCCGTACGTACTGCACCACTTCCTGGGCGCAAAGGTCACCGACATCAACACAGCGTTCATGACGGTATGGCTGCTGGAGGCCATCGCCCGGGTATTCTATCCCGGGATCAAGGCTGACCTCATGCTCTGCCTGACCGGGGACCAGGGCGCGGGCAAGTCGTCCTTCTTCCGGTTCATGGCCATGAAGGACGAATGGTTCACGGACGACATCAAGCGACTGGACGACGAGAACGTGTGCCGGAAGCTGTTCGGGCACCTGATCGTGGAGCTGTCCGAGATGAGCGCCATGGGCAAGGCAAGGATCGAGGAGATCAAGGCGTTCATCTCCCGGCTGAGCGATACGTACAAGGTGCCGTATGAGCGGCACCCGAGGGACTTCCGCCGGCAGTGCGTCTTTTGCGGCAGCGCGAACCGGAAGGAGTTCCTGCCCCCGGACAGGAGCGGGAACCGACGGTTCATGCCGGTAGAGATCGACTCCCGGAAAGCCGAGGTCCATATCCTGGAAGACGAAGCGGCCAGCCGCTCCTACTGCGAACAGGTGTGGGCAGAAGCCATGGAGATCTTCCGCAGCGGCGACTACAGCCTGGCACTGCCGAAGGAGATCGAGAAGCAGCTGGGCGCGTACCAGCAGGACTTCCTGCCGGTGGACGACCGTGTAGGCATGATCGTCGGCTATCTGGAGAGGACCAACGCCGGCAGCGTATGCTCCCGGATGATCTACAGGGAAGCGTTCACTGAATTCCGTGAGCCGACGCAGAATGAGCTGCGGGAGATCTCGGAGATGGTAAACAGCGAGATCGACCACGGCCGGCTTCCGGACTGGCGCCGGTATCCGAACACACGCCGGTACGCCCTGTACGGACAGCAGCGGGGTTGGGAAAGGATCCCTCAGGATCCGGAACCATTCATGGATGTAGTACTTCCCGCCGGTTTATTCGAGGATATCTATGTTCCAGCAGGCCCTGATCCATTGACAACGACAACGACAACAAGGGGGTAAAAAACTATTTCAAGGCAAGAAAGAAAAAAGTTTTTACCCCCTGTTGTCACGGTGTTGTCGTCACCGTGTTGATCCTGCAGGCATCGCGATCGTATCTATCGCGATCGCCGTGGACGAATGTCCGTGCAAGCATGGGATTTGTGTGTACAAATGCCGCTTGCCAGGGTGTTCCCCTGAGACCCTATGCCGCTGTACAGCGGTTATCATCTATCGACTGAAAGGAGAAAAAACATGCGTAAATTCAACAAGCGGGCTCACTTCATGCTGAACGAGGCAGAGCTCGCGGCACTTAAGAAAAAGAGCGCGGAGGCGGGCATGACCATGTCCGCCTGGGTGAGAAAGCGGATCATGGAGACCACGATCCGTGAACGCCCGAACATAGACTGGCGTCCTCTTACCAACCGGATCGAAGGTCTCGGAAACGAAGTCAACGAGATCACTCGTACCGTAAATGAACACGGCGTTGCCACGGGATATGACGTCAAGCGCGTCCTTGGGATCCTGCGACAGGTCAAGGCTGAGCTGGCGTTTTTAGTCCCGTACGCGCATGACAAAAAAGAAGCAGGAAAGGAAAGCAAATGAAAGAAAAGAAACTGAACTCCAACTGGGACATCGTACGAAAGGCGCTGGAAAAAGAACCTCAGACCATCGATGCCCCGAAGAACCATGAATCCGTGGAGCGTCATGACGCGCCGAAACCGGGTATCATGACGCTGGCGCTGGACGCGCTGTGGCCGTTCCCCGATCATCCGTACAAGGTGATCGAGGATGAATCCCTGGATCAGCTGGCAGAGAGCATCCGGGAAAACGGTATCCTGTCGCCTGTCATTGTCCGGCCCGTGGAAGGCACGGACGAGTATGAGATCATATCCGGTCACAGGCGCTGCCGCGCAGCGGAGATGATCGGACTGAAAACCGTACCCGTGATCGTGTCCGATCTTTCCCCGGACGAAGCCGTCATACAGATGGTGGACAGCAACCTGCACCGCGAGCATCTGCTCCCGTCGGAAAAGGCGTTCGCCTATAAGATGAAGCTGGAAGCCATGCGCCGGAAAGCAGGCAGACCCAAAAAAGATAATTCGCCGCAAGTTGCGTCGAATTACCGGAGTGACGATGCGGCCGCGGAAGCATTCGGCGTCAGCGGCGATACGATGCGTCGGTATGTACGCCTGACGAACCTGATCCCGGAACTGCTGGAATACATGGACCGGGACGAGATGGCGTTGTCCGTTGGTGAAGCGCTGTCCTATCTGGATGAGGATATGCAGTATGCCGTGCTGGACGCCATGGAAGCGGAGGATTGCACGCCCTCCTACTCCCAGGCAGTCCGCATGAAGAATCTGTTCCATAACGGCGATCTGGACGAAGACGGCATCATGGCAGTGATGTCAGAACAGAAAGCCAACCAGCGGGAACACGTCAGCATACCGGTGCAGGACATCCGGCGCTTCTTTCCTGCCGAGTATAGCATACGCGATATTCAGCGGTCGATTCTGCGAATGCTGGAAGAGCAGAATGATCCTCCGGTTAAGCAGAAGCAGAAATCCCGGGAGGCGGAGAGATGAAGGCTGATTACCGTATACTGCCTAATCGGTCCCCGTCCGATTCGGACTACACGATCAACGGCGTCCGGTATATCGTCTCTTCACGCTTCGTACAGCAGCCAAAGCGGCGTGTGACGCTTCGGGACCGGTTCTGCCGGATCCTGAAAAGAAGCGCCGCAGAATTGTGCGACGTTCCTGACCCTGATATGCTATCGTTGGAATATGGTCGTTCGGCTGCCGGAAAGGAGGCATAAATGCAGTCGAACAACAAAAAAGATACTATTCGGGACGGCATAACGGCTTTGTACTGTCGGCTGTCCCGGGATGACGGAACGGAGAGTGAAAGCAACTCCATCTCAAACCAGAGGGCCCTGCTGCAGCAGAAAGCGAAGGAGTACGGGCTGACCAATACCCGCTGCTATGTGGACGACGGCTTCACCGGGACCAATTTCAATCGACCCGGTTTTCAGCAGATGCTGGAGGACATCGACCTGGGGTATGTTTCTACGGTCATGGTGAAGGACCTGAGCCGTCTCGGCCGTGACTATGTATCTGTCGGCCATTACACCGACATATACTTCCCGGAGCACAACGTGCGGTTTATCGCCGTGAACGACATGGTGGACAGTGCCGACGGAGAGAACGAACTGGCCCCGTTCAAGAACATCATGAACGAAATGTACGCCCGGGATATCAGCCGCAAAGTTCGTTCCTCTCACCGTTTGCGCGGGAACATGGGCGTGCCCTTGTCCCAGCCGCCATACGGCTATATGAAAGATCCGGATGTCAAAGGACGATGGATCATTGACCCGGAGCCGGCGGAAGTGGTGCGACGGATCTTCCGGCTGTTCCTGGAAGGGAACGGCGTGGAATCCATAGCCCACATCCTCCAGAAGGACCAGGTCATGATCCCCCTGGCATACTGGTTCAGCAAGGGCCTTAAGCGCGGCGGGAGGCGGTCTCACACCGACCCCTGTCGCTGGAACATGAATACGGTCTGGAAGATCCTTCGGCAGCAGGAATACTGCGGGGACGTGATCAACTTCAAGACCTGCTCCAAGTCCTTCAAGAACAAGAAGCGGCTGGAGAACGACCCGGAGAACTGGAAGGTGTTCCATGACGTTCATGACCCGATCATTGACCGGGAGACCTTCGAACTGGTCCAGAGCCGGCTGGGAAACACGAAGCATCGGAAGCCCAAGGCGGAGAACGGCGAGAAGAGCATCTTCACCGACCTGCTGGTCTGTGCCGACTGCGGCAGGAAGCTCTGGTATCATTTCAACACCAGCCGGGGCATACGGTTCTTCAGCTGCTCGAATTACAAGGGCGATTTCAGGGGTACATGTACCAAACGGCATTACATACGAGAGGATGCCATCTACGATGTAGTGATGCTGGAGCTGAGACGTCTAGCGCTGCTCCTGAAGGAGGACGAAGCCGCTTTTGCGGAACTCCTGGCTCGAGAGACCG
>JAFWMS010000014.1 GCA_017545535.1 Clostridia bacterium | reverse complement strand
TGATGATCTCCGCCCGCATCTCGTTCCTCAGCTTGGCGTCCAGGTTGGAAAGGGGCTCGTCCATGAGCATGACCTTCGGCGCACGGACGATGGCCCGGCCGATGGCCACACGCTGCCGCTGGCCGCCGGACAGGGCTTTGGGCTTACGGTTCAGATACTGGGTGATGTCCAGGATCTCCGCCGCTTCCTTTACCTTCTTGTCGATCTCGGCCTTGGGCACATGGCGGAGCTTCAGGGAGAAGGCCATGTTCTCATACACGGTCATGTGGGGATACAGGGCGTAGTTCTGGAAGACCATGGCGATATCCCGGTCCTTGGGCGGGATGTCGTTCACCAGCTTGCCGTCGATGAGCAGCTCGCCGTCGGTGATCTCCTCGAGACCGGCCACCATCCGCAGCGTCGTGGACTTGCCGCAGCCGGAGGGGCCGACCAGCACGATGAACTCCTTGTCGGCGATATCCAGGCTGAACTGCTGGACCGCCACCACGCCCTCGTCGGTGATCTGCAGGTTGATCTTCTTTTGGGGCTGGTCGTCGGCCTTCTTCTTGGACTTCTTCTGTTCGCCGCTGATGTAGGGGTAGACCTTCTTGATGTTCTTGAGTTGTACGGTTGCCATCTTTTTGCTCATAACGGTTCAGCCTCCGCATCCCCGTTTCGCCCGAGAGCAGCTATATCTCTCGGACTTTACGGCAGGTCTCCACACTGCCGCACCGCTGAACAAGGCGGTATTGCTCCTTTCTTTTGCCCCTCCCACGCATAAAGTGGAGTGCGATGGGACGGGTTTAAGTGGGGTATATAACAGAGAGGGCCCATACCCTCGCTATTATAGAATAAAAATACCATGCTTTTCGGCACTTTGCAACGGCCAACGCTGCTGCTTTTTTGTTTCTGGTTGGCCGAAAAGCAGGAATCGCAGCCTATATCGTGACCGTGACGGCGCACAGGGGACCAGAGCTCAGGGGCACCAGGTCCCCTTCAACGGGCTTGCCGTCCACAAGGAGGCCCTTTTGCTCGCCCCGGCGGACGGTGATCTCGTACGGCACGCCCCGGAAGACGCGGCGGGCGGTGAAGCCGTCCATATCGTCCGGCAGGCAGGGATGGATCCGAAGCCCGTCGTAGTCGGGCCGGATGCCCAAGATCCCCTGGCTGACGGCCACGAAGGACCAGGCGGCGGTGCCGGTGAGCCAGGAATTCTTGGCCTCGCCGTAGTTCTGGGCGTCCCGTCCGGCGATAGTCTGGCTGTAGCAGTAGGGCTCGGTGCGGTGGATCTCACTCTTATCCTCGATATAGGCGGGGGCGTTGCGGGTGTACAGATCGAACGCTCCGTTGCCGTCGCCCAAGGTGCAGTAGGCCAGGGTGACCCAGGGGTTGTTGTGGCAGAACACGGAACCGTTTTCCTTATATCCCGGAGGATAGGAGGAGACTTCGCCCAGATAATCCCGATAGGTGGTGTAGCAGGGGTAGAGGATCTCCAAACCGAAGCCGTTGCCCAGATACTTTTCAGCGGAGGACAGGGCCTTTACGCCGTATTCTCTGCCGCCGATGCCGGCCATGACGCAGAAGCCCTGGGGCTCGATAAAGATCTGGCCCTCGTCGTTGAGGGAGCTGCCTACGGGCCGCTCGAAGGCATCGTAGGCCCGGCGGAACCAGGCACCGTCCCAACCGGCGGTCTTGGCGGCCTGCTCGATCTCGTCCACGGCGGAGAGGACCGACTTAGCTTCGTCCGAAAGGCCCAGCCGATCCACCAGCTCCGCGTATTCCTTCCCGTACTTCACGAACATGCCCGCGATGAACACGCTCTCCGCCTTGCCGCTTTCGAAGTTGGAGCAGGTCTGGAAACTTTCGCCGGGGGTGTTGCTGAAGCAGTTCAGGTTCAGACAGTCGTTCCAGTCGGCCCGGCCGATGAGGGGCAGACCGTGGGGGCCTCGGTGGGTGACGGTATAGTGGATGCTGCGGCGCAGATGCTCCAAAAGGGGCACTTCGCTGCCCTTCTCGTTGTTGAAGGGGGTGGGCTCGTCCAGGATGGTGAAGTCACCGGTCTCCCGGATGTAGGCTGTGGTGCAGGCGATGAGCCACAGAGGGTCGTCATTGAAGCCGGAGCCCACGTCCGCGTTGCCCCGCTTATCCAGGGGCTGATACTGGTGGTAGGTGCTGCCGTCAGGAAACTGGATGGAGGCGATGTCCAAAATGCGCTCCCGGGCCCGCTCGGGGATCAGATGCACGAAGCCCAAAAGGTCCTGGCAGCTGTCGCGGAACCCCATGCCCCGGCCGGTGCCGCTTTCATAATAGGAAGCGCTGCGGCTCATGTTGAAGGTGACCATGCACTGGTACTGGTTCCAGATGTTCACCATCCGATCCAGCTTCTCCTCTCTGCTCTTCACGGTGAACCGATCGAGGAGCTTCGCCCAGTAGGCTTTCAATTCGGCCAAGGCGGCGTCGAACTGTTCCACCGTGTCGTATGCGGCCAGCAGGGCGTGGGCCCTAGTTTTGTTGATGACGCCGGGGGCGGAGAATTTCTCCTCCTGGGGGTTCTCCACATATCCCAGGCGGAAGAGGAAGCTCTTCTTTTCGCCGGGGGCCAAGGTGACCTCCAGCCGCAGGGCGGCCATGGGGGCCCAGCCGGAAGCTTTACTATTATAGGAAATCCGCTGTGCCACGGTCTGAGGCTCACTCCAGCCCCTGAACCGACCCAGGAAGGTGTCCCGATCCGTGTCGAAACCGGCGATGGGGGCGTTGACGGAGTAGAAGGCGTAGTGATCCCGGCGCTCCCGGTACTCGGTCTTGTGGTAGACGGTGCTCCCTTCGATCTCCACCTCGCCGATGTTCCAGTTCCGCTGGAAGTTGGTGGAGTCGTCCACCGCGTTCCACAAACACCACTCCACGGCGCCGTAGACCGTCAGCTTTTTTTCTTCCGTAGACGCATTGGTCAGGGTCAGCTTCTGCAGCTCACAGGCTGCGCCCATGGGGACCATGACGATCAGCTCGGCTTCCACACCGTTCTTTTTCCCCTCGAAGACGGAGTATCCAAGGCCATGGCGGCAGCGGTAGCTGTCCAAAGCCGTTTTGGTCGGCAGGAAGGCAGGGCTCCAGGTCGCGTCCCCGTCGCAGATATAGAAGAGCCGTCCGCCTTCGTCGTGGGGTACGTTGTTATATCGGAAGCGGGTGATGCGCCGAAGCTTGGCGTCCCGATAGAAAGCGTAGCCGCCGCAGGTATTGGAGATCAAAGAGAAAAAGCCCTGATTGCCCAGGTAATTGATCCAGGGCAGGGGCGTGTCGGGCCGGGTGATTACATATTCCCGGGCTTCGTCATCGAAATAACCGTATCGCATCGCGTTCGCTCCTTATATTTCAGACAGACTTTTCGAAATCGATTAAGTCAACATGTATACTATAAACGAAACAACGACCGTTTGTAAAGGGGGAAAATGGGAAAAACAGCTTTAATATTCAAAAAAATTTTTTTTCGATTAGGGGGTTGACGGGAACAAGATGAATAATTATAATACAAGTATCGAAATCGATTAAGCTTGTTTTTCTTCGATCTGGACCAAAAACCTGCTGATTTGAGCTAAATCGTTTTCAATGCTGTGGGAAGGACGGTGCTTTATGGTCACGATCACGGATATCTCTCTTCGATGCAACGTGTCCCGCGCCACCGTCAGCAAGGCTCTCAACGGCCACAGCGACATCAACGCGGAGACTGCCGCCCACATCCGTCAAGTGGCCAAGGAGATGGGGTATCTGCCCAACGCCACGGCGAGGACGCTGAAGCTGGGCCGGTCCCACAACATCGGGGTCCTCTTCGTGGACAAGACCTCTAGCGGCCTTTCCCATGAGTATTTCTCTCAGATATTGGAGAGCGTGAAGCAGGAGGCGGAGCGAAGCGGGTACGATATCACCTTTATCTCCCGGGATATCGGCGCCGTGCCCATGGACTATTACGAGCACGCCAAGTACCGCAACTGCGACGGCGTGATCGTGGCCTCGGTGGATTTCACGGACCCGGCGGTGATCAAGCTGGTGAACAGCGACATCCCCACGGTCACCCTGGACTACGTGTTCGACAGCTGCAGCGCGGTCCTCTCCGACAACGTGGGGGGCATGGCGGAACTGGTCCGATACGTGTACGGCAAGGGTCATCGGAAGATCGCCTTCATCCACGGGGAGATCACCTCAGTCACCCAGAAGCGGCTGGCCAGCTTCCACAAGACCTGCGCCGAGCTGGGAGTGACGATCCCGGAGGGGTACATCGAGACGGCCAATTATCACGACCCCAAGGCGAGCGGCCTGGCGACGAGACGGCTCCTTGCCCTGAAGGATCGGCCCACCTGCATCCTCTACCCCGATGACTTTTCCTTCATCGGCGGGATGAACGAACTGGAGAAGCAGGGCGTGTCCATCCCCGGGGACATCAGCGTGGCGGGATACGACGGCATCCTTCTTTCCCAGGTGCTGCGCCCCCGGCTCACCACCTACCGGCAGGACGCCGAGGCCATGGGGCGGGAGGCCGCCCGGGCGCTGGTGGAGATCATCGAGCGGCCCAAGGAGTGGATCCCCCGGCAGACCATGATCCCCGGACGGCTGCTGGAAGGGGACACGGTCCGAACCATCCAATAGGATTTTAAGGTGCGCAAAGCGTCTTAAAAATAGAGTCGCAAGGCTCAAAAATAAAAGAAGGAGAAAACCCAAATGAAAAAGCTCATCTCTGTCGTCCTGTGCCTGCTCATGCTGGTCTCCATCGTGACCATCAGCAAGCCCGCCGCCGCAGAAGATTCCCAGGGCAAGGTGTTCAACATCTATGCCTGGAACGAAGAGTTCAAGGGATTCTTTGAGAAGTACTACACCGTGCCCGAGGGCGTGACCGTTAACTGGATCATCAATCCCAGCGATGGCGGCGTCTACCAGCAGAAGCTGGACGAGGCCCTGCTGAACCAGGCCACCGCTGCCGACGATGAGAAGGTCGACATGTTCCTGGCCGAGGCCGACTACATCGGCAAGTACGTGGATTCCGAGTACACCATGGGCATCGATCAGCTCGGCTATGCCAACGCGGACACCATGTATGAGTACACCATCAAGGCCGCCAGCGACGCGAACGGCATCTGCAAGGGTGTTTCCTTCCAGTGCTGCCCTTCCGCGCTGATCTATCGCCGCAGCATCGCCAAGGACGTGCTGGGCACCGATGAGCCCGACGAAGTCCAGGCGAAGCTGGATTCCTGGGAGAAGTTCGAAGCCGTGGCTGCCGATGCCAAGGCCAAGGGCTACTACATGACCGCTTCCTTTGCTGAGACCTACCGTGTGTTCTCCAACAACTGCACCATGCCCTGGGTCGATGAAGAGAAGAACCTCCAGTTCGATCCCATGATCGAAGCCTGGATCGCTCAGACCGAGAAGTTCATCCAGAACGAGTACACCCTGGACTGCGGTATCTGGGACGATGAGAAGAACCAGCAGATGTTTGCCGACGGCAAGACCATGTGCTTCTTCGGACCCGCCTGGTACTTCAATTTCTGCATGGGCAATGCGCAGGATCCTGAGAAGGGCTGCTTCGGTGACTGGGCCATCTGCGAAGGCCCCATGGCTCACTTCTGGGGCGGCACCTGGCTGCTGGCTGCCACCGGTTCCGACAACACCGCCATGCTGAAGGACATCTTCGAGACCTTCACCGTGAACGAGGAAGTCTGCGAGAAGTTGGTCGCCAACGAGGCTCAGTATCCCAACAATACCAAGGTCGTTGAGAAGTTCGCCAATGATCCCGCCTACGGCAGCGCCTTCCTGGGCGGCCAGAACGACATCCTGGCCTTCTCCAAGCTGGCTGGCAACATCAAGTGGGAGAACCACACCAACTATGACCAGATCCTGAACGAGAGCCTTCAGAGCTGCCTGCAGGAGTACTTCAAGGGCTCCGTCGATAAGGATACTGCCCTCGCCACCTTCTATCAGAAGATCAACGAGACCTATCCCGACATCGTCACCCCGTAACAAAACCTGACGATTCAATGTGACTTTGAGCCGCTGCGGCGGGGAAACCCCCGCCGCAGCGTTCCTGTTAGAACCGAACGGAGGTTCCCATGTCCTTAGATAACCGCTCGCTGAACGGAAAGCGCAAATCCATCAGCTACGCCAAATGGGGCTATATCTTCATACTCCCCTTCTTCCTCGTCTATATCGTTTTCACCCTGGTCCCCCAGGTGCTCACCATCTATAACAGCTTTTTCACGAACTATATGGACGGCCTCAAGCACGTCGGCCCCGAGTTCGTGGGGCTGAAAAACTACGTGAGCTTGTTCACCCCCAACAAGCAGGGCTCCATCCTGATCCTGAAATACGCCGGGAACACCATGATCCTGTGGCTCCTGGGCGCCATTCCCCAGTTTTTGATCGCCCTGCTGCTGGCGGTGTTCTTCACCAGCTACCGGCTCAACATCAAGGGACAGGCCTTCTTCAAAACGGTTATCTACATGCCCAATCTGATCATGGCCTCCGCTTTCTCCATGCTGTTCTTCACCCTGTTCTCCAAGGTGGGCCCGGTGAACCAGTTCCTGCAGCAATCGGGGGTCATGGACAAGCCCTTAGATTTCTTCGCAAGCAAGGTGACGGTCCGAAGCCTCATCGCCCTGATGAACTTCCTCATGTGGTTCGGCAACACCACCATCGTGCTCATGGCCGGCATCATGGGCATCGACCAGACCCTCTTTGAGGCGGCCACCATCGACGGCGCCAACGCCGTGAAGGTGTTCTTCAAGGTGACGCTGCCCCTGCTCATGCCCATCTTCGTCTACTGCCTCATCACGGCCATGATCGGCGGCATCCAGATGTTCGACGTGCCCCAGGTCTTGACCAACCGATTGGGCATGCCCAACAGGACCTCCTTCACCCTGGTCATGTACCTCAACAACTATCTGTCCACCAGCAAGAACTACGGCATGTCCGGCGCCATCTCCGTGATCATCTTTATCATCACGGGCATCCTGGGCGGCATCGTCTACAAGTTCCTGTCGGCCCAGTATAAGGATCCCGTGGAGAAGCCCCGTCGGGCGCGGAAAGGAGCGCGCAAATGAACGAGAATACCAAGAGCCGGCTCATGATGACCCTGCTTCGGATCGTCGTGTACGCCATATTGATCTTCTTGACGGTCCTGTGCCTGTTCTCCTTCTACCTCATGATCGTCAACTCCACCCGCAGCAACGCCCAGTTGCAGGCAGGCTTCCGCCTCCTGCCCCAGGAGCACTTCTGGGACAACCTGAAGAACGCCTGGACCGACGCCTCCATCAACATCCCCCGGGGCATGCTGAACTCCCTGTTCATCGCCGCCGTTTCCTCGGCCCTGACCACCTACTTCTCCGCCCTGACGGCCTACGGCGTCCACGTCTATGACTTCAAGGGCAAGAATCTGGTGTTCACCTTCATCATGGCCATCATGATGATCCCCGCCCAGGTCAGCGCGGTGGGCTTCGTGCAGATGATCAACAAGTTCCACCTGACCAACAACTATATCCCCCTGATCGTGCCCAGCATCGCCGCCCCCGTGGTGTTCTTCTACATGAAGCAGTACATGGAGAGCGTGCTGCCGTTGGAGATCGTGGAGGCCGCCCGGTGCGACGGCTCCAACGAGTTCCGCACCTTCAACACCATCATCCTGCCCATCATGAAGCCGGCCATCGCCGTCCAGGCCATCTTCTCCTTCGTGAGCTCCTGGAACAACTACTTCATCCCCGCCTTGCTCCTCGATAAGGCCGAGATGAAAACCGTGCCTATCATGATCGCCCAGCTTCGAAGCGCGGACTACTCCAAGTTCGACATGGGCAAGGTGTACATGTTCATCCTCCTGGCTATCTTGCCGGTCATGCTGGTGTACATCATCCTGAGCAAATCCATCATCAAGGGTGTCACTTCCGGCAGTGTGAAAGGCTGATGCTTTTCATGTCCTTCCTCCTTTACCGCCTTGCCTCCTTCATGGGCAGGGCGGTTTTCTGACAAAAAGCGTATCGATCCACAGGATCGGGAAAGGAAAGCTATGCGCATCTTCGCAGGTTATCAAAAGGGTGTGGACTTGGGGGGCTGGTTCTCCCAGTGTGATTATTCCGAGGAACGGTACGACACCTTCATCACCGAGGCGGATTTCGCCGTGATCAAGAGTTGGGGCTGCGATCACGTGCGGCTGCCCGTAGATTATGATCTTTTGGAGGACAAGTACGGCACGCCTCGGGAAAAGGGCTATGAGCATCTGGAAAAGGCCGTGGGCTGGGCCGGCAAGAACGGCCTCAACATGATCCTGGACCTCCATAAGACCGCCGGCTTCTCCTTCGACCCCGGGGAACAGGAGGCCGGCTTCTTCGAGAACGAGAAGTATCAGGAGCGGTTTTGCGCCCTGTGGGAGCGGATCGCCCGTAGGTTCGCCAAGGACGCGGACATGCTGGCCTTCGAGCTCCTCAACGAGGTCACGGAGAAGGCCTACGGTCCCGTCTGGAACCGGATCGCCCTGGATTGTATCCGCCGCATCCGGGCCATTGCGCCGAAGACGAAGATCCTGATCGGGGGCTACTGGCACAACAGCGCCGTGGCCGTGAAGGATCTGCCCCTGCCCTATGATGAGAACGTGGTCTACAACTTCCACTGTTACGAGCCCTTGATCTTCACCCATCAGGGGGCCTACTGGATGCCGCCCATGGAGACCTCCTTCCGTATCCCCGTCACCGCCACCTATGGGGAGATGGCCGCCGCCAGCCGGCGGTACCTCAACGGGTCCCAGGCGGGATTGGAGGCCCTGCCTGCGGACGGACACCTCAGCAGCGCCTTCTTTGAAGCCTTCTTCGCCGAAGCGGTCTCTGTGGCGGAGGAGAGGGACGTGCCCCTCTACTGCGGGGAATACGGGGTCATCGACAAGGCCAGCCCCGAGGACGCCCTCGTCTGGTACCGGGCCATCCACGCCGCCTTCGAGAAATACGGCATCGGCCGGGCCGCCTGGAGCTACCGGCAGATGGATTTCGGCCTCTCCGATCCCCGCATGGACGGCGTGCGGGCGGAGCTCCTCAACTGCCTATGAAGCTGACCATCCTATCCGACAACAACACCCTGATCGACCGGTATCTGCTGGGGGAGCCGGGTTTCTCCTGCCTCGTGGAGGCGGAGGGGAAGCGGTTCCTGCTGGACACGGGGTATTTCGGCATTTTCGCTCAAAATGCGAAGACCATGGGCATCGACTGGCGAAACGTGGACGGGGTGATCCTCTCCCATTGCCACGACGACCATACCAGAGGCCTGGACGCCTTTTTCACCGACGGTCCGAAGCCCAAGCTGGTGGCCCACCCGGCTCTGTTCCGCCGGGTCCTGTCCCATGGCCTGGCCATCGGCTGTCCCTATCCCCGGGCGAAGCTGGAGCGGCATTTTAATCTCTGCCTTACGGCGGAGCCTATGGCCCTGACGGAGAATCTGTTCTATCTCGGGGCCATTCCCCGGGTCTATCCGTATATGGAGGATCCCGCCATCCGGCAGGGGGAGGACGGGCCGGACAAAAATCCGGACGACACCGCCCTTGCTTATCGGGGACGGGAGGGGGTCTATGTGATCACTGGCTGCTCCCACAGCGGCATCGGCAACATCTTGGAGCAGGCCAAGCGGGTCACCGGCCAAAGCCGCATCCTGGGCGTCATCGGCGGCTTCCACCTGCGGCAGATGGACGAGCGGTCGGCGGGGATCATCGAGTATCTGCAGGAGGAGGACATTCCGCACCTGTATCCCTGTCACTGCACGGCCTTGTCCGTGAAGGTGGCCATGGGGGCGCGGATGCAGATCGAAGAAGTGGGGGCGGGCACCAGCCTGATTTGGGAATGAGCGAGCAGAAGCAAAGAGTTTTCAGCAGGATCGACCAAAACGCGGCCTCCATCGTGGAGCGTAGCCGCAAGCTCTTCGATATCCCGGAGCTTGGGTATCGGGAGTTCGAAACCGGTCGGTTCATCCGAGCCTGTCTGGACGGCTGGGGCGTGGCCTACGCGCCGGCGAGCTATACGGGCCTGATCGTCACCCTGGGCCGGGGGGCTCCGGTGGTGGCGGTGGTGGCGGACATGGACGGTCTGCCGAAGAAGGCGGGGGAGGGCCGCATCCATTCCTGCGGCCACAGCCTCCAGACTTCGGCGGCCCTGGCCCTCATCGAAGCGCTGAAGGACGAGCCCCTCTCCGGCACGGTGAAGGTGATCTTCACCCCGGCGGAGGAGATGATCGACTACGCCTATCGGAAGGAGCTCATGGACCGGGGCCTGGTCAAATACCCCTCCGGCAAGCAGGACATGATCGCCCATGGCGTCTTCGACGACGTGGACTGCGTCCTCTCCTGCCACGCCTCCGGAGAGCCCGGCTGCCGGTTCGACCTGGGCTCCATCTTGAAGGGGTTCGTCATCCTTCGGGCCGTTTACACGGGCCTTGGCGCCCATGCGGGGGCGGCTCCCTTCGCGGGGAAGAACGCCCTCCACGCCGCGCTGCTGGCCCAAACCGGCGTCGCCTTTTTGAAGGATCGGTTCGATCCCGAGGACGGGGTGAACGTGCAGCCCGTGATCTCCGAGGCGGCGGGGACGGTGAACATCGTGCCCGATCACGCCGTCATCGAGACCTACGTCCGGGCCCGGACGGAAAAAGCCCTCTTCCGGGCGGCGGACCTGGTGGAGAATTGTCTGAAGAAGTGCGGCGAGGCCCTGGACATCGAAACGGAGATCACCCGTCGGCCTGGATTTTTGCCTCTTTCCCAAAGCCGAGAGATCAACGCTCTGGTGAAGGAGAATATGCTGCTCCTCTGTGGCGAGGACGAGATCGCGGAAGGCATCGTTTCCGGGGCTTCCGGGGACGTGGGGGATTTGGGGACCCTGCTGCCCACGGTCCAGTTCGGCTTTACCGGCGTGTCGGGCCGGTTCCACGGGGACGATTTTGCCGTGACGGACGAGGGGACGGCCTGCCTCTGCCCGCCCAAGATCCTGGCGGGGACGGTGCTGGACCTCTTTGAGCGTCCCGTCTCCGGCCGCGCCGCCTTCGCCGAGAAGAAGGCCGCCTATCTTAAGAGCTGGCTGGGGGATTGAGCTATGATGACACAAAGCCGCTGAACAAATGTTCGGCGGCTTTTGACTTGCCGGGGAGGCCCTTTCGTGCTATGATATCTATATATCCTGTTCAAGATATCCTGTTCAAGGAGGCAAGCCATGGTCCCGTCCGCTGTCATCAACGAAGCCATCCTGTTTTTCACCCTGCTGGCGATGCGCGCCCTCGTCCGCCGCACGCCCCGGGAGAAGCTGCCGGAGTCCTTTCGGTATTTCACGGTGCTGTCCAACCTGTTCTGCGCGCTGACGGCGCTGATCCTCCTCGTTTGCGAGCTTTGCGGGGCCATGCCCGCCTGGGCGGTGGCCCTGAAATATATGGGCACCGTGACCGTGACGGTGACGCTGTGCACCGTGTTCCTGTTCCTGTTGCCCGTCTCCAGGAGCCTTGAGGGGCTGCTGTCCACCGGGCCGGAGCGCATCATGCACGTGGTCACGCCCCTGCTGGCCATCCTATCCTTCCTCTGCTTTGAGCAGAAGGGCCTGAGCGCCTGGATCATCCCCCTGGGCATCCTGCCCGTGCTCCTTTACGGCTGGCTGTACCTCGACCGGGTGGTCTTCGCCAAAGCCTGGCCCGACATATACGGCTTCAATAAAGGCGGCAAATGGAAGCTGAGCTTCTCCCTCATGGTTGCCGGCGCGATCCTCATAGCCGTGCTGTTGTGGTGGATCTGAAGAGGATCGTTTTTCGACGTAAAAAAGAGAGCCCGTTTCCGGGCTCTCTTCGCGTTTTGGAAAGCTCTTGCTTACGCCTCCGGCTCCTTGTCCTTGGGGATGATGATGTTGAGGAGGATGGCGATCAGGGCCGCGGGCACGATGCCGGAGCCGCCGAAGATGTACTTCAGCCACTGGGGCATGAACGCCTGGGCGGCGGTGGAGGAGCCGAGGCCGAATCCGAGACCCAGGGCGATGGCCACGATGGTGGCGTTGCGGCCGGTCAGGGGCTCCTTGGTGATCAGGTTGATACCGGAGATCACGATGCTGGCGAACATAAACACCGCTGCGCCGCCGAGGACGGGCTGGGGCATGATGTTGATGATGGCACCGATTTTCGGGAACAGCCCGGCCAGGACTAGGATGCCCGCGCCCATGGAAATGGCGAAGCGGTTGACCACCTTGGTCATGCCGACGAGGCCCACGTTCTGGCTGAAGGAGGTGTTGGGCAGCACGCCAAACAGGGCGGCGATGGAGGAGCCGAAGCCGTCGCAGACCACGGAGCCGGAGAGCTCCTTATCCGTGGGAGCCCGGTTGAGACCGCCTTCCACCACGCCAGAGGTGTCGCCGATGGTCTCCACCGCTGTGACGATGAACATGATGCACATGGGGATGATGGCGTCCAGCCTAAAGCGGATGTTGGAGAAGATCTCCTTGGGGGGCAGGGGCAGGGCGAACCACTTGGAGGTGGCCACCTGGTTCCACTTGGTGATGTAAGCGGGGATCACGGTGGCGCCGTCGATCACAATCTCCTTGGGCAGGATGAAGCCCATGAGAAGGGACACGATGTACCCGATGACGATGCCGATGAGCACCGAAGCGATGGAGGGGAAGCCCTTGAAGCCGTGCTTGAACACCAGGATGGCAATCAGGGTGATGAGGCCCAGCAGCAGGTTCCACAGGCTTCCGAAGTCCTTGACGCCGGAGCCGCCGGCGAAGAAGTTGATGCCCACGGAGATCAGGGAGAGGCCGATGGCGATGACCACCGTGCCGGTGACCACGGGCGGGAAGAACTTGCGCAGAGGCTTGATGAGGAAGCCGAGGCCCATTTCGAACACGCCGCCCACGATGCAAGCACCCATGAGCACACCGTAGGCGAAGATGCCCGCGTTGGCGTCCGTGGTGATGGTGCCCGCCGCGATGCCGCCCATGGTGCTGATGGCGATGGAGTTGTTGATGCCGATGAAGCCGGAGGAGGTGCCCATGACGATGGGGAGCCTGCCGCCGATGGGGCCGATGGGGTACAGCTGAATGAAGGTGACGAGGCCCGCGATCACCATGGCGTTCTGCAGCAGCGTCACGCGCAGGGCGCTGAACCCGGCGTCCACGGTAAGCCCGCAGGTGCCCAGGATGATCAGCAGGGGCGACAGGTTGCCGACGAACATGGCCAGGACGTGCTGCAGGCCCAGGGGGATGGCCTGGCCCAGCGGGATTCGTCCGTCCAGTTCATAGGGCGAGGTGTAGACCGGTTTCTTTTCCATTACGGTTCCTCCTTGTTTTTGTTTTCATAATATATCAAAAGGAAGAGATTGGTCAATCAAAATTTCAGATATGCAAAAAAAAGAAAGGAGAAAGCCGTTTTAAGGCTCTCCCCTTTGTTTTTATCCCCGTACAACCCCAATGTTTGTGTTTTGGACAAGGGTAATGTTTCTGAGAGCCATCCTCATTATCTTCATTTTCTTTCTCTCATTCGTGGGTTTCCGCCACACTTCCTTCCTCATTCTCCCATTCATTCTCTCCCCCTACCGAGCAGAGGACCCATCGGAAAACAAAGAAGAAAACCCATCATGCCATTCTCATTACCAATACCAATTGACATGACATGGGCGGCTGCGGCCGCCCCTCATTTCATTCCCTGCCCATTCCAATTCCATTGACAATATCTATGTTTTTCCATTTTCCCTCATAGCTTCATTTTCATTTTCATTCATTCAAATGAACTGCAGAACCAGGAGCAGCATCAGGGATGGAAGGAGGTCTCGGCGGAGAATTGGCGAGAAGATTCGAGGACATTTCATTCGTATTGGTATCACCAGAACATATGAAAAGCACCCCGAGAACTTCATGGTTCTCGGGGTGCCTGTATCTCCCCTTATCTTATCTCATCAGAATCATCCGATTTGTACTTTTCGGAATCATCGAATTTGGTCGGGTATATTTGCTTACTCGTACTCGCTCCTAGGAACCGTGAGCTAAACGATTTTGTATAGGTCATTTAGCACAGATTATCAGGATTATTCGCATTACCTATAAATCTTGGAGTATCAAGATTTTTGTTGTCACTGTGTTGTCACACAGTACTCTTATACTACTGTATCAAATCAAAAAAAGCAACCTTTCATTTGAGCATACAAAGAATTTCTCCAGCGTCTCCATGAATACAGATAGACCGCTGTTCTATCTCTTTTGGATACACTGCTTCGTCATAATTCAGGCAGGCATAAAAGGCCCGCCTGTTGTCTCTTGTCATCTGCCAGAAGGGATACTTGATGATGACCGGGGTATTGGCTCCTACGCCGATCTCCAGATACAGTACATGAAGGTTTTCGTGTCTGCGCAGGAAATCGGAATATGCAGCCGACGCCTTGCGCCATCCGGCATCCTCAACAAAGGTATCATCGGAGCGCAGGTTCATCGTGACCGGATCACCGTTTGGAGCAGTGGGGATCAGTTCTGTCGGCAGCTGCATGGAAACATCGCCGTTCTCTGGAATTTGAAATATGCCGGCTTCATCCCGGACAAAGCCCTGGGCTTCCATGGCCCGCATCGTCCACGCCTCGTTGTCGAAGGTTTCCTGCACCTTTGGATCAACGCTTTGAAACAGGCCGTAGTCACCCTGCGTATAGAACAGCCGCTTTTTGTCGAAGCCCGCACGCTGGAACTGGTGATCTACGTTTGTCGTAATCACGAAATAGTCTTTACCATCCAGCAGAGACAGCAGATCCTGATAAACAGGCTTGGGAGCGGGGAAGAAACGGTTGAAGTAAATGTGTCTTGCCCAATAGGCCCACATCACCTCAGGCGCCGCATTCATCACAACAAAGCCGCCGGTATACATATCGTGAAAGCCGAACGCCTCTTCAAAATCGAAAAAATACCGTTTGAACCGATCCCCGGCGTAAGTAAAACCCGCCGCCGTAGAGAGTCCTGCTCCAGCGCCGACAACGATTGCATCCGCTGTTTCGAGTTCCTTCTTCAGCCTTGCAAGCTTCTCTTCACGGGTTCCAATTCCACGGGAAACACGAAGGTCGTAGGAACGCACGGCGAGAAGACCTTTTTGTATGGATTCCAGATAGCCGTTTGGCTGATTATTGTAATAGTTCTTCATAGTATGCCTTGTCCTCGTCTTTGAACACATTGAAAATCACCCGGTCGACCTGTCCTATGTGTTCATCCAGCCACTTGCTTACGGAACCGACCGCTATTTCCGCCGCACGTTTATTCGGAAAGCAAAACACGCCAGTGGAGATGCAGCAGAACGCTACGCTGCGCAGGCCGTTCTCGGCGCAAAGGTCAAGGGTATTTCGGTAGCAATCCGCCAGATCCTGTTCCAGCGCCTTTGTCAACCGTCCCTCAACGATCGGGCCGACAATATGGACGATCTTCTTCGCCGGAAGGTTATATCCGTCCGTCAGCATGGGGACGGCGGTGGGCTGCTCGTAGTCTCTGCCATAGCGGATACGAAGCTGATTCATCTGCCAGTTACATTCCGCACGTAACTGCACCCCCGCAAAGGTGTGGATGCAGTTGTCGATGCAGGTGTGCATCGGGACGAAGCATCCCAGCATCTGCGAGTTGGCGGCGTTCACGATGGCGTCAGCGGCAAGCCGGGTGATGTCGCCCTGCCAGATTGATATGCCGTCTCTGATTACGGGAATTTCCCCAAGCTCCACAATCCCGTTTTCACGGATACGTTCCCGCAGATATTCATCCTGCAAGGCAAGTACGGAATCGTCAAGTTTCCTCGGCATACGAATGTTCATCAGGGAACGCAGAATCCGTCTTTTGCCCTCGTTATCCTCCGGCGTTTGTAAATCTTTATATTGAACAGAATCAGCCTTAAACGCTTCAACCAGCGTATCGAGCCGTTGTTCCTGTGTCATTTTCTCAGTCATAAAGCTACCTTCTTTCTACCGCTCCCACAGGGCACGCCCCTATGCAGTTTCCGCAGTGCAGGCAGTGCTCCTGTTCGATCACATAGGAAATGCTGTCAGAGCTGATGCAGTTCTGAGGGCAGACCGCCGCACAGCTTCCACAGCCGATGCAGGCATCCGTAATGAAGTATCCTTCCGGTTTCTGTGATGCTCCCCCGAAGGTGAAGGATGCACGCTCAATCGGCTTTTTTGAAAGATCAAACCACTCGCCGGTGCCTTCATAAACCTGAAAGACGGTAAGAGCTTTCATGGAGTCCTCCGTCGGATAAATCTCCTTCATGTATGGATTCTTCGCAAACAGCGCCGGTATTCTTTCATACCCAAGCTCACGCACCTTGCCTCTGATCGACACCGCTACGCTACTCATCGTATCCTTGCCCTTCATAGCGGTCAGCGCAAGAACCCCTCTCTTGATGAGACGGTCATAGAATCCCTTGCCCTTTGCCGTCAAAAAATAAAGGCTGTTTTCATCGCAGTCCATCATGTCAATGGCGGCGGTGACCGGCAAACCCTCAGCATCCACCGTGGCAACGACGGTCGTGTGGATTTCATTTACAATGAAAGATAAATAGTCTGCTGTCTTCATAAACTTGCCTCCTATGAAAAGCTCCGGAAGAATTCTATCCTCCGGAGCCTTTGCTTTAGTTCTCCTTTGCCAGAAGCTCAGTCATACCGCTGCGAAGATCAAGCAGCGTGTATTTTCGCAATTCGTCCTCCATTGCGTCCTGAATCGCTTTCAGCTTGTCATCCAGCAATGCATGGATATTCCTGCCCACCGGACATTCGGGATTGGGACTTTCGTGGAAATGGAACAGGTCTCCGTTTTCAACTGCTCCGATTGCCTCGTACACATCGTAAAAGGTGATTTCCGACAAGTCCCTCGTTAGCTCAATGCCGCCAGTGCCTCTTGCCACGTTGATCAGCCCAGCGTTTTTGAGCTGCGTCAGGATCTTCCGTATGATGACCGGATTGGTGTTGATCGACCCGGCAAGAAAGTCGCTGGTGACCTTGTATTCATCCTTGAACACATCCACACATGTGAAGATGTGCAAGGCAATTGTAAACCTGCTTGAAATCTGCATAGCCATTCCTCCCGAAAAACATTCTATCACGGAACGGCTGTAATTTCAACGGTTACATTAGAATTTGCCATTCTCGTTTGCCCATGTCTCCTTGGCGGCAAGCGTCTCCATCACGTCCCAATGCTCCGCGATAAAGCCGTTTTCAACACGGAAGAGATCGTAATAAGTGGTCGGAACACCGCCGAAGGAGCCTTCGCTGCAGGCGAGAGCATAGTCGCCGTCGGCAAGAACCATATGCGTCTTGTCATAGACCATCGAAATGCCCTGTTCCGCCATAGCCGCAAGCGCAGCACCGAGTCCGGAAAGACCGTCAGCGATGGAGATATTGTGCTGGATGTACTTGTCGCCGTCGTAGTAGGAAGTCAGCTTTTCAGGATGCTCTCCGCGAAGCACGTCGCCTACGAATCCCGCAACGATGCGGCGGGTCTCTTCCTTATCGACGTCTTTCTTTTCAAGCGTACCGTCGATCTGGGTGTGACCGGAAGGATTGGGGGCGGCAACATTCTGAAGGTTGTCCCAATGCTCATCGATTTTGCCATCGGCGTTGAAATGGAACACGTCAAACGCTACCTGTTCGCCCGCTCCGGCGAAATTGTAAACGGTCTGAAGGAAAACGCAGTCACCGTCCTCGAAAGCGCGGATGTTATTTACCGTTGTCTTTACGGGTGCCTGCTGAAGTCCGGCGACCGCAGCCACAAATGCGTCAGCGCCGGTGCCGAAAGCGAGGTTGTGCTGCTTGTACTCGGGGGCGAGCAGAGACTTCGCCAGTTCCAGATCACCGGATACGAATGTGCCGATCAGAGCCAGGGCTTTTTCTTTGTTTGTCATAGTGAGATACCTCCGAAAATTCATTAGATGTAACCTCCGTAGTTTCATCATGGCTGTAGTATAGCACGGCGAGGATGTAATGTCAATAGTTACATCAAAAATTTTTTGGATTTTTTTGATTCGGGGATTGCTCCCCGCCGCTGTAATCTTATGCGTAGATCAGATCGTTGTTAACCATCTCCATGGCTCGATTCCGGATGTTGTTCATCCGGTGCACCCACAGCATTTGATCCTGGGCCTTGAGTTTCTCGGTGAAGCCCTCACGGGCGGCCATTTGTTTTACCAACTCAAAGAACATATTATTACCCCGAATACGATGACACACAGATCACCGCAAAAGTACCTTCTCAGGAGCTGAGCGACGCAATGGTCAAGGCATTCAAGAAGAAACTGAAGGATTGACGTCTTCATCCGCTTCCTTTCCAGACAAAAGAAAAAGAGCTAACTGATCCAACAAAAATCAGTTAGCTCTTTATTTATGAGTAATGCTTAAAGTGTTGTCAAAACGTTGTCACGAGGCTGCTTGAAGCCTCAAAAACCCAGTATTTATGCGGGTTTGCAGCGTTTTGTGGTATCAAAGTACAAATCCAATGATTCCATTTCGTACAAACCTAATGTTTCTGGTGGTCATCTTTTTTATCATCCTTTTTTCTCGCAAATCATTCATTTTCCGCCACACTTCCTTCTCCATTTTCTTTCTTAATCTCTCCCCATCAAAAGCAGAGGACCCATCGGAAAACAAAGAAGAAAACCAATCATGCCATTCTCATTACCAATACCAATTGACATGACATGGGCGGCTGTGGCCGCCCCTCATCCATTGCCCTGCCCATTCCAATTCCTTTGACAATATCTATGTTTTTCAGTTCTCATGCTTATCTTCATTCTCATTTTCATTCATTCAAATGAACTGCAGAACCAGAAGCAGCATCAGGGTTTGAAGGAGGGCTCGGCGGAGAATTGGCGAGAAGATTCGAACGCTTCGCATTGGCTTTGGTAGAACCAGAACATATGAAAAGCACCCCGAGAACTTCATTGGTTCTCGGGGTGCTGATTTATCCTTTAGATTATCTCATCAGAATCATCCGATTTGTACTTTTCAGAATCATCGAATGTGTGCGGATATATGTGGATTATTCGTACTCGATGGTGGCGAGGGGTTTGCTGGACAGGTCGTAGAGGACCCGGTTCACGCCCTTGACCTCGTGGAAGATCCTGTCCCGGATCTTGAGGAGCAGGGCGTAGGGCACCTCCTCGATGGAGGCGGTGACGGCGTCCACGGAGTTCACCGCCCGGATGATGACCATCCAGTCGTCGGTCCGCTTGCCGTCCCTGATGCCGGTGCTCTTCATGTCGGGCACCACGGTGAAATACTGCCACACCTTGCCCTGGAGGCCCGCCGCGGCGAACTCCTCCCGGAGGATGGCGTCGGACTCCCGCACGGCCTCGAGACGATCCCGGGTGATGGCGCCCACGCACCGGACCCCCAGACCCGGGCCGGGGAAGGGCTGCCGGTAGACCATGCCGTCGGGAAGCCCCAGGGCCTTGCCCACCATGCGCACCTCGTCCTTGAAGAGGATGCGGACCGGCTCCACCAGCTCAAAGGAGAGATCCTCCGGCAGGCCGCCGGCGTTGTGATGGGCCTTGATGCCCGCTTCGCTCTCCAGGATGTCGGGCCAGATGGTGCCCTGGGCCAGGAACCGGATGCCGGTGAGCTTGCGGGCCTCCTCGGCGAAGACCTCGATGAACTCCTTGCCGATGATCTTCCGCTTGGTCTCCGGGTCGCTGACGCCCGCCAGCTTGTCCAGGAATCGGTCCGTGGCGTCCACATAGATCAGGTTGGCGTGCATCTGGTTGCGGAACACCTCGATCACCTGCTCGGGCTCGCCCTTGCGCAGAAGGCCGTGGTTCACGTGGACCGCCACCAGCCGATCGCCGATAGCCTTGATGAGAAGCGCCGCCACCACGGAGGAATCCACGCCGCCGGAGAGGGCCAGCAGCACCTTGCCGTCGCCCACCTGCTCCTTAATGGCGGCCACCTGCTCGTCGATGTACGCCTTCGCCAGTTCCGGCGAATCGATCCTCTTCATGTTCTCGGGACGCACCAAAAGCTGCTGCATAAGCTACCTCCAAATCTTCAATAATGACACATGATACCACGATATCCGCCCCGCCGCAAGAAGCAGTTGCTCGATTTATATACTTTTTTTGAGAGGGGCCGGCGGCTTTCCACGGCTTGCGCTTTTTTTCAGGGCTGGTATAATACAGGGAACGATCTATTTTAGGAGAAAAAGCGCTATGCTTGCCAACTATCACACCCACACCTACCGCTGCGGCCACGCCGTGGGGGAGGACAGGGAATATGTGGAAACGGCCATCCGGCGGGGGCTGAAGGTGCTGGGGTTTTCCGACCATGTGCCCATGGCCTTTCCCGACGGCCGCGAGTCCCGGTTTCGGGTGCCTCTGGGGCTGCTGGAGGACTATGTGACCAGCGTCCTCGCCCTGAAGGAGGAATATAAACGGGACATCGACGTCCGCCTGGGCTTCGAGGCGGAGTATTACCCGGACCTGTTCGAAAGCATGCTGGCCCTGATCGCCCCCTATCCCGTGGAGTATCTGCTCCTTGCCCAGCACTTCAACGACAGCTCTGAGACCGTCTACAACCCCTCCCGGCCCGGGAGCCGCGGGGCCCTGAGCACCTATGTGGACCGGGTCGTCGCGGGCATGGAGACGGGGAAGTTCTCCTGTGTGGCCCATCCGGACCTGTTCTGTTTTGAGGGGCCGGAGGCGGCGTATCGGGAGGAGATGGGGCGCCTGTGCCGGCGGGCGAAGGAGCTGGATCTGCCCCTGGAGATCAACATCCTGGGCATGCGGACGGACCGCTGCTATCCCTGCGACAGCTTTTGGCCCTTGGCCAAGGTGGAGGGTTGCAAAGTCGTCCTGGGCTGCGACGCCCACGCGCCGAAGGACGTGGCCGATCCGGATAAGGTGCGGCGGGCCCAATCCTACGCCGCCCGCTTCGGCATCGCGCCCGAGGCAACGATCCCCCTGCGGCAGCCCCGGTAGCGGGTTTGCCTTGACAACCTTCCTATAAGAATATATAATTCAATCTTACCGTCATCCGGGGAAAAACCGGGGCCGGCCTAAACCAATTTCGATCCAGAGGCGCGCAAAAAAATGGATATGCAAATGACCATAACCCTGATCGTGTTTCTCTTCATGATCATAAGCTTTTCCCTCCACAAGCTCCCTATGGCCCTGACCTCCATCGTCGGCATGCTGGTGCTGGTGGTGACGGGCTGCGTGGATTCCAAGACCGCTCTTGGGAACATGGGCAGCAACACGGTGATCACCATGATCTCCATGTTCGTCATCGCCGCGGGCCTGGGCCGGACCCAGATGGTAGAGAAACTGTCCAAACTGGTATACCGGGTCTCCAAGGGCTCCTTCACCAAGGTCCTGGCGGGATACGTGCTGGTGACTTTCATTTTGGGCCAGTTCATCCCCAGCATCACCGCCCTCTTCGCCCTGGTGTGCCCCCTGGTCATCGCCATGTGCGAGGAGATGAAGATCAGCCCCTCCAAGATGATGTATTCCATCGGTCTGGTCACCGTGGCCACCTCCTTCACCATCATGCCCGTGGGCCCCTACGCCGCCACCTTCATCGAGGACAACGGCTATCTGCTGGAATACGGCATCACGGACTATCAGTTCACCATGTTCACCCAGATGAACATCAAGATCTTCGTCTCCCTGTTCGTCCTCGTCTGGGCCATCTTCTTTGCCCCCAAATTCGCCCCTGACCAGCCCGTCGTGCCCATCAGCATGGTGCAGGCCCGGAAAAAGGCTCAAAAGGAGCCCCTGTCCCCGGTCCGGGAGGTCATCGGCTATGTGGTCTTCTTCGGCGTCATCCTCTGCCTCATCTTCCAGTCCTTCGGCCTGCCCTCCTGGATCATTCCCGCCTGCGGCGCTGCCTTCCTGGTGCTTAGCGGCGTGCTCACGGAGCGGGAAGCCATCGACAACATGTGCATCGACATCGTCCTGCTCTATGTGGGCGTGGTCACCCTGGGCAGCGCCTTCGCCAACACCGGCGCCGGCGAGCTGGTGGGGGACGCGGTGGCCGGGCTGCTGAACGGCGTCCACAACAGCTATCTCATCGGCGCCATCTTTTTCCTGGCGGCCTTCGTCATGACCAGCCTCCTCTACAACCGGGCGGTGAGCAAGATCCTGATCCCCCTGGTGATCCTCACCTCCATGTCCCTCAAGTGCGACCCCCGGGGCCTCATGGAGATGTGCTACATCGGCTCCATGTGCTCCGTCATGACCCCCATGGCCACCTCCGTGGTCCCCATGATGATGGGCGCCGGCGGCTACGACCAGAAGGCTCTTTTGAAGATGGGCTGGCTCCCGGCCCTCCTTATGGGCCTCATCACGGTCCTGGTGGGCATGACCCTGTACCCCTGTTTCTGATTTTTTTCCGGGAGAGGCGGGCCGATGACGGTCCGCCTTTTTCGGTAAACATTTCTGTTTGATTTTTATGCGGAAAAACTGTATACTGTTTGCAAACACCTTTGGGAGACGACTATGTCAAAACGCTTTGCTGCCCTTGCCGAACGGATGATCCCCTGCGTTCTCGCGCTGCTGCTTTGCCTCTGCTTTCCTTTGCAGGCGCTGGCCCAGGGCGGAGAGGACGTGATCCTGGGCGGCAGGGACGCCACGGGCCAGAACGGCGTCATCGCCACGGGCCGGGCGGAGTGCACCGAGATTGGCCTGGAGATTTTGAAGCAGGGCGGCAACGCCGTGGATGCGGCGGTGGCCGTGGGCTTTGCCTTGGGGGTGTGCGAGCAGCAGTCCTCCGGCATCGGCGGCGGCGGCTTCATGACCCTGCGGCTGGCGGACACGGAGGAGGTGTTCTTCGTCGACTTTCGGGATCGGTCCGCCGCGGCGGCCTCCCTGGACATGTGGACCGTCAACCCCGACGGCTCCGTGGCCAACGAGGAGAACAAGATCGGCGGCAAGGCCGTGGCCGTGCCCGGGGACGTGAAGGGCCTGCTCTATGCCCTGGAAACCTGGGGGACCATGAGCCGGGAGGCCGTCATGGCCCCCGCCATACAGATGGCGGAGGAGGGCTTCACCGTCTCCCACATCACCAGCCGGGACATCAAGGACGCCTATCGGGCTATCATCGCCTATGACAGCACCGCCGACATCTATCTTGACGAGGACTGGATGCCCTTTGAGGCGGGAGACATCATAAATAATCCGGACCTGGCCCATTCCCTGCGGCTCATCGCCGATCAGGGGGAGGAGGTCTTCTATCGGGGGGAGATCGCCGAGAAGATCGTGGCCGCCGTTCAGGCGGACGGGGGCTGCCTCACCCTGGAGGACTTTGCCAACTACGACATCCACGTAGCCGAGCCGGTCCACGGCACCTATCGGAGCTGCGATATCTACAGCTCCAACCTGCCCAGCTCCGGCGGCACCATCATCGTGGAGATGCTGAACATCCTGGAAAACTTCGACGTGGGGGCCCTGGACCCGGAGAGCCCGGCCTATTTCCACCTGCTCAGCGAGGTCATGAAGCTGTGCTACGCCGACCGGGCCCGATACATGGGCGATCCGGAGTATGTGGACGTGCCGGTGACGGGCCTTATCGACAAGGCCTACGCCCAAGGCCTGGCGGACAAGATCGACATGAACCGGTCCCAAACCTACGGGGCCGGAGACCCCTGGCCCTTTGAGTCCGACTCCACCACCAGCTACGCCATCCTGGACGCCGCGGGGAACATGGTGGCCGTGACCAAGACCGTGGACGCCACCTTCGCCTCGGCCCTGGTAGCGGAGGGCACGGGCATCCTGCTCAACGACACCCTTTTCGACTTTTCCACCGATCCCGACAGCCCCAACGTGGTGGCGGGGAACAAGCGGCCCCTCAGCTCCATGAGCCCCACCCTGGTGCTGAAGGACGGGCAGCCCTTGCTGGCCCTGGGGGCGCCGGGCTCCACCCGGATCATCAGCGGCGTCATGCAGGTGATCACCAAGGTCATCGACCACGGCATGGACGTGCAGGACGCCATCGACGCCGTCCGCATGCACGATGACTTCGGCACCCTGATCCTGGAGCGGCGGGTCAGCCAGGAGACCATCGACGCCCTGCGAGCCATGGGTCACGAGGTGAACGTGAGCGAAGTCTGGTTCACCTTCCCCTGCGTTCAGGCGGTGGAGCGGCTGGAGGACGGAACCCTGCGGGGCGCGGCGGACCCCCGGCGGGACGGCCAGGCGGCGGCCTATTGAGAAGAAAACCAAATCATTATAGAAGGAGACAAGTATGAAAACCGGCGAAGAGCATTACAAGGACTATCTCGACAATCTGGAACAGAAAAAGATGGCCAGCGCGGGCCTGTCCCTCATGGCCGCGGCCTATTCCGACTATGCCCCGGCCCAGGCTCTTTTGGGCCGCTATCACCTGCTGGGGGAGATGTTCCCCAAGGATCTCGTCAACGCCCTCAAGTGGCTGGAGAAGGCGGCGGAGAAGGACAGCGCCCCGGCCATGACCGCCCTGGCCGCCATGTACATGTTCGGCGACGGGGTGAAGGTCAACGGCAAGAAGGCCGTTGAGCTGCTCACCCGCGCTATCGAGCTGGGGGACGGGGAAGCCCTGTTCGTTCGCGGCGTTTGCAGCGAAAAGGCCATCGGCGTAGAGAAGGATCCGGAGGACGCCCAGAATTGGTATAAAAAGGCGGCCGAAAAGGGGATCACCGAGAGCGCCCTTATGGCGTGAGCGCCTCCCTGCCGCGGCCTAAGGGGGGCACACAAAAAACACTTGACAAATGAGTGTAATCCTCCGAAAATATATAGTAAAGAATGCCGTTTCCCATCCTGCCGCCGGCGGGAGGGGCGGCGTGTGCGCGTGAATGGAGTTTTTGCATGCTCATTCAAAACGGGAAGCTGCTGCTGAACGACGACTTTGTCTATCGGGATCTTAGGATCGAGGACGGCCGGATCGCGGAGATCCTGCCCTATGGCTCCCAGCCCCGCCAGGGGGAGCAGACCATGGATGTCTATGGGATGGCCATTACCCCCGGCTTCATCGATCTGGAGGTCCATGGCGACCGGGGGCACGACTTTTCCGATGCCGACCGGGAGGGCTGTGAGATCATCTCCAAGTCTCTGCTGCGGGACGGGGTCACCGGATATCTGGCGGCGGTGAACGCTTTTCCCGAGGACGTGCTGGCGGAAACCTACGAGGCCCTGGGCCAGTGGATGGACGATCCCGTTGAAGACGGCGCCCGGATGCTGGGCGTCCATATGCGGGGGCCCTTCATTTCGCCGGCGGCGGCGGGCTGCCAGGACGAGGCCTATGTGAAGGATCCGGACCTGGACCTGTTCCATCGGCTGAACGACCTGTGCGGGAAACGGGTCAAGCTGCTGACCATGTCCCCGGAGCTTGCGGGGGCCAGGCATTTCATTCAGGAAGCGGCCAAGGAGTGCTTCGTTTGCCTGGGCAATTCCAACGCGGACTTTGACACCGCCCGCATGGCATATGCCTATGGGGCCCGGGGGCTTACAGACCCCTTCCACAACACCGGCGTCTTCTCTCCGGAGGAGCCGGGGCTCATGGGCGCCGGCATGGACGTGGCAGAGGCCATTTTGGCCAACATCACCGACGAGGTGACCATCCATCCCGCCACCATGCGGATGCTGTTTCGGGGGAACTTCCGCCGGAACATCCTTGTGAGCGGAAAAACCGCCTATGCGGGCCTGCCCAACGGGACGTATGAGATCGAGCACCATCAGGTGACGAAGACCCTGAGCCGGGCCACCTTTGAAAACGGCCGGGACGCGGGCAGCGTCATGGGTCTCAACATCATCTGCAAGCTGGTCATGAGCACCAGCGGCCTGCCGCTGCCGCTGCTGTTCCGGGCGGTGACGGAGCTGCCGGCCAAGCTCCTGGGCGTTTTCGACCAGGTGGGCAGCATCGAGGTGGGCAAGCGGGCCGATCTGGTCATGATGGATTTCCATGACTACGAGGTGACCCATGTGTTCCTGGGCGGCAAACAGGTTTTTTAGGAGGAAGCGAGCTTGAAACTTGGATTCGGAGAACTTCTCATCATCTTCGTGGTGATCCTGTTCATCGTGGGTCCGGATAAGATCCCCTCCTTCGCCAAGAAGCTGGGGGAGGGCCTGAAGGCCTTCAAAAGCGCCACCAGCGACATGACCAAGGAGATCAAAGAAAACGTGGTGGATCCCCTCAACGAGGCTTCGGCTCCCATCCGGGAGGCCATGGAGCCTTTGACGGAGATGAAGAGCGAGATCGACAAGAGCGTCACGGACCTGAAGCGGGACATGGCCTCCCTGAACAGCGTGACCAAGACCCCGGTGAAGAACACCGCCCAGGTGGGGGAGAGCGAGCCGGAGGGGGCGGAGGAGCCCGCGCCCAAGAAGCCCATGAAGACCGCCCACGTGGGCGACAGCAGCCTGGGGGAGGACTATTCGCCCCTGGTGCCCAGGCATTCCGCCAAGGCAAAGGCCCCGGCCGAACCGGCGGCCCCCGGGGAGCCGGAAGCGCCCGCGGAGGCGGCGGCCCCTGCAGAAGCGGAAGCGCCCGCCCAGCCGGAAGCGGCGGCCCAAGAGGAATAACAGTCTGACTATATTATTTGTAAGGAGAAACGAAAATGAGACTCGGAACCAATGAACTCATCATCATCCTGGTCATCGTGCTGCTGATCGTGGGGCCCACCCAGATCCCCAAGCTGGCCAAGCTCTTCGGCAAAGCCGGCAAAAAGTTTAAGGAAGGCATGAGCGACGAGGAAGATGGCGAAAAGTCCAAGGAAGCCTGAGACGGCGCTCACAGCCGAGGAGCGGCAGGATAAGGAGGCGGCCCAAAAGGGCGGTTCCATGCCCCTTACCGGCCACCTCAAGGAGCTGCGCAACCGCATCGCGGTGGTGCTCATCACCTTCGTGGCCTGCAACGTGGTGCTGATCACCCGGGCCCAGGTCATCGTGGGCTTCCTCACCGACATGGGGGCGGCGTATGGATACAAGTTTATCTATATCTCCCCCTCCGAGCTGCTGCTGCAGCAGTTCAAGGCGGCCATCACGGCCAGCTTCATCCTGTGCGTGCCCCTCATCCTCTATGAGATCTTCGCCTTCATGAAGCCGGGCCTGACGAAGAAGGAAAAGGCGGGCATCCGCTTCGGGCTGATCTTCGGCGTGGTCTTCTTCGCCGCCGGCGTCTTCTTCGCCTATAAGATCGTGCTCCCCTTCATGCTCCAGTTTCTCATCAAGCAGGGGCAGGGCACGGACTATGTGGCTTCGGTCAGCATCGCGAACTATATCAGCTTCCTGCTGCTGATCTTCACCATCTTCGGGTTCATCTTCGAGATGCCTTTGGTCAGCGTCATCCTGAGCCGGCTGGGCATCCTGACCCCGAAGATCATGCGCAAGATCCGGGGCGGCGCCATCGTCGCCATCTTCGTGGTGGCGGCCATCATCACCCCGCCGGATATCTTTTCCCAGGTCATGGTGGCGGTACCCATGGTGCTGCTCTATGAACTGAGCATCGGCTTATGCATCCTCTTCCAGCGGCGCAAACAGGCGGCCCAGGCGGAAGAGGAGGATTGACCTATGGAGCCTTCGCCCCGCACTGACAGAAATATAATCTCTTGTCCGTCCATCCCTGCCCAAGCAGCTTTGTTCCATCAAGAGATTATAAATACAAAGGAGGATACTCTATGAGCAAGAAGGAAATCTCCCGCCGTTCGTTCCTGAAGGGAACTGCGGCAGCCGGCGCCACCATGGCGGCGGCCTCCCTGTTGCCCCGCATCACCATGGCCGAGGGTGAGAACACCGAATTCAAGTGGGAAACCGGTGTTACCGAAATCGACGGATGGCAGCTGTGGGATCCCGCCACCGGCGAACTGAACCTGGAAGGCCGTGGCGCTAACGGTGAGAACGCCGTGGTTTCCGCTGGTACTCCCTGGGCGGCCCAGGCCGGCCTCGAAGTGCTGAAGAAGGGCGGCAACGCGGTTGATGCGGCGGCGGCGGTTGCCTTCGCCATCTCCGTCACTGAGCCCCAGGCTTCCGGTATCGGCGGCGGCGGCTTCATGACCATGCGCGCGGCTGACGGCACCATCAACTTCGTCAACTTCCGTGAGTGCGCTCCTGAGCTGTGCGACCAGAGCTTCTGGCCCGTCATTCAGGATCCCGAGACCAAGCGTTGGTCCGTGGTCGGCGGCGCCAACAGCAAGGGCGGCCGTTCCATCGGCGTGCCCGGCACCGTGGCTGGCATGGCCTACGCCGTGGAGAAGTTCGGCAAGCTGACCCTGGCCGATGCGGTCCAGCCCGCCATCGACCTGTGCGAGAACGGCTTCTTCATTGGGCCCACCACCGGTGTCTCCCTGGATTCCGCCTACACCAACATGGTGGCCTATCCCGAGTTCGCGTCCATCTACACCCTGCCCGAAGAGGCGCAGGATGAGCTGGGCCGGTTCACATACTTCACCGGCGACCTGTTCAAGAACACCCAGCAGGCCAAGGCCCTCAAGCTCATCCAGGAGCAGGGCCGCGACGGCTTCTACAAGGGCGAGCTGCAGGATGCCATGATCAAGGCCTCCAACAAGTACGGCGGCGTGTTCCAGCCCAAGGACTTCGAGGAGTATGAGGCTGACCTGCGTGAACCCGTGAAGGGCACCTTCATGGGCAAGACCGTCATCTCCAGCCCCCTGCCCTCCTCCGGCGGCACCTGCATCATCCAGCTGCTGAACATCCTGGAGAACTTCGATCTGAAGGCCATGGGTCACAACAGCGTGGAGTACATCCATGTCCTGTCCGAGGCCATGAAGCTGGTCTATTCCGACCGCTCCAAGTACCTGGCCGCCAACACCGAGGATGCTCTGGTTCAGGCCCTCATGACCAAGGAGTACGGCAAGTTCCTGGCCTCCCTCATCAAGATGGACAGCTGCCTTGAGCCCGAGGCCCACGATCCCTTCAACTATGAGCACCAGGATACCACCTCCTTCGCCGTGGCGGACAAGGAAGGCAACATCGTTTGCGTCACCTTCACCATCAACGGCTATTTCGGCAGCTATGTCGCGCCTGATGGCTACGGCTTCCTGCTGAACAACGAGATGGCTGACTATGACAGCAATCCCGAGAGCCCCAACGCGGTTGGCAAGGCCAAGTATCCTCTATCCTCCATGAGCCCCACCATCGTCCTCAACGAGGACGGCAGCCCCTTCCTGGCGGTCGGTTCCCCCGGCGGCGCCACCATCATCGTGGCCGTGCTCCAGATCATCCTGGATACCGTCGTGTTCGGCATGGATATGCAGGAAGCTGTCAACCAGCCCCGTATCGCGGACAACGCCTCCGCCAACCTCCGCTATGAGACCCGTATTCCTCAGGAGACCATCGACGCGCTGGTCGCCCTGGGCCATAAGGTCACTCCTTACAGCGGCGACTGGGATCGCAGCTCCGGCTCCACCCAGGGCGTGCTCTACTGTGAAGACGGCCTCCATGGCGGCGCCGATCCTCGCCGTGACAACAAGGCTGTCGCTTTCTAAGCCAAGCCTCATCGAACGACACCAAGCCGCCCACCTGAGGGTGGGCGGCTCATTCCAAAGAAGGAGAGTATCGAAATGAAAAAGATTCTTTCTCTCGTGCTGGTTCTCATCATGCTGACCGCTTTCGCGGCCTGCGGCAGAGGCTTCGAGGCCGCTGACGCGGACGATGTGGCTGAGCTCTTCAACAAGATCGCTGTTCTCGAGCAGAAGCAGAAGGATCTGGAGGAGAAGCTGGCCCTCTCCACGCGGATCTCCGTGCTGGAGGAGCAGGTGAAGGAGCTGGAGGAGAAGGGCGTTCCCGTGGCCTATGTCCCCGCCGCCCAGACCCAGACCGTGGCCCCCGTGGAGACCGTTCCCGCGGAGCCCGCCCCCGTTGAGCCCGCGGCGGAAACCACCGAGCCCGTCGCTGAGCCCACGGAGGAGCCCGCTGCTGAGCCCACGGAGGAGCCCGCTGCTGAGCCCGCCGCAGAGCCTGCCGCGGAACCCGCCGCCCAGGCCGCTGCTCCGGCAGCCGCCGGCGAGCTGCCCGCCGTCACCCCCGGCAGCCTGGCCGGCAAAGCCGCCATTCTGACCAGCGTGGGCCAGAGCGCGGACGTGGACGTGGTCGCCACCCTGTGCAAGAAGATCAAGCTGGACGTGTATCAGAACAGCACCATCAAGGCGGAAGATCTGACCAGCAAGTATAGCGTCATCATCCTGGCTGTGGGCGGTTCCAACAAGGGCCTGGGCGCTGCCGGTATCGACGCCGATCAGGAGCTGGCGCGGGCGGATGCCCTCATCGCCAAAGCCAAGGAGCTGGGCATGACCATCATCGCCATGCACACCGGCGGTGCGGACCGCCGCGGCACCCTGTCTGATTCCTTCATCAAGCCCGCTTTCGCGGCGGCGGATATCGCCATCATCGTGGAGAGCGGCGACGCGGACCACCTGATGTATGATATCCTGGCGGCCAACAACACGCCTACGGCGTACGCGGCCAAGGCTGCCGATGCCCGGAACGTGCTGAAGGAACTCTTTGGCCTGTAAAACTTCCGCCTGACGCGGGGCGAACGCCCGCGTCAAGCGTAAAAGGAGAAGAAACATGACACCGTATGTGATTACATTCGTACTCATGCTGGGCGTGTTCATGGTGGGATGCTTCGCGTTGAAGTGGCCCGTGGGCGTGTCCATGATGGCGGCGGCCGTGGTCGGCGCCATCGAGGGCGGCCTGGGCACGGAAACCATTCGCATGATGGTGGAGGGCGAGTTCGGCTATGTGGACACCATCCTCACCATCGCCAGCGCCATGGTCTTCATGAAGGTCATCGAAGACTCCGGCGGTCTGGACGCTCTGTCCAGCCTCATCATCGAGAAGTTCCATAAGGTCCCGGCCATTCTGCTGATCCTCATCATGTTCATCATCATGTTCCCGGGCATGATCACCGGCTCCTCCACGGCGGCCGTGCTGTCTGCCGGTTCCATCATGGCCCCCGTGCTCATGCTCATGGGCTGTGACGCGGTGACCGCCGGTTCCATCATCGCCATGGGCGGTCTGCTGGGCATGATCGCCCCGCCTGTGAACACGGCGGCTCTCATCATCTGCGCCGGCATCGACGTGCCCTACGTGGGCTTCACCGGTCCCCTGCTTCTATTGACCTTCCCCCTGGCCATCGTCGTCGTGCTGTTGCTGGGTCTTCGGAAGGTGAAGAACCTGGACTATGAGAAGCTCAAACCGGCCCTGGAAAAACAGGACGCCATCCGCAAGGAGTATGGCTTCAAGATCTATCTGCCCTTCATCGCTCTTGTGATCCTCATGATCTTCTTCAAGGTCCTGAAGGTCACGGAGGATCTGGGCATGCCCGTGATCTTCCTGATGTCCGCTTTCGTGGGCCTGTTCACCGGCAAAAAGATCAACATCCTCAAGACCGTCCCTGAGGCCATCCGTACGGCGACCCCCGTCATGGCCATCCTCATGGGCGTCGGCATGTTCATCGAGGTCATGACCGCCACCGGCGTCCGGGGCCTCATCGTCATGACGTGTCTCGGTCTGCCCTCCGTGCTGTGGCTGATCGTAGCCTGCACCAGCATCCCCCTGTTCGGCGCGGTGTCGTCCTTCGGCGCCTGCTCCGTGCTGGGCGTGCCCTTCGCGTACATCTACGCCTCCTATCTGGGCGGCAACGCGGTGGTGGTCCTGGCGGCCATCAGCCTGATCGCCTCCGTGGGCGACATGATGCCGCCGACGGCCCTTGCCGGTCTCTTTGCCGCGCAGGTCACCGGCGTGAAGAAGTACACGCTGATCCTGAAGAAGTGCATCATTCCCATCGTGATCCTGCTGGCCTGGGCTGCGTTCTTCCTGGCGAAGTCCAAGCTCATCGCCGGTCTGTTCTAAGGAGGAAGCAGCTATGACATTCACTACGATCATTTATCTTGCCATCGCCGTGATGGTCTTTGCCAGCGTCCTCTACAACATGCTCTTCAAGGAAACCAAGGTGGTGGATAAGATCAGCTGCGCGATGATCCTGGTCTGCTTGATCCTTCGGATCTTCATGATCAAATAAGGAGGAGCAAAGCGATGAAGAAAAAAGGTATTCTCAGCACCTGCATCATCCTGGCCATCGCCATCGTCTGCGCGGCGATCGCCGGCAACAGCTTCTATCAGAAGCGCCACTTCCAGGAAGACATCGTGACCGAGGGCAGCGGCGTCACCCGGACCTATAAGCTCTCCACCTACAACAAAAACCTGAAGGGCACCATCGCCAACGTGGATATCTACGTCCTCGAAGGCAAGGAGCCCGGCGGCAGCATCCTGATCCTGGGCGGCACCCATGCCAACGAGCCCGCGGGTCACATGGCCGCCGTGGTCATGCTGGAGCAGCTCACGGTGGAAAAGGGCACGGTCTATGTGATCCCCCAGATCAACATGTCCGGCCTCTCCCACAATGACCCCCTGGAGGGCCAGCCCCAGTACATCCACTTCACCACCTCCGATGGGGACGTGCGGACCTTCCATTTCGGATCCCGCGCCGCGAATCCCATCGATCAGTGGCCCGATCCGGACATCTACACCCATAAGCCTTCTGGCCAGGGTCTGTCCGGTTCCGAGACCCGGAACCTGAACCGCTGCTATCCCGGTGTGAAGTACGGCACCCTCTCTGAGCAGGTGGCCTATGCCGTGACCAAGATGATCAACACCGAGAAGATCGACATGGAGATCGACCTCCATGAATCCAGCCCCGAATACGCGGTGAACAACGCCTGTGTGGCCCATGAGCGGGCCATGGCCATCGCCGCCGAGGGCGTGCTGAATCTGGAGATGGAGGACATCAGCATGCGTCTTGAGCCCTCGCCCGTGACCCTCCACGGCCTCACCCACCGGGAGCTGGGCGACGCTACGGACACCTACGCCCTGCTGCTTGAGGTGGGCAACCCCTCCCAGGGTCGGTTCCGCGGCTACACGGACGAAGCGCTGGTCCTCACCGGCGCGGATCCTTGCTACGTGAAGGCGCAGGAACTGGGCCTCCTCTACGTGGACTACAGCGCGGGCAACTTCCCCCTGTCTCTGCGTGTTGCCCGGCACATCGCCGGCTGTGCAGCCTTCATCGAGGCCTATAACGACAGCCTGGACGACGACGGCCGCGCCATCATCATCGGCAACGTGCCAGATTACAATGAAATGGTGGAAACGGATGATCTCGGTCTCTATCTGAGATAAGCGATCCGCCCAAAAACAAGGACGACGGAGTATCCGCCGTCCTTTTTGCATACAAAAACTGGACAGAGACGGGCGCGGTGAGTACAATGGAACCATGGATAGAACAGAGTTGCTAATCCTCATATTGTCCTGTCTGCTGTTCCTGCATCTCCTATGGGAGGCGCTGCAGGCCCGCAGGGACCGGAAGGCCCTCGCCCACGTGATCTATGTGAACGGCACCCGGGGCAAGTCCACTGTGACCCGCATGATCGCGGCCGGGCTTGCTGCCGGAGGGCACCGGGTCCTGTGCAAGACCACGGGCACCCTGCCCATCGCCATCCATCCCGACGGGCGGCAGGAGCTCATCGAGCGCAAGGCCCCGGCCAACATCCGGGAGCAGCTCAAATATATGCACAAGGCTGCCCAGGAAAAGGCGGATATCCTGGTGATCGAGTGCATGGCCCTGCAGCCGGAGTATCAGCGGGTGTCGGGAAGGGACATGCTTCGCTGCGACGTGGGCGTTATCACCAACGCCCGTCTCGATCATATGGATGTCATGGGGGACACCCGGGAGGAGATCTTGGAATGCCTCATGGAGATGCTGCCGGAAAAGGGGCTCATCTTCACGGCGGAGCGGGATTTCCCGGACCGGATGGCTGCCCGGGCAAAGAAGCTTTCCAGCATCCTGACCATATCCGACCCGGCGTCGTTGGAGGATCTTCCCGGCGCCAGGAAGCTGGATTTCCCCGAAAACGTGGCCCTGGCTCTGGCTGTCTGTCAGGGGCTGGGGATGGACCGGCAAACCGCCTTCGAGGGGGTCAAGTCCTTCGTTCGGGATCCCTTCGCCCTGTCCGTGTTCGGGGGCAAAAACCTGACCTTTGTCAACGCCCTTTCCGCCAACGACGTGAGCTCCACCAAGATGATCTATGAGACCACCCGAGGCGAAGGGGGGGAGGAGCTGGTCATCCTCATCAACAACCGGGGCGATCGGCCCGCCCGGGCCCTGGACATGGTCCGCCTGTGCCGGGAGATGGAGCCGAAGCAGATCTGGCTCCTGGGGGACGAGCAGCGGGCTCTTTCCCGGATGTGCCGCCGGGCCGCCCTGGAGGCGGAGGTCAAAGGCTTCCGGCTGGCGGAGGAGATCCCCTTTGCAAGCGACGTGCCCCGCCTGATATTGGCGGTTGGAAATATCAAAAACGAAGGCATGCGATTGGTAGAGCGGGCTCAAAAGGAGCTTATCGAGCAGCCGGTGAACATAGGAGGGGAGCAGAAGCATGTATAGCAAGATCGTCATCGTGGGCGTCCTCATCGCCGTGCTCTATTCCGAGATCACGGGCCTGAGCACCGGCGGCCTGGTGGCTCCGGTCTACTTTGCGCTGAGCCTCAACGATCCCTGGCGCATCGCTTACAGCCTGGTCGTGGTGCTAGGGGTCTACGGCCTGGACAAGCTCCTCAGCCGGTATCTGATCCTCTACGGCAGGCGGCTCTTCGCCGTGAACGTGGTTTTGAGCTTTGCTCTCACCTATGTGGTGGGCCTTCTGGGGGTACTGCCCTTTGGCATCCGGGTCATCGGCTACCTGGTCCCGGCCTTGCTGGTGCGGGATCTGCAGCGGCAGGGCTTCGTGAAGACCGGCATCTCCCTGTGTGCGGTGGCTGCCCTCTGCGCCCTGTGCTTGTTGTGGGTGGGCATGCTATGAGGGGAAAGCGCCACAACCTATCCTTGATCTGTTTTATCCTCGCCTTTCTCTTGGGAATCGACTCCCTGGCGGGTTGCCGGCGGCGGCTACCCTATGCGGACAGGATGGCGGCGGCGGCCCGGCTCCATACCCAGGCGGCGGCCCTCATCCGAGAGGAGAAGGCTCGGCGAGGGGTGGCTCTGGCGGAGGAGGATACTTTGGGCATCGGCCTTATGGGCTATGACTTTACGGCCATCATGACCACCGCCGCGGGGCTGGAGGAGAAGCGCACCAGTCAGCTCCCCGACTTTGCCGCCCTGTGCGTCCGCTACTTTTCCGAGGCGGGGCTCAAGGCCGGGGACCCGGTGGGCGCCAACCTCTCGGGCTCCTATCCGGGGCTCAATTTGGCGGTCCTCTGCGCGGCAGAGGTCATGGGCCTGGACATCCGCTACTCTACCTCCGTGGGCTCCTCCAAATACGGGGCCAACAACCCGGAATACGCCTTTCCCGAGATGGTCAAGACCCTCTATGACGAGGGCCTTATCTCCCGGCTGCCGGTGCTGGTCACCATGGGCGGCGGCGGGGACATGGGCTATAACATGATGGCCTATGTGCTGGAGGAAGAGGAGGACATAGCGGCTGTGGAGGCCCTGAAGGCGCGCCTTGTGGAGGCGGGCCTTGCTCCGGCCACCATCGAAAGCTTCCGGCAGGACATCGCCCTCCATGAGGAAGCATACGGGGATATCAAGGCCTTCGTGAACGTCGGCGGCAACGGCTTGGGGCTGGGCCATGAGGACAACACCGTCATGCTTTCCGTGGGCAGCGGCCTGCTGAAGCGGCAGCCTCTTTCTATCAGCGACAACAGCGGCCTCACGGAGCGGTATCTTGCCAAGGGCATTCCAACCATCCATCTGCTGAACGTGCGAGCCCTCTGTGAGCAGAGCGGCATCCCCTTCGATCCCCAGACCCTGCCCGAGATCGGCGCGGCGGCCATGTACTATGGGGAGGACAGCTCCTGGATCGTCCTGGTCGTCCCTGCCCTTTTGACTGTCGTGGTGGGAATGTGGGTGTTTACCAGCGGAAGGAGGCGGAAGGTATGAAGCGCCGCAAGCTCCTGTGCCACGGCTTGGTGGCGCTGCTGCTGATGACCTCCGTTTTGACGATCTATCTGGCCGGCCATCGGGTCCGGCTCCCCTATGGGGACGAGATGGAGGCCGCGGCCCGGCTCCATCAGCAGGTGGTGGCCGCCGTTCGGGAGGAGCGGCTGCGTCGCGGGTTCGAGCTGGCCCCGGAGGATACCCTGGGCTTGGGGCTCATGGGCACCTATCTTTCGCCCATCACCACCTCTTTGGGCAGCGAGGAGGCCAAGCGCACCAGCCAGCTGCCCGACTTTGCGGCGCTGACCGTCCGCCTCCTCCATGACGCCGGCGCCCGGCCCGGGGACAGGATCGGCGCCTGCTTCTCGGCCTCCTTCCCGGGGATCGATCTGGCGGTCCTGTGCGCGGCGGAGGTCATGGGCCTGGAGATCTCCTACAGCGTGTCCGTGGGTTCCTCCAATCTGGGGGCCAATCTGCCGGGATACGTGCTGCCGGAGATGATCCTCACCGCGCATGAGGCGGGCCTGCTGTCCACTCTGCCGGATCTCATCACCATGGGCGGCGACGGGGACGCGGGGGAGAACATGATGGCCTACCTGTTGGAGGAAGAAGAGGACATCCGCGAGATAGAGGCTCTGAAGGAACGGCTCCCCGGGGAAGGACTGACCCTGACCGCCTACGACCAGGGCTATGAAGCGGACGTGCTGGATCGCATGGCCCGCATGGGGGACATCGTGGCCTTCGTCAACGTGGGCGGCAACATCCTGGGCATGGGGGACACCGACGCCGCCGTCAGCTTCGGTCAGGGGCTTTTGCCCGAGGCCGACCCCCGGATCGGCCCCAAAAGCGGCCTGGTGGAGCGGTATCTGAGCCTGGGCGTGCCCACCATCCATTTTTTGAACATCAAGCAGCTATGCGCCGAGACCGGCATCCCCTACGATCCCGTGACCGTGCCGCAGGTGGGGACCTCCGGGGTGTATTATCACCGGAGCTACGCCCGCTGGGCCGTCGCCGCGTCGTTTGGTTTGGCCCTTGTCGCCACCGTGGCCGTCGAAGTCCTGTTCCGGCGGAAGGGAACGGACCCTGCCTGTTGATTTTCCATGGGAAGGGTGCTACACTTTATATATAGTATGGGGAGTCCCGATACCATAAGGAGAGTACTATGAAAAAGCATATCTTTGCCCTGCTGCTGGCGGCGCTGCTCGTCTTCACGGCCTGCGCCCCCGCTAAAACGGCTACGGCGGCGCCTACGGAAGCTCCCGCGGCCACGGAAGCCCCCGCGCCGGAGCCTACCGAGGCCCCCACGGCGGAACCAACGGCGGCGCCCACCGAGGAGCCTGCGCCGGAGCCCGCCCCGGCGGCGGAGTATGAGCTGGAGCGGGAGCCGGGCTGCAACCAGCTGTCCATCTACTGGACCAAGGACGCCATCGATTTTGACGCCAGCGACATGTGGATCTGGTTCCTGGGCAAAGACGGTCGCAGCTATCCCATGCACCCCTGCGCCTACGGGGCCAAGGTGGTCGTCAACGTGCCCGAAGACGTGGAGGAGGTGGGCTTCATCGTCCGCACCGGCGTCTCCGATCTGGGCAGCACCAGCTGGGGCACGGCCACCAAGGACTTTGACGGGGACCGGTTCGTGAAGATGGAGGGCGGCGACGTGTCCATCTTCCTCAAATCCGGCGAGGAGACCATCTACTACAGCGAGGACGGCGGCATGAATCTGGAGCAGAAGATGAATTTCAAGTTCGCGGGGATCGTGGCGGAGAACCAGATCAAGTACACCCTGGAGCCGGCGGCCCGCCTCACCTCCCTGGATCAGGTGTCGGTCGTGGTGAACGGCCAGCCTGTGGCGGTGGAGAAGCTCTCCAGTCTCAACAACAACGTGGTCACCGGCGTCATCACCACCAAGGAGCCCCTGGACATCTCCGGGGTCTGCGCCGTGTCCATCGAGGGCTACGGCGAAAAGGTGGCGGTGCCCACGGCCATCTTCGACAGCCCCGCCTTTGAGGCCAAGTATACCTACGCCGGGGACGATCTGGGCGCGATCATCCATGAGGATTCCACCACCTTCAAGGTCTGGGCCCCCACGGCCAGCCAGGTGGTTTTGAACCTGTTCGAAGCGGGGAACGGGGGCGAGGCCTTCGCCACCGTGGACATGACCCGGGCCAATCAGGGCGTGTGGACGGCGGACTATCCCTGCGGCCACGGCACCTATTACACCTACACCGTCACCACGGCGGTGGGCACCCAGGAGGCGGTGGACCCCTACGCCCGGGCCGTGGGCGTCAACGGGGATCGGGGCATGGTCATCGACCTACTTTCCACGGACCCCGAGGGCTTTAGGGACGAGACCTTCGACCTGGGCCTCACCTCCTATCGGGACGCCGTCATCTGGGAGGTCCACGTCCGCGACTTCTCCAACAAGATCGCCTCCTCCCAGTATCCCGGCAAGTACCTGGCCTTCACGGAGACGGGCCTCACCAACGGGGCGGGCCTGCCCGTGGGCATGGACTATTTGAAGGAGCTGGGCGTGACCCACGTGCACCTGCAGCCGGTCTACGACTACGCCACCGTGGACGAGACCACCTGTACCCAGTTCAACTGGGGGTACGACCCGAAGAACTACAACGCCCCGGAGGGCAGCTACTCCACCGATCCCTATCACGGCGAGGTGCGGGTGAACGAGTTCAAGCAGATGGTCCAGTCCCTTCATGAAAACGGCTTCGCCGTGGTCATGGACGTGGTGTACAACCACACCTATTCCCTGGATTCCTGTCTGAACAGGATCGTGCCCTACTACTACTACCGCTTCACCAACACCGGCGACGCCTCCAACGGCAGCGGCTGCGGCAACGAGACCGCCTCCGAGCGCCGCATGTTCCGCAAGTACATGGTGGACTCCGTGGTCTACTGGCAGACGGAATACCATATCGACGGCTTCCGCTTCGATCTCATGGGCCTCCATGACGTGGATACCATGCAGGCCATCGAGAGGGCCGTCCACAGGATCAACCCCCAGGCCATCCTCTACGGCGAGGGCTGGACCGGCGGCACCTCCACCCTCAAGGAGAATCGGCGGGCCGTCCAGGCCAACATCCGGGAGGTCAAGGCCTCGGAGGGGGCCATCGGCGGCGTGGCCGTGTTCAACGACGCCATCCGCGACGGCTTGAAGGGCAGCGTCTTCGATAATAAGGCCAAGGGCTGGATCAGCACCAACGCCTCCAAGACCACCGCCAACCAGGTCCTCTTCGGCGTCACCGGCGGTGACCACGCCGCAGGCGCTGGCTGGAAGGTGGACGACGCGTTGATGATCAACTACATGTCCTGCCACGACAACAGGACCCTGTGGGACATCCTTTCGAACGTGGAGCCCAAGCTGACCGACGAACAGAAGCTGGCCATGAACCGTCTGGGCGCCTCCATCATCCTCATGAGCAAGGGCACGCCCTTCTTCCTGGCGGGGGAGGAGATGCTGCGCACCAAGGGCGGCGACCACAACAGCTACAACTCCTCCGACGCGGTGAACAACATCGACTGGGAGGCCCTGACTCCCGACGGCGACGCCTATGCCATGATGCTCTATTACAAGGACCTCATCGCCCTTCGGAAGGCCAACCCCTGGCTGTATGACGGCGCCGTGACCGGCGAGGTTTTGGAGGACAACGCCATCGCCGCCAGCTATACCCTGGACGGGCATCTGGTGGGCTATCTGGTGGCCAATCCCAGCGAGCAGCCTATGACCGCCGCCCTCCCGGAGGGCGAGTGGACGGCCCTTTGGGGCGCCGCCGGCGATTTCACCGGCACCCTCACCGTGGAGGGCAAGACCGCGGTGCTGCTGAAGAGCAAGTGATGGTTTGATCGGCCCCTTTGGGGGCATACGATAGCGGGCAGCCATTGACAGCAAGCGGACTGCCCGCTATACTTTTATAAAGAAACGATTGGAAAACAGGCGGAAAACGACCATGCTGGACGACATAGAACGCTTTGACATGCAGCGGCCGCCCATGCGGCAGCACCTGCTCCCCGTAGCCTGGCTGCTGGCGGCCGGGACCCTGATCCCCCATAAAAACAAGCTGACGAAAACCGGCATGGAGGGCGTGAAGCCCCCCTATCTGTTGCTGTGCAACCACAACGCCTTCATGGACTTTTCTGTGGCCACGAAGGCCCTTTTCCCCCACCGGGGGAATTATGTGGTGGCCATCGACGGCTTCTTGAAGCGGGAATGGCTCCTCAGGCTCATCGGCTGCATCTGCAAGCGGAAGTTCACCCGGGACATCACCCTCGTTCGCCAGCTCAAGCGGGTGGTGGACCGGGGCGACGTGGCCGTGCTCTATCCCGAGGCCCGCTATTCCCTCTGCGGCACCACGGCGGTGCTGCCGGAATCTTTGGGAAAGCTGTGCACACTTCTCAAGGTGCCGGTGGTGACCCTCATCTGCCACGGCCACCACGTAAACTCCCCCTTCTGGAATCTGACGGATCGGAAGGTGAAGCCTACCGAGGCGGAGATGACCTGCCTGTTCACCCGGGAGGCGCTGAAGAAGGCCAGCGTGGAGGAGGTCAACGAGGCTATCGTGAAGGCTTTCCAATACGACGACTTTGCCTGGCAGAAGCAAAAGGGCATCCGCGTCACCTATGGGGGCCGGGCGGAGGGTCTTCAAAAGGTCCTCTATCAGTGCCCGCACTGTAAAACGGAATACCGGATGAAAACCAAGGGGACCCGCCTCTTCTGCGAGAGCTGCGGGAAAACCTGGGAGATGGACGAGCTTTCCGAGCTCCACGCTTTGGAGGGGGAGACGGAGTTTGCCCACATCCCCGACTGGTACGAGTGGGAGCGAAGGAACGTCCGCGCAGAGGTGGAGGCCGGGACCTACGCCTTCACCTGCCGGGCCCGGGTGGACGCCCTGCCCAACGCCAAGGGGTATATGGACCTGGGCATGGCCACCCTCACCCATGACATGGAGGGCTTCACCCTGGATGGGGAATACGAGGGGGAGGCCTATCACGTTCACATCCCGGCCGCGTCCCTCTATTCCGTCCACATCGAGTACGAATATCTGGGCAAGTTCGGGGATTGCGTGGATCTGAACACGGATAGGGACACCCTGTACGTGTACCCCAAGGACTGTTTGTTCGCCGTGACCAAGATGGCCCTCGCCACGGAGGAGCTCTATCAATACTATGAGCGGCAGCGGAAGCTGACCGAAAGGAAGGTCTGACATGGGCAAGCTGGAGGAGTTGATCCTGGGCGAGTCCCGGCGGGGCATGGATAGGATCGCGGACCTGCTGCCCTCGGATTTCTGCAGCCAGGCAGGGAAGTACGTGCTCTCCTGGCCCCGGGGCCGGGTGCTGCTGGTCACCGGCTTCTATGTGCGGGGCCACGGCGAGACCGACGGTCCACCGGGGACGAAGCTGCTTTTCGACGCCCTCACGAAGCTGGGGTTCTCACCCTTGGTGGTGATAGACCCCTTCTGTGCCGAGTATTTTCAGACGGTGGGCCTGCCCTTCTTGGCCTTTGGGCCGGAGACTGCGGCGTCGGAGCTGCAGGCGCTGCTGGACAGGGAGAAGCCCGTTGGGCTCATCGCCGTGGAGCGCTGCGGCCGGACGAAGGACGGTCGGTATATCAATTCCCGGGGCGCGGACATCCGTGACAGCATGGCCCCGCTGGACGAGCTGTTCCTGCTGTCCGACGCGCCATCCGTGGGCATCGGCGACGGCGGCAACGAGATCGGCATGGGCGATCTTGAAGCGGGCGTGGCGGAGCGGCTGGGTCGGGTCCCCTGCGCGGTGCGGACGGACCGGCTCATCATCGCCACCGTGTCCAACTGGGGCGCTTTGGGCCTGTGCGCCGCCCTGGGCCGGCTTCCCGGCGAGGCGGACCTGCTGGCGGCCTATGCGCCCTGTCCTAAAACGGGGTTGATCGACGGCATCACCTGCGGGCCGTCCCTCAGCGAGGACGGCTTCCCCTTGGAGCATGTGAAGCGGCTGCGAAACAGCCTGGAGGAATGGATATGAACGAGCATCAGGGGCATCGGCAGCGGCTCAGGAATACCTTTGTCCAGACGGGGATCAAGGGCATGGCGGACCATCAGGTCTTGGAATTGCTGCTCACCTACGCCCTGCCCCGGCGGGACGTGAACCCCTTGGCCCATCGGCTGCTGGACAGGTTCGGTACCCTGGAAAAGGTGCTTACCGCTCCAGTGGACCAGCTGAAGCAGGTTCCGGAGATGGGGGAGAGCACCGCCGTGTTTTTGAGCCTTTTGGGGCAAACGGAGCGACGCATCCTGCTGCAGCGGTATCGAGGGGAGAAGGAGCGGCCGGTGCTGCTCAGCACCCCTTCCCGGCTCTGCGGCTACATGCTGGCCCTGTCTCAGCAGGACCGGTACGAGACGCTGCGGCTGGTGTGCCTGGACAAGCGGTACGCCCTGATCCACGAGGCGGTGATCTCCGTGGGCTCCCTGACGGAGGTGCTGGCGGACCCGCGGCTGGTCCTGGAAGCCGCCCTCCTCCACAAGGCCTGCTTCATTGCCCTGGGGCACAACCACCCCTCCGGGGACGTGACCCCCTCCCGGGAAGACGTGCAGGTGGCGGAGCGGATCGAGGCCGCGGCGGAAGCGGTGGGCATCGGGGTGGTGGACCAGCTTATCCTGGGCCGAAGCGCCGCCTACAGCCTCCGCAGCCAGCGGGTGCTGGCTTTTACAGGGGCTGATCTGGTGACAGACATGCCCTTGGAAGAGTTCAGAGCGTAAAGCATAGATTGGTTTGTATAGAAAAAGACCGTGGGGATCTCACGGTCTTTTTTGCTTGTTCCGGTTTTACAGGCTGAAGTCTGGGACGTTGTCTCGCTGATAGGAGCACCAGTTGCCGTTCTCGATGAGTTCCTCCCGGGCCAGGAGCACCAGCAGCGATTCGACCTGGCCGCAGAGGGCCATCCGCTCCAGGATGCGCTCATAGAAGGCGGCCATCTTTTCATGGTCCTCTATGCCTCGGGACAGGGACAGCTTGCCATAGTAGTTGGAGATGAACAGGGTGGCGGCGGAGATGCTGCCCAACACCAGCTTCAACAGGGTCCGGTAGGATTCCGCCTCCAAAATGGCCGGGAAGCGGAATAAAAGCCCGCCGAACAGCAGTTCGAACACCAGGGCGGCAAGATACAGCGCGATGCTGACGGTCAGGGCCACGCCCACCACCCGACCGCTGCCCCGGAGTTTAGCTTTCGCCTTCTTCTGGGCGGCCTTATGATAGTGGAGCTGGTCCTCGGCCCAGCAGGCGCGGACGTCGTGGGTTTGACGGGGCCCTTCCCCGATGCCCAGGACGGCCATGGCCATGGCGATCCAGGGGGTCTCCTCCTGCTGGCTCCAGGGCAGCAGGGTGACGGCTTCCCGGTTTACGCCGGCATAGCGCAGGAAGGCCTGGGCCCGCAAACTTTCGGCCAGCACCCGATATTCGAGATAGCGTCGATGGCAGCTGGAACGGCCAGCATATCGCTGGAGAAGCCAGGCGATCAGCAGCGCAAGGCCGCACACCAGGATCAGCCAGTGGAGGTTTGCCTCGTCGTAGAGCAGGAAGGAGGCTGTGATCAGGGTGCTCACCACCGCCAGCAGGATCAGCACCCGCCGGTATACCTTCGCATATTGCAGGCTCAGGGCGTCCGCCTGCTGATAGACCGTTTCCATCCGATCCAGCAGCATGTCCCTTTCCCGATCCTCCGGGAGCAGGGGATAGGGGGTAGGGGCTGCTTTGCCGGCGAGGGCGTTGAACTCCTCCGTCCGGTCCATAAGCGTCCGCCAGGTCTCATCGTCCCCCAGGCGCGTTACCGTGCCCGCCGCTTCTGTCACGGCCTCGCCCCGAGGGGTGAACAGGTGTATCACCGCTGTGGAAGAGAACAGCGGCGCGCTGAGCACGGGATGAAAGCTCCGGTGCAGCGCGAAAGACACGGTCTCCGCCGTGCCGCAGCCCGTGGCGGTGCCTTCGTGCCCGTCCCACAGGGCCATCAGCACATGGCAGTGGGTGGCGATATAGATGCAGGCCTGTCGGTAAAAAAAGTCCCGGCTCGGCTTTGCCGGCGCTGCCTCCGCGGCAGGGACCGGGAAGATCTGCTCCGCCTGAGCGCATAGGGCCCGAAAATCGTCCAGGACCTGGCCCGAAAAGTCTGTTTCGTAGTCCTCCGAGGGAAGAGGCAGAGGCGCCCACAGGGGGATGCCCAGCTTTAGGGCCACTCGGGCGCAAAGCTGGTCCGCCCCCTCCGCAAGGCTGCTGAGCAGTACCAGGGGCGTGTGGGGGAACCTTTCCCGCAGTTTCTTCAATTCCGTCTCCACCGCCTGGCTGAGGATGGGTTCGTCCTCTGGCCGGATGGCCCGATGGCCCGTGACCCCCACCACCAGGGGAATGCGTTCAGTTTGCATAGACGGCCATACCCACCCGGGCGGCCAGGGCCGGAATGTTCCGGATGGCGTCCCGGTCATAGTCCTTGATCTCCTCGGAGAGCTGGTCGTAGGGCACCAGATAGGGGGAGGTCTTTTGGGCCGCGTTCCGCTCGCCAAGCTTCCAGCCCCTGCTCAGCCGCTCCTGCATCCATGCCTCGTGCTCCAGCTCAGCCATGAACTCCAGCAGCTCCGGCGGGAAGACCTCCACCGGGTCCTTGCCGCCCTTGGGCCCCAAGCGGTAGCCAACCTGCTCCAGACGGTCGCAGATGCCCTGGGCCTGGCGGAGGTTGCTGTACTTGAGATCGTCGGGAAGCTGGGAGAAGTCGGGGTAATCCAGCGGCCGGTCAGGATGGTCCTGGAGCTGCTTTTCGCAGTAGCGGGCGTGGATGGCGATGGCCAAAAGCTCGATGTCCTTCAGCAGCGGCCGGGCGTTGATTTCCCGAAGCTGAGGTTTGAAGGTTTCGAAGCTGTCCAAGCTTTCCGCGTCCACTTCGAAGCCCCGGGGGAAGAGGGCGCCCAGGTCCAAAAGACCCCGGAGCAGCTCCACCTTCTCTGCGGAGAACTTCTCCGGCAGGCGGCCGTGTCGGGTCACGTAGGTGGCGGAAAGGAACCCATCCCGCAGGGACAGGTGGACCGTGTCCGCTAGGGTGAAGGTCCGGGTGATGATGCCGTGGGCCTCCCGATTCCATTCCTGCAGCTCGTCGCAGAGGATCAGCAGGTAGGCGACAGGATTTTTCTTCGGGTCCATGGGCCCCAGATCGAAGGGCTTCTTCTGCAGCACGTTTCGATAGTAGTTATGCAGGAGGATCGCCGTGGCGCTGTCCAGGATGGGCCAGTAGAACCGCTCCGGATGATCCCCGGCCATCTGGATGGCGTAGCCGTACCACTTGAGGATGATCATGGCGCTGTAGTACCCGTGATCGATGAATCCGGAGGCGGCCATGTCGTCCACGAACCGGTCTACGGCCTTCTTGGTCTCCATAAGGTCCGTGTCCAGGGTCTGATGGATCCGGTGGGCCAACAGGTCGTTGGGGGTAAGCAGGTCGATATAGGAGCAGCTTTCGTAGGCGTCGTAATAGGCCCGGGTGAAGGGGCGCTTGGGGACCACCTCCCGGATGTGGTTCAGTTCCGAGAAGTTCTCGAACCGGATCTGGGCCTTCACCTTTACCTCGTTCCCGTCCGCGTCCGCCACCATGCGGATGAACCGATTGATCTGGTGCCCCACGATCTCCACAGGGTAGCCCACGTCGTGGAACAGGGACGCCACGCCCCAGCGGAAGAAGAACTCTTCGTGGGGGGTCTGGTAGGCGTAGATATAGTTCTTCTCCGGCACGGCGCTTTCAAAGGCATGGCGATAGGCGGGGTTTTCGGCGTAGATGGACAGGCCCGTCAAAAACACGTTCACCGCGTGGATGAAGTGGTCCCGCTGCTTGTCGATAAGGGTGGCGGCGGTGGCCTCGTAGCTGCGCAGGATGTCCACCAGGTCGATGAAGGGGTCGCTCTTGCCCGGCAGGGTGATCCTATAGCTGTCGAAGAAGGCCCGATAGACGGCGAAAGCGGTCTCCGGGGTCTCGTGCTCCAAAAAGGCCGTCACCGCCCCCCGGAGGAATGCCTTGTAGCTATGGCCGTCCTGCAGGTCGGCAGCCAGGGCGAGCTCGTCGAAGAACCGATCCACAAAGGGGGAAAGATTGCTCATAGTGCTGCTCCTTTCGATCTCGTGTCTATGAGTATACCTGTTTTTTGCGCCAAAGGGAAGGAGTTAATCGATCTCCAGCCGGAACCCATATCCCTCGCCCAGGGATCGGATGGCCCGCTGCATGTCTTCGGAGACGAACACCTGGCGAAGGCCCCTCAACTCCAGCAGACAGGAGAGGTCCGTGAACTGTGTGTTCCACCGAAGGTCCAGCTGCTCCAGCATGGGATGGGCTTCCACGAAGGCTTTGAGCTGCTCGTTGGTCATGCCCGAACGGTGGCAGGAAAGCTCGAGCATCTCCTTGCCCATGACGTGATCGATCCACCGATCCACCGGAACGTTGTTCATGTTCAAGTTCCAATAGACAGGCACCGCCTCCAAAGGCGCGTAGTCCTCATAGGTGAGCTTGTTTGCGTCCATCACGTCCGCCGCCAGGTTGAAGCCTCTGCCGTCGTTTTCCTCCGACATGCTGAAGCTGTAATCCAGCCGCTCAAGGGGAGAGATGTCCCGCACGTTGGTGCCGGACAGGCTTAGATTGACCAGATGGGGCAGCTGTTCGATGCCCTCGATGCTGTCGATGGGCTCGTTCCGCAGGCTGATATTCTCCAGGGAGGCCGTCCGCCACAGGGCGGTGAAGTCGGTGATCCCCCGGCACTCGTTGACGTTGATATCCCTGAGCCGGGAGAAGTTCTCCACCCCGTCCAGGGTGGTCAGGTCCTGACCGTACAGGTCCAGCCGCTCCAGCCCCGGCAGCAGCGCAGCCAGCTCCGCCATATCCGTGACGGCCCCCTCCTGCAGGGGCAGCCGCTCGTCGGTCTCGTTGCTGTGCAGATACAGGGTGGGCGGGTCCGTGACCCAGTCGGTCTCGAACCACCAGGGGCCGCCGTCGTAGACGTACGCCCCGGCGATGGTCAGGTTTTTGATGTTCCGCCGCACCGCCTCCGGCTGGACCTTCAGTTCCTCAAAGGTCATCATGGGCAGCTGGAAGTTCACGTCCTCCAAAGCACCGCAGGCTTCGAGGGGCGACAGGTCGTCCACCGGGTTGTCGTTGAGATCCAGCATCCTGAGGGCGTACAGGTTCTGGACCCCCTGGATGGACCGGACGCCGGTGAACCAGAACCGCAGCTCCTCCAGGCTCTGGACCGTGAAGGCCGCGGAGCCGTCCGTGAGGGCCGGGCACTGCCGGACGTCCAGGTCTTTGAGATCGCTCATGGCCTGGATGCCTTCGAGAGAGGTGAGCTGGGGTTGGGCGTAAACGGTCAGCTCCCGGAGCCCCGTGAGCTTCTTAAGACACGTCAGGTCCGTCAGCGTCCCCGGCTCCACCGGATAGCGCTCCTCCTCCCCGTCATAGCAGACGTACAGGGCGGGCGGGTTCGTGGACCAGTCCTCATTCACCCAGGCCCCCTCGTTGGGCAGGACGGCGTCCCCGGCCAGGGTCAGCCGATCGACTCGGGAGAGCAGGGCGCTGGGCAGGGTGTCGATCTCGTCGAGACTCAACAGCTCCACGTGGGGCTCGATGGGCTCCCACCAACCCTCGGGGTAGGTGACCTCGTATTCGTCCAGCAGGCCGCTGTCCACCAGGGCCTGGGCCTGGTCCTTCAGGTGGGCCGGGACCCCCAGATATTCCCCGTGAAGATGGTAGAGGGGCGAAAGATCCGTGACCCCGTCCACGTCCATGAGGCTGATCTGATAGCGGTCCTGCCCATAGTTTTCAAAGCAGGACAGGTCCTTCAAATCGTAGATGGTGGTCAAGTCTATATGCTCCGCCGTGACCTTTCCGAAATCGGGCAGGGTGAACAGGGCCTCCAGGCTGATCGCCTGCAAATGCTCCAGCTCGTAGAGACCGGTCCAGTCGGCGAGCCGGGGGCAGTTGCAGATCGCCAGATTGGTCAGCCGGGGCATCCCTTCCATCCCCTTCAAAGTGGTGAGATAGGGGCAGTCGTCCAGTATCATCCGGCTGACCAGGGGCTGGTCGATCCCCTCCAGAGACGTGACGCAGTGGAGCTTCAGCTCGTTGGTCACGGAGGGGAGCTTGGTAAGGTCCAGGCCCTCGCTGTTGTTCCCCCGGCCGCCCCGGTTCCACAGCTCGAAGTCGATCACCGTGGCGTTCTCTACATAGGGAAGGGCGCTGCCGTTCCGGTCCGTGATGTTGAGGAAGCTGTACTTCCCGATGGCGGCAAGGCCCTCCCAATTTGGCACCTCCGCGATGCCGAAGGAGAAGAATTCCTTGTTTTGAACGTCCCAGAGGAAGTCCACGTCGTTGAGCTCCGATCCGTATATCTGCAGATCCTTCAGCTTGGGCAGTGTCACCACCGGGGAGATATCGCGGAGGGCGAAGCACTCGTAAAGATTCAGCCCCTCCAGAGACTCGCAGTTCGAAAGGGCGGAAAGGTCCGACAGATTCTGCGTTTCAGACGCGCTGACCCATCGAAGGCTTTTGTGCTCCTCCAATCCGTGGAAGGAGCGAAGCGCCCCCATATTTCGCACCTCCAGCTTTTTCAGGGCTTTGGTCCCCGTGAGGAAGGAAAGGTCGCTGACGGAGCAGTCCTCCATGTACAGCTCCTGCAGGAAGGAACAGCTGCTGAGTGCCTCCAGGTCCGACAGCCGGAAACAGTTGTCGATGTGGAGATTCGTCAGACCCGTGTGGTCCTGAAGCCCGTTGAGACTGGTGAGGGCCTGCAGGTCATTCAGATCCAGACTGTACATGCTTTTCGCTGCCGACAGGCAGCTCAGGTCCGTCACCGGCACCCCATCCAGGCGGGCTTCCATCAGATTCGGGCAGCCTTGGAGGCCGGACAGGTCAGCGGTCCTTTCGCTCCCGTCTCCGGATAGATTCAGGCTCCGGAGCTTTAGCGGGCCGAAGCCGCTCAAATCAATGGTCTCCCCTCCGTAAAAGTGCAGGTTCGCATACTCCAGCCGGGTGCAATCATTGAGGGGTGAAAGGTCGATGGCCGGGCCGCTAAAACTGAAGGAGCCGAGCAGGGTCCTCTTCAAGCCGGAAATGTCGTCGATCTCGCAGTCGTACAGATCCACCAGGCTCAGCTTTTTGAGGCCGGAAAGATCCGGCAGCGTGCCCCGGACCTTCACCAGGGTCAGCATCTGCAGGTTCTTCATATAGGGCAGGAAGTCGAGAGCGCCCCAATCGTGGAGGATTAGCTCGTGGCCATCCTCGGTGCTGTACCAGCGGGCCTCCCCGTCCTCGAAGCTCCGGTTGGCCACGTATTCCGGCCCCACCCGGGCCCAGCCCGCCTCCGCTATCCACTGTTCGTCCCCGTTGAAATGGGTGAGGGAGTCGCCGACGATGATGAGCTCGTGGACCTTTTGCAGCTCTTCAAAGGCCAGGTCCACATCGGGGAACGTAGGTTCCGGCGTGGGGGAGGGGGTGGGCGTCGCCGTGGGCGTGGGCTCCGGTGTGGCGGTGGCCTCCACCACGGGAGGCTCCGGCTCGGGCCGCTGCCTGAGGTAGATCAGTCCGCCCACCGCCAGCAGCGCCGCCGCGGCCACCAGGGCCAGGGCCAGGGGGAGCCTGCTCTTTTTTTCACCCATGGCAGCCCTGGCGATGAGATCCGCCAGCTCCGCCGTGCCGTACTTGCGCCCGTCCAAACTATGCCGGGCCATGAGGGCGCTCTGCAGCTCCTCCGGGGGCGTGGAGCCGTCCAGGTTCACGGGGATCACCAGCTCCCGCCCCGCGTTCAGCCGAAAGAAAGCGTCCGTCTCCGGCCCCTCGGCGGTCAAATTTTCCGACAGGAACAGCACCAGGGCGTCCCCCTTGCCGGGGGCCTTGGTCCGCACGGTCACGCCCTTTTGCTGCAGGGCGTCCAGAATGGGCTTTACCCGACCTTCGTCAGCCGGGGCGTACAGGGGATAGATGGCTCGTTTCATGGGGATTCCTTTCTTGTTTCGGATGGGGGCGAACGGTGCTCAGGGCACCAGAATCACGGTAAAGGTACAGTTCTCCGGAAAACGCAAGGGCAGCATGTCCGCGCTGACGTAAACGGTCCTCAGGGAGGGCAGCGCCGACAGGGAAGAGAGGTCCGTCACGCCGCTGTGCTCCAGGTGCAGCGTGGTGAGTCGGGGCAGATCCTTTAGTTTTTCCAAACTTCTCAGGGCGCCGTTGCCGGCAAGGTTCAGCTCCTGCAGCATCACCAGTCCGCTCAGGGCCGAGACGTCGGACAGGGGCTGGCGCACCAGAGCCAGCCGTTCGAGATAGACCATCCGCCCGATAAGGGACAGGTTCTTCACCTTGCCCTCGGCCACCTTGCTGCCATTCACCAGACAGGTGCCATCGAAGGTGAAGAGCGTGTTTTGAATGTCTGCCACGGGCATGTTTCCCACGATGGACAGGGACGTGACCGCCGAAAGCTCCTGCAGATAGATGTGCTCCTTACTGGAGCGCAGAACGGCCCGAACGGCCCGCTCCTGCTCCTCGTCCGGGAAGGTCAACTCCGCCAGATCAGAGGGGAGCGTGGGCGTGGGCCCGGGGGTATCCGTGGGCCCGGGGGTGGCGGTGGGCGTTGGTGTGGGGGTGGGCGTAGGTCGAGGCGTAGCCTTGAACGTGGGGGTTGGGGTGGGTGCTTCCACCACCGGAGGATCGAACCAGCCCGAGTAGACCCCGTAAGCACCCAGGAGGGCCGCGGCGAACAGCAGCAGCGACAGCAGGAACCCGAAGAGACCCCGGGGCAGCCCCTCCGTCCACCGGCGATAGAAGCTGCGTCGGAGCTTTTTGTGGCCCGTGATCACGTCCGCCCGTTCCTTGGGCGTCTCGGGAGTGGGGAGGGGGAGACAGCTTTGCATCACCTCCGCCCATCGGCCCTCCGGCTGAGCGTCGTCCAGTGTGAAGTACAGAACGGGCTTTTTCAAAGCCACGGCGGTCTCGATCTCCGATAGGCAGTTGGGGGAGTCAAGGGCGGTCCTGGACAGGAAGAAGAGGACCATGGCCGAGGCCCGCATATGGGTCTCGATATTCTTGGGCCAGTCGTTTCCGGCAGGGATGCCCTCGTCGTACCAGAGGCGCACGTGCCGCTGGTGGAGCAGGGTGATGGTCTCCAGGACCTCCTGTGAGTTTTTATGGGAATAGCTGATGAACAGATAGGGCCGCTTGCCCTCGTAGGGGGTGAAGAACTCGCTCATTGGCCCTCACCTCCTGCGACGATCAGCGTGTAGCGCTCGTAGAGATCGGGCAGTTCCGGGGCAGCTTTGGCCGCCTCCTGGGAGAGGATCAGCGTGGACAGGTTGGGGAAGATGGACAGATCTTCAGGATGGGAGGGGAGCCGGGACAGGGACAGGCTTTCGATCCCCTCCAGGGCTTCCGGAGTGATCAGGCCACCGCCCATGGCCGCCCGGGCCGCCTCCCGCAGGGATCCGTCCGCGATGAGCACCTGGTCCGTAGGCTCCGGCTCAGGCGTGACCGCTTCCGTCGGCGGCGGAAGGACCGGCGGATGAAGGTATCGATAAAGCCCCATCCCCCCGCCTAAAAGAACGGTGAACAGGAGCAGCAGCACGCTGACCCGCCGCAGCCACATGCGATCGAAGATGGGCTGCGGTTCTCCTAAAAAGATCTGGGAAAAGCCCCGTCCGTGAAGGACGGCGTCGGCGGCGTCCGCGGGGTTGCTCCCCGGTATAATGGCGGAGGCATCCCCGGTGAGTCCCAGGGACAGGCCGCTATCCCCGCCATCCGTGTTCAAAACCAGGATGGGCTGCTTCGCCTTCTGGCAGACCAGCAGCCGGTTTTTGAGATATGTGTCCTCCCGAGCCGAGGCCGTGAGATACAGCACCGTAAGGCCGGCCCCCAGCATGCGTTCGTTTTGAGATAGCTGAGCGGACCTGTCCCGCGTCTGTTCCGCACTATACCAAACCCGGCAGCCTCGCAGCAAAAGTCGCCGCAGCAGAGGGCGGACCTTGCGTTCATCCCGGTGGGAGAAGCACAGGTGGATATAGGGCTCGCTGCCTTCGTAGGGGGGATAATATGTCTCCGCTTTGCTGGCCATTCAACGCCTCATGACATGGTACACTGTATTTCATATTAGTATACTATCGTTTCCTCCCTCTGGCAAGGATAAAAGGATATATCACGGCGTTTTTTGGCGCAAAGCGCGAAGGATCACATCTTCGTCTGGGGCTTTGAAAGCAGGGCGAAGAGATAGCCGAAGGTGATGGCCGCGGCGATGCCTGCGGCGGTGGCGGTGATGCCGCCGGTGAAGGCGCCGATGAGACCGTGCTCCTGCACGGCCTTTTTTGCGCCCTGGGAGAGGGCGTAGCCAAAGCCGGTCAAAGGCACCGTGGCCCCGGCCCCGGCCCAGTCCACCAAGGGCCCATAGAGGCCGAGACCGCCCAAAATGACCCCGGCCGTCACGTAGATCACCAAGATGCGGGCGGAGGTGAGCCGGGTCAACGACAGGCCCAGCTGCCCCAGGGCGCACAGCAGCCCGCCCACGAAAAACACCTTCAAATACATCATCCAATCCATTTTTTACTCCTCATGTACAAGCGATATGGCGTGGGCGATGCCCGGGATGCTCTCCCCCTGGCAGGCGGAGAGGGGGCTCATGAGGGCCCCCGTGGACAAGAACAGCACCCGCTTCACCCGGCCCTTCTCCAGCTCCGGCAGCACATGGCCTGCTAGCACGATGGCGCTGCAGCCGCAGCCGGATCCCCGGCAGTTGTAGCCCTGCTCCGGGCGATAGACCATGCTGCCGCAGTCCATGTGCCGTCCCGCCAGGGGGAGGCCCGCCTCCCGGGCCAGTTCCTGAAGCATCCGGCTGCCGAAGTCCCCCAGGTCCCCGGTGACGATCCAGTCGAAATCCTCCGCCCCCATGCCCCGATCCGCCAGATGCCGCCCGATGGTGTCGCAGGCGGCGGGGGCCATGGCCGCGCCCATGTTGTTGGCGTCGGTGATGCCAAGATCCCGGACCCGGCCCAGGGTGGCTGCCTCCAGGCGGACGTGGCGGAAGCCGGTGTGGGGGAGAGGGGAGGCGCCCAGGAGCACGGCCCCGGCGCCGGTGACGGTCCGCTGGGCGTGGGGCGGGGCGGTGGTGCCCATCTCCAGGGGGAAGCGGTATTGGCGCTCGGCGGTGGAGAAGTGGGAGCAGGCGGCGCAGAGGGCCCGGCTTTGATAGCCCCCGTCCACCAGGGCTCCGCCCAGGAGCAAAGCTTCCGTCATGGTGGAGCAGGCCCCGTAGAGCCCCAGGTAGGGGATGGAGAGCTCCCGGGCGGCGTAGCTGGCGGTGATGATCTGGTTCAGCAGGTCCCCGGCCAGCAGGCAGCCCGCCTCCGCCATGGGAAGCCCTACCCGAGCCATGGACCGGCGCAGGGCCTTGAGGAGCATCTTTCGTTCCCCTTGCTCGAATGTCTTTTCCCCCAGCCGATCGTCGGTGAGCACCTCGTCGAAGCGGTGACCGAGGGGCCCCTTTCCCTCCGCGGGTCCCGCCACGCTGGCGGCGGAGAGCACGTAGGGCCGATTCTCAAAGGACAGCGTAGCGCTGCCGGTTTGGTCCATGTTCATTCCTCCCGTGTTTCTTTTGGATTTACTCTGCCTCGAAGGGCAAAAAACTATGCAACGCGGTCCCTTCAAACGGAAAAGGGCGCATAAACATGAGCGTATCCCACCGGAAAAGGGGGTGAATCCATTCGTTTTTTGTACCCATGTATGAACAATTCGTTGACAAGGCACGTCCATGCGTCTATACTATAAAGTGTTCAGGCTCCCTTGCATTTTTATTCAGCAAAAAAATGCGGGGATGTCCGAGAATAAAATAGTACAGGAGGAATCCAAAACATGAAGAAAGCATTGTCCCTGCTGCTTGCGCTGACTATGGTGTTCGCGCTGGTCGCCGTTGCAAGGCCCGCTTCCGCCGATGACGAGTTCCATATCGGCATCATCACCGGCTCCGTCTCCCAGAGTGAGGACGACCGCCGCGGCGCCGAGGCCTTCCAGGCTATGTACGGCGAGGATATGGTCAAGCTGGCCATCTATCCCGACAACTTCACTGAGGAGCTGGAGACCACCATCCAGACCATCGTCAACATGTCCGACGATCCTCTGATGAAGGCCATCATCGTCAACCAGGCTGTGCCCGGCACCACCGAAGCCTTCCGTCAGATCAAGGAGCGCCGCCCCGACATCCTCTGCATCGCCGGTGAGTCCCATGAGGATCTGCCCGAGATCGGCAGCGCCGCCGACCTGGTCTGCAACAACGACTTCGTCGCCCGTGGCTACCTGATGATCCGGACCGCTCACGAGATGGGCTGCGACACCTTCGTCCACATCTCCTTCCCCCGTCATATGTCCTATGAGACCATGAGCCGTCGTGTGGCCATCATGAGGGCCGCCTGCGAAGAGTTTGGCATGAAGTTCGTCCTGGAGACCGCGCCCGATCCCACCACGGACGTTGGCGTGGCCGGCGCCCAGGCCTACATCCTGGAGCATGTGCCCCAGTGGGTCGAGCAGTACGGCAAGAACGCCGCCTACTTCTGCACCAACGACGCCCACACCGAGCCCCTCTTGAAGCAGCTCCTCGCCTACGGCGGCTGCTTCGTGGAGGCTGACCTGCCCTCTCCCACCATGGGTTACCCCGGCGCTCTGGGCATCGACCTGACCGCTGAGGCTGGCGACTATGCCAAGATCCTTGCCAAGGTCGAGCAGGCCGTCTGTGAGAAGGGCGGCGCCGGCCGGTTCGGCACCTGGGCCTATTCCTATGGCTACACCGTGTCCGCCGGTCTTGCCCAGCATGCCATGAACGTCATCAAGGGCGAGAGCGAGCTCCTCGACATGGACGACATCGCTGAGGCATACGGCATCTTCTCCCCCGGTGCGGAGTGGAACGGCTCCAACTACACCGACGCGGAGACCGGCGTGAAGGCGGAGAACACCTTCCTCGTATACCAGGATACCTACATCATGGGCAATCCCGGCCACTACATGGGCGCCACCGAGATCGAGGTGCCTGAGAAGTACTTCACCATCAAATAAGTCGGATCGAAACCTATGAACACGGGGGAGGCCCAACCTCCCCCTTTTTTAAGAAAGAGGGCCTGTAAAGATATGGAAAAGAAGAACACGCCCCTGCTGGAAATGCGCAACATCAAGAAGGACTTCTTCGGCAACCAGGTTCTGACCGACATCAACATCACCCTGGGCGAAGGGGAGGTGCTGGGCCTGTGCGGTGAGAACGGCGCCGGCAAGAGCACGCTGATGAAGATCCTGTTCGGCATGAACGTGATCCGGGAGACCGGCGGCTACGAGGGAGACATCCTGCTCAACGGGCAGAAAGTCACCTTCGAGACCCCCTTCGACGCCCTGGCCGCGGGCATCGGCATGGTGCACCAGGAGTTCTCCCTGATCCCCGGCTTCACCGCCACGGAGAACATCCTTTTGAACCGGGAGCCCAAGAAGCGGAACGTGATCTCCGAGGTCTTCGGCGAGCGGCTGGACACCCTGGATTATAACCAGATGACCGGACGGGCGGAGACCTCCATCGAAAAAATGGGCTTCCACGTGGACAAGGACATGGTCATCCACGAAATGCCCGTGGGCCACAAGCAGTTTACAGAGATCGCCCGTGAGCTCAGCAAGGATCAGCTCAAGCTCCTGATCCTGGATGAGCCCACCGCCGTTTTGACCGAGAAGGAGGCGGAGGCGCTTCTCGACTCCATCCGCGCTATGTCGAAAAACGGCATCGCCGTGATCTTCATCACCCACCGCCTCCAGGAGATCCTGTCCGTTTGCGACAAGGTGGTCGTCATGCGCGACGGCTTCGTCGTCAAGGATGTCCCGGCGAAGGAGACCAACGTCAACGAGATCTCCAAGTGGATGGTGGGTCGGAACGTGGATACCGGCGCCAGCGTGGAGGCCCGGGACGAAAAGGATGCAAGGACCATCATGTCCATCCGTCGGCTGTGGGTTGACATGCCCGGCGAGATCGTTCGTGACGTGAGCTTGGACGTGAAGGAGGGCGAGATTTTGGGCATCGGCGGCTTGGCCGGTCAGGGCAAGCTGGGCATTCCCAACGGGATCATGGGCCTCTATGAGGCGGGCGGCACCGTGGAGCTGGACGGGAAACAGATCCCTCTCAACAGCCCCCGCAAGTGTCTGGACGCCTCCCTGGCTTTCGTGTCGGAGGATCGGCGGGGCGTAGGTCTGCTGTTGGACGAGACGCTGGAATGGAACGTGGCCTTCCCGGCCATGCAGGTCCAGAACAAGTTCCTGAAGAATTATCTCGGCGGCCTGATCAAGTGGCGAGATGAGAAGGCGATCCGTGAGGTCACCGAGCGGTATATCGACGAGCTGGCCATTAAGTGCACCGGTTCCAAGCAGAAGGCGAAGGAGCTCTCCGGCGGCAACCAGCAGAAGATCTGCCTGGCCAAGGCCTTCGCCCTGGAGCCGAAGTTCCTCTTCGTCTCCGAGCCCACCCGCGGCATCGACGTGGGCGCCAAGGCCCTGGTGCTGGAGGCGCTGCGCCGCTTCAATCGAGAGAGCGGCGTCACCGTGGTCATGATCTCCTCCGAGCTGGAGGAGCTCAGGCAGATCTGTGACCGCATCGCCATCGTCTCCGGCGGCAAGATCGCCGGGATCCTTCCCGCGACCAATCCGTCAGAGGACTTTGGCATGCTGATGGTCAGCATGGTGAAGTGAGGAGGACAGCATGAACGAACCATTATATACTTCCACCAATCCAACGCTGCGTGAGCGGCTTCGCGGCTTCGTTAACAGCTTCGGCCTGCCCCGGCTGATCATCGCGGCCTTCCTGCTGATGCTGTACATCGCCGCCCCCTTCGTGGGCGCCGGCTTCTGGATGCAGATCAGCAACACCATCAACCGCTTCAGCTGGAACGCCATCATGGTCCTGGCCATGGTGCCCATGATCCACTCGGGCTGCGGGTTGAACTTCGGTTTGCCCCTGGGCATCATCTCGGGCCTTTTGGGCGCCACCCTCTCCATCGAGTTCGGGTTCACGGGGGGCATGAGCTTTTTGATGGCCATCCTCATCGCCACGCCCATCGCCATCGTCCTGGGCGCTGGCTACGGATGGCTCCTCAACAAGATCAAGGGCGGCGAGATGATGATCGCCACCTATGTGGGGTTCTCCTCCGTGTCCTTCATGTGCATGCTCTGGCTCCTGCTGCCCTACCATAGCCCGACCATGGTCTGGGGCTTCGCGGGCAAGGGCTTGCGTACCACCATCTCCCTGGAGGGGTTCTACGACAAGGTCCTGGCCAACTTCCTCCAGATCAACATCGGTTCTCTCTCCATCCCCACCGGGACGCTGCTGTTCTTCGCGCTGCTGGCCTTCGCCATGTGGGCGTTCCTCCACACCAAGACCGGCACGGCCATGACCGCCGTGGGGTCCAACCCCACTTTCGCCAGGGCGGCCGGCGTGAACGTGGATAAGATGCGGCTTTTGTCCGTGGTGATCTCCACCTGGCTCGCGGCCATCGGCATCCTGGTGTATGAACAGGGCTTCGGCTTTATCCAGCTGTACATGGCGCCCTTCTACATGGCGCTGCCTGCCGTGTCAGCTATCCTGATCGGCGGCGCGTCCGTGAACAAGGCGTCTATCGCCAACGTGATCATCGGCACCTTCCTGTTCCAGGGCATCGTCACCATGACCCCCACGGTCATGAACAACATGATCCATATGGATATGAGCGAGGTCATCCGCGTCGTCGCCTCGCAGGGCATGATCCTCTACGCGCTGACCAGAAAAACGGAGGCGAGCAAATGAAAAACAAGAGCTTTGGCACGAAATTACTCACCTTCGTGCGGGACAACACCGTCCCCATCATGTTTGTGCTGATCTGCGTGTTCTGTATCCCCCTCTCCGGATTCTCCTTCAGCTATCTGCTCAACGAGATCATCACCCGCATGGGGCGGAACATCTTCCTGATCCTGGCCCTGCTCATCCCCATCATGTCCGGCATGGGCTTGAACTTCGGCATGACGCTGGGTGCCATGGCCGGCGAGATCGCGCTGATCTTCGTGTCCGACTGGCAGATCTGGGGCATCCCGGGCGTGATTCTCGCCATGATCCTATCGATCCCCATCTCGGTGCTCCTAGGCGCTTTCTGCGGCAAGATCCTGAACATGGCCAAGGGCCGGGAGATGATCACCAGCTACATCATCAGCTTCTTCATGAACGGCATCTATCAGCTGATCGTGCTGTACATGATGGGCTCCATCATCCCCATCAAGCACTTCTCTGTGAAGCTGCCCCGGGGCTACGGCATCCGGAACACGGTGTCGCTACTGAATATGCGGCAGTGCCTCGATAACCTGCTGGCCGTCCGCGTGGGCGGCGTCAAGATCCCGGTGCTGACCTTCCTCATCATCGGGGTCCTGTGCCTGTTCATCGTTTGGTTCCGCAAGACCAAGCTGGGCCAGGACATGCGGGCCGTGGGCCAGGATATGAACGTGGCCCGGGACGCGGGCATCAACGTGGAGCGGACCAGGATCATCTCCATCATCATCTCCACGGTGCTGGCCGGGTTCGGCATGGTGATTTACCTGCAGAACATGGGCAACATCGCCACCTACAGCTCCCACTCCCAGATCGGCATGTTCTGCATCGCCGCGCTGCTGGTGGGCGGCGCATCGGTGGATAAGGCGTCCATCGGAAACGTGTTTCTGGGGGTCATCCTCTTCCACACCATGTTCATCGTGGCGCCCAAGGCCGGCGCCCAGATCACCGGCGACTCCATGATCGGTGAATACTTCCGCGTCTTCGTCTCCTATGGCGTCATCACCCTCTCGCTCATCATGTACGAGACAAAGAAGCGCCGGCAGAAGAGTCAAATGGGATTGCAGCTCCAGCAGGAGCAGATGGAGGAGGCAGCCAAATGAACAAGACGCGTAAACTTCTCTTTCGCGCAGGCGCGGTGCTGCTGCTGGTGCTCATCGCCGGGCTCATGTTCATCGTGGGCCGGGGGCACACCGTGTATCTGGACAACAAGACTTTGGAGTACGAGGGCCAGACCTATTCCGCTCTGTACAAGATCGAGATCCTGAAGAACGGCGAAAAGGTGGCCAAGCTCAACAAGCGGGAGCGCGGCATGGCCACCAACATCGGCCAGACCTGCAAGCTGACCCTGGTCATCACCAAGGAAAAGAAGGGGGCCGAGGAGACCCAGGAGATCGAGCTCAAGCTCCCCTATTCCATGGACGGCATCATCATCAACCTGCCCGGGTATCTGAGCGGGCTGCCTCAGGAGGCCTATCTGACGGAGTTCGTCTCCTCGGCGGAGGCGGAACCCGCTCCCGAGGAGGAGGAGATCTCCACGGACGAGTTCGGCTTCAGCACCGATTCCGAGGCACCGCCGGAGGGCTGACCTATGGACGAAAGACGCTTGGTTCCACCGGGCGTCTTTTTTTCTTGACAAGGCGGCTCAGGCTGTCATAATAGGGAAAAAGGCCCAACAGGAGGGAAAAAACCATGATCACAGCCGAAACCATGCTGGCGCGCAGGAGCGTGCGGAGCTACGACGGGCGGCCCATCGAGGCGGAGACGCTGGAGAAGGTGAAGGGATTCGCCGACCGGATACAAAACCCCTTCGGCATCCCGGTGCGGTTCGTCTTTTTGGACGCCAAGGAGAAGGGGCTCTCCAGCCCCGTGCTGACCGGGGAGCCTCTATACGTGGCGGGGAAGGTGGACAAGGTCCCCTATGGGGACGTGGCCTTCGGGTTCGCCATGGAGGAGCTGCTGCTCTTTGCCTGGTCCCTGGGACTGGGCTCCGTGTGGATCGGCGGGACCATGAAGCGGGAGCTGTTCGAGAAGGCCGCAGGCCTGGAGGCGGGGGAGCGGATGCCCTGCGTGAGCCCCCTGGGGTATGCGGCGGGCAAGCGGTCCCTTCGGGAGACGATCATGCGCCGGGGCGTGGGCGCGGACGGACGGCTGCCCGGGGAGCGGCTGTTCTTTGACGGGGACTTTTCGACGCCCCTGGCCGGCAAGGCACTGGAGCCCTGGGGCGAGGTGCTGGAGCTGGTCCGCTGGGCGCCGTCGGCGGTGAACAAGCAGCCCTGGCGGCTGGTGCTCCGGGAGGGGCGGTTCCATTTCTATCTCAAGCACGACAAGGGGTACGTCAGCGAGGTCGTGGGGGACTTGCAGAAGATCGACATGGGCATCGCCCTCTGCCACTTCGTCCTGGGCGCCCAAGCCATGGGCCGCGAGGCCGCAGTGGCGGTGGAGGACCCGGTCATCCCGGCCCCGGAGGGCGTGGAGTATATAGCGTCCGTATTCATTTAAGGTTGTAGTAAAAGCAGACCACCTTTCCTGAAAGAAAGGTGGTTCCAAAGAACTTTGCTGGGGAGTATTGTTTGTGCGATACTCCCCTTTCTATCCGGTGAGCTTTTCTTTTTCCGCCGCTTTTTCTTTTCACTGAAAAGAAAAAGCGGCAAAAACATTACTCGTACAAGATCAGCGCGATGAGCTCCAAGGGCTCCTCGCCCATGCAGGTGACCCCGTGGCCCTCCCCGGGCGGGCAGAAGGTCACGTCCCCGGCGGAGACGGTGGTCAGGGTGCCGTTGTCGTTGTACTCGCCCCGGCCGCTGAGGATGTAGTAGATCTCGCTGTCGCCGGCGTGGACGTGGTAGCCGATGCCGTGGCCGGGCAGGATGACGGTGTGAGAGAAAAGGCGGCCCTTGCCGTTGAGCTCGTCCGGGTCGTTGATGAGGTTTTGAACCGTGATGAACCCCGGGGCGCCGAACTTGTGCTGGGGTTTTTCGATGATGCGTTCGCTGCTTCTGCGGATCATGGCGCTGCGCTCCTTTGCTGTTTTTTCTTAGTATACGAAGGGAACGGACCTGCTGTCAAGCTGCCGCTTTTTTCTCTTCGGTGAAGAGGAAAAAAGCGGCGCAAAAAAGAGAAGCTTGAGAATAGTAAGGGGGAGCACCACGCAAGCGATACTCCCCAGTAAAGCTCTTTTGTACCGCTTTTCTTTCAAGAAAAGCGGTCCGTTTTCATATTCCTAACCTCAATTATCTGCCCGATCGTACCCGTTCTTCATGCGCTCACTGGCCTTGAGCAGGATCTGGCCGAGGGCGTCGTCGGTCCGGGCGATCATGGGGGAACCCGTCGTCGCTGGCTTTCTTGCCGACCAAAATGGTGGTGCAGGGCATGGCTTTTCTCTCCTTTATCCCGTGTTTTTCTCAGTTACCCTCTTTTTTGTCCCTTGGCAACCGAGGGGCCTCTTCAAACCGTTTTATAGAGCTCGTAGCAGTCGTGCCCTTGGGGCACGTCTTTGAGTTCGCCTCCGACTAAATACCCGTTCTTTCGGAAAAAATCCACGTTCCAGTCGCCAGCGTTGGTCATGACCATGGGCGCGCCGTTTTCCTTTGCGAAGGCTTCCGCTTCCTTCAAAAGATACGTGCCCAGCCCTTGACGCCGCAAGGGCTCTTCCACGAACAGGGCATCCACGAAGCCGTAGGCGCCCTTATTTGCGTTGGCGATCACGCCTGCCCTAAATTTGCCGTCCTTGTCCACCAGCTTCTTAGTAAACCCGATGCTTTCGTATTCCGGCTCATAGGCTTCGCTGTATGCGTCGAGTCCGTTTTCGATGACCTTCGCGTCGTCCTCGTCGCCGAAGGAAACGGTGAAGCGCGTACCGCTGTTGTTCGTCGGCACATATTCCGGCGTGTCCCGGTCGAGATGCTTGACCAGGGAATAACTGAGATAGCCGTTCGCCTTTTTCACCGTCGTAAAGACCGTGTAGCCGTGTTTTTCGTAGAACGGCCTCGCCATGAAGCTGGCGGTGCCCAGGGTAACGACCCGGCAGCCCTTCCCTTTGGCGATACGCTCGACCTCGCGGAGGATCATGGAGCCGATCCCGCGATGCCGATAGCGCTCGTCCACCCAAAGGCTGCCCAGAAGCACTCTCGACCAGCCGTATTCGTACGCTTCGGCGATACAGCCACCGATGATCTCGCCGGTCTCGTTCTCGATTTTGAGCACGAAATCCTCTTCGTCCGCGTCCACTTCATGGGGCACGATCTCGCGTATCCGTTCGCCGATATAGGCGGCTTCTTCCTCGGTCAGATTCTCAATTCTGTAGTCCATGTTTGTTTCCTTTCCACCACTTTCTCGCGCAGGGCCGGCATTCTGAAGCATAGGCCCACGGGCGCAGTATATCAGACCGCACTGGTAAAATCAATTCCCGCCTCAGGGCGTCAAGCCGCCGTAGGCGATCTGTCCTTCGCATCGGCGGCCTGTTTTTACAACCCATATGTTGGGGATTTATTGACAAGGGACGTGTTTTCTTTTATGATATGAACGTATTTTTATGGAGGCACGGCCGTGGAGCAAACCGAGGAGCGACAAGCGCATAGATCCCGCTGGCTCTGGCTTTTGCTGGAGGGGCTCCTGCTATTGGTGGCGCTGCCCATCGGCGGCTACCATTGGCTCTATCGGCAGGTCCGGCAGGTGACGGTCTGTGAGCTTTCCGGGAGCTGTCCGCCCCCCTCCGCCCTTATGAAGGACGGGGGCGAGGGCCGCTGGTGCTTCGACACGGACCGGATCGACTGGACAAAGCCCGCCGACCATTGGGTATTGGTGGCGGGCAGGGACGGCCCCCGCATCGCTCAGGTACAACTCAGGGACACCACCGCCCCCCAGGCCAAGGGCATCCCCCAGGTGCTGGGCGTGGACGAGGAGCTTGGTCCCGACGGTTTTCTGACGGATCTTGTGGACCAGCAGCTGGTCGCCGTGACCTTCGAGACGGCGCCCGAATTCCACAAGGCGGGGGAGTGGCCCGTGAAGATCCGGCTGGAGGACCTGTCCGGGAACGTGGGCTATGTGGAAACCAGCTGCGTCATCGTGGGCGCCGTGCCCAAGGTGACCATCGAGGCGGGGGAGGACGTGCCGCCCATCGACGCCTTTATGTCCAACGACACCATGACGGGCCGCTTTATCACGGACCCGGCCACCGTGGACACCACCGTGCCGGGGGTCTACGCTTTGTCGTTGGAAGCGGAGGGGGAGCCCTTCGAAACGGCCCTGGTGGTCCGGGACACGGTGCCGCCGGTCTGCACCTTTGAGGAGGTGGCCTTCACGAAGCGGGGAGAGTCCCTGACGCCGGAAAGCCTGGTCAGATCCGCCCGGGACGTGACCGCCCTGACCTTCGCCTTTGACCCCGCTCCGGACTGGACCGTGAACGGCTATCAGCCGGTGACCGTGGTCGTGACGGACGCCGGCGGCAACCGGACCAGCGGCACGGTGAGCGTGCTCGTCTCCGATCTCATGCCCCTCACCTGGGAGGCCAGCCGCCACTTCCTCACCGGCAAGGACATCGAGGAGGCCCAGCAGGCCCTGGACGGCCGGTTTTCGGGGGAGATCATGGTGGCCCGGTTCGTGCCCAAGGTCCCCGGCTGCTACGATATTCTGGCCGAGGTGGACGAGGTGCCCTGCATCCAGCGGCTCTACGTGGTGGACACCGTGGCCCCTGTTTTGGCCTTCCCGAAGCGGCTTTTCGGGTATCTCGATCATCCCCAGGTTCCGGAGGCGCTCCTGGATCTGGCGGAGGACGAGACGAAGCTCACCTATACCTACCTGGAGTCACCCGACTGGACGAGAACGGGCGCCCAGCCCGTGACCATCGAGGCGGTGGACCTGGGGGGAAACCGGACCGAGATCTCGGGGGTGGTGGACGTCGTGCCGGACACGGAGCCGCCCAAGATCTTCGGCACCAGCACCCGGTACGTGTATCTGGGGGAGGCGGTCTCCTACTTCTCCCAGGTGTGGGCCACGGACAACGCCGACGAGCAGGAGGACATCCTCCTCACCGTGAACAACTCCGCCGTGGATATCTATAAGGCGGGGAAATATCGGGTGGTCTTCACCGCCACGGACCGGGCGGGGAACAGTGCCAGCCGGACCATCGTCCTCACCTTCATCCGGCCCGGCGTATCCGACGAGGAGCTGGACGCCAAGGCGGAGGAGGTCCTTGCCTCCCTGGTGACGGACGACATGACCCTGGGTCAAAAGGCCTACGCCATATTCAAGTACGTGAAAGGGACTTATTCCTACACGGAGAAGTCCAACAAGCGGGACTGGAAATACGAGGCCTGGCGGGGGCTCACCACCCGGCGGGGGGATTGCTTCACCTACTGCGCGGCGGCCAAGCTCCTGCTGGACAAGATCGGGGCCAAGACCATGTTCATCACCCGCTACAGCAACGCCCATCACTATTGGCTGCTGGTGGATCTGGGCACGGGCTGGTACCACTTCGATCCCTTGAACGACGGGCCCAGCCGGAAGTACGAGTGCTTCATGCTCACCACCGATGAGGTGCTGAGGCTGTACCCCTTTTTCTGGCGGTACGACCACAAGGTCTATCCCGATACCCCTACCAGCCGATATATACGAGACTGGTAAATGATGTTTGCTTCGCAAGTGAGAGCGTATGGAGACAGGTAAGAAGAAAAAGAATTGGATCGCCCCCGTATTCGCCCTGGTGCTGGCGGCGGTCCTCGTCTGGGGACTGGGGCTGCTGGTGCGGCCCAAGTACGCCTCCGGGATCACCCTGGAGGGGAGCATGGTGGAGAACTGGTACGATCACGCCGGGGAGGGCCACCAAGTCCTTTTCGTGGGGGACTGCGAGGTATACGAAAGCTTCTCCCCGGTGACCCTGTTCGAGGAGTTCGGGGCCACCAGCTACATCCGGGGCAGCGCCCAGCAGCTCATGTGGCAGAGCTACTACCTGCTGGCGGAGTGCCTGAAAAAGGAGACACCCCGGGCGGTGGTGCTTTCCGTCTGTTCCCTGCGGTATCCGGAGCCCCAGAGCGAGGCCTACAATCGCATGACCCTGGACGGTATGCGCTTGAGCCGGGAGAAGTTTGAGGCCATTCGGGCCTCCCTGACGGAGGGGGAGTCCGAGCTCAGCTACTACGTGCCCCTGCTCCGATACCACGACAGACTCTTCGAGCTCACGGGGGAGGACGCCCGGTACCTGTTCAAGGGGCCGGAACTCACCTTCAACGGCTATCTCATGCGGACGGAAGCGGTGCCTTTCACCCGGCTCCCCGCGGCGCCGCCCCTGAGGGACCCCGGTTTCGGGGAGAAGCCGGTGGCGTACCTCGATCGGATCGTGGCCCTGTGCCGGGAGAAGGGGATCGCCCTCATCCTGGTGAAGAGCCCCTGCCTGTACCCGGCCTGGTATGACGAATGGGACGATTGGCTCACGGAGTACGCCGAAAAGAATGGCGTAGAATACCTGAACGCCATCCCCCGCATGGAAGAGATGGGCATCGATTTGAACACCGATACCTACGACGGGGGCATCCACCTGAACGTATACGGGGTGGAGAAGTACACCCGCTGGTTCGGAGCCTGGCTCTCGGAGCGGGTGGAATTGGAAGACGAACGAAACGATCTGGTCACGGCCTCCCGATATGGGGCCCTGGCCACCCGATATGAATGGCAAAAGACGGAAGGAGGACGCGGCGCATGAGGGGTATGAACCGAAAGGGACTGATTTTCCTCCTGATCCTGCTGCTTCCGGCCCTTTTGGGCTGCGGCCAAAAGGCGGCGGAGACCAAGCTCCGGGAGGGCGTGGTCTATATGGACCCCAACGCGGCCAAAGCGACGGCGGCCCCGGCGGCCCCCAAGGCCACGGAAGCGGCGGCGCCCGCTATGGCGGCGCCCGCTCCCGCGGAGGCCACGGCCGAGCCCCAACCGGCGGCGGAAGCGGCGGAGCCGGAGCCCCAGGCCCCGGCAGCGGTGGAGGAACTCTATTTTGAGAGCAAGGGCGTCCGCATGGAGCCCATGATGGAAGCAGCCCCAATCCTCGCTGCCCTGGGCGACCCCGTGGGCAGCTTTGAGGCGGACAGCTGCGCCTATCTTGGCAAGGATAAGTTTTATTACTACCCCGGCTTCGAGCTGACGGTGAACGAGGTGGAGGGGGTGGAACGGATCACGGTGATCACCGTGGCAGACGACACCATCGTCACCCCCCAGGGCCTTCGCATCTACGACGAGGAGGACAAGCTCCTGTCCCTGCTGGGGGGCGAGGAGAAGAACGGCGTCTTTAGCTACGACGACGGCCGGACCATGCTCGTCGTCCAGGTGAAGGAATCCGAAGGGGACAGCCGCCGCGTCAGCGCCATCGAATACCGGCCGGTGGAAAAGGAGGAGGGCGGCGCATGAAGAGCATCCTGTCCTATCTGAACGAAACGGCGGACCGGTTTCCCGATAAGCTGGCTTTCTCCGACGGGGAGAAGGGCCTTGCCTTCCATGAGCTGCGTCAGGCGGCGGCGGGCATCGGCGCCTGTCTGAAGAACGGCGGCGCCCGGCGGGAGCCCGTGGGCGTGCTCATGGAGCGGGGCGCCGAGGAGGTGGCCGCGTTCCTGGGCGTCATGGAGGCAGGCTGCTTCTACGTGCCCCTGGACGAGCAGATGCCTCGGGAGCGGCTGGAGCGGATCGTGCGGACGTTGAACCCCCGGTTCATCCTGACGGACAAACAAAACCTTACCGCGGCGGAGGGCCTGTGCCCCGCGGCGGAGCACCTGTTATACGGCGGCGCTGCGTCCTTCCCGGCTCCGGACCGGCTCCGGGAGGAGGCGGAGGGGGAGGATCTGGCCTATGTGGTGTTCACCTCCGGCTCCACGGGGGAGCCCAAGGGGGTCTCCATCCGCAACAGCTCCCTTTTGGACTATGCCCAAACCCTGCCCGAGGCCCTGGGCTTCGACGAGAGTCTGGTCTTCGGCATCCAGTCGCCCCTCTACTTCGACGCCTGGCTCAAGGAGCTGCTGGGGGTCATCGTGGGTGGGGGCACGGCCTATCTGCTGCCCCAGGACCTGTTCGTGACCCCTGTGGCCCTCATCCAATACATCAACGAAAAGGGGATCAACGCCCTGTGCTGGGTGTCCTCCGCTTTCAGCCTGGTGTCCCGGCTGCGCACCTTCTACGCCGTGGTGCCCGAGCATTTGAAGCTCATGTGCTTCGGCAGCGAGGTTTTGCCCGTGAAGCAGCTTTCCGCCTGGCAGCAGGCTTGCCCCGACGCCCGGATCTTTCAGCTCTACGGAGCCACGGAGTGCACGGGCATGAGCTGCTTCCATCCCGTGGTGGGCCCTCAGGACCCGGACAAGCCCGTGCCCGTGGGCAAGCCCTTTCCCGGCACGGAGGTGATGCTCCTCAACGACGAGGGCCGGCAGGATACAGAGGGGGAGATCTGCATCGGCGGGAAGTGCGTTATGGCCGGGTACTACCATGATCCGGTCCGTACGGCGGACGCCTTTTTGCCCGATCCTAAGGGGTCAGGGGCCATCTTCTACCGCACCGGCGACATGGGCCGCTATGACGAGAACGGGGACCTGGTGTTCCTGGGCCGCCGGGACCGGCAGGTGAAGCACATGGGCCACCGGGTGGAACTGGGGGAGGTGGAGGCCGCCGCCCTGAGCCTGAAGGGGGTCCACGAGGCTGCCTGCCTCTATGTGGCGGACCGGCAGCGGATCGACCTCTTTTATACGGGCCTGGCCCAGCCCTGGGACGTGGTCATCGGCCTCAAGCAGAAGCTGCCCGGCTACATGACCCCCAATCGGACCGAGCAGCGGCCGGAACTGCCCCACCTGCCCAACGGGAAGCTGGATCGGCGGACCATCGAACAAAAGGAGTACGGAAAATGACCTTTGAACAGCTTTTGGACCTGCTTTCGGACCTGCATCCCGACATCGACTTTGAGACGGCCGAGGGGCTCATCGACCGGAAGGTCCTCACCTCCTTCGACGTGGTGTCCATCGCGGCGGAGCTTTCCGAGACCTACGGCGTGGAGCTCAGAGCGGTGGACATCGTCCCCGCCAACTTCAACAGCGCCCGGGCCCTCTTTGCCCTGATCCAAAAACGGGAAGACGAATAAATGACCTTTCTCTCGGGGGGCTTCTTCCTGCTGGTGGGGGCCTTGCTCATAACCTACTACGCTTTGCCCAAAAGGCTGCGCTATCTTTCCCTGCTGGGGGGGAGCGTGGCTTTTTATGCCCTCTGCGGCCCTAAATACCTGCCCTTTTTGGCCATAACCGTCCTCAGCGTCTATGGAACGGCCCGGCTCCTGGGCCGGAATTTGGCGGCGCAGAAAGCCTATACGGCCCTCCACAAAAAGGACCTTCCCAAGGAGGAACTGACCGCCTATAAGCAGCGGCAGGGGAGAAAGCGCACCGCCCTGTTCCTCCTGTGCCTATTGCTCAACCTGGGCCTTTTGGGGGCCCTGAAATACACCTCCTTTTTGCTGGAGGTCCTCCGCGCCCCCTGGCAGGTCCACTGGGTGCTGCCGTTGGGCATCTCCTTCTACACCTTCCAGTCCGTGGGCTACCTCATCGACGTGAAGCAGGGCAAGTATCCGCCGGAGGAGAACCTGCTCAGATACGCCCTCTTCGCGTCCTTCTTCCCCCAGATGATCCAGGGGCCCATCAGTCGCTACGATATGCTTTCCCAAACCCTCTACGAGGGAGCGGACTTCGACCTGGAACGGCTGGGCAGAGGCCTGGTCCGCATCCTTTTTGGCGCGGCCAAGAAGCTGATCCTGGCAGATCGGCTGGCCCCCGCCCTGTCCCTGCTGTTCGGGGCCCAGGCCGCCGACTACCGAGGGGCCTGGGTCTTTCTGGGTATGGTCCTCTACGCCCTCCGGCTCTACGCCGACTTCACCGGCGGCATCGACATGGCCCTGGGCGTGGGCGAGCTCTTCGGCGTCACCATGCCCGAAAACTTCGACCGGCCCTATCTTTCCAAGAACATCGAGGAGTACTGGACCCGCTGGCACATGACCATGGGCAGTTGGTTCCGGGACTATGTGTTCTACCCGCTGAACGTGTCGAAGGCCTTTCTGCGCTGGACCAAGCGCCTGCGGGGCCGGTTCGGCAACGGCTTTTTGAGCCGCATGCCCCTGTATACCGCTACGCTGATCGTGTGGTTCCTCACCGGCGTCTGGCACGGGGCGGGCTGGAACTTCGCCCTTTGGGGCCTGACCAACGGGGTGGTCATCATTCTTTCTCTCACCCTCAAGTCCCTCTACGACCGGTTACACGGCCGCTTCCCGGGCCTGAAGGCTACGAAAGCTTACGGGGCCTTCGAAATCGTCCGCACCTTCCTGCTCATGTGCCTCATCCGCCTGTGGGACTGCTACGCCGGGCCCGCCGGGGTGTGGGGGGCTTTTTCTTCTCTGTTCACCACGTGGAACTACGGCCAGGTGGCGGCCCGGCTCTCCATCCTGGGCCTTTCGGGGGCGGAGTGGGTGATCCTGCTTGTGGGGGCGGCCCTGCTCCTGCTCGTGAGCCTGAAGAAGGGGGAGGGCTCCTTCCGCCGCTTCCTGGACAGCCCCTGGAAGCTGTGGCTCACCGCCGCCGGTCTGCTGCTGCTGTGCCTGCTTCTCGGCGCCTACGGCCCCGGATACACGGCCTCCGACTTCATATACGGACGATTCTGACCCAAGACAGATCTCTCCCTTTGGCCGTTCTGACGTATGTGTGTGCCCGTCCCCCCGGATGGGCTCTTTTTCTTTGGTCACACACACATACTCCTGCTCATGCTCCTTGTCATTCTCCTCTTCTTTCTCATACTCATTGTCATACTCTTTGTCATTGTCATATTCTTTGTCTTGGCTATGTTCGCCATGCGGGGGATGGCGTTCGCCATCGGCCTTCGGCTGGCCGCGCCACCGGGTCTGGGCCCCCTTGCGCCCGTTCTTCCGGTTGACGGCCACCTTGTCCTCGTAGGCCTTCGCCTCCCGGATGAACATGCCTGCCGCACAGGAGTGCCTTGCTCTCTGCGGCGCATAAAAAGGGGCGGATCGTGATCCGCCCCTGTGGAAAGGGATGAGGAGGGAGCCTGGGCTTGCGTATAGGGGAAGGATCTTGCCGGGCCGGGTGCGAGAGATCAGTCCTCCCGATCCTTTTCGTACTGAAGGATCACTCCGGTAGCGGCGTGAATTACATACTCATATTCCCACCCGTCGGTGACGAATTCTACCTCGTAAACGGGTTGGCCGTCCTCCCTATCCAGCTCCGCCCGTTGCCGCTTGGCCTCGTCAGAGCTGACGCCCGCATGGGATAGGGCGATCTCCAGGGCTCTGCTCTTGCCAATGGAATTCGGCGCTTCGGTGGAGGCCGAGGCCTTCTTCTCGGCCTTCGATTGGTTGGTGGGAGCGGGAGCCTCCTTCTCTATCTTGGTTTTTTTTGTGGAGGCAGAGGCCTTCTTTTCGGCCTGCGGGGTGTCGTCGTCCCATTCCGAGTCAGCTTTTAAAATCTCACCGGTATAGACGTCGATATCATAATCGTATTCCAGCCCATTCGCGGTAAACTCCACCTCGTAGACGAGTTGGCCATTCTCCCTATCCTGCTTCACTTGCTGCCACTTGGCTTCGTCGGAGCTGACGCCCGCGTGGGATAGGGCGATCTCCAGGGCTTTATCCTTGCCGATCAGGCTCAGGCGGATGGCTTCCGGCGTGGGGAGAGGTTGGGTCAGTTCCTGGGTGATGGTTTGGATCGGGGAGGGGATAGGCGTCGAGGTCGAATCGGTGCCGAGAGCGGCAGGCTGCAGCCGGTCTTCCTTGTCATGGGTGTGGCCGATAAGCAGCATGCCGCATTCCACCGCCAGAACCAGGGCGATGGCGGCGGCCGCGTAGGCAACCAGCGGCGCCCGTTTGCGGCGGGAGGAGGGCTCGGATGTGGATAGGGTACGCTTCATGGGATGGGGTCCTCCTTGCGATCTGTTTTTGGCTTCCAAAAGTAAGGTCTCCGAAAAGTCGGGCGTCAGCCGATGGAACGCGCGGCTCAACAAATATTCGGGGTGGGATTTGTTCATTGTTCCGCCTCCTGCTCGAGAGATTGGCGCAGTTTTTTCAATGCACGGCGATAGTGAGAAAGGACGGTCCCCAGCGGCATGTTTAGCAGCGATGCGATCTCCCGGTGCTTCAGCCCGCCGACGGCATGCAGCGTTACGATCTGCCGCTGAGCGTCCGTCAGGGTGGATAGGGTTGCTTCCAGCACGATCCGTTCCTCCACGGGCAGCTCAGCAGACGAAATGCATGGTGTCTGTTCCTCCAGCGGAAGATCGGTGAACCGGCGCTGCTGTCGCAGACGATCCATGCACAGGTTCCTGGCGATCGTCAGCAACCAGGCCAAGGGTTTGCCCTGGCTGCGGTAGGAACCGGCGTTCTCCCAGGCCCGCAACAGGCAGTCATGCAGCACGTCCTCTGCGTCCTGGGGATGGCGAAGGCACGACAAGGCGAAGGCGTAAATCTCGGGAGCGCTGGCGGCATACAGCAGCCGCAGGGCGTCGCAATCCCCATTGCCCATGGCGCGGAGCGCATGATCGATCGGTTCATGATTCGGTTGTGCTGGACGCTGCAGGAAGTTCCAATGCATCGGTTTATCCTTTCACCTATATAACGGGCGAGGGGCGAGATTTATTGCAGGAATGATGGTTTTTTCTCATGGAGCGTTGCGTGATTGCCGTAGGGGCGAGCGCGGATCGTCTGAAAGATATCCTTCCACAAAAAGGGGCTCCTTACATGACCTGAGGGTGACGCCTTCCCCATGCCTTGAACTGTTCGCCACACGCCTACGAAGGCGCCCCTGCCCCGGAGGGATGAGGGAGCCGGCGCGTCGCGCCTGAGAGGGTGCCTCGATTCTCCTGAGGGAGAACAAAAGCACGGTCGCCCGTGCCTTGCTGTGTTGATCGCTCTTGTTTTTATGTCAGTGCATCTCGCAGGAGGCGCAGCTGGGGGCCTCGGGGAACTGGGCCGGATCGTAGGGGATGCCGTTTTTGTCGAAGTAGTCCTTCAGGGCCGCCTTCACGGCCTCCTCCGCCAAAACGGAGCAGTGGAGCTTGTAGGCCGGGAGCCCGTCCAGGGCCTCTACCACCGCCTTGTTGGTCAGCTCCATGACCTTTTCGACGGGCTGGCCCTTGATCATCTCCGTGGCCATGGAGCTGGAGGCGATGGCGCTGCCGCAGCCGAAGGTGGAGAACTTGGCGTCGGTGACCACGCCGCCGTCGATCTTCAGAAAGATTTTCATGATGTCGCCGCACTTGGCGTTGCCCACCTCGCCCACGCCGTCCGCGTCCTCGATGACGCCCACGTTCCGGGGGTGGAGAAAATGATCCATCACTTTTTCACTGTATAAAGCCATATCTTCCTTCCTTTCTCACAGCATGTGTGCCCGCCGCCCGCTTTGAAGATCCTGCCAAATGGGGGAGAAGCCCCTGAGATACTCCACGATCCGGGGGACCTCCTTCACGATCTCGTCCACCTCCGCTGCCGTGTTCTCCTCGCAGAGCGTCAGCCGCAGCGACCCGTGGGCCACCTCGTGGGGACGTCCGATGGCCAGCAGCACGTGGCTGGGGTCCAGGGAGCCGGAGGTGCAGGCGGAGCCGGAGCTGGCGCAGATGCCCGCCTGATCGAGGAGCAGCAGCAGGCTTTCCCCCTCGATGCCCTCGAAGCAGAAGTTCACGTTCCCGGGGAGCCGGTGGGCCCGATCCCCGTTCAGGGCGCTGTGGGGGACGCGGGAAAGACCGTCGATGAGCCTGTCCCGCAGGCCGGACACATAGGCCGCGTTTTCGTCCAAATGGGCCGCCATCTCCTCCAGGGCCGTGACCATGGCCCGGATGCCCGCCAGATTCTCCGTGCCCGCCCGGCGGTTCCGCTCCTGGGCGCCCCCTTCGATGAGGGGGTAGAGGGGCAGACCCGTCCGGCAGTAGAGGGCGCCCACGCCCCGGGGCCCGTGGAACTTGTGGGCGGAGAGGGAGAGAAGGTCGATGTTCATCTCCTTCACGTCAATCTCCACGTGGCCCGCCGCCTGGACCGCGTCCGTGTGGAAGGGAACCTTGGCCGCCCGGCACACCGCGCCGATCTCCTTGACGGGCTGGATGGTGCCGATCTCGTTGTTGGCGAACATAATTGTGACCAGGCAGGTGTCGGGCCGGATGGCGGCCTTGACCTCCTCTGCGGTGACGATGCCGTTCTCATGGACGGGCAGATAGGTGACCTCGTAGCCCTCCTTCTCCAGGCGCTTGAGGGTGTGGAGCACGGCGTGGTGCTCAAAGGCGGTGGAGATGATGTGGCGCTTATCCTTGGCCGCCCCCAGCCGGGCGCAGGAGCGGATTGCCTGGTTGTCGCCCTCGCTGCCGCCGGAGGTGAAGTAGATCTCCTTGGGCTCTGCGCCCAAGATCTTCGCCATGCGCGCCCGGGCATCGTTCAGGGCCTCCTGGGCGGCTTGCCCCAGGCCGTAGAGGCTGGAGGGGTTGCCCCACAGCTCCGCCGCCGTTTCGGTCATGACCTGGAGGGCCCGGGGACTCATCCTCGTGGTGGCCGCGTTGTCAGCATATATCATGGAAAGTGCCTCCTTTGATTCTGTCGCTCACAGTATATCATGTAAACCTACCTTGTCAATAGGTTATTCCTGTTCCTCCGGCCGCGCCGCCCCGGGCAGCAGGTCCGCCAGGGTGTGGGCCATGAGATAGTCCTCGATGACCCGGTCCAAGCCCTGCCACAGGGGAAAGGTGGGGCAGGCCTCCGCCTGGGGGCAGTCCATCCCCGCCTCGAGGCAGGTCACGGGGGCCAGGGACTTTTCCGTCAGGCGCAGGATCTCCCCGATGGGGTATTCCTCCGGCATACGGCTGAGTTTATAGCCGCCGCCCTTGCCCCGCAGGGCCAGCACCAGCCCGGCCCGGCTCAAGGCAGCCAAAATGCTTTCCAGATACTTTTCCGAGATGCCCTGCCGTCGGGCGATCCGATCCAGGGGCACATAGGCGTCCGTGTCCTCCTTGGCCAGATCCAGCATCACTCTCAGGGCGTATCGCCCCCTGGTGGAGATCATCATAGGCTCCGCCTCCCTTCATTCAGCCTACTTTATCACAAGGTTTATAGGATTGCAAGCCTACGGTCCAATTGTAAATATTCCCCTAAATGAGCGAAAGAATCCTGTTTATCGGACATATAGTGTGCTATACTGTGAAAAAAGACAGGACGAGGGGCGAAAGATGGACAGTTTGGCTGGATTGAACGAAGCGCAGCGGCGGGCGGTCACCACCACCGAGGGGTACGTGCGGGTGGTGGCGGGGGCCGGCACCGGCAAGACAAGGACCCTCACCCGGCGCTATGGGTATCTGGTGGAGGCGGGGGGCGTGAGTCCGGGCCATATCCTGGCCGTGACCTTCACCAACAAGGCGGCCAACGAGATGAAGCAGCGGGTCCGGTCCATGGTGGGGGACGGGGATACGGGCTACATCTGCACCTTCCACGCCCTGGGCCTTATGATCCTGAAGGAGGACCTCCACACCCTGGGCTGGCCCCAAAACTTTTTGGTCCTGGACGAGGAGGACAAAAACTCCCTCCTGCGCACCGTGTTCGAGGACATGGGCATGACCCTGAAGGAGATGAGCCTCCACAAGGCGGCGGATCTCACCGACGACATGAAGTGGGACCTTGCCTACGTGCCGCTCCTCACCGGGGAAAGCGACGCTCCTCTGCTGGAGCTCATCGATCGGGAACAGAACCGGAAGAAGCAGATGTTCTACCGCTACCTCTACGAGCAGCGGAAGATCTACGCCCTGGACTTCGAGGACCTGGTGGACATGGCCGTGGCCCTGCTGCGGCAGAACCGGGAGGTCCGGGAGAAGTGGGCCCGCCGCTTCGAGTACGTGATGGTGGACGAGTTCCAGGACATCGACGGGAAGCAGTACGAGCTCGCGGACATGCTCTCCAGCTGCCATAAGAACCTCTTCGTGGTGGGGGACCCGGACCAGACCATCTACACCTGGCGGGGGGCGGACGTCCATTTCATCTTGGACTTCCCCAACAGGTATCCGGGGTGCGAAACCGTGGTCCTCACGGAGAACTACCGGAGCACGCCCCAGATTTTGGCCGCCGCCAACGCCCTCATCGAAAAGAACCAGCAGCGGGTGGAGCGGCAGCTCCACGCCGTGAACGGCCCCGGCCCCGTGCCCCCCTACTACCACGCCAAGGACGTGGGGGCGGAGGCGAAGTTCGTCGTCACCCGGCTGAAGGAGCTGAAGGCGGCGGGGAACGACTGGCGGGACATGGCCATCCTCTACCGGGCCCACTACGTGTCCCGGAGCCTGGAGGACGCCCTCCTCCACGCCAAGATCCCCTACGCCGTCTACGGGGGCATGGAGTTCTACGGCCGCAAGGAGATCAAGGACGCCATCTGCTACCTTCGGATGCTGGCGGTGGGGGACGATCTTGCCTTTGCCCGGGTGGTGAACGAGCCTCGCCGGGGGGTGGGCAAGAAGCGGATGGCCTTTCTGCGGAGCTACGCCCAGGCGAAGGGCTGCACGCTGTATGGGGCGCTTCTGGACAATCTGGACCACCCCATGATCCAGTCCTCCGACGCCGCCGGTTTCGTGAGCCTCCTTCGGGCCTACGAGCACTACGACGGCATGAAGATGAGCGAGCTACTGAGCCACCTGCTCACGGAAAGCGGGTATATGAAGATGCTCAAGCAGCTGGGGGACGGGGATAGGCTCGACAACATCGCGGAGCTCCTTCAAAGCCTGGAGGAGTATGAGACCAGCGCCGGGGAAGCTTGCACGTTGGAGGATTTCCTCTCCGAGGTGGCCCTCTTCACGGACCGGGATCGGGAGGATCGGAAGGACTCCGTGAAGCTCATGACCGTCCACAACGCCAAGGGGCTGGAGTTCCCCCATGTGATCGTATGCAGCCTCAACGAGGGCGTCTTCCCCAGCCGCAAGACAGACACCGCTGAGCGCATGGAGGAGGAGCGTCGCCTCTGCTACGTGGCCTGCACCCGGGCGGAGAAGAGTTTGACCCTTACCGAGGCCGCCGGCGTCTCCCACGAGGGCACGGCCCGCTACCCCTCCCGGTTCCTCTTCGAGATGGGGAAGGAGAACCTAAACTATCTGGTGGAGCTGGATCCGACCTGGGCGGGGGAGGCCCGGCGGTACATCCGCTCCACCCAGAAGCGGCTTTCGCCTCCCCAAGACCCCCTGGGGCCCGGGGTCCGGGTGGAGCACGCCCTCTTCGGCAAGGGCACGGTCCTGGAGGTGGACCGGGACCAGCAATGTCTCAGCATCCGTTTCGACTCCGGCCGGGAGCGGACCATCCGCTTCGACGGCCCCATTCGACTCATATAGGAGGTAAGGATCATGCCCAGAACGGCCAATCAAAAGACCAAGCTGCTGTACGTCATGGAGGCCCTGCTCCACGAGAGCGACGAGGCGCACCCCCTGTCCATGGAGGATATTTTGCGGTACCTGTCCGAAAAGGGGATCCGGGCCGAGCGCAAGAGCGTCTACTCCGATATCGAGACCTTACAGGCCTTCGGCCTGGACGTCCACGGCACCCGGGGCCGGACCGCCGGGTACTACGTGGGGGAGCGGGACTTCGAGCTGCCGGAGATCAAGCTCCTCATCGACAGCGTCCAGTCCAGCAAGTTCATCACCGAGCGGAAGACCATGCAGCTCATCCGGAAGCTGGCCTCCCTCACCAGCGTCCACGAGGCGGCCCTCATGAAGCGGCAGCTTTTCGTGAAGAACCGGATCAAGAGCATGAACGAGTCCATCTACTACAACGTGGACGCCATTCACCAGGCCATCGCCGAGGACAAACAGATCGAGTTCCGCTACTATTCCTACACCGTCACCAAGGAGAAGAAGTTCCGCCGGAACGGCCGCCCCTATCGGGTGAGCCCCCTGGCCCTGTCCTGGGCGGAGGAGAACTACTATCTCATCGCCTATGAGGGGGAGGCGGGGAAGATCAAGCACTTTCGGGTGGACAAGATGGACGGCATCCGGGTGACGGAAAAGTTCCGGGAGGGGCAGAAGCTCCTGAAGGAGACGGACATGGGGGAGTATACCCGCAAGAATTTCTCCATGTTCGGCGGCCAGGAGCAGACCGTCACCCTCCGCTTCTCCAACCGGATGATCGGCGTGGTCATCGACACCTTCGGCAAGGACGTGCCCATCCTGAGCCTGGACGAGGACCACTTCCAGATCCACGCCACCGTGGCCGTCAGCCCCCAGTTCTTCGGCTGGCTCTTCGGTTTGGACGGGGAGGCCGAGATCACCGCCCCCCGGGAGGTGAAGGAAGCGTTCCTTCGGCAGCTGGAGCGGGTGAAGCAGGGCTGCTGAAAAAAGATATAAAAAATGGGCGAAGAAGCGGGGAAACATGGTGCTTCTTCGCCCTTGCGCCTCGAGCCCCCCAAAAAGGCTTCGGCGCCCATCCCGTCGGCAGCGGAGGGAAGGAGAGATACCCTCCCCGGCCGACTCCCTCCCTTTGCGGCCATCTCCCGTAAGCCGCCGGGGAGGGAATTTTTTATGCGTTCTCCTCGTCCCAGGGGCGGTAGACGCAGTAGGCCGGGGACATCTCCCCCAGGTACAGCCACACGTTCTCACCCATGTCGATGTGCCGGTCGAAACAGAGGTCCGGGACGAACAGCCGGACGCTGGAGCGGCGGCCGCCCTTGAGCACCAGCCCCTCCCGTGTGGGCGCCTGCCGGAAGGCTTCCACGGCGTCCATTAGATCGGGGATCATCAGATCCTTTGCCAGCTGGGGGATCAGCTCGTCCTCCCGCCCGTATACCACGTTTTCCGTGTCAGTGAGCCAGCTTACCGTCAGCATAAGGCCCCTCCCTTCCGAAACAAAGAAAAAAGCGCACCCCAAAACAGAGTGCGCGACCTGATCCCTCCATGGGCAGGGCATAAGCAGCTCCAGTTTCGGCAGAGTACTTCACACACCGTGGGGATGTATCTGACTTATCCGCCGAAGCTTCCCTCGGCAGCATCACAGTGACCGACTCGCGGAGATTCTCACTCCATTCCAGCGCCCCACAGCGCCCTTGTTGTCAATGGAATTGTAAACGTTTCGCCCGCCTCTGTCAAGGGGGGATGGTCGGCCGGCTGGGCGCCTCCCCTTCCCAAAGGTTTTTGAACCGCCCGTGACCCGTTTGTAAAGCATTCGTGACCCGGTGCGAAAGTCCTGCAAATGGGACAATTACTTTGGTATGCTTGCCTCATCAGAAAGAGAGGAGGCAAGCGAGATGGACAACAACTACGGGTATCTGGATCAGGAGGTGGAGCAGTTTGCCGCCTATGTGGACACGCTCAAGGAGGCGCGGAAGAACGACAGGATCGGCATCGGCTGCGGCACAGCCCTCATGCTGGTGATCGTGGGCTTCGTGGCCCTCATCGAAATCACAGGATTGCTGCTGTAAGCCGCAGCAGCAGACAGAACAGGAGACCGAAGATCGTGGGCAGGACCGCCGCCAGCAGGCACCAGCCCCAGGAGGCGGTCTCCTTTTTGATGGTCCAAAGGGTGGTGGCGCAGGGGAAGTGGAGCAGGGAAAAGACCAGGAAGCACAGGGCCGTCCCCCGGGTCCAGCCTGCGGCGATCAGGGCCGGGCCCAGGGCGCCGGAGGCTGCTTCGGGGCCCAGGACGCCCGTGGCGCCGTACCCAAGCAGGGTCAGGGGCAGCACGATCTCGTTGGCCGGAGCCCCCAGCAGAAAGCCGGTGAGGATGGCCCCGTCCAGGCCGAAGATATGGCCCACCGGGTCCAAAAGGCGGACCAGGCCCGCAAGCAAAGAGGGGCCCCGGAGGGGCAGGTGGCCCAGCAGGTAGAGGAGGAGGCCGCAGGGGGCCGCCACCGTCATCGCCCTGAGGAGGATGTGCAGCGTCCGGTCGAGAAAGGAGCGGACGAGGACCTTCCCCACCTGGGGCCGGCGGAAGGGAGGCAGCTCCAGGGTATAGGCCGAGGGCTGGCCCCTCAGCACCGTGCGGGACAAAAGGAAGGACAGGCCCAACGTCATGCCGAGGGAGAAGGCCACTACCCCCACCATAAGCCCCGCGGACAGCAGGCCGCCGCCGAAGAAGATGGTGAGCAGGGCCAAAATGGCGGGGAAGCGGCCGTTGCAGGGGGTGACCCCGTTGGTGAGGATGGCGATGAGCCGCTCTCGCTTGGAGTCGATGATCCGGCAGCCCGTGACGCCCACGGCGTTGCACCCGAAGCCCATGCACACGGTCAGGGCCTGCTTGCCGCAGGCGTGGCACCGGGCGAAGCATCCATCCAGGTCGAAGGCCACCCGGGGCAGGTAGCCCAGATCCTCCAGCAGGGTGAACAGGGGGAAGAAGATGGCCATGGGCGGCAGCATCACGGACACCACCGTGGCCGTCACACGAAAGACCCCGTCCATGAGCAGGCCCGTAAGGAAGGCGGGGGCCCCCAGGGCGACGAGGGCTCGGCGAAGCCAGGCTTCCAGACAGGCGAATCCCTGTTCCAGCAGCCGAGAGGGGTAGTTGGCCCCCTTCAACGTCAAAAAGAACACCAGCCCCAGAAGGAGCAGCATCGCCGGGATGCCCAGCCGCCGCCCCGTCAGGAGCTTGTCGATCCGGAGTTGCCGCAGGCGATGGCCCCCGTCCGCCCGCCGCACCGCCAGGGCGCACAGCTCCGCCGCCCGCCGGTGGCAGGCCTCCGCCTCCGATTCCCCCTCGCGGATATCCGGCGGCGCGGGCCTGGGTGCGGGGCCGTCCACCAGGGACAGGGCCCCTCTCAGGGCCTCGGCGACGCCCTGTCTGCTCCTGGCGGCGGCACCCGTCACGGGCACGCCCAGGGCGTTTGCAAGGGCTTGGGTGTCGATATGGATGCCCTGCTTTTCCGCCTCGTCTAACAGGTTCACGCACAGGGCGGTCCGAGGCTGCCGGGAAAGGATCTGCAGAGCGAGGGGCAGGCTCCGCTGGAGGCTGGTGCCGTCCAGGACCACAAGGTACGCGTCCGCCTGGCCCTCCGTGACGAAGGCGGCCGCCGCCCGCTCCTCCTCAGACACGGGCCGCAGGGAGTAGGTCCCCGGCACGTCCACCAAGGTCACCGTCCGATCCCCCACCCGGGCCGTGCCCGCCTGAAGGCCCACGGTCTTGCCGGTCCAGTTGCCGGTGTGCTGTTTCAGGCCCGTGGCGCAGTTGAACAGGGTGCTCTTGCCCACGTTGGGGTTGCCCATGAGGCCGATGACGGGGGTCATGCTCCCTCCACGGCCACGGTGGCCGCGTCCCGCTGGCGCAGGGCGATGACGGTCTCGCACACCAGGTACGCCCGGGGGTCGCCCAGGGGTGCGGCGTACAGGGGGCGGATGGGGCTGCCGGGCACGAAGCCCAGGTCCATGAGCCGGCTTTGCAGGGGCTCCTCGGCGGACAGGGACAGGATGCGGGCCTCCCGGTCGATGGGCAGGCGGGACAGTGGGATCATAGGCAGCCTCCATGCAGATGAGATAGCATGGCTATACTATGGTGAAAGGCGGCCTTTGGTGACGGGGTGTCGCAGGAATGTCACGGTTTTTCCGGACGGTACGGGGCGGGCTCCGGCTGACACGGGAAGGATGCTGCCTATATAATACGGGAATACTTCAGACCGGAGGCGATCCCGTCCGCCCGCGCGGTTTTTGGCCCCGGCCGAAGCATAAGACCTTGCGCAGGTCGGCCGGTTCGTGGTATACTTTCCCTATCAAGCCAGGGGAGGGAAAACCTTGTGGAACTGCTGACAACCATCACCACCCATATCGCGCAGGTGGGCATCGAGCTGCTGGACATCGTGGCCATGGGCATCCTGCTCTATGGCAGCGGCAAATCCATCTGGATGATGATCCGCCATACGCCCGGCGTCACCCTGTATCTCACCCGGTTCATGAACATCGCCCTCATCGTCATGCTCTGCGCCGAGATCATCCGTCTGGTGCTGATCCGGGAGCCCCTGGAGCTGGCCATCGTGGCGGGCATGGTGGCGCTCCACGGGGCCATCTCCTTCCTGATCTCCTGGGAGGTCACCCGGGAGCAGAGCCACGATCGGGAGCGGGGCGCCAGCGAAGAATCCAGCCAGGACGTGCTGCTCTGAACAGGAGCGGCCTTTTCTTTTGTTTTCAGGCAGTGAATCATAAAAAAAGGAGAGTGAATCATGGCAAAGCATCGCGTGTATTCGGAAGACGATCTGCGCTATCTCAGGATGCTGGCGCGCATGTTCCCCACGGTCCGGGCCGCGGCCACGGAGATCATCAACCTCAGCGCCATCAAGAACCTGCCCAAGGGCTGCGAGCATTTCATCTCCGACGTGCATGGGGAGCATGAAGCCTTCCTGCACATCCTCAACTCCTGCTCCGGCGTGGTCCGGGAGCGGCTGGACGAGCTCTTTTCCAACGCCGTTTCCCGGGAGGAGCTGAATCAGCTGGCCACCCTGGTCTATTACCCCCGGGAGAAGCTGGAGCAGCTCAAGCCCCAGATCCGGGATCTGGAGGAGTGGTATCGGATCACCATCCATCGGCTGATCCTGCTGCTGCGGGCCACCAGCGAGCGCTACACCCGGTCCAAGGTCCGCAAGGCCCTGCCCCAGGGGTTCGCCTATATCATCGAGGAGCTCCTCTACACCCACGGGGAGGAGCTGGACAAGCGGGATTATTTTGAAAACATCATCTCCACCGTTATCCGCATCGGCCAGGCGCCGGATCTGATCGAGGCCCTCTGCGAGCTCATCAAGTGGGCCGCCGTGGACCGGCTGCACCTGGTGGGGGATATCTTCGATCGGGGGCCGAGGGCGGACATCATCCTGGACGCCCTGCTCAGGCACCACAGCGTGGACATCCAGTGGGGGAACCACGACATCCTCTGGATGGGTGCCGCCTCCGGCAGCCGGACGCTGGTGGCCACCGTGGTCAGCAACTCCATCCACTATAACAACCTGGAGGTGGTGGAGACCGGCTACGGCATCTCCCTCCGGCCCCTGTCCGTCTTCGCCAACGAGGTCTATCGCAAGACGGACGTGTCCCGGTTCGCCGTGAAGCTCATGGGGGAGGACGCCCTGGGCGTGTCGGAAAAGGACAAGCTCCTCTCCGCCCGGATGCACAAGGCCATCACGGTCATCCTCTTCAAGCTGGAGGGGCAGAAGATCCTGCGGCACCCGGAGTACGGCATGGAGGATCGGCTGCTGCTGGACAAGATCGACTATGAGCACAAATGCGTCACCGTGGACGGGGTCACCTGGCCTTTGGAGGACGTGGATTTCCCCACCGTGGACCCCAGGGATCCCTATACCCTGACCCCGGAGGAGAACGCCGTCATCGACCAGCTCACCGCCTCCTTCCGCAACAGCGAAAAGCTCCAGCGGCACATCCGCTTCCTCTATTCCAAGGGCAGCATCTACAAGATCTACAACGGGAACCTGCTCTTCCACGGCTGCATCCCCATGGACAGGGAGGGGAACTTCCTTTCCTTCAACCTGGACGGGGTGGACCGCAGCGGCAAGGATTTCCTGGATTATGCCGACGCCGCCGCCCGCCGGGCCTACTACTATAAGCTGGGCACCCCGGAGCGGGAGTTGGGCATGGACTTTCTCTGGTTCCTGTGGGCGGGCCGGAACAGCCCCATCTTCGGCAAGGATCGGATGACCACCTTCGAGCGGCGGCTCATCAAAGACGAAGCGTCCTGGACCGAGGCGAAGAACCCCTATTACGCCCTCTACGAGCGGCCGGAGATCTGCGAGAAGATCCTTCGGGAGTTCGGGCTGGAGGGGTCCCACAACCACATCATCAACGGACACGTGCCCGTGAAGGCGAAGAAGGGGGAGAGCCCCCTGAAAGCGGGCGGGAAGCTGATCGTCATCGACGGCGGGTTCTGCAAGGCCTATCAGTCCACCTCCGGCATCGCCGGGTATACGCTGATTTATACCTCCTACAGCTACCGGATCGTGGCCCATCAGCCCTTCGTGGGCCGGGAGCGGGCCATCGCCGAGAACTTCGACATCGCCTCCTCCACCAACGTGTTCGAGCGGCTGGACGGCCGGGAGAAGATCGCCGAGACGGACACCGGCCGGGAGCTGCAAAAGCAGATCGACGATCTGATGCTCCTGCTGGACGCCTTCCACGACGGCGCCGTGGCGGAGGACCATAAGAGCAAGTAGGGGAGTGGGCTGTTCTTTTGCCGCTTTTTCTCTTTAGGCTAAAGAGAAAAAGCGGCGGAAAAAGAGAAATGCAAGAAGGAGTATAGCCTTTCGCACGAGAGCTGTACTCCTTCTTAAAGTTCTTTTTGGTCCTTTTTCTTTCAAGAAAAAGGATCATGCTTTCAATACGTTCCAATAAAATACAAAATCAATCCGTAGATCACGCTCGACCCGATCCCGTACACCAGCACGGGCCCGGCGATCTGAAAGAGCTTGGCGGCGGTGCCGGTGACGAGCCCCTCCGAGCGAAACTCTATGGCCGGGGCCACCACAGAGTTGGCGAACCCGGTGATGGGCACCACGGTCCCCGCGCCGGCGAAGGCGGCGATCCTGTCGAAGATTCCCAGGGCCGTCAGCAGCCCCGCCAGGAAGATGAGGCAAAGGGAGCACAGCGTCCCCGCCTGCTCCCGGTCGAGATCGAGACACGTCCGCCCCAGGTCAGAGATAAGCTGCCCCAGGCAGCAGATCCCGCCGCCCACCAGGAACGCTTTCAGGCATTGAAGCCCCGTTTTCGACCGGGGCAGCAGCTCGTTCACCCGCTTCCGATACGCTTCCGCGTTCATGAGCGCTCCTCCTGATGCAGCGCCTCCTGGCGCCGTATCTCCCGATCCCCGGGGCCCTGACGGCCTATGCCCGCCATGTCCGTGGGATAGAATCGGGTGTGGCGGGGGCCGTCCCCCGAGGGGGAGGGAAAAAACTTCGTTCTGTCCACGCTGATCAGGCCCTGTCCCGAGGGCGCCTTCTCCCGCCGAAACAGCGGCAGCACCAGCGCCATGCCCAGCGCCAGCAGCATCAGCGCCAGCAGCAACACGAGATACGTGGATCGGTTCAAGGCCCTTCGCCTCCTTTTTTCGTTCTTAGAAACAGCATGGTCGCTTCCCTTCGGAAATATACAGAAAAAATCAGCCAAAACCTGAAAAAATCCGCTTGACATCGGCAAAGGCATTTGTTAATATATGCAAGTGCCTATTGGGTGAAGTGCGGCACAAGCCCCGCCAGCGCTTGATCAAAAGGGCAGCAAGTATCAATATTTCATTGGAGGAATCGCCATGAAGACCTATATGGCAAAGGGCGAAACCGTTGAGCGCAAGTGGTACGTGGTGGATGCGACGGACATGGTTCTTGGCCGTCTCTCCTCTCAGGTAGCCGCCATTCTCAGAGGTAAAAACAAGCCCATCTTCACCCCCCACGTGGACACCGGCGACTGCGTCATCATCGTCAACGCCGCCAAGGTCCGCCTGACCGGGAACAAGCTGGCTGACAAGACCCATGTGCATCACACCGGTTACCCCGGCGGCCTCAAGGAGATCACCTACGGTGAGCTCCTCGCCAAGAAGCCCGAGTTCGCGGTGTACGAGTCCATCCGCCGCATGATGCCCAAGGGACCCCTGGGCCGCAAGATGCTCAAGAAGCTGCGCATCTACGCCGGACCCACCCACAACCACGAGGCCCAGCAGCCTGAAGTGCTTGTGCTCAAATAAGGAGGAGAAACGACTATGGCAAAAACCGCTTTCATCGCCACCGGGCGTCGTAAGAAGTCCGTTGCCCGCGTCCGTTTGGTCCCCGGCACCGGCACCGTCACCATCAACCGCCGCGATCTCGAGGAGTATTTCGGCCTCGAGACCCTGAAGATGATCGTCCGCGCCCCCATGACCCTCACGAACACCCTCGAGAAGTACGACGTGCTCGTGAACGTCTACGGCGGCGGCACCACCGGCCAGGCCGGCGCCATCCGTCACGGCATCGCCCGCGCCCTGTGCGTGGCCCAGCCGGACCTTCGGCCCGAGCTCAAGAAGGCCGGGTTCCTGACCCGCGACCCCAGAATGAAGGAGCGCAAAAAGTACGG
>JAFWMS010000013.1 GCA_017545535.1 Clostridia bacterium | reverse complement strand
GCTGCCCTGCCCCCTGGACGGCCTGCGCCTCCTACGGGCGGGGCTGCTCTTGGGGGAGGTTGCTAAGGGCCGGTTCATCCCCGCCCACGCCCTCGCCATGGCCGCAGGGGTGCCGCTTCGACAGCGGGTGGAGCTCTCCGAACCGGATGCCCTCAAATACCTCCACGGGGAGACCCTGCCCACGGATGCCTCCGGCTGGTGCGCCGTGACCCACAGGGGGCTGGCCCTGGGCCTGGGCAAGGGCGCCGGCGGCGTCCTCAAAAACCATTTGCCCAAGGGGCTGCGGATGTTCTGATAGCCTTTTTTCTGCTTTTCTTTTTATCACCAGTCTACCGGACAAATCCCCGTCCCGTAGAACCCCTTGCAGTCCCTGGCCAGATCGATGTCCGGGATACGGTCATGTCAGGTCAGGTTTATCTTGTATGCAAGCACATGATACGGTATAATGGGGGGCGAAAAAACCACGTCGGATCTCCTGTGCAAAGGATATGAATGATCGCACTATTTCGGAGGAAAAGAGATGATTGTTTCGGAGTTCGTTTCCTATCGCGACCGTTTGGTCGAAGCCTGTTCGCAAGCCATTATCGGCAAAAAGCAGGAGATCACCCTGATCACCGTCTGCTATCTTTGCGGGGGGCATATCCTCCTGGAGGATGTGCCGGGGACCGGCAAGACCATGCTGTTCCGTGCGTTTGCCAGGGCTTGCGGCGGCCGTTTCAAACGGATACAGTTCACACCGGACGTGATGCCAAGCGACGTCACCGGCATTCACTTTTACAACATGAAGACGGGTGATTTTGAGTTTCGCCCCGGTCCTATCTTTGCGGACATGGTGCTGGCTGACGAGATCAACCGCGCCACGCCTCGAACACAGTCGAGTCTGCTGGAGGCCATGGCGGAACGGCAGGTCTCCGTGGACGGAGAAACGCGGCAGCTGAGCGATACGTTTATGGTCGCAGCCACGCAGAACCCGATCGAATCCTATGGTACCTTTCCGCTGCCCGAAGCGCAGATGGATCGCTTTATGATGCGGCTGAAGCTCGGCTATATGCATCGTGAAGAGGAGATCGACATCGCGCTGCGGCGCGATACAAAGGACATCATCGACATGATCCAGCCGGTTGTTTCCGCGGGGGAAACCCTGAAGCTGCGCGGGATGCTCGATGGGATAGAGATGAGCGAACCGGTGATGGGATATTTGATGGACATCATAGACAAGACGCGAAACGACGTTCGGTTCAATATTGGCGCTTCGCCTCGCGGCACGATCGCTCTTGTGAAGGCGGCCCGCGCTTATGCAGCGTTTCAAAACCGAACGTATGTTACGCCGGACGACGTCAAAACTTTGGCGCCGTATGTGCTTACGCATCGACTGTATTACAGAACCGCTGTGGACAGTGCGGAAGCGGAAGCGCTCTTCCTGGAAATGCTGAACGCTATCCCTGTGCCCACGGAAACATGATCCGATCATAATCCATGCTGGCCTTCTTTATCGTCGTCATTCTGGTCGCGTTGGGGCTGCAATGGTATTCCCTGCGCAACGCCGGCGATCACCGGAACATACGCTACGAATGTAAACCGTCGGTCCGTGCCTGCGAACCGGGGGAGGTGTTTCTTGTACACAGCAACGTAGCCAATCTCGGCCGGCGTTCCTCTCCCTTCATCCGGATCGAGGAGCATTTTCCCAAAAGCTTACGCGTGCTGGAGTCGGAACAATTCAACGTCAAGTGGCTGACAAAGGAACATCGTATCTATTATAGCACGGTCCTGATACGGGGGCATCAGCAGGTGAAGCGCAGCCTTCGCGCGTCGATCTCGCGGCGGGGGGAATACTGCTTCTCCTATGCCGATTTTTATGCGGGAGATTTTCTCGGGTTTCGCGAATACGACTATCGCATGGAGAACGACAGCCGGATCGTCATTTATCCGGCAAAACTAAAGAACGCTCCCTTTCCCCAAACGTTTTTTGATGCGCTGGATGATCTCGCGCGGAAAAAGCAGCTTTTGGAGGACCCGATCTCCGTTTGCGGATACCGGGAGTATACCGGCGAGGAGCCGATGCGGCAGATCAGCTGGAAGCAGAGCGCCGCGCATAACGCGCTCGTAGTAAAGCGGTTCGACCCGGTTTGGCAGCGATCTGTTTTGATCGCGCTGGATACGCAGCTTCACGGGGATTTCGATGGATATATCGATCAGCAGGAACTTTGTTTTTCCCTCGCGCGGACCGTTTGCGAGCAGCTGGAGCAGCGGCGGATCGGTTATGAGCTCGTGACCAATGCGGCCATCAAGGGGGAGCTTGCGGGCTTTTCCAGCAGCGGAGGAATGGGCGGATCCTTTCAAAAGATACTGTATGCCCTCGGTTCCGCGCAGAACGGCTGCATCCGTTCCGTTGAAGAGCTGATGCACGCCGTATGCCTCGGCGCCAATCGATGCGAAATGATCGTTTTGATATCGACCCACTGCGATGCGCGTGTGGAACGGGCGCTGAACAAGGCGCGGGGAATCAAGCGCGGGCAAATCATCACGCTGTTTGCGGATCAATTGATGCCGTCCCTCGGTGAGGCTTCGGAGGAAGGGAGGGCAGAAGCATGAACCGATTTTTCCGGACGGCATATGCCACGACGCTTGTATATCTATTGCTGACGCTGTTCGCTGTCCTGATCGCCAGGGTTGGCATGCCGTTCCTGGCGTTCTCCTGTCTATACTTCGGACTGCTGTTCTGCCTGCTGCCCGGCGTGCTGCCGCGGCTGGATGGAAAAGAACGGCTGTTTTCCTGCATCGGCGCCGCGACGGCGGTGATGGGGTTCCTCCCGCTGGCTCTTTGGCGCTGCCCGACGATCCATTGGGTAATCTATCTAATGGGGATCGCAGCGGCAGCGGTGTTTCTTTCGCTTTTGCGGCACAGGACGACCCATGCGGATTTCATGGCCAAATATCGGTTTACGGTAGTTTTGCTTTTGATTCTGATCGGATTCGTCTATCTTGCCCTGCTGATGGGCATCTACCAGGACGGGCAGGTCTCAGAGCGATCCGAGATCCTGAGACTGGCCACGAACAACGTCGTGCCCTATGCGATCGTGCTGCTCGTGTCCGGCGTGCTGCTTTTGCGCGGCCTTCGTGCCCAGGAGGGCGTGGTCGATGAGCGGGCGTTCACCCGTCGTCAGCTGCGAGATACGCTGATTTTTGCGACGCTCGTCACGGTAGTTTTCGCTGCCGATCCTTTCGTGTATCTGCAAAGAGCCGCACTCTTTCTGTTTACCGACGTGTTGCGGCCCGCCGCCCGCTTTTTGGTGCAGTTTCTGGATCTGCTTTTGCGGCTGATGGCCCGCAAAAAGCCGCCGACGGCAGAGGAACCGCTGCCCACGCCGGAGGCGACCGCTGAACCGGGGCAAATGCCCGTGACCGAGCTTGCCGAAAGGGAGCCGGAGCGGTACTACGTTGACGGCAAGGATCTGTCCCTCACCATCGCCTATATCTTTTTGGCCGCGGCGGCGCTGATCCTGCTTTTGATCCTTGCTTTTCAGATCAGCAAGCTGGTACGGAATCTGCAAAAGCGCAATCAAAACCGCGGGAGCGGATATCCCAATGAAACACGCGAAGCGCTTCTAGAGAAGGAAGAAACACACCGAAGAGGAAAGCCGAAGAGGAGAAACGCCGATCCGCGGGAACGCATGCGGTACCTGTATGGCGAATACCTGCGACACCTGAAAAAGTTTCTGGTGCGGTTTGACAGAACCGACACTTGCGGCGAGATCCAGCGCCATGCGCACAGGAACCTGCTTCTCGATTCATCTCTGCTTTTCGAGTTTACGGCGCTGTATGAAAAAGCCCGCTATCGGCTGAAGGAAACGCCCACCGAAGCCGATGCGCGCCGCATGAAAAAACTGTTTGACAGGATCAAAAGGGGATCGTGATCGAGCCCCTTTTCCTCTTGGAAGTGAAAAAACGCAGACGTACCATTTGCAGAGTGGATATGCGAAGCATATGTTCTCCTCGAAATCGAGATGAGAAGCACGCAAACAGAAAAGACCGCCGCGGGGACGGTCTTTTTTGTTGGAAAGGGAAAGGACCCTTATGCAATTTTCGCTTGGGCCAGCATGAGGCGGGCGGCGCCTTGGAGGGACAAGGGGCAGGCGGCCGGGGCCTCCAGAAAAAGGCTTTCTCCGGAGGACAGGCCGTAGGCAACACCGTCCACGGTCACGGTGCAACGGCCCTCGGCGCAGAAGAGGAGGGCGAAGGCTGTCGCCTGGTCCAGGGGCACCGAGAGGGGCTTTGCATCGGCCGTCAGCGCGGTGAGGGAGCCGACAGACTTGCCCTTGCGGAGCATCAGATTGAAGTCCCGGCACCGGCCCAGGGAGACTGTTTCGCTGCCGCCGTCGAAAGCGTGGACCTGATAGGGCGCCAGCGTCAGGGGCGCGCCGCCGTCGTGGCGAAGGGTGATGGTCCCTTCCAAGGTGGCGATGAGCCTGTGGTAGTCCGGCAGGGCCGTGAAGGTGGATTCTTCCAGCTCCACCGTGGCGGAGCTCACCCGAAACAGGAAGTCCCGCTGCCCGTAGACGGCATCCCGGGGCCAGATCACCAGCTCCGTGGTCTCGCCGCCGGACCAGCGGCTGGTCCGATAGTCATTGGAAGTCAGGCGGGAAACGGTCATTTCACCATGCCCAGGATCTTCTCATATCCCGCGTCGCAGAGGGGCAGGGTCTCGTCCAGCAGAGCCTGGCCCTTCGTCCGATACTCGTCGGCGAAGGCCTGGTCCTTGATGGAGGAGACGTTGATGAGCACGTTGAGCCAGGCCCCCCGGATGGCGGCGGACAGGCTGAGGAAAGCTACGCCCAAATCGCTGGCGGAGGAGTCATTGAAGCCGTTCTCCGAAAAATCGGTGGCCAGACGGGCGGCTTTGGCGCAAAGCTCCATCATCTCCATGGGGGTCTTGGTGCAGGCCTTGAGCCCCGCCTGGATGGCGGCGGAGCGGGCGGCCTTCTCCTCGTCGGTGGCCTTGGGCATGGCGAAGGCGTTGCTCACCAGCATAAAGGCCTCCGTATCGCGGTCCATCACGTCCAGGAGCTGAGTTTTGAGCTCGTTCCCCTTCTGCTCCACCTGGACGGCGAAGTCGGCGTACTGGGCGTACTTCTTCCGGCCCTGGGTCAGATTCCCCACCATGGCGGTGAGAGCCGCGCCGATGGAGCCGGCCAGAGCGGCCACGGAGCCGCCGCCGGGGGCGGGGGCGTCGGAGGCCACGGTATCCACGAACTGGGTGACGGTCATGTCTGCAAGCTTCATGGTGCTGCCCTTTCTCAGTTGTTCATGTCGATCAGGTGGTATTCCATCACCTGCTTCTTGCAGTCGAAATCCTTGGCCTTGAGATAGAACTCGGCGCAGTCGATGAGGGCTTTGGCGGGGGTCAGGCCCACGATCTCGCTCTCGATGACCCGGGTGCCGTACCGCTCGGCCAGGGACTGGATGAGCTCGTATACGACGTAGAGGGGCGTGTCCTCATAGTTGACCATGTTCATGGACACCTGGGCGATGCCCCGATCCTCCAGCATGAAGCCCATGGCTTTGCAGCTGCGGAAGCCGCCGGAGGAACCGCGGATGACCTTGGCGATCTTCTTGGCGATCTCCACGTCGGAGGTCTCCAGATTGCAGTTGAAGGCCACCAGAGGCATCCGGGCGCCGATGGCGGTGATGCCGGCGGTGGGGTGGATCTTCCGCTCGCCGTAGTCGGGAGCCCATTCGGGCTGCAGGAGCTTCTCGGGCATGCCCTCGAACTCGCCCTTGCGGCAAGTGGCCAGATTCCGACGCTCGGGCCGGGTGGCGCTGTCCTCATAGAGGAAGGAGGGGATCTTGAGCTCGTCCCAGATCCGCTGGGCCACCCGCTTGCTCATGTCGATGCACTCCTGGACGGTCACGTCCTTCTGGGGCACGAAGGGGATCACGTCGGTGGCGCCCATGCGCTTGTGTTCGCCGTGATGCTTGTTCATGTCGATGACCTCGGAGGCGGTCTTGGTCAGCTGGAAGGCCACCTCCTCGATGGCCTCAGGGTTGCCGATGAGGGTGAAGACGCAGCGGTTGTGGTTGCCGTCGGTCTGGGCGTCGAACAGGGTGCAGCCGGGGACGCTGTTGGCGGTGTTGACGAGGGCGTTATAGGCGGCTTCGTCCTTTTCCTTGCTGCAGCTGAAATTGGGGATGGTCTCTACGAGCTTTGCCATATTGGTTACCTCCTGAATATGATACATTTTTTCCGCAGATGCGGGGGTTTCCATTGTCGAAAGTAGGATAGCATATCCGATCGGGCCTGTAAACGGGCGCCGTTCGCTTCTTTTCTTTTCGGGCCTAATTTTTTAAGGTATTTAGGCCGAAACACCCTCTTCTTTGAAGTGCAGGAACCGCTCCACGCTGCCCGAATGGTAGGCGTTCGTGTCATAGGCCAGGACCACGTAGAACCATTCGGACAGGCCCTGGATGGCCTTGGCGTAGATGCCGGATCGGGGCATGGTCTTCACGATGCTCTCCGGCAGGAAGCTGACCCCGAACCCGGATTGGACCAGCTGCATGGCCATGGGGGTGTCGTAGCATTGGCAGACGATGTTGGGGGAGAAGTCGCACCGCTGACATTCCTTCACCAGGGCGTCGGTATAGCCCCAGAGGTCGTCGCTTCGAAGCAGGCACATGGGCACCCCCCGGAGCCGCTCCAGGGGGATGGTGTCCAGCTCCGGCGCCGGGTCCGTGCGGGCGGTGACGATGAGCTTGAGGGCGTCCTGCCCCAATATGCGGCCGCTCAGACCCAGGGTCTCTTGGACCCCCGCCCGGAGGAACAGGGCGTTGAGATCCCCCCGGTTGAGATCGGCGATCAGATCCTGGGGCGTGCCCAGGCGGATATACAGCTCCACCTGGGGGTAGGCTTCCCGATAGGCCCGCAAAAAGGGCAGGGCGTAGGGCACGGTGGAATAGAGAAGGCCCACCCGGACCATGCCCCGGACCCCGGTCCCCAGGGAGCGGACCTGTTCCGTCAGCTGGCCCATGTCGGCGATGTACTGCCGCCCCTGCTGATAGAGGCGTTCCCCCGCTTCCGTGAGCTGCATGCCCTTGTTGCCCCGGTGGAAGAGCACCACCCCCAGCTCCTGCTCCATGAGACCGATCTGCCGGGAAACGGGGGGCTGGGCCACGTGGAGCTTGCGGGCGGCGCCGCACACGCTGCCCTCCTCCACCACCGCGCAGAAGTATTCCAGCTGTCGAATGGTCATTTTTAGCCTCCATACTCAAAAAGTATTGCAAAAATACCGATGAAATATTTTTTATTATATCACATGCGCGGTATAATACAAGATAGGAAGGGGGAGGAGCCAAGCGGCCTCTTTCCCGAAAAACATAAGAAAGTGAGGACGTATCCATGTTCGATCCTGCGGATCAGGCAATGACCATTCATCTGGACTATGAGCTTCCTGAGTATCCCCCCCTGGAGCCGGGCTATCGCCGGGCGCCCCGCCGGGAATCCCATATGACCGAGGCCGACAAGGCCCTGGCCATCAAGAACGCCCTTAGGTACATCCATCCCGACCATCACGCCCAGATGGCCAAGGAGTTCGCCCAGGAGCTGGAGGAGCACGGCCGCATCTACGGCTACCGCTTCCGCCCCGCCGGCAAGCTCTACGGCAAGCCCATCGACGAATACAAGGGCAACTGCATCGAGGGCCGGGCCATCCAGGTCATGATCGACAACAACCTGGACTTCGACGTAGCTTTGTACCCCTACGAGCTCACCACCTACGGCGAGACCGGCCAGGTCTGCCAGAACTGGATGCAGTATCGCCTCATCAAGAAATATCTGGAGGCCCTCACCGACGAGCAGACCCTGGTGGTCATGTCCGGCCATCCCCTGGGCCTCTTCCACTCCCATAAGCTGGCCCCCCGGGTCATCATCACCAACGGCCTCATGGTGGGCACCTTCGACGATCAGGAGAACTTCAACCGGGCGGCGGCCCTGGGCGTGGCCAACTACGGCCAGATGACCGCCGGCGGCTGGATGTACATCGGGCCCCAGGGCATCGTCCACGGCACCTTCAACACCCTCTTGAACGCGGGCCGGCTGAAGCTGGGCATCCCCAACGACAAGAACCTGGCGGGCAAGCTCTTCATCTCCGCGGGCTTGGGCGGCATGAGCGGCGCCCAGGGCAAGGCGGCCATGATCGCCGGCGCCGCCGCCATCATCGCCGAGGTGGACGACTCCCGCATCGACACCCGCTACACCCAGGGCTGGGTGAGCCATCGGACCGCCAGTCTCGAGGAAGCGGTGAAGATCGCCCTCGACCACCAGAAGGCGGGGGAGCCCTGCGCCGTGGCCTACAACGGCAACATCGTGGACCTGCTGGAGTATCTCTATGAGAAGAACGTCCATGTGGATCTCATGAGTGACCAGACCTCCTGCCACGTGCCCTACGACGGCGGCTACTGCCCCCAGGGCCTGACCTTCGCCCAGCGCACCGAGATGCTGGACAAGGACCCCGACACCTTCCGCAAGTGGGTGGACAAGTCCCTCCATCATCACTACGAGATGATCTGCAAGTTCCACGAGCGGGGGACCTACTTCTTCGACTACGGCAACAGCTTCCTGAAGGCCGTCTACGATTCCGGCGTGAAGAGCGTCTGCAAGAACGGGGAGAACGATCTGGACGGCTTCGTGTTCCCCTCCTACGTGGAGGACATCTTGGGGCCCCAGCTCTTTGACTTCGGCTACGGTCCCTTCCGCTGGTGCTGCCTTAGCCGGAAGCCGGAGGATCTCGACAAGACCGACGCGGCCGCCGCGGAGTACATCAAGACCCACAATCGCCGCTACCAGGACTACGACAACTACGTCTGGGTCCGGGACGCCAAGAAGAACAAGCTGGTGGTGGGCACCCAGTGCCGCATCCTCTATCAGGACGCCATGGGCCGCATGAACATCGCCCTGAAGTTTAACGAGATGGTCCGCAACGGGGAGATCGGCCCCGTGATCCTGGGCCGCGATCACCACGACACCGGCGGCACCGACGCTCCCTTCCGGGAGACCTCCAACATCAAGGACGGTTCCAACATCATGGCCGATATGGCGACCCAGTGCTACGCGGGCAACGCGGCCCGGGGCATGAGCTATATCGCCCTCCACAACGGCGGCGGCACCGGCATCGGCCGGGCCATCAACGGCGGCTTCGGCATGGTGCTGGACGGCTCCGAGCGGGTGGATACCATCCTGCGCATGGCCATGCCCTGGGACACCATGGTAGGCGTGGCCCGCCGCAGCTGGGCCCGGAACGAGAACGCCATGACCACCGCGGCCGAATACAACAAGCTCTACGCCGGCAAGGACCACATCACCCTGCCCTACGTGGCCAGCGACGACGTGGTGGCCGAGGCCATGAAGAGCCTGAAAAACTGAGCCGGAACGAAGGGGAGAGGGCGCATGCCTTCTCTTCTTGGAAAGGATCGCCATATGCAGAGACTATTGATCCAAAACATCGGCATGCTGGCCACCCCTGAGGGGAAATCCGCCCGCAGGGGGGCTGACCAGGGCCAGATCCGGGTGCTGCAGGACGCCTATGTGCTGATCGAGGACGGGATCGTCGCCCAAATCGGCACCGGGACTCCTTCGATAGCGGATGCCGAGATCATCGACGCGGGCGGCAAGCTGGTCACACCCGGCCTGGTGGACGCCCACACTCACCTCATCTTCGGGGGCTGGCGGCAGAACGAGCTGGGGCTGAAGCTCCACGGCGCCACCTATCTGGACATCCTGGCCATGGGCGGCGGCATCCTCTCCACGGTGAACGCCACCCGTCAGGCCACCGAGGACGAGCTCTACGACAAGGCCAAAGAAGCTCTGGATGAGATGCTCGCTCTCGGCGTCACCACCGTGGAAGCCAAAAGCGGCTACGGCCTCGATATGGACAACGAGCTCAAACAGCTCAGGGTCATCCGCCGTCTGGGCGAAGACCATCCCATGGACATCGTCCCCACCTTCCTGGGGGCCCACGCCGTGCCCACGGAGTATAAGGAAGACCGGGAGGCCTACATCCGCCTGCTGTGCGAGGAGGCTATCCCCGCCGTAGCGAAGGCCGGTTTGGCCGAGTTCTGCGACGTGTTCTGTGAGACGGGGGTCTTCTCCGCCGCGGAGTCCCAAGTCATCCTGGAGGCGGGGAAGGAATGGGGCCTTGTTCCCAAGATCCACGCCGACGAGATCGATCCCATCGGCGGCTCTCAGCTGACCGAAGAGGTGGGGGCCATCTCCGCCGAGCATCTGATCGTCTGTCCCCCCGAGGGCATCGCCGCCATGGCGAAGGCCGGGACCGTGGCCTGTTTGCTGCCGGCCACCAGCTTCTATCTGGGGTCCACCTTCGCCCCCGCCCGGGCCATGATCCAGGCGGGCGTGCCCGTGGCCATGGCCTCGGATTTCAACCCCGGGTCCTGCCCCAGCTTGAACCTCCAGTTCGTCATCAATCTGGGCTGTCTCAAATACAGGATGACGCCCGAGGAGGTGCTCACCGCCGTCACCTTGAACGGCGCCGCCGCCATCGGCCGGGCGGACAAGCTGGGCTCCCTGGAGGTGGGCAAGCAGGGGGATCTGGTCATCTGGGACGCCCCGGACCTCAACTACATCTGTTACCGCATGGGCAGCAATCTGGTCCGGACCGTGATCAAAAACGGGAAGGCCCTCTAAAAAAACAGAAAGGACAGCGCCATGGACGCCACCGACTACAAGATCCTGAACCTCTTACAGGCGGACTGCCGCATCACCCTCCGGGCCATCGGCGAGCAGGTGGGCCTCACGCCCCCTTCGGTGTCCGAACGGATCCGCAAGATGGAGGACGAAGGGGTGATCCGCAGCTACGGCATCGAGATCGACCGGACAAGGCTCAACTGTGCCGTCACGGGCTACATCATGGCCGCCCCGGAACCGGAGAAGTACGGCGCCTTCTGCGTCTTTTGCGAGGAGCACCCCGCCGTTACGGAGCATCATCATCTCATCGGCACCTACAACGCCCTGCTGCGCTTTGCCGTCAAGGACGCCAACGAGCTGGATGAGCTGTTGAGCCGCATCAAGACCTTCGGGGACTCCCGCACCACCATGGAACTCAAGACCTTGTTCCGCATGAAGGATCTGCCGGTGCCGCCGGAGCTTTTGTGAGGATGGCGGCAGGAAAGGAGCAGCGCATGGATTGGTTGAACAGCAGCCTTATAGAGTTCACCGAGGGACTGGCTTCCCCCGCGCCTGTGCCGGGGGGCGGCAGCGCCAGCGCCCTGGCGGGGGCCGTGGGCGCGGCCCTGGCCGACATGGTGGGGGAGCTCACCGTGGGCAAGCCGGCCTTTGCGGAGGCGGAGGAGGAGCTCCGGGGCCTCATGGACAGAGCCCAGGCCCTGCGCCTCGAGCTGCTTCGGTGCGTGGAGAAGGACATGGAGGCCTTCGAGCCCCTCAGCCGGGCCTATCGGCTGCCCAAGGACGACCCCACCCGCAGCGAAGTGATGGAGCGGTGTTTGAAAGACGCCGCCGCGGCGCCCCTGGAGGTCTTCGACCTGTGCTGTGAAGCCATCGAGCTCCAGCAGGCCTTCGCCGAGAAGGGGAGCCCCCTGGTCGTCTCCGACGCCGCCACCGGCGCGGCCCTGTGCGCCGGAGCGCTGTACGGGGCGGCGATCAACGTGAAGGTCAACACGAAGCTCATGAAGGACCGGCCCTATGCCGAGGCCGTCAACGCCCATGTGGATGGGAAGCTGGAACGGTACGGCGCCCTGGCCGGGGAGATCATTCAAACGATTTACAGGAGGTTTTGCTGATGGCAGAGATTTGGAAGGGCGCCCCCGTGGCGGCGGCGCTCAGCGAGCGGACGGCTGCCGACGTGGCCGCCCTGAAGGAGCGGGGCATCGTCCCCACGCTGGCCATCCTGCGGGTGGGAGCCCGGGACGACGATCTGTCCTATGAGCGGGGCGCCATGAAGCGCTGCGAGAAGGTGGGCGTGGCCGTGAAGAACGTGGTCCTGCCCGAGGACGTGGACAGCGATACGTTCTTTCGCACCCTGGAGGCGCTGAACGGCGACGCCGCCGTCCACGGCATCCTCATGTTCCGTCCCCTGCCCAAGCAGCTGGACGGGGAGAAGGCCCGGCGGATGCTTTCCCCGGCCAAGGACGTGGACGGCTGCACCGACGGCTCCCTGGCGGGGGTGTTCACCAACACCGCCCTGGGGTTCCCCCCCTGTACCGCCCAGGCCGCCATGGAGATCTTAAAGTATTACGGCGTGGACCCCAAGGGCAAGCGGGCGGTGGTCATCGGCCGAAGCTTGGTCATCGGACGCCCGGTGGCCATGATGCTCATGCACGCCAACGCCACCGTCACCGTCTGTCACACCCGCACGGTGGACGTGCCCTCCATCACCAGGGAGGCCGACATCCTGGTGGCCGCTTCCGGGCAGATGGAGAGCGTGGGCGAAGCCTTCGTCCGGCCGGGCCAGATCCTGGTGGACGTGGGCATCGGCTGGAACGAGGCGAAGCAAAAGCTTTGCGGCGACGTGCGCTTTGAGGAGGCGGAGCCGGTGGTGGCCGCCCTGACCCCCGTCCCCGGCGGCGTGGGCAGCGTTACCACGGCGGTGCTGTGCAGCCATGTGGTAGAGGCGGCGCGCCGCGCTGCCGCCCGGGAGTCGTGACATGACGGCGATGGAGACACCCCTGCCGGAGCCCCCCGAACAGGCCGCGGAGCGGCAGGCCCGCCGCAAGGCCCTGCGCAAGCGGATGATCCAGGCCCGGAACGCCCTGACCCCGGAGGAGCGGGCGGAGCGGTCTGCCCGGGCCGTGGCCCGGCTGGCGGAAAGCCCCCTCTTTCGATCGGCCCGGACCGTGATGATCTACGACCATGTGGCCGGGGAGCTGTCCTTGGACAGCCTCCTTGAGCATCCGGCGGCCGCTGGAAAGTGCTTCTGCTATCCCCTGTGCCTCAGCCGGACAGAGATGATCGCCATGGTCCCCGGGGCCTGGCAGACCGGCGCATACGGCATCCGGGAGCCAGTGCGGACCCTGTCGGAGCAGGTGCAGCCGGAGGACATCGATTTGGTGGTCTGCCCCGGCACCGCCTTTGATCCAGCCTGCCGGCGCATGGGCATGGGCGGCGGCTACTACGATCGGTTCCTGCCCAAGTGCACCCGCGCCCGGATCGTCATGGTGGCGTTCGAGGCCCAAAAGGTGGACGAGATCCCGGCGGACGCCTGGGATCAGCCCGTGGAGCAGGTGTTTACGGAGGATCGAATCTATGCCCGGGAAGGCGGCTGCTGAAGCTGAAATCGAGCCCCGAACCCAAGCTTGACTTTCCCTTTGCCGCATGGTACAGTGCACATGCGGAACCCCCTTTGGAAATTGGACGTTTTGTCTGAAATAAAATATAAAACGGAGGAAGAAACATGCTGAAGGAATCTTTGGAAAGAATCACCTGCTATGACAAGGAAGTGGGCGAGGCGATGCAGGCCGAATTCGATCGGCAGTGCAGGAACCTGGAACTGATCGCTTCGGAGAACATCGTCTCCGAGGAGGTCATGATGGCCATGGGCAGCGTATTGACCAACAAATACGCGGAGGGCTATCCCGGCAAGCGGTATTACGGCGGCTGCGAGTGCGTGGACGTGGTGGAGAACATCGCCATCGAGCGGGCCAAGAAGCTGTTCGGCTGCGACTATGCCAACGTCCAGCCCCATTCCGGCGCCCAGGCCAACATGGCCGTGTTCTTCGCCGTGCTGAATCCCGGCGACACCTTCATGGGCATGGACCTTTCCAGTGGCGGACATCTGACCCACGGCAGCCCCGTGAACATGTCCGGCAAGTATTTCAAGTGCGTCTCCTACGGCGTGGACGCCAACGGCATCATCGACTATGACGACGTCCGGGCCAAGGCTCTGGAGTATCGTCCCAAACTGATCGTGGCCGGTGCCAGCGCCTACTGCCGCATCATCGACTTCCCCAAGTTCCGGGAGATCTGCGACGAGGTGGGCGCGGTGCTCATGGTGGACATGGCCCACATCGCCGGTCTCGTGGCCGCGGGCGTCCATCCCAGCCCCTTCCCCTATGCCGATGTGGTCACCACCACCACCCACAAGACCCTGCGCGGGCCCCGCGGCGGCCTGATCCTGGCCAACAAGGAAGCTGCCGATAAGTTCAACTTCAACAAGGCCATCTTCCCGGGCATCCAGGGCGGCCCCCTCATGCACGTCATCGCCGGCAAGGCCGTGGCCCTGGGCGAGGCGCTGAAGCCTGAGTTCAAGGCCTACCAGGAGCAGGTGGTCAAAAACGCCAAGGCCCTGGCCAACGCCCTCATGGCCCGTGGCCAGAAAATCGTCTCCGGCGGCACCGACAACCATCTGATGCTGCTGGACCTGATCGGTCTGGACGTCACCGGCAAGGAGCTGCAGAACCGCCTGGACGAGGTCTACATCACCGTGAACAAGAACACCGTGCCCGGCGAGCCCCGGAGCCCCTTCGTCACCTCCGGCATCCGCATCGGCACTCCCGCCGTCACCACCCGCGGCCTGAAGGAAGCGGACATGGAGAAGCTGGCGGAGCTCATCGATCTTGCTATCCGCGACTTCGACAACCAGAAGGAGTATATCCGCGGCGAAGTGGTCAAGCTCACCGAGAAATACCCCATCTATCGCTAATACGGAACGCTGTCGGCCCGGCCCCGAAATGGGACCGGGCCGGATTTCTCCAAGGATCCCATCCCATCTCTAACAAAATTAGGGTGGGCGTGGATTTTTCCGAAAAAAGAAACATATTCCGATTAATTACTTGATTTTTTAAGTCTGGGGATTATAATGAAATTGAAATACAACAGGAGGTTTTAATGATGAAAAAAGCGTTGTCCATTACTCTGTCGCTGCTGATGATCCTCTCCCTCGTTGTCTTCACCGGCCATGTGGCTGAAGCTGCGAACGACACCATCAAGATCGGTTTCTTCGCCCCCGTCACCGCCCCTTCCGCGGCCGCTGACGGCGAGTCCGCCCTCAACTCCGCCAAGCTGGCTGTGAAGCTGGTCAACGAGAACGGCGGCATCAACGGCACCCCCGTTGAGCTGGTCGACCTCGACGACGGCCTTGATACCACTGCGGCCGCCAACATCGCTGAGAAGTTCGCCGGCGACAACTCCATCGCCGCCGTGGTCTCCGGCTCCTACTCCGGCCCCACCAAGGTGGCTGCCCCCATCTTCCAGGAAGCGGGCAAGCTGATGGTCTCCGCCTACGCCGTCCATCCCGATGTGACCGGCGCCGGTGATCTCATCTTCTCCCAGTCCTTCCCCGGTGCGGTCCAGGCCACCGGCGCCGCCGTGGTCGCCGCGGAGCAGCTCAAGGCCACCAAGATCGCCATCATCTACGTGGATCTCGACTTCGGCACCACCCAGGTCAACGCCTTCAAGGCCAAGCTCGAGAAGGATTATCCCAACGTGCAGGTGGTCTATGAGCAGGGCGTGTCCATCAAGGACAGCGACATGACTTCCCTGGTCACCGCCGCCGGCGCTTCCGGTGCGGACCTCATCTACTCCGTCAACTACTATGAGCAGGCCGCCGAGGTCCTCCGTCAGGTGGGCATGCAGGGCCTGAACATCCCCGTGCTGGGCACCGAGGGCGCCGACTCCTGGATGCTGCTGGAGATCGCCCAGGAGTATGCGAACGGCCTCTACATCACCACCAACATGAACCGTGACGACCAGAACGAGCAGACCCAGGCCTACATCAAGAACTACCGCGAGGAGTTCAACAAAGAGCCCGACATGGTGGGCGCTTCCGTGTACGATGCCTTCCAAGTCCTCTTCGAGGCCATGAAGAACGTGGGCACCGACACCCAGGCCATGAAGGAGTTCATCGCCAACATGAAGAACTTCGACACCGTCACCGGCACCCTGCTCTACTACAACGCCGAGGGTTCCGCCGTGAAGCCCATCCAGGTCCAGCTGGTGACCAATGGTGAGTATCACTACTTCGGAGTGGTGGACGATGCTCAGATCATCGATCCCGCCAACTATTGATGGCGCCGCGTAAGAACGCAGCTTCGTCCTTTCCGGCAGTTCCATCCGTGTAAAACCGTATCCCGGACAGCGGAGGTGCCAAAAGGCATCTCCGCTGTTTTTGATTGAACGTAGGGGAGAAAGAAAACCATGTTCCTTCAACAGCTGATCAACGCACTGACCATCGGCAGCCTCTATGCGCTGACCGCCATGGGCGCCACATTGATCTACGGTATCCTGGGGATCCTGGATATCGCCAACGCCGGCGCCTATCTGGTAGGGGCCTATGTGGGCTGGTACGTTTACTACGCCACCGGCAGCATCGTGCTGGCGTTCCTCGTCTCCATGCTGGTGGTGGGCCTGCTGGGCATCTTCCTCCAGCGCGCCATCTATTCCCCCATCCTGGCCAAGCCCCGGACCCTGTCCATCATCCCCCTGGTGGCGGCGGTGGGCCTGTTCACCATCTCCTCGGACGCGGTCCGGCTCATCTGCGGCCCCAACTCCAAGGCCTACAACTTGAAATTCCCCATGGAGGTCATCCGGGTGGGCAAGGTCACCATCCAGCCCGCCTGGCTGATGATCTTCGTGCTCACGGCCATCTTGCTGGCCATCCTGTGGTTCATCCTCAACAAGACCAAGCTGGGCCTTGCCTGGCGGGCCACCGCCGGGGATCGGGAGATCGCCCTGGTCTGCGGCGTCAACACCAACAACGCCATGGCCCTGTCCTACATCCTGGGCTACGGCTTCGCGGCCGCCGCGGGCATCATGACCGGCATCCTCTACAACAACATCACGCCGGCCCTTGGGGAGGTGCCCTCCTATAAGATGCTGGCCATCATCGTGCTGGGCGGCCTTGGCAACCCCCTGGGCACCGTCATCGCGGGCCTCGTCATCGGCATCGCGGAGGTGTTCCTTTCCGTCTATACCAAGATCCCCATCCCCAAGGACGCCATCGCCTTCGTGGTCCTCATCATCATGCTGCTGGTGAAGCCTGAGGGCCTCCTGGGGCGCAGGAACAAGGTGTAAGGAGGTGTCGGTATGAATACGTTTTATCTCTTCTCCATCCTGGCCACCGCCGCCATCTTCACCCTGCTGGCCCTGTCGTTGAACATCATCACCGGCTACGCCGGCCAGGCCATGATGGGCATCGCCGCCTTCTTCGGCATCGGCGCCTACACGGCGGCCATCATCACCACCCACGGCGGCAACTTCTTCCTGGCCCTGCTGGCGGCCATGATCGTTTCCGCCGCCTTCGGCGTCGTCCTGGGCGTCATCTCCCTGCGGCTCCAGGCGGACTTCCTCGCCATCACCACCATCGGCATCAATTTCGTCATGGAGGCGGTGTTCAACCGCATGAAGATCACCGGCGGCACCCTGGGCCTTACCATCGCCAAGCCCGTCGTCTTCGGCGTCAAGATGGGCAACAAGCAATTCTTCATCCTGGCCGTGGTCTTCATCGTCATCCTGTGTCTGCTGCTGGTGAAGATGCGTAAAAGCTGGTTCGGCATGGCCCTGGCCTCCATCAACAACGATCCCGCCGCAGCCCGGTCCTTCGGCATCAACGTGAGCAAGTACCAGATCCTGGCCTTCACCATCGGCACCGCCTTCGCGGGTTTGGCCGGCGGCATCTACGCCCACCGCATGGGCTTCATCTCCGCCTCCGACTTCGCCTTCGTGGTCTCCATCCAGGTGGTGTCCATGGTGGTCATCGGAGGCCTCGGCACCATTCGGGGCCCCATCTTCGGCGCGCTGCTCATCACCTCCCTCCCGGAGATCCTGCGCTTTGCCAAGGACTATCGGGAGCTGGTCTACGGCCTGCTGCTGGTGCTCATGGTCCGGTTCATGCCCCAGGGCCTCATCGGCGAGGATTCGCCCCTGTGGAACGCTCTCACCAAGCTTTGGCGGAAGCTGTTCCCGAAGAAGAAGACCCGGGCCGATCTCATCGTGGAGTCCGTGAAAGGAGGGGAGCAGGCATGAAGGAACTGATGCGCATCGAAGGATTGAAGATGTACTTCGGCGGCCTCAAGGCCATCGACGGCTTCGACCTTTCCATCTATGAAGGGGAGACCTTGGGCATCATCGGCCCCAACGGCGCCGGCAAAACCACCCTCTTCAACGCCATCTGCGGCGTGTACACCCCCACCGCGGGCAAGGTCATATTCGAGGGCAAGGAGGTCCAGGGGACCCCGGCCCATGAGATGGCCAAGAAGGGCATCGCCCGCACATTCCAGATCTCCAAGCCCTTGGTCGGCCTCACCATCTTCGACAACGTGGTGGCGGCCGCCGGCGTCCAGGAGTACACCGGCATCGCCTCCTATTTCCACAAGGCCAAGACCAAGGCTGTAGAGGACAAGGTGGAGCAGGTCATCCGCCGGGTGGGCCTGGAGTCCGTGGCCAACAAGAAGGCTTCCGACGTGTCGCTGGGGTATCTGAGGCGCCTGGAGATCGCTAGGGCCCTGGTGACGGAGCCCAAGCTCATCATGCTGGACGAGCCCTGCGCGGGCCTTTCCAACTTCGCCATCAACGAGATCACCGCCCTGGTGATGCAGCTCAAGGCCGAGGGGCAGTCCATCGTGCTCATCGAGCACAATCTGCCTATCACCATGAAGGTTTGCGACCGCATCACCGTGCTGAGCTATGGCAAGAAGATCGCCGAAGGCACCCCCGAGGAGGTCAAGAACGACAAGCAGGTCATCGAGGCTTACCTGGGAGAGGAGGACTAAAGCAATGCTGGAAATCAAAGATTTATTCGTATCCTACGGCATGATGGAGGTCCTCCACGGCATCTCTCTGAAGGTGGAGGACAAGGAGCTGGTGTCCGTCATCGGCCCCAACGGCGC
>JAFWMS010000012.1 GCA_017545535.1 Clostridia bacterium | reverse complement strand
AGGAATGCAAAGTCGAGATCGTCCGTCCAGCCTGTGTGCCCGGTGATGATCTTCAGAGGTTTGTTTCGTCTGCGGAGTTCCTTCTCCAGCTTTTCCAGCGAACGGACCGCCAGCTTGTTGTCCTCGGCCAGCGTGGCGATAAAGCTGTAGCCTCCGTCCGCCCCGAACCAGATCGTGTCGCCGGTGAAAAGGTACTCGTCGTCAATGAGATAGACCATGTGGCCCCAGGTGTGGCCGGGGACCAGCAGGCACTCGATCTTGATATCGCCGATCTGAAAGACCTCGCCGTCGCGCAGCAGGGCCTTTTTGTTCTCCATCCTGACCATTGGCAATTTATATAGCCCGTGGAATACTTTTCTCCGCGTCTCGCCGGTGAGATAGCGGTTCTCGATCTCGCCGATATAGACGATGGCGTCGCGGAAAAGCTGCTCGCTGTCCGTCTCCAGCGCGCCGACGTGGTCTGTGTCCTGGTGCGTGATCAGAATATGTTGGATGGTCGACGGATCGATGTCTAGCCAGCCCATCTTTTCCCGCAGCCGGGCGTAGTTATAGCCCGCGTCGATCATGATCGTGACGTTGTTCTTCGTGTAAAAGTAGATGTTGGCGACCCACTCACGCACACAGGCGACATGCTCGTCGATGCGTCCGGTGTTCAGAGGCTTGAAGATTGCCTTACCGCGAAACAGCAGGCTCATGGACTTTTTCTGATGGTCCGAATCTTTCCTTGCCATCTCTCGACCTCACTTTCTGCAGCGGAAGCAGCCCATGCCTTCCACGGAAGACACGCAGACTTCCTCATACATGCCTGTCAAACGTTGGCGCAGGCTGTCCTCCGTCTCAAAGGGTGGGGTAAAGAAGCCCTTCGGAACATACAGCTTTTTGATGAACCGGTCGGTCCGTTTGCATCCGCCCTGAATGTAGAAGCAGCCGCAGAAGGTCCCGCCCTTCTTCAATACGCGGTATGTTTCGCGCCAGGCCGCTTCCTTGTCCGGAAAAGCGTGGAAGCCGTTCAGGGAGAGGACGATATCGAAGCTCTCATCCTCAAAGGACAGCGCGCCAACGTCCCCCTGCACGAAGGTGATATTATTGATCCCGGCGTGTTCGGCGCGTTTTTGCGCCGTTTCCATCATGGCGGCGGAGTAGTCCAGACAGGTGATCTCCGCCTCCGGGAGATCTTTGTAGACCGGCATGGTCAGCACGCCCGTTCCGACCGGCACCTCCAGCAGCTTCCCGGAGAAATCTTCCGGAATCCCCGACAGCGCTTTTTCCAGGTACCGGAGGTTCTTGTCTCCGTCCATGTTCCAGACGATCCGGCAGATCGCCTTTCCGGCAAGCGTGGAATATGTCATCATCCCGTCATAGAAGCTGGCATGACCGCCCGTCAGCTTATATGCGCTTTTGATCTGTTCTTTCCGGGTCATTCGCTTATCCTCCGAAAACGATCTTCACGATCTTCATCTTCACCAGACTGTCGCAGAAGCGGATCATCAGCTTGTGAAAAAGCCCCACGTTCTTATAAATATCCCGGTAGCCCCGCATGTAGCTCTTTGCAGTCACAGCGGCGAAATGATCGCTCCAAGACTCCAACTCTTTCTCATTTTCAAGAGAGAAGAAGGCGCTCACATCGGTGATCCCGGCCTCTTTGAGCCAGGTCTTCCGCATCAGCTTCGCGCCTCGCTCGTTGCAGGAGTCAAAGGCCAGCACCGCGCCGGGGAAGCGCTCTGCCATGGCAGAGAACAAATGCCTGACGTCCTCGGTTTTGAAGTAGTAGAACACCCCGGCGGCGAAGAATACCGCGCCGTTTGAAGCGTCGATCGCGTCCATCCATGTGAAGTCGTTGAGATCGCAGGCAAGATTTGTTTCCCGTTCCCCGGTGGGCAGCAGGTCGCTCCGCACTCGGATCACGTCCGCAAAATCCAGGTTATATCCCCGACAGCGGCCGTTGTCCACCTTGGAAAAGGTGTCGTCCAGCCCGCAGCCGAGATTGACTACAGCGGCATTCGGGCGATCCCTCAAATATGCTTCGACCTCGCAGCGCAGGTCATACTGCCGCTGTGCCACCTCCAGCGCGCCGAAGAGCCCCGCCGGGGACTCCATCTTTTTCCGCTTCTCCGCGAAGTCATAATCCAGCGAATCACAGATGCGCTTTGCTGCCGGATCGGAGAATAGTTCCGGGAAGCGTTCGGAACAAACCAGCCGCCCGAAAAGTGGGATGACCAGCGTCTCCTGCACTGTGTTTTTCTCAATGTGGTATTTCATTTGTTTTCCCCTTATCCCAGCGCCACGTCCAGGGCCATCATCAGGGAAAAACCGATGGCAAAGGACACGACGCCGATGTTGGAATGCTCGCCCGCGGACATCTCCGGGATCAGCTCCTCCACGACCACATAGAGCATGGCTCCCGCCGCGAAGGACAGCAGATAGGGCATAGCCGGGACCACCAGCCCCGCCACGATCACGGTCAGCGCGCCGAAAACGGGCTCGACCGCGCCGGAGAGAACGCCCAGCCAGAAGGACTTCGGCTTGCTCTTGCCCTCGGCGTAGAGCGGCATGGAGATGATCGCACCCTCCGGGAAGTTCTGGATGGCGATGCCCAGCGCCAGAGCCAGCGCACCGCCCGCTGTGATGTTTCCCGAGCCGCTAAGAAGCCCTGCGTAAACGACGCCCACCGCCATACCTTCCGGTATGTTGTGCAGGGTCACGGCAAGGACCATCATGGCGGTCCGTGTCAGATGGCTCTTCGGTCCCTCCGCCTGGTCGATGCTCCGGTGCAGATGCGGGATGACATGATCGAGCAGCAGCAAAAACAGGATGCCTGCCCAGAAACCGAGGAAGGCCGGAAGAAAGGCGAGCTGCCCCATGGCGGAAGACTGCTCGATAGCCGGGACGATCAGGCTCCAGATGGAGGCCGCCACCATCACACCCGCCGCGAAGCCGGTCAGGGCTCGCTGCAAGCCGCGCTTGAGGTCCTTTTTCAGAAAGAACACGCAGGCGGCCCCGGCTGAGGTGCCGATAAAGGGGATCAGAAGCCCCGTGATGACCGCGTTCATTTTCTGCCGAATAGCCCTCTCTTCTCATAGGGGGCTGAATCCACGCCCAGGCAGGTATATCCCGTCGAGTCTATCGCCGCTTTCAGCCGTTCCGCATCCACCGCATCTTCCGTCAGAAAAGAGGCTTCTCCTTTACTCCGGGAAGCAGAGACCTTTTTGGCTGAAGGAACGGCTTTCCTGATGGCGTCACATATATGCGCCTCGCACATCCCGCACATCATGCCTTCGATATGAAGTGTCGTTTTAACCATGACTGTTATCTCCTCAGTTTCTTATATCCGCAGTCGCAGTACGGACTGCCGGAGGCAAGTGTGTATTGCCGCACGAACTCCGTCGTTCCGCCCGCTTCGCTCATAGCATAGTCCAGATGGCACATGGCGGGGACGATTTCTGCAATGTCCAGCTCCTTCATCAGTGTGCAGATCCCGCACCTGGAAAAGCGGGCTTCATAGCCGCTGCCATCCGGATAAGGCAGGTATTCCATGTTCCAGGAATAAGGGTTTCGGTCGGCAGCGTTCAGCGCCGCCGTAGCCTTCATGCCGTCAACGTCCTTTTTGCTGAACTTCTTTTTCCCTGCCATCCGGCAGAAGGCCCGCATGGGGCCGATCATCATGGCCTTGGCGTAGTACTCCGTCATTTGCTCCAAGGTCGGCTTATGCTCCATGTTCAGGTAGAAAGCTGCCAGCATGGCGCAGTTAACAATGTTCATTTTGAATCGGTCGGCCTTCTCAAACTCCGGCAGCCCGGAGATGATCGCCTTGTATTTCGGCAGGGCTTTCTTTTCGGTCTCCGTCGCGGCTGACTCGCTGAATCCGAGAACACCGACCATCTCCTCACAAAACGAGCGGTGGAAAAGCAGCCACATTCCCATGGGCATACCGATGTATTTCATTTACCCACCTTCCTTAGAGATGTCGAATGCGCTGCCAGTCAAGTGTATCGTTCATTCCAAAGCCTCCGCGTTTTTCAGCTCTCCCGCCTTGCTCATTTCCCGCAGCAAGATCAGGCCCAGGAGCAGCACCAGCGCATGCCCGAAGGATTCCGTGCCGTGGTCGAGCTGATTCAGCGGCCAGGGCAGCAGTGTAAAGAGATTTCCGACGATCCCCGGCATCATCAGCGGATTGTAGAGTGTGGCCAGAATCCGCGCCGCCGTGTTTTTGAGCGGGATGATCTTTTTCCAGACCATCACGGGCATGACGATGGTCAGCCCGAGGTCGCAGAGGATGAAGGCGATCAGCATCGGTGCGGCGTTTGCGTAGAGCACCCGGTTGGCGATATCCGCCGCAGTCTGCATGTCGCCATAGCTCTGATAAATGTATTTGAATATCAGTGCCACATTCATAAACATGGCGTGGACATAGGACCAGGCGACCGTCCCGGTAATATAGGCGATGCGAAACAGTTTCAACCACTTCTGGTCTTTCTCTTCCGTGACGTGGATCTTCAGCAGACCGTACATGCGGTGAAAGCCCATATAATATAGTAGTGTTCCGACAAAGCCGCAGAGAATGCTGGCTACCATGCGCCAGGTGCCCATCTCCAGATAAGCCACGCGCACCATGAAGCCGATGCTCTCGGTCGTCTGCCCTTTGCCGGTCGCTGCAAACAGAAAGTCGCCGATCACATACAGAAGGCATCCGATAATGCCAATGATCAAAAGCCGTTTTGACTTATTTCTGACAAACATAATTCATCTACCTTTCAATATATGAGACACAGTAAAGCACCCAAACTGATGTTAGCCACAGCTAACCGCTGGCTTAAAAAAGAGAAAACGAATCTTTATCAGAAAGATGTTTTCTTTGAAAGCAAGCCAAATCAAGAGGTTAGCCTCCACTAACCACATTATACTCTAAACTCCGAAGAAATCAAGAGGGAATCGAAAAACATGGGCTTCTCGATTCCCCCTAAACAGTCTTTGCTAAATCATCTGAAAATGCTTTAGTGCAGTCTCTATCGCCCTGGTCTTATCCTCTGGACATCCAGGCTGTTTAGAATCCGGAGATTTCGGTTTGTTATAGTTCTGCCGCTCGATGATCCCGTGCTTCCGCTTTACCTGGGCAATATTCAGGTGCGTCACATGAAATCCGTACTTCTCCTGTACCCACTTCTGGATCTGCTCGTATGTAGCCCCTTGCTGAAACCTGGACATGTCCATGTCTTCGAGAGAGAATTCAACTCTGACATTCTGACTCGATATGTTTCCCTTGGAAAGAAGGACAACCGTCTCCACATGGCCTGAGACCATGATAGCACTAACTCGTTTTTCCAGCCGTTCGTCAATCAGCGGTCAGGAACTTGTCCACGGTTTCAACCGTTCGCTAATTGGTGTCCGGGAACATTTTTCCGTTCGCGGGAACGTACCGAGAAACCGGAATTTGTATGGAAATAACAATCCTATGCGATTATATCAGGGAAGCTCTCTGCATAATCCGCTCATCTATCCTGCGCACAACACTGTTGGTATAGGCATGAAAATACTTTAGCCAAAACCCGCTGCCTGACGGATTGATGCTTTCAAAATCGACGCCAAGTCTGGTATATCCCTCAGTTTTCAAGGTGTTGATAACATAATTCAGCAGGTTCCTGTATACACCCCTGCCCCTGTGTTCCGGCATACAATATGCCCCCGTGATATGACGGTAAGGATTCCCGGATGCAACGAAGGTTTCGCCCTGATCTGACACTTCCATATAGGCGCATAATTCTCCGCCTGTCTTCGCTGCAAAGTAACGTTCCTTTTTCCTTTCCGAAAAATCCAAAAACGCTTCCTGTGTATCTGGTTTTCGATTCATAAAAAAGGGGCTGGAGCAGTAATGCTCATTAAGTGCCAAATGCAACGGATAAACACATGCATAATCTTCCTTAGGCAATTCCAAAAACTCATATCCGCCGCATACAACGCAATCGATGGTCTCCATCGGACGAATGGCATCTGCGCACCTCATGCCAAATCCATACCGAAAAAGCTGCTGTTTTGCTTCCTCATCATGTTCATATAAACAAATGGCATGTGACACCGCTCCGGCTTTAACCCACTTTTTTGCCGCTGCCTGATACAACGCCGCATAAATCTTGCCGTGATTTTCCATAACTGCGCCATTCGCGCCCATGGGCGAAAAAACGCCTCTCGCATCGGTGGAACGAAAAACATTCTCAAATGGTTCCACACTGCAAAGAAATCCGACCATTTTTCCGCCTTCAAATGCAGCAACACCGAAGCCATTTCCGGATAATTGTTTCAGTATTGGAATGCTTGATATTTCCGGAAGCTCCTGTGTAAATGCTCTCTCACAATTATATAGGCCAAGGGCAATTTCCGCTGCCTCTTCTGTGTGTTTCGGTTCAAAGTCTCGAATTACCATTTTTCCCTTTCTACAAATCCCGATTTCAGCCCTGACATCCAAATCACAGCCTCAACCCGCTGTTATCCAAATCACTGATTCAACCCTGCCGCAAAAACATCTAGACCGGCCACTCAACCTAACGACATCCAAACAGCTAACTCAACCCTCTGGCAGATAGAGTAGACATGTTCAGCCGAAGCGATTTTTTCGGTCAAATCGTCTATCCAGCACTGACGGTAGAATGCCCGAAAAGCCTTATTTTCCGCACTTCTGACGGCCCTATGTATCATTCCTTGACATCAATACTACCGTCTCGACGTGGCCGCAGCGGGGGAACATGTCCACAGGCTGGACGTTTTGGACGGTGAAGCCGCCGGCAACGAGCAGTTTCACGTCCCGGGCCAGGGTGGCAGGATTGCAGGAGACGTAGACCATGCGCTGGGCGCCGGATGCGAGGATGGCGTCGATGACCTGGGGCTCGCACCCCTTGCGGGGTGGGTCCACGGTGAGGCAGTCGATGATTTGCCCCTCCGACACCAGTTTGGGCAAGGCCACCTCCGCCGGGGCGCAAAGGAAAGTGGCGTTCTGGATGCCGTTGCGGGCGGCGTTCTCTTTGGCATTCTCCACCGCCTCAGGGACCACCTCGATGCCGATGACCTTCCCCACCCTCTGTGCCAGCAACAGGCTGATGGTGCCGATGCCGCAGTAGACGTCCGCCACGGTCTCCCCCGGCTTCGGGTCCAAAAGGTCCAGGGCAGACCCATAGAGCTTTTGGGTCTGGACAGGGTTCACCTGCAAAAAGGAACGGGGACTTACCTCAAAACAAATACCGCAAAGCGTCTCCCGCAAAGTAGCCTTGCCGGACAAAAGGGTGAAGCTGTCCCCGAAGATCACGTTGGTATCTTTATCGTTCCGGTTCCAGAAAACACTATCCGCAAAGGACAGGGCTTCCGACAGCTCCTTTTTGTGGGGCAGCTCCCCCCGGGTGATGACGACGGCCATCAACTCGCCGGAGGTGGTGACCCGGGCCACGGCATGACGCAGGGTGCCCTTCCCCGTCCGTTCATCATAGGGCTGAATATGACACCGATCCGCCCACCCCTTCACCGCCTGTACGGCGCGGCAGACCGAAGTCTTTTCGATGCGGCAGTCCTCCACGGGCACCAGCCGATGACTTCGGGGGGCATAAAAGCCGAAGGATGGCCCATGCTCCGTCATGCCATAGGGGAAAGCACCCTTGTTCCGATACCGTTCCGGTTCATTCATGCCGATGATGGGCCGCAGGGGGATATCCTGCAGGCCGCCCAGCCGCGTCAGGGCCTCCGCCACCTGTCCTTCCTTGATACGCAGTTCCTCCTCATAGGTCACGTGGCCAAAGACGCAGCCGCCGCAGCGGGCGTATACGGGGCAGAGTGGCTCCATCCGATGGGGCGAGGGCTCCACGATCTCCAATAGCTTGCCAACAGCGTAGGAGGTCGTCACCTTGATGATGTGTATCCGCACCCGTTCCCCGGGAAGGGCCCCTGGCACAAAGACAGCAAAGCCGTCCACCCGGCCCACGCCCGTACCCTCCAGGGTGACGCTGCCCACGGTCAATTCCAGCTCTTCATTCTTTTCCACCGGTACCATGCTCATTTCAGGATCACGTTCTCCTTGCCGAATACCGCCTTCAGGGTGTCCATCAGCTCCTCATCCACCTTCACGTTCCAATCTCGGGGCGCGCCCTTGGCCTGACGTTTGGCGTCCACCAGCACAATGGGGGTCTGACCCGGGTAGTTTTGGATGATCTTCTGCACATTATAGGAATCGGACAGGACCGGCAGCCGGATATACAGCTTTTGGGAAGCCGCCTCCAAATCCGTCAGCTCCTCGATGAGCAGGGAGTTCACCCGCTCCTCCCGTATATTCAGTCGGCCCTTCACCAGAACCGGGGCATCGTCGTGGAAATAGCGGCCGTAGAGCTGCAGCGTCCGGGGAAAGATCACCGTCTCCACCGTGCCGGTCACACCCTCCAGATCAGCATAGCCCATCATGCCGTTGTTCCCTTTGGTGGGACGGGTCTTGCAGCCCGTAAGGAGCCCGGCCACGGTCACCAGAGCGTTGTCCTGTACGCCCATGTTGCCGTCCGCTTCCACCAGATCCATGACGGTCACGGGATAGGAGGCGAGCACGTCCATATAGTCGTCCAGCGGGTGGCCGGAAAGATAGAGGCCTGTGGCCTCCCGCTCCTTTTGCAGTAGGAGCTTGTGGGGCATCTCCGCCGCCGGAAGGATGGGCGGATGGGCGGTGACCTCCGCGGCCCCCACGTCCATATCGAACAGGGACATCTGCCCCGCATCCCGGTTCCGCCGGGTCTTGGCGGCCAGCTCCATGGCCCTATCGTAGACCTTCAGCAGCTGGGTCCGGGTGTAGCCCATGGAATCGAAGCAGCCGGCGTAGATCATGTTCTCCACCATCCGCTTGTTGAGGCCGCCCACCCGGTCGCAGAAATCCCAGAAATCACGGAAAGCGCCGCGCTGCTGCCGCTCCCGGACCAGCTCCTCCATGACGGCCTCCCCCACGTTCTTCACCGCGGCCAGGCCGAAACGGATGGCGCCGTCCTCCACGGAGAACTTGGGGCGAGACTTGTTCACGTCCGGGCCCAGGACCCGGATGCCGCTCTTGCGGGCGGCATATACGTATTCCGCCACGGAGTCGGAGTTGCCCATGTAGCCGTTGATGATGGCGGCCAAAAACTCCACGGGGAAATAGTGTTTGAGATAGGCCGTTCGATAGGTGGTGACGGCGTAGCAAGCGGCATGGGCTTTGTTGAAGGCATAGGAGGCGAAGTCCATCATCTCGTCGAAGATATGGTCCGCCACCCGCTCGCTGACGCCTCGTTTCACGGCGCCCTCCACACCCTCGGTGCCGTGGACAAAATACTCCCGCTCCCGGGCCATCACGTCGTGCTTCTTCTTACTCATAGCCCGGCGGACGATATCCGCCCGGCCCAGGGAGTAGCCGCCCAGGGTGCGGACGATCTCCATGACCTGCTCCTGATAGACCATGCAGCCGTAGGTGGTGGAGAGGATAGGCTCCAGCCGCGGGTCCTCATAGTGGACGGAGTTAGGATCATGCTTGCCCTGGATATAACGGGGGATGCTCTCCATGGGACCCGGACGATAGAGGGCGATGCCGGCGATGATATCCTCGAAGCAGTCGGGCTTGAGCTGCATCAAAAACTGCCGCATGCCCGCAGATTCCAACTGGAACACCCCGTCTGTGTCCCCTCGGGCGATCATGGCGTACACTTCTTTATCGGTGAAATCGTTGGTGGAGAAATCCGGAGGCTCCTTCCCCTGCTCCCGAATGAAGTTGAGGGCGTCCCGGATGATGGTGAGGGTCCTGAGGCCCAAAAAGTCCATCTTCAACAGGCCCAGCTCCTCCAGAGTGGTCATGGGGAACTGGGTGGTCAATACCCCGTCGTTGCTCTGCAGAGGGACCACCGTCTCCAAGGGCACCCCGGAGATCACCACGCCGGCCGCATGGGTGGAACTGTGGCGAGGCAAACCCTCCAGCTTCATGGAAAGGTCCAGCACCTTCTTCGTGGTGGGATCGGCGTCATAGAGCGATTTGAGCTCCGGCTGCATCTGCATGGCGTCCTTCAGAGTGATCTTCAGCATGTTGGGTACCAGTTTGGCAAGCTTATCCGCCTCGGCATAGGGCACCCTGAGCACCCGGCACACGTCCCGTATGACGGCTTTGGCCGCCATAGTGCCGAAGGTGATGATTTGGGATACGTGCCCTTCGCCGTACTTCTCCCCTACGTAGTCGATGACCTCCTGCCGCCGCTCGTAACAAAAGTCCACGTCGAAATCCGGCATGGACACCCGCTCCGGGTTCAAAAACCGCTCGAACAGCAGGGCGTATTTCAAGGGGTCCACGTCCGTGATGCCCATGCAGTAGGCGGCCAGACTGGCGGCGCCGCTGCCTCGGCCCGGACCTACCATGATGTTGTGGGATTTGGCGAAGTGGATAAAGTCCCAGACAATGAGATAATAGTCCACAAAGCCCATGTTCTCCACCACGGACAGCTCATAGTTCAGCCGATCCCAGGCTTCCTTCCCCGCGTTGGGCATCTTTTTTGCCATGCCCTCCTCGCAGAGCTGCCGAAGATAGTCTCGGTTGTCCATGCCGCCAGGGGCCGTATACTTGGGGAGCCGACGCTTGCCGAATTCGATCTCCACGTTGCACTTGTCGGCCACCTCCACGGTGTTCTCCAGGGAGCGCTCCTCCCCCGGCAGGAAGAGCAGCATCTCCTCAGCGGACTTGCAGTAGAACTCCTCCGCGCCCATATGCATCCGATCCTGTTCGTCCACATACCGCTGGGTCTGGATGCACAGCAGCACGTCCTGGGCTTCGGCATCCTCCTTGTCCGTATAGTGGATATCGTTGGTGACCACGGTCTTGATGCCCAATTCGTAGGCCAGCCGTTTCAGCTTGGGCAAGATGTACATCTGCTCTCGAATCCCGTGGTTTTGAAGCTCGATATAGAAATCCTCTCCAAACATGCCCTTCAGACGCCGGGCCAGCTTGTAGGCTTCCTCATCCCGATCATGCAGAAGGTGCTGGGGGATGTCCCCGGCGAGGCATGCAGACAGGCAGACGAGCCCCTCGTGATGCTGTTCCAACAGATTATAGTCGATGCGGGGCTTATAGTAAAACCCATGGATAAAGGCCTCCGAGGAGAGCTGCATCAGATTTTGATACCCGGTCTGATCCTTGGCCAGCAGGATGAGGTGGGCGTAGTCCCGATCCGCCTTCCCCTCCTTGACGGTATAGGCCCTTGGTGAAACGTAGGCCTCCATGCCCAAGATAGGCTTTATCCCCTGCTTCTTGCACTCCCGATAGAAATCGATGACGCCGTACATGACCCCATGATCCGTGATGGCGAGGGCCGTTTGTCCCAGAGCCTTTGCCCGGGCGACCAGGGCCGGGATACGGGCCGCCCCATCCAGCAAAGAATATTGGGTATGCACATGCAGATGCACGAAGGGAACAGACATAGCAAACCTCCCCAGTATTTATTGAGAAAAGTATATCACATTCTCCTCTGCAAAAAAAGAGGTTCATGAAGTGCATTCATCAGGATATAAAAAAGCGAGCCAAAAGGCTCGCTTTTTGTATGGATCAATGATCAGTTCTGCCACCACCGGGCGTAGAGGGTGTAGTTGCCCGTGGCGTAGCAGGTGGTGGTCGCCGTCACCTGCTTGCCGCCGGTCTTGGCGGTCCACCAGCCGGCGAACACGTAGCCGCTGCGGGTGGGCACCGGCAGCGTGCCGTAGGTCTGGCCGTAGGTCACCTTCTTGGTGGCCGTGGAGCAGCTGCCGCCGTTGGGGTTCAGCGTCACGGTGTAGGTCTTGGGCGTCCAGCAGGCGTAGAGGGTATAATT
>JAFWMS010000011.1 GCA_017545535.1 Clostridia bacterium | reverse complement strand
CGCTGAACCCCAACGGCGGCAGCTGCTCCACGGCCACCAAGAAGGTGACCTACGGCCAGACCTACGGCACGCTGCCGGTGCCCACCCGAGACGGCTACGTGTTCGCCGGCTGGTTCACCACCCAAACGACCGGCGGCAAGCGGGTCTATTCCACCACCACCTGCTACGCCACGGGCAACTACACCCTCTACGCCCGCTGGACGAAGAAAACCAACTGATCTCGTTACACTTGACAGCTGCCGGTCGATCCGGCAGCTGTCTTTTTTATATGCAAAAAATCCCCGCCGTACCGGCGGGGTCGATCGACGGGCGGGATCACGATGGGTTCATCTTTTTCCTACGGCGTCGCGGCAGACGGGGAAGGTGAAATAGGTATCCGGGAAGGGCTCTTCCGCCAACGCGAAGTGCCACCACTCGCAGTCGATGGGGAGAAAGCCGTTGCGGACCATGGCATGCTGCAGGAGCATCCGATTCTCGTGCTGCTCCTCCGTGACGGACCGGCAGTCCGGATGGGAAAGGGGGCTGAACAGATCGAAGGGGCTGCCCATGTCCAGTTCCTTGCCCGTGCGCATGTCGAGGAGGGTGAGGTCCACGGCGCTGCCCCGGCTGTGGCTGGACTGCTTGGCAATGTACCCCCTGGCAAAGAGCTCCTGCTTCTCCAGGTCGGGGTAGAAATAGGGCTTCATGCGCACGTCCGTATCCTCGATGCCCCAGAGGATGAACTGCTTCACCGCGGCCACGGGCCGATAGGCGTCGAACACCTTCAGCCGGTACCCCTGGACGAACAGCTCGTTGCTGACGGCCTTCAGGGCCCGGGCCGCCTCCCGAGTCAGCAGGGCGATGGGCTCCTCGTAGCCGTCGATGCGCTCGCCGATGAAATTGTAGGTAGCGTAGTACCGTATCTCCTGGACGATATGGGGCACATGATCGGCCAGCAGCACAAAATCACTAGCGTCCGTCGACAATGCGTTTCTTCCCATGAAGCACCTCCTGTTTTCCGTCATAAGTCGTATCGTAAAGCAGCGGCTGACGCCGCTTCATTCTTTCTCTCCGGTCGGTGCAAGCGGCGTACTCCAACGGATGCGCCGTCTCAGCAGGACCAGGTACAGGGCGAACAGCCCCAGGACCACCACCCCGCCATCGCCAGGATCCCGCAGAACACGGCGGCAGTCATGCCCATGAGCAGCACGCCGAATGAGATCACCAGCGGGATCATAGCGATTGGCTCCCCGCCTTTCCGTCACAAAATTGCTGCAAAGCAAGTATCGAAGAGCAGCTTGCCCGTCAGGACGATGCCGATCGGCGGAGGCCTCCGTTGCTTCGCCCATTCTCAGCTGTCCTTCCTGCTTCTGCTGATCCGCTTGCGGCTGGAGGAGATGGCCCTTTGGGGGCAGACCAACACGCACAGATGGCAGCCCACGCACTTTTTTCCGTCCAATATGGGCCTGCGGTCTTCGTTCAGACGGATGGCCTGGTGGCCGCCGTCGGCGCAGGAGATGACGCAGCGGCCGCAGCCGATGCACTTTTCCCGGTGGAATTTGGGGAAGACGACGGTGTCCCGCTCCAGCACGTCCGTGGTGTCGCTGATGGAATCGAGGGCCAGGCCCCTGGCCTCCTTCACGCTGCCGAAGCCCTTCTCCGCCAGATAGTAGGCAAGGCCCGCCTTGAGATCCTCGATGATCCGATAGCCGTACTGCATGACGGCGGTGGTGACCTGGATGCTCCCTGCACCCAGGTGGATGAATTCGAGAGCATCCCGCCAGGTCTCGATGCCGCCCATGGCGCTGACGTGCAGGCCCTGCAGCTTCGGGTTTTTCCCCAGCTCCGCGATGAACCGCAGGGCGATGGGCTTCACGGCGTTGCCGCTGTAGCCGCCCACGGCGGACATGCCGTGGACCGCGGGCGCGGACACGTAGGTATGGGGGCTCACACCGATGATGCTCTTGATGGTGTTGATGGCAGCGATGCCGTCGGCCCCGCCTCGTTTGGCTGCCTCCGCCGCCGGGGACATGGCGGCCACGTTGGGGGTGAGCTTGGCCAGGATCGGGATACTCGTCCCCCGCCGGGCGGCGGCGGTGAACCGCTCCACCAGCTCCGGCACCTGGCCGATGTCAGACCCCAGGCCCTCGTCCATCATGTTGGGACAGGAGAAGTTGAGCTCGATGGCATCCGCCCCGTTCTCCTCGCACAGGCGGCTCAGCTCCTCCCACTCCGCCTCGTTTTGGCCCATGATGGAGGCCAGGATGAACTTGGTGGGAAAGTCCTGCTTGAGCCTTCGGAAGATCTCCATGTTCTCGGCTACGCTGTGGTCCGAGAGCTGCTCCACGTTCTTGAAGCCCACGATGGTCCCATTGTCTCCGGTGATGGCGGAAAAACGAGGAGAGGCTTCGTGGATGTCGAAGGAGCAGATAGTCTTGAAGGCAGCTCCGGCCCAGCCCGCTTCGAAGGCCCGGGCGCACATGTCGTAGGTGCTGGCCACCACGGAGGAGGAAAGAAGGAATGGACTTTCCAGGGGAATGCCGCAAAGATCCGTTTTTAACAGATCGTCCCCTTGGGGCAGATCCACCTCCAGTTCCGGTTTGACCCGGCCATGGAGCCGCATCATCAGCTTCCAGATGGGGACTTCACGGGGGCGGACGCATGCGCTTTCACAGTGCGCGGAGCAGGAAACGCAGGGCAGCCGCTCGGGCAGTCGGGCGGCGGCGACCTTTTCATCATCGAACCAGACGCTCCTCAAGATCTTCGCCACAGGGAGCTGCCCACAGGCGGCGGTACAGGGAGCGTCCTCACACAGGGCGCAGCGGATCAAGTCTTCCCGCAGGATGGTTCTTTCAAAGAGCATATTCGTTCCTCCCGTGACTCGTTTGTTTTTTATGCTACGTCCGTCAATTTCAGCTGCTTCACCTGGCGCAGGACGACGGCGTTGATGACCACGGTGAAAAACACCGTCATGACCGCCGCCAGCAGCCAGGCGATCACGCTGACGCTGCGGTCGAATTGTATGAAGGGCGGCTCCAAGGCCCGGACGATAGCGTAGCCAAGGCCGGTACCCAATCCGATGCCCAGCAGGATGCCCGAAGCGGTGGTCACCACCGTCTCCCTGAGCACGTAGTGGATGGCCTCCCGGGTGGTGAATCCGTTGATCCGCATGACGGTGAGCTCCCGCTTCTTCTGCAGGATATAGATGTTGGTCAGGTTCGTGACCACCACGCCGGCCATGATGGCCGCCATGAAGATGAACAGGACCACCACTGCGTTCATGACGGACGTGGCCGTCTTGAAGAGATCTCGGAAGGAGTCGGCGGCAGTATATCCCGCGTAACCGGCCATGTCGCTGAAGGATTTGTTCAACTCGTCAGCGTCGGCCCCGTTGAGCCGCACCAGGAAGGCGTTCTGCTGCGGCGCCCGGGAGAACAGCGTCTCGAAGCACTTGTCGCTCATGAACATGATCCGGTTCATGTAGTTGTCGAACACGCCGGCCACGGGCACCTTTACGGTTTCCGTGGCGTTGATGGTGATTTCCAGAGGGTAGCCCACCGGCACGTTGAAATACTCGGAAAACCGCTTGGGGATGTAGATGCCTTCGTCTGTGGGCGAGATGGGGGCGCCGGTCTTAGCGTCATAGAGCCGGAACATGTTGCTGATCTCTTTCAGGTCTCCGCAGCACAGCTCCTCCACGTCCAGATTTCTGACCTTGACGGTGCAATAGGTGCTGAAAATGAAGCTGGTTTCGACCCCGGCTTCCTTTGTTTTTTCATCCATGATGACGGCCGCGTCTCCGTTGACGGCAGGGTCGAACCGGAACGTGCCGTCGTATTGGACGATCCGGGTGAACTGACGCTCCAACGCCCCGCTGATCGAATGCCGCAGGGTGAAGCCTACCACAATCAAAGCGCAGCAGCCAGCCACACTGACCACGGTGACGATCACCCGCCGAAGGTCTGAGCGGATGTTTCGAAGGATCAGCCGGGAATAGAGGGAAATCACGGGTTTCTTCCCGGTGTCCGCCTTGTTGCGGCCTTTAGGCATAGCCGCTTGAAGCAGCACCACCGCCGGTGTTTTCAACAGCCGCCGACAGGCGAACCAGACGGCGCACATGGACAGCAGAGCCCCCACGGCGAACACGATCAGGGTGGGCAGGAACGTCATGGTGGACCGGGTGATGCTGATTCGATAGAATATCTGGTACCCGTTCAGAATGAAGGGCTCTACCCCGAAGCGGGCGATCAGGAAGCCCAGCGCCATGCCCAGCAGCGTGCCGGACAGGCCGAAGAGCAGGTACTTGGCAAAGACTTCCCTGGAATAGAACCCCAGGGCCTTGGTGGCGCCCACCAAGTTGCGCTGCTCATCGATCATCTTGCTGACCGTCGCGTAGATGACCAGGGCACTTACGGCGATGAACAGGAGCGAGAAGGTCATCTGGAGCCTGGTAAGGCTTTCCCTGGAGGAGCTGAGCTGCACATAGCTCATGTTCCCGCTGACGTCGGTGACGATCCAACGGCAGATGCCAGGCAGGCCGATCTCCTCCCACAGGGTGCCGTCCAAAAACTTGGCATGGGTATCGTTCCAGACGGAGCAGCCTTGGGTCAGCTCCGCATATTTGTCCTCATACTTTTCCAGGCCGGGCATGACCTTGTCCGCCAGCAGGGCGATAGCCGCCTCCCGGGAATACTCTCCCTCCCCGTCCAGGAGCATGAAGGCAGTCTTCAATATCTCGTCCTCCAGCTCCAAGGAAGAAACCAGCTTCTCCACGTTCTCCCGCAGGGACAGATTCAGGTCTATCCCCACGTTCTCTGTGATATAGAAGCTCATGGCGTCGGCGTACTCATCCCAGGGATTTACCGTCCATTTCGTGACCCACACGATGGAGTTCACGGCTTCTTCGCCCAGGACCTCGGCGAGCTTGTTCCGGATGGCGCGACGGATCTCCTCCTTGGCTTCCTCCAGCACGTCCCAGCCGGAGATCAGCTGCTCCTCCGCAACCTGGGTAAGCTGGGCATCCACCTCCGCCTGACGGATGGGGGCCCGTTCCTCGCCGACCGCATCGATCCGCCTTTGAATCTGCTCCACTGCGGTCCGGTAGGACTCCTCAAACCGGCCCTCTTCCCGAGGCACGTCCATGATCAGCTCCGCTTTCATGAAACAACCGGAGAAAATGTCCAGATCGAAAGATTCCGATCTCACCAGGATGTACGGCGTGTCGGGCACGGTGCCGCATACATGGTCCGGATGGATCACGATGCCCTCAATGACATATTCCTTCCCCGTCAAAAACTGGGGCTGCTGGCCTTCCGCGTCGGTGATCTCGATCCTGTCCCCCAGCTGCCAGCCCATCTCCTCGGCCAAATCCCGCTCCACCGCGCAGGCTTCCGCACTCGCGGGCAGCTTGCCCTCCAGGAGCACGGGGCGATTGATGCGGTCCGAGCAGGTGGTCACGTTCACGCTTTCGCGGACCAGGCCCGAGGCCACCTGCGCCTGGGTCATGAGCACGCCCTCCACGTCCTTCACGCCTTCGATCCCGGAAAGGATCTCCATGTCCTCCGGGGACAGGAGACGGGTGGAAACGATCTCGATATCCCGGAAATTGGCCTCGTTATAGAAGGCAGAGCCGTTGGCGCTGATCGCGGCGGCGCCATAATTCATGGCGAGGAACATGGTTACCCCCAGCATTGCGATGACCGCAATAGACAGATAGGAGACCTTCTGTTTCCATATGTTCCTCAAAGCGTCTTTTCGCTGCGTCCGCTTCATGGTTCGTTACCACACCAAGTCCTGGGCATGAACGGGATGCAGATTCTTTTTGATGCTGGCGATCCGGCCGCCGCGAACTTTCACCACTCGGTCCGCCATCTTGGCGATCTCCACGTTATGGGTGACCATCATGACCGTGGCCCCCTGGTTCTTTACGATTTCCTCGATAACGGACAGCACCTCGATGCTGGTGGTGTAGTCCAGAGCCGCCGTAGGCTCGTCGGCCAGGATGAGCTTGGGTTTCTTCACGATGGCTCGGGCGATGGACACCCGCTGCTGCTGACCGCCGGACATCTGGCCGGGATAGTTGTTGGCCCGCTGTCCCAGGCCCACCTTCTCGATGGCATCCATGGGATCCATGGGATCCTTCACCAGCTCCGCGATGAACTGGACGTTCTCCAACGCCGTCAGGTTGGGCATCAAATTGTAGGCCTGGAAAATGAACCCGATGTATTCCCGCCGGTACTTCGTCAGCTCCGCGTCCGTGGGGTGGGAGAAGTCCTTGCCCTCGATGGTTAAGGTGCCGTCGGTGAGGAAGTCCATGCCCCCCACGATGTTCATCATGGTGGACTTGCCGCAGCCGGATTCGCCCAGCACCACCACGAACTCATTCTTGTAGATCTCCAGATTGATGCCCTTGAGCACCTGCAGCACGCCGTCCCCCGAGGGAAACTCCTTGGTCACGTCCTTGAGGACCGCCAGGACCTCCTTCTGTTCGCCCAGGTCCACGGCGAGGCCCTTCTCGTCGATGGTGATGGCGGCCAGGGCGGCCATGCGCTCGCAGAGCTGCAGCTCCTCGGCGTCGTACAGGTTCCCGTCCTTTTTGTTGACGACCTGCACGCAGCCGATCACGTCGTGAAGGTTGTTGAGGGGCACGCAGATCATGGTCCTGGTGACGAGACCGTTGTCGTCGAACACGGTGCCGTCGAACCGGGCGTCCGTGGCGGCGTCGGTGACCATGACGGACTTGCCCGTCTTGGTGACCAATCCCTCGATGCCCAGGCCGTTCTCCACAGTGATGTTGGATACGTCCGCCGGCCCGATATGGAACAGAGGGCTCAGCCGATCCGTCTTGGGATCCAAAAGCCAGATGGCCCCGGCCTCGCTGTTCAGCGTGTTGACGATGATCTCCAAGCTTCCGGAGAGGGCGTCGTCGAGACTGTCCACCTCCAAAAGCTGCTCCATGATCTGCCAGGTAGCTTTCGTGAATCTTTTTTCTTCTGCCATGCCTCGAGTCCCCTTATCGGTTTTCAATTGATCAAAATGTGACACCCATATTCTCGACCGTATCGATCACGACGACGCAATCGGCCTGCACCTGCTGCATCACCAGCTTCATCATGTTCTCCGGGATCGCCACGCAGCCGCCGGTCCATGGCTTCTGCGGGCCGAAACAATGCAGGAAGATGGCGGAGCCGCGGCCGGGCGTACCTTCCTCATTGAAGGAAATGTTCAGACAATACTGATACTGGTATTCGTAGTCCACGATATGTTCGCTGTCGTCCATGACCAGATCGGGCACGTCCCGTATGTCCACCATCTGATTGTATTGCCGATCGGGATCACCGGACCAGTAGGTGTTGTCGTCCACCTGGAAATAGGGGATTCCGCACCCGGGATCGGCGGCGATGCCGAAAGCTTTATTGAAGCGATATACCCCCATGGGTGTTTGCGCGCAGCCTTCCCTGTGGTCCCCGTCCGGACACAATCCGTTTTTCCCTACGAAGCCGGGGGTGGACAGGATCTGCTTCCATCTGCCCGCCTCGTCCCGCTGATGCAGGGAAATATACGCCGTGGTCTTGTCCATGCCGATGCCGGCCACGATGAAGAGCTGCTTTACCTGTTCGTCCTGGGCCTGCGGCAGCTTTGTGACCCACTCGGGGGAATCGACCGCATGTTGGATATCCACGTGTAGACCGCTTGGAGGCAGCTCCTCCTCAGCGGCCGCTTTTCCAGGCAGACAAAGGGCCAGGCCCATGGGGAACAGCAAGGTGAAAACAGCCAGGATAGAAGCGATTTTTTTCATGGAAGGGTCTCCTTTTCTCATGAACTCTTTTTCTCATTTCCAAAGATATGTTTGTGCCGCAGCAGGACGGTGCACAGCAGCTCCCCCAGTACATAGCAGCTGAGGATCTCCCCCGCGGCCACGTAGACCATCATGAGGGGGATGGGCAGGGGCACCCCGTAGCCGTACCGGAGCACGAAGGGCACGATGAGGGCGTTGGAAAGGACCGTGGGCAGGGGCACCAGCCACCGGTTTTTCCGCAGCAGATACCCGCCCGCCGCGCCGATGAGGGTGGCCAAGCTCCCGCAAATCACGTCCAGGGGGATGGCCCCGCCCAACAGGTTCCCCAAAACGCAGCCCAGAAACAGGCCCGGGATGGCCGCCGGGGTGAACAGGGGCAGGATGGTCAGCGCCTCCGAGATCCGCACCTGCATCTCCCCGAAGGAGATGGGGGCGAAGAGCAGTGTCAGCGCAACGTACAGGGCGGCGATGACGGCCCCCTGGGTCACTTTCAAAGCTGTCGTCCGGCTGCTGTTCATAGTCGATCTCCCCTCAGCGGTCCGCAGCGGCGAAATAAGCTGCTGCGTGATCCGCCACGTTCTGTTTCAGATTGGTGAAGAAAAACATGTAATCATACAGATGATAGGTCCCCTTCGGGAAGATGTCCAGGCCCGGGGGATAGTCCTCCGGCGACACGTCCGTCGCCACCAGCTCGCCCCGGAAGCCGATGTAGGCGCCGCACAGGTCAGGGATGGCAATGTCGCCGCAGAAGACATGGAAGGAACAGCTGCGGCAGCCGTCCCCTCCGTTTCTTTTCCATATAAGCCGATGCCGACCGCCGTCAGAATGACAGCCATGACGATCATCAGGACAAGCCATGTTCTCTGCTTTTTCCCCATAATTTTGTTCCGCCTGTCAGTTGTACAGCATCATGTCCGTCCTGCCGATGGTGAAAACGGTCATGAAGATGGCGTCCAGCCGTTCCTCCCGGGTCCAGATGCGGAAGAAGCCGGGGAAGGGCACCTTGGTGAGGATGCCGCCTTCGTCCTCCTCGATGCGGACGATGGTGCCGGTGGTACTTTCAAAGCCCCGGGTGGCGAAGAAGCCGAAATACACGCCGGCGACGACGGCCACCAGCGCCAGCAGCATCAGCAGGGCCGCCAGCGCTTTTGGGGGGGCAGGATCAGCCGGGGTTTGAAGAATCGACTGGATTTCATCTGCTCGGCTCCTCAGTCTCCTCCGCCCAGATAAAGGGGTCGGAGGCGATATCCGCAAGACCGTCGCACTCGACCTTCTGAACGGTCATGAACCGGAACAGCTCGTCCAGCACGTCGTCGTAGTCGTCCATTTCCGGGACCTTCTCGTTGAAATAGACGGTGTAGGAGAAGAGACCGTTGTCCACAAAGGCCTGGGTGGAATCCCAGAAGCTGTAGCCCATGCCGTACTCGAATCCCAGATCCTGCAGTTCCTCGCCGGTCAGGCCCACCAGGGCGTCCAGCCCCTCCTGGGGGATCATGCAGGCGGAGAGGTCCCCCACCCGGGTGACGGGCAGAGGGCTCAGGAGCGCCTCCTGTTTCTCGTCCCGGGCTTCGTCAAAGAAGTCGATGGCGTCCAGCTGTTCCGTCACGTCCTGAGGGATATCCGCCTCCACCCGGTAGTAGGCGCCCTCCTTGTCGAAGGCGATGACGTACAGGTTTTCAGCGATGGTGGAGGAGTAGCTCGGGGTCTCTTCCTCTTCCGTTACGCGCTTCAAAACGGCGAAGACGTCGGCCAGGGTCTTGAAGGGGCTGTCCTCCAGAGGGATCTCGGGAATGGCATAGAGGACCGGCTCGGGCTGGGTGAACATGGCCTCATATTCCTCCAGGGACGGGCCGCCGTTGATGTCGAAGTTCCTGGACAGGGCATACTGGGAGAGGTTCCCTTCCCAGGCGGCGCTCTTCACCGTCAGGGGCCGGATGACCTCCGCCACGTTGGGATCGTCCTCGTTCACGGTCACGTACTCCGCGAACTCGAACTGATACCCGAAGGGCCCCTTATCCAGGGCGGCCCAGGAGAGCTTCTCCTCCTCGTTGAACCCATAGCTGCCCTGGGGCACGAAGCCCAGATCCAGCAGCTCCTGGCCCGTCATGCCTGCCAGGGAATCCAGCGCCTCCTGGGGCAGCAACACTTCGGACAGATTGTAGAGCTGCTCGATGGGGAGATCCGCCAGCAGGGCCCTTTCCTTTTGCTCCGCCTCCGGATCGAGGATGTCGATGTTCATCACCTGCTCGAAGAGCTCCTCCGTAAGGGTGGCTTCAGCCCGGTAGAAGACGTCGTCCACCACGAAGACGCGAACGTACTGATCGCCCTCGCAGCCATACCCGGGGGATTCATAATCCCAAATATCGCCGAAGGTCTTGAAATCGGGCGCCTCCGCAGCAGCGGTCCGGGGGGCGGCAAGGCCGCCCAGGATCAGCAGGGCAGCCAGCAGAACTGTCAACGTCTTTTTCATAGGCAGGGACTCCTTTAGATCTTCTTCTGAATGGTCAAAACGTTCTGGTTGTACTTGTATGCGTAGTCCATTTTGTCCATGGTCTTCTTCACCAGGAAGATACCCAACCCGCCCATGGGCCGATCCTCCGCCGCGAGAGTCACGTCAGGGTCCTCCTTCTCCATGGGGTTATAGGGCATGCCCTTGTCCAGGAAGGTCAGCGTGACGGTCCTCGTCGCCTCCTCGAAGGCGAACCGCACGGTGACGGGGCCGATCTTGTCCTCATAGGCGTAATGGGCGATGTTGGACGCGATCTCATCGATCGCCACATTGAGCTGCATTCGCGCCTTCATGGGGCAGTCCAGTCGATCCAGCTCCTCCTCCACAAAGTCCGTTATCGCGCTGATATTGTCCAACGTGGCATCCACGGTCATTTCCTTCATCGGTTTTTCCTTCTTCACACCCCTGTATTCCAGGCATAGCATGGTGAGATCGTCAAACCGTTCCGCGTCCTCCACGAAGTCGTCCACAGCCTCGCGCACGTTCTTCAAAATGTTCTCCGGTCCGGCGTTCGGGTCCTTGTTCAGCGCGGCAATCATCCGCTCGTTGCCGAAAAGCTCGTTCTTGGCGTTGGTGGCCTCGGGCACACCGTCCGTATACAGGAACAGCTTGGTCCCGGAGGTCAGCTGAAGCTCATACTCCCGATACCGCATGCCGCTCATGCCGCCGATGACGAAGCCGTGCTTGTCCTTCAGCAGAGCAAAGCCGCCGTCCCCCTCCTTGATCACCGGGTATTCATGGCCGGCGTTGGCCGCCCGGAGCTTGCCGGTGGAGAGTTCCAATATGCCCATCCACACGGTGACGAACATCCCCTCCTGGTTGTTGGAGCAGATGGCCTCGTTGGTCTTGGTTAAGATCTCCGCGGGGCCTTGGCCCAGCATGGCGCAGCTCTGCAGGATGATCTTGGACACCATCATGAACAGGGCCGCGGGCACGCCCTTACCGGACACGTCGGCCATGACCAGGCCCAGATGGTCCTCATCGATGAAAAAGAAGTCATAAAAGTCGCCCCCCACCTCCTTGGCCGGGTCCATGACGGCATAGATGTCGAACTCGGACCGATTCGGGAAGGGCGGGAAAACGTGGGGGATGAAGGCCGCCTGGATACGGGTGGCCAAGGAAAGCTCCGTGCTGACGCGCTCCCGCTCAGCGGTGATCTTCGTGATGTCGGCGATGTAGGTCTCGATCTGCTCCTCCATCCGGTCGACGGAGGCGGCCAGCAGCCCGATCTCGTCCTTGTTGCGAATGGATTCCTGAAGCTTATGCTCCGCGGCGGTGTTCTCCGCAGAGAAGCGAGCGGCCTCCTCCGTGATCAGGTTGAGGGGCCTAAGCAGCACCCGATGGAGATATATCGCCTGGCCCACAATCACCAGGAGCACCAGGCCCAGGAGCGCCAAGGCGATCTTGTGCAGGAAGGTGTTGCGGACGCTGGTCAGGGTGTCCATCTGCCGCTGGACGCAGAGGATGGCCTTCACCTGGCCGTCGGCCCCCTTGAGCCCGATCATGGCGGTGATGTGGGCGTCGGTCTCGATATACCCCTTGTCCCGGATCACCAGCTCTTGGTCCGCTTCCTGTTCGTAGAGGGCCCGGTACTTTTCCCGATACTCGTCGTTGGTGGTTTCCCGCACGAAGCCGAAGTCATACTTGGTATAGTGGCTGTCGTGGTCGATGGTGGAAAAGAGAAAGGTGATGTGCCCATAGTCCGAGCGATCGGGCTGGATCACGTAGATGAAGGTGGATCCGGAGGTGTTGCACAGGTGGTCCATCCGATCCCAGACCTCCATGTACCCATAGGTGGTCCCGCCGCTTTGGGCGTATTCGTCCATCCGGTCCGCGTCCACCAGATCGGCGGCGGTCTTGGCCGTCAAAAAGGCGCCGGAGGCATACTGCTGGAGCAGGGCGTCCGTGAAGCTCCGATAGCCGATGACGCCGACGATGCCGGAAAACAGCGCCAGCAGCAGCACGATACCGGCTATGCTCTTGAAGGTTATGTGTCGGCGCGGCCGTTTTACGGAAGCAGCTTCCCCCTTGTGCGGCGCGTTCATGTCACTCGATGGTCAGGATATCGGAGAAACCGGTGACCTCAAAGATCTCCAGGATCATCTCGTTGGCGTTCTTCACCTTCATGGCTCCCTGCTTGTGCATGGTCTTCTGGGCGGAGAGCAGGACTCTCAGGCCGGCGGAGGAGATATACTCCAGCTTCTCCAGATCGAAGGTCAGCTGCTCCACACCGGGCAGGGCCTCCTTCAGAGTCGTCTCCAGCTGGGGCGCGGTCATGGTGTCCAAACGGCCCTCCAGGGCCAGCGTCAGGGCGTTGCCTTCTTTGGTCTGATGAATCGTCATTTTGTTTTCTCCTTTCAAATAATAAAATATGGTCCTTGTTTCGATCAAAATGCTTTCAATACTTCCATGTCCACCGCGCCGCCGCGAACGCTGATCTTGATCTCGTCAGCCAGCCGCCGCAGGATGGAGCGCTCATAGCGATCCCACTCCTCCGTTTCCGGCGCCTCGTCCAGGGGTATCCCGTTCATGTCATACCAGACGCCGCTGGCGCCGCTGTCGGAAAGGATGGCGGTTTCGAACTTGTCGCGCAAAAAGCCCAAAAAGCCCTTGGCGGCTTCGTTTTTGTTCTCCGTGGAAACCGAGATCAGCTGATAGCGTTTGAAGGCGTCCATGACCGTTTTGGTCGCCAGATGAAGGGTGAACGCCTTGCCCTCGCTGTCGATCCAGAACGTGCAGGACATTTCGCCCGTGATGCTGTGCACCATGCCCAGCAGTTCCTCGGTGAGGATGCGAAGCTGCAGCGTTTGCTTGCCGTCCAGACCACGATACTTTGCCGCGGATTCCGCCTCAGAAAGCGCCGCTTCAAAGCCGTTGCCCCTGTTGTCGATGGTGATAACGTCAGATCTCATGCGGATTCTCCTTTCAAAACGCTTTTTCAATGACCAGCTCCACGGTGTTGCCGCGGATAAATATCTTGACCTCGTCGGCCAGGCGGGCGGTGATGGACTTCTCCAACTCGTCCCACTTGTCCGCCTCCTCCTCCCGGTGCTCCTCAACGGCATTCTTATATTCCTTCATGGACCAGCCGTAGAGCATGCCGTGGGTGGTGACGCCCAGCGAGGCGTCGAAGCTCGCCACGTCCACATAGGAGAAGCCGTAGTCCGCCGGGGAGATGGTGGCGCTGTCCGGTTCTAAAAGCTGGGTGAAGATGTCCCGCAGCCGGCTCATAAAGCCCTTCACCGCGGCGTTTTTCCCCGAGGTGGCGGTCTTCAAAAGCTCCTCCCGCATATCGGTGTTTATCCTCGCCCCGGCGGCCAGGTGCAAAGAGAAGTCCTTTCCCTCCGCCTCTACCCAAAAGCTGGACCGCCCCTCGCCCACGATGGTCCGGAGCATGCCCATCATTTCCTCGCCGAGGAGCCTGAGCCGCATGCTCTCCTTCGGCGTCAACCCCTGATAGGCCGCCGCCTTCTCCGTCTGCCGCAGCGCCTCCGCCATGCCTTCGCCTGAGGGGCTGATCGTGATCACGTCCGTTTTCATGGGTATCCCTTCCTTTCTTTCACGCCTGCCATCGGTCCGTCTCGCAGGACCGATCTTGGCCTATAATAGTATAGTATATCAAATGCTGTTCCGTTTCACAAGAGGTATGTCTCTCCGTCCCCTTCTTGGATTTCGGCATAATCCGGGTGCTCCACATGCCGGATCCGTTCGGCATAGGCGATGATCTTCTCCTTCCAGTCGTCGTCCTGTGCGTTCAGCAGATAGGTATGGAAGCCGTACTCCCGTCCCCAGGAAGCGATGACCGCTTCGTCGTCCACGTGCAGGGAGATCCGATAGCGGCTTGGCAGCTTTTGGGGCAGTTTTTCCCGTCGGTCTCGCTGGACCTCCCGCAGATGCCGTTCGGCGTTGACGATCCCGTCCAGCTTCACGCCATAGCGCCGGAACAGCCGTCGGATATACTTTTCTGATCGCTCGGAAGAGGTATAGATCCACACCTGGTAGCCTGCCGCCTGCAGGGAGCGGATCAAGTCCGGTGTGCCGAGGCGCAGCCGCTCCGGAAAGATTCGGTTCCAGGGGAACGGCAGGGACGGCTCCGTCTGGTGGGTCCGGGGCGACACGAAGAGCACCTCGTCCAGATCGAAGGAAACGCGCATCATGGGCGCGGAAACGTTCCTATCCATGGTTTTCAAAGGTCTTCATCACGTCCAGGACCCGCATAGACCAGGCTTCCGTCCCGTCACCCAAGGTGTAGTCCTCCACTGCCTTCGTCTGACTGAAGATGCGGAGAACCGATTTGTTGTCAATATGCACGGTCTCGGGATACTTGGCTGTGATCAGCGCCTCCAGCTCCCGCTTTAGTTCCGCATTTTGGGCCTTCTTGCGCCCGGTGCCCGTGACGGCGCCAGTGACGTGGACGCCGTACTTGCGGAACAACCGCTGGATATAGTCAGCGGAGTAATACCCGGCAGAATACACCCAGACATCGTATTTTTGCTTGTTTAGGTAGTGCAACAGGGCTGGGATGCCCCGCCGCAGCTGCTGTTTATAGATCTTACGCAAGAAGAAGGGCAGCGGCTGTTCCGCCGGCTCATCCGCCTGCTGGCAGAACACCACCTCGTCCAGATCCAACGTGACCCGCTTGTCGTGCCGGGAGTTCTTCAGGATCGTTTTGATGTCCGTCTCCTGTGTCAGGTCTACGATCTCGATGGGTATCTTGCTGTACCCCATCCGAAGGGCCGCCGCCCATCGATGGTGGCCGTTCAGGATCAGATATCCGTTGGGCCGGATTTTTTCCACAGTCAGCGGCTCTTCACAGTATGGCTGGTTGTTGAACCGCTGCTGACGGTAGAGTTCCATATACTCCGCGATGATCCGATGATTGGGTCCCACTTGAGGAGAGCAGAATTCATCATCCGGATTAGGGTGCAGGCTTGAGCAGGGAGCCTGGCGAATGAGCGCCCGCCGCAGCATCCCGGCTTTTACCGGCACATATATGCCTTTGTATTTTTTAACTTCGCTGGCGATGAACTCTTCGAACGCCGTGTTGCTGCCTGCCATAGGGTCTGTCTCCTTCGAAAAAGCCGTCTTGCGATAGTATCTGCCCCGTCACGCCTTCTTCAGGCGGGACCTACAGGACCAGCGTCAGATTGTTGAGGCCAAGGGAGTTCACGTAGTTGGCGCTTTTGACCATCTTCATGACCATGCGGATGCCGATATGTGCGATGGGATCGTCCGCCTTATGCAGCTCCAGATACTCCAGGGGGTCGAAGTTCACGCAGTTGTCCCGGATGCGGATGATCCGTTTGCCATCCTTGAAAAAGATGCGCACGTCCACGCTCTGGTCCTTCCGCTCCTTTTTGAAGCCGTGGGTCACGATGTTGCTGACCATCTCGTCCACGCACAGGGAGATGAGCATGCTGTTTCGGGGGGGTTCGCCGTGCTCCCGGCAGAAGGCTTCCGCCTTCACGGAGGCCTCCTCCGCCTCCTCCAGGGAGCGGATAGTCACTTCCATCATATCCTTTTCCTTCACGCCGAAAAGCCGGGGCAGCATGGCGAAAGCCTTCTCAGACACAGTTATCTTTCTGTTTTTGGACCAGACGACCGCGCAAATGAAAGCCATGGTCAGCAGTTCTCCGCCCAGGAAGGAAAGCCACACGCCGGTGGTCCCCCAAAAGCGGCTCAGCAGAAAGGCCACCGCCACCGGGAAGGTCACGTTTTGCAGGAGGGAAATGAGCTCCGTGAACCGGGTCCGGTTCACCCCCTGATAGAAGTTCTTGAAGGTGGTGTTCAGAGAACAGGGCAGCAGGGAAAAGGAGAACAGCCGCAGCCCCCAGATCGCCATGGATCGGGCCGCCTGGTCGGTCAAGAACAGGCTCACCAGCATCGGGGCAAGGGCGAACACCAGCACCACCAGGGCCGCGTCCAGGATCACGGCATAATAGGTCTGCGTCCGAACCAGGGTATGGATGGCAGTCCTGTCCTCGTCGCTGTAGAACATGGCCGCCAGCAGCAGCGCCACCGACGCCACCCCCGACCCGAAGCAGTAGCAGATGTTCCCCACGGTGGAGATCACGGAATAGGAGGCCACGGCCCCGTTGCCGCCCACAGACAGCAGGATCTTGTTCAGGGTGAAGACCAAAACCACCATGGCCAGGGAATTGATGACGGTGGGGACACCGTACTCCAGGAGCTTGCGGCAGACCTTGCCCGTCACCGACTTCAGCTTCAGCTTGAAGAGGCAATCCTTCTTGAAGAAATAGACCAGGCCCACGATCAGCGCCATGTAATAGCTGAAGCTGGACGCGAGGCCCATGCCCAGCGTCCCGCCGTGGAAGACGAACACGTTGAGAAGATCGAAGGCGATATCCCCCACGGTCATCGTCACCACGGCCAAAGCAAGGCGCAGCCGATTGCCGGAGATTTGTAAAAAGGGCACCATAACCTGGGCCACGATGAAGGCTGGGGCGCCCACGATGAACCCCCGGAGATAGTCTTTGGTGAGACCGAAGACCGGGTTGCCCGGCCCGGGCTTGCCCGCGCCGAGCAGGGTGCACACGGGGTTGACCAGCGCCAGGATCAGTATCAGCCCTGCGATGGACACGCTGAGGGCCAGTACCACCGAGGCAGAGAAGCAGGCGTTGGTCCCCTCCCGATCGCCCACGCCCACGGTCTTGCCGCACATGACCTGGACGCCCGCCGAGAGCATAGCCCCATAGGCAGCGAAGATCAGCAGCACCGGGTTCGCCAGGCCGTAGGCAGTCATGGAGTCCACGCCCAAAAAGCGGCCGATCATCATGCTGTCCACCAGCATGCAGAGCATGACCGTCATGGCGGAAAGGATCTGTGTCACCAGCATTTGCCGAAATAGCTTTCGAATCATGGGTCTCACCTGTTCGTCAAGATTTTTTTTGTATTTTACCACAGCTGTCACCGGGACACAACCAAAAAAGTTTCTCGGGGTCTTGGTCAACGGGGACGATCGGCTTCGAATCGATGGCATCTTTCGCCTATGAAATATAGAAAGTCTTTGGATAAGTCGGGATGCTGGCGCGGCCCCTGTTGCGCTAACGACCATAAAGAGGTATACTTGTCCCATCCACACACAGGAGGGCGGGTATGCCTCTTTTATTGGTTCGAAACGACATTACGAAGATGACCGTGGACGCCATCGTCAACGCGGCCAATCCCTCGCTCCTGGGGGGCGGGGGCGTGGACGGGGCCATCCACCGGGCCGCGGGGCCGGAGCTCTTGGCGGAGTGCCGGACCTTGGGCGGCTGCAGGACCGGGGAGGCGAAGCTCACGAAGGGTTACCGCCTGCCCGCCAGGTACGTGATCCATACCGTGGGCCCCGTCTGGCACGGGGGCAAGTTCGGGGAGGAGCAGCTGCTCCGCTCCTGCTATGTCCGCTCGCTGGAGCTGGCGGCGGCGCAGGGCTGCGAGACCGTGGCCTTTCCCCTCATCTCCAGCGGGGTCTACGGCTACCCCAAGGCGGAGGCCTTCCGGGTGGCCGCCGAGACCGTGGCCCGCTTCCTGGAGAACCACGAGCTCACGGTCTATCTGGTCCTCTTCGACCGGGTGTCCGCCTATCTGGGGGACCGGTTCGGGGACGTGCAAAGCTTCATCGACGACGCCTACGCCGAAGCGGAGCTGAAGAAACCCCGGAACCAGTATGCCAGCCGCATCGAGGAGCCCCGGGATATCCTGGCGGCGGACACGGGGGAGCTGTATGCCCCGGAGGATCTGGCGGAAGCCTGCCAGTATATGGCGGCGGACGCCCCGGCTTCGGCGCCCAAAGAGAAGCCGCTGCCCCTCTTTCAGAAGAAGGAGCAGGGCAAGGATCTGGAAAACCTGCTACGGCAGATGGACAAGGGCTTTTCCGACACCCTCCTGCAGCTCATTGATCAAAAGGGCATGACGGACGTGCAGTGCTATAAAAAGGCCAACGTGGATCGAAAGCTCTTCTCCAAGATCCGCTCCGATCCCCATTACCGGCCCTCCAAGACCACGGCCATCGCCTTTGCCCTGGCGCTGGAGCTGAGCCTTCCCGAGACCCAGCAGCTCCTGTCCCGGGCGGGCTTCACCCTCTCCCGCAGCTATCTTTCGGACATCATCATCGAATACTGCATCGGCGCGGGCATCCACGACGTGCTCACGGTGAACGAGCTCCTCTTCTCCTACGACCAGCCCCTGCTGGGAAGCTGAATTTGTCGCCCGGCAGGCGACCAAAGCCCCTTCCGGATCCTCTATACTGTGGTCACAGGGTCGGAAGACCCGGTGACCATTTTGTTTAGGAGGACAAGGAGATGAAGAATGGCTTGACGGAATTGGTATTCATCCTGGACGAGAGCGGCAGCATGAGCGGCATGGAGGCGGACACCATCGGCGGCTTCAACAGCATGATCGACAAGCAGCGCCGGGAGGCGGGGGAGGCCTATGTGTCCACCGTGGCCTTCGCGAACGACAGCCGGGTGATCCATGACCGGGTGAGCCTCGAGAAGGTGGAGCCCCTGACCCGGCAGCAGTACACGCCCGGCGGCTGTACGGCCCTGCTGGACGCCCTGGGCGGGGCCATCCATCACATCGGCAACGTGCACAAATACGCCCGGGCGGAGGACGTGCCGGAGCATACCATCTTCGTCATCACCACCGACGGCATGGAGAACGCCAGCCGCCGGTACACCAAAGCGGAGGTGAAGGCCATGGTGGAGCGGCAGAAGGACCGCTACGGATGGGAATTCCTGTTCCTGGGGGCCAACATGGACGCCATCGCCGCCGCCGAGGGCATCGGCATCCATCGGGATCGGGCGGTGAAGTACGTTCAGGATACCGTGGGCATGGAGCTAAACAGCCGGGTGCTCAGCGAAACCATCTGCAGGATGCGCATGTGTGAACCCGTAGGTGCCGACTGGAAGGCCGACATCGAGGCGGACGAGCAGGCCAGGGGCCGGTGAAAAACCATATTTTGCCAGCATGAACGGCGCGTCCCGGGACAGACTATCCCTGTCGGCGGCGAGCCGAACAATACCGGGAGGTAACAAGATGTCTTTCTTCGATGAGTTTGAACGCTCCTATACCGGCCAGAACGGCCAGAGCAAGGACAAAAAGAACCGGAACGAGCGCAAGGAACAGGACCGACAGATGGAGACCGAGCAGAAGCAGCGTCGGGACCGGAACGACCCCTACTACGAGTAACTTCTGAACGGAAAAGGGCTGCCTCATGAAGAGGCAGCCTTTTTTGTGTTATTTAATGATTAATATTCTCTCCGCCCCCGAGAAGGGCTCGGTCACCTCCCCGTTCAGCTCCCGAAGCCGCCGCTGAGGGATGCCGAAGCGCTTGCCCAGGTCGAAGAGGGTCTCCCCGGCGTCCGGGGCATAGATAAGGATGCCCCGGCTCTGCTGGGTGCCGGCGCCGGAAAGCAGATCGTCCGTGTAGGGGATCCGGTTCTCCTCGTACCGCTCCCCGGCGAAGATCAGGTCCACCCGCCCCTGCAGCAGCCGACCCCGGCCGGTGACGGCGGAGAAGGCCGCCGCGCTGAGGGGCAGCACCAACGATCCGGGCCCGGGCAGGGTGAGGGAGAAGGGGATCTCCCCCGTGAAGCTGTGGAGCAGCCCGCTGTCGCACCGGTACACCGTGGTAACCAGGGCCACCCCTTCCAAAAGGGTGCCTTCGGATCGGGGTTCCAGCCGCAATATGGCGGGCAGGGCCCGGCTATAGAGGACCTGCTGCACCTCGGGCATGTGGTTGGGCACGGCCAAAGGCCCCTCCGCCGTGTCCTCCTTCACCACGGGCCCCAGGTACATGAGCCCCATAGTCTCCTCCCGGTGGCAGAGGAAGGTGCCTCCCTCGTCATAGGCGTCGGACAGGATCCGGGTTCGGCTCTCGGCGCTGCCGTAGGCAGAGACGGACACATCCCCGTTGAGGAACAGGGCCTCCCCGTCCACCCGGGCGGTGAGGCCGGTCAGCTCCCCGGCCAGGTTGGCCCCCTCTCCCGGCGCGCCCTCCAGGCGGACGGTGTCGGAGAAGGGAGTCCGGACGGTCATTTCCTTCAGCCGCCCCTCCGGGTCCAGCAGCACCAGCGCGGAAAACAGCTCCCCCTCCAGGGCCACGCCCTCCGCCGTGGGCCGGCTGGACAGGATGCGGACCGTGCCCTTGCTCTCCAGCACGTTGGTGCCCGCCTCCACGCCCAACTCGTCCCGGATCTGGATCGCCTTGGCCCCCAGCAGGGACCGGCGACGGGTGAGGACGGCCGCCTCCCGGCTCTCCAGACCCACGGCGCCCCGGATGGCGCTGACGGCGCCCACCTCCCGGGATTGAAGCAGCCACACCTTCAGATCCAACACCGCGCTGAGCCGCAGCCCGTCGTCCTCCCGGTGGCAGGCGCATTTGAGGAGTTGCCCGAAGATCCGAGGCTGCATGGCCTCCGCGGCCCCGTTCACCGGGACCAGGTGGGTGAACTCCGCCGCCGCGTCGAAGCAGTAGAGCACCCGTTCCCCGGTCTCCGCCACCAGGTGGAGCTGGAGTTGGCCCGAGAGCCGAACGCCGGCATCGCCCACCCGTGCTTCCCGGATCTGCAGCTGGGGCGTGACGGAGAGTACGCTCCCCGCGGTCCGCCCCTGGGGCAGGGGGATGGCGCTTTCGATGGGCACCTGTTCTTCCAGCCGGGCGTACAGGGTATCCACGTTGAAACTGACCTTTTCCACATCCATGGCTATGACCTCCCGTAGGGTTTATTTTCGCCATAGCCTATGCGGGGGAAATGGTAAATAGACATGACGGAAAAGGCCCACCGGGCATCCCGGTGGGCGAGGGGCAGGGTCGTTATTCTGCGGCGCTGACCCGGTCGAACTCCGCCTGCACCTGAGCGTCCGGGGCGGGGGTCCAAAGGGACACGAGGTAGATGACCAGGGCGGAGAGCAGGAAAGCGGGCAGCAGTTCATAGAAGTCCAGGAAGGGCACCTTGGGCCGGATCAGGAACTTCCACAGGAAGATCATGGCTCCGCCGGTGGCCATGCCAGCCACGGCGCCCTGAAGGGTGGTCCGCTTCCAGAACAGACAGAAGAGCATCAGCGGCCCGAAGGCGGCGCCGAAGCCCGCCCAGGAGAAGGAGACGATTTTGAAGACGGAACTGTCGGGATCGTAGGCCAGGGCCGCCGCCAGGATGGACACGGCCACCACCGTGCCTCGGGCGATCCACAGGCTCGGCTTTTCGCCGATGCGCCAACGGAAGATGCCCTTGAACAGGTCCTCCGACACGGCGGAAGCCGCCGTCAGCAGCTGGGAATCTGAGGTGGACATGGTGGCGGCCAGGATGCCCGCCAGGATGAGCCCGGCCAGGATGGCCAGGAGCAGGCCGTTGCGGCTGATGATATGGGCGATGGCCACGATGATGGTCTCGCTTTCGGAGGTGCTGCCGTAGGGGCCCAACAATCCCTGGTCCATGAGCGCTCGGCCGATGATGCCGATCAAGATGGCGGCGCCCATGGAGATCACCACCCACACGGAGCCGATCCGACGGGCCAGCTTCAGCTCGCCCTCCCTGCGGATGGCCATGAACCGAAGAAGCACGTGGGGCATGCCGAAGTAGCCGAGGCCCCAGGCCATGGTGGAAAAGATGGGCAGGAACCCGAAGCTGCCCGCGCCCTGCTCCGCCGCAGCGGTGAGGCAGAGATACTGGGGGATGGCCCTGGCGTTGGCCGTCACGTTGGACAGGCCTCCGGCGTAGGAAAGGCCGAAGCCGATGACTGCCAGCAGGGCGAGGGTCATGAGGACTGCCTGCAGATAGTCGGTGACGCTGGCCGCCAGGAAGCCGCCCAGGGCCGTGTACAGCACGATGATGGCGGCGGACAGGAGCATGGCTTGACGATACTCCATGCCGAAGAGGGTGGAGAAGAGCTTGCCGCAGGTCACGAAGCCGGAGGCCGTGTAGGGCACGAAGAAGATGATGATCACCATCGCCGCCAGGGTGGACAGAATGTGCTTTTCGTCTCGGAACCGGCGGGAGAAGAAGCCGGGGATGGTGATGGATTTCGTCAAGACAGTGTATCGCCGAAGCCGTTTGGCCACGATGAGCCAGTTGAGATAGGTGCCGATGGCCAACCCCAGCGCCGTCCAGAAGGCCTCTGCCGTGCCGCAGAGAAGGGCCAGGCCCGGCATGCCCATAAGGAGCCAGCCGGACATATCGCTGGCTTCGGCGCTCATGGCCGTGACGAAGGGGCCAAGGGATCGGCCGCCCAGGAAAAAGGTGGCGGCGCCCTTGCCGGCGCGCCGGCTGAAGAGGATCCCCACGCCCACGATCAGGGCCATATAGACCAATATGGTGCCCAGCATGATCCATTCGACATGTTGCATCGTGACCTCCCTTTTGCATGAGTTTTGTTCATGCGATCATAATTTTGTTCTGTAGTATAGGACAATTATCCCATGGGTTCAAGTACCGTTTTTTGACATTTTTATTGATTTTTCAAGATTTTTCGTGTATACTGTACGAAGCGTCACCCAGGGTCGAATAAGTATGAATTTTTTTCATGTGAAGGAAAATGAGCATTCAGAAATATGAGATATTTCTCCGCACGCTGGAGACCGGCAGCGTGAGTCGGGCTGCCGAGGATCTGGGGCTGACCCAGTCCGCCGTGAGCCACGCCCTCTCCTCCCTGGAGGAACAGTTCGGCTTCCCGCTGCTGCGGCGCAGCCGGGCTGGGGTGCGGCTTACCGAGGAGGGAAAGAAGGTTCTTCCCTCGGTGCGAAAGATCCTGTCCGCTGAGGCGCAGCTCCGGGAGACCGTGTCCTCCATCCACGGCCTGTCTACGGGCACCATCCGCATCGGCACCTTCACTTCCGTGGCCGTCCACTGGCTTCCCGCCATCCTGAAGGCGTTCCAGGAGGAGCACCCCCACATCCGCTTCAAACTGCTGAACGGGGATTATCATGACGTGGAACAGTGGCTGGAGGAGGGCGCCGTGGACCTGGGGTTCGTGTCCCTGCCTACCCGGGCGCCCGGACAGGTGACGCCCCTCATGAAGGACAGGCTCCTGGTGATCCTGCCCAAGGATCATCCTTTGGCCAACCTGCCCTGTTTCCCCATCAGCTTCGCCCGGCAGGAGTCCTTCATCTCCCTGCTGGAGAGCTCCGACCAGGACCTTCGTCGGGCCCTGGACGCGGAGGACATCCGGCCCAACGTTCGCTTCGTCACCAAGGACGACTACGCCATCATCGCCATGGTGGAGCAGGGGCTGGGCATCGCCATCATGCCGGAGCTGCTGCTGCAGGGACGGCGGGACAACATTGCGGCCCTGGAGCTCAAACCCCAGGCCAGCCGCACCATCGCCCTGGCCGTCACAGAGGCGGGCCAGCAAAGCCCGGCCACCCGCCTGTTCGCGGACTTCGTGGTGAGCCATGTGCCGAAAAAGGCCCTGGGATCTCCCGGAAAGCTTGGGTCATAGAAAAAACGGCGCCATATGGCGCCGTTTCCGTTTGTCAAAATCCGGGGTTCGCGACAGATCAGCCCAGATGATCCTTGCCGCCCATATAGGGCCGCAGGGCCTCGGGGATGGTCACGGTGCCGTCCGCCTGCAGGTGGTTCTCCAGGAAGGCGATCAGCATACGGGGTGGGGCCACCACGGTGTTGTTCAGGGTGTGGGCGAAGTAGTTGCCCTTCTTTTTATCCGGGCTCTTGATCCGGATGCTGAGGCGCCGGGCCTGGGCGTCGCCCAGATTGGAGCAGCTGCCCACCTCAAAGTATTTCTGCTGCCGGGGGGACCAGGCCTCCACGTCCAGGCTCTTCACCTTCAGGTCCGCAAGGTCGCCGGAGCAGCACTCCAACGTCCTGACCGGGATCTCCAGGGAGCGGAAGAAGTCCACCGTGTTCCTCCACAGCTCGTCGAACATCTTGGGGCTGTCCTCGGGCTTGCAGACGATGATCATCTCCTGCTTCTCAAACTGGTGGATGCGGTATACGCCCCGCTCCTCGATGCCGTGGGCGCCCACCTCCTTGCGGAAGCAGGGGCTGTAGCTGGTGAGCCGCTGGGGGAGGCTGTCCTCCTCCAGGAAGGAATCGATGAACTTGCCGATCATGGAGTGCTCGCTGGTGCCGATGAGATACAGATCCTCGCCCTCGATCTTATACATCATGTTCTCCATCTCGGAAAAGCTCATGACCCCGTTCACCACGCTGGAGTGGATCATGAAGGGGGGGATGTAATAGGTGTAGCCCCGGTCGATCATGAAGTCCCGGGCGTAGGAGAGCACGGCGGAATGGAGCCGGGCGATGTCGCCCTTGAGATAATAGAAGCCGTTGCCGCTGATCTTGTCCCGGGCCACGTCCAGCTCGATGCCGTCGAACCGCTTCATGATGTTCGTGTGGTAGGGAATGGGATAGTCCGGCACCAGGGGCTCGCCGAAGCGCTCGATCTCCACGTTCTCCGAATCGTCCTTGCCGATGGGCACGGAGGGGTCGATGATCTGGGGGATCACCAGCATCCGCCGCCGGATCTCCGCCTGCAGCTCCACCTTGCGCTCGTCCAGGGCGGATATCTCGTCGCCGATGGAAGCCACCTCCTGCTTGGCGGCCTCGGCCTCCTCCCGCTTGCCCTGTCCCATGAGCATGCCGATCTTCTTGCTGGCCAGGTTGCGCTGGTTCTTCAGGGCGTCACCCCGGGCGGAGGCGTCCCGAAACTCCTTGTCCAGGGCGATGACCTCGTCCACCAAGGGGAGCTTCTCGTCCTGGAACTTCTTTTTGATGTTCTCCCGCACCATGTCGGGGTCGGTGCGCAACAGCTTGATATCGATCATAGTTTACATCCTTTCCGGGGCCTGGATGCCCAGCAGATTCAGTCCGATTTCAATGGTTTGCCGCGCCGCGTCGGTGAGGGCGAGGCGGGCCGTCCGTTCCTTCTCGTCGTCCGCCATAATGCGGACTTCATAGTAAAACTTGTTCATGGCGGTGCACACAGCCATGACCGCCCGGGCCACCAGATAGGGCTCGTATTTCTCGCCCGCGGCCTTCACCGCGGCAGGGAAACCATCGATGGCCTTCAGCAGCGCCAGGGAATAGGGGTCGGAAAGCACCGAAGCGTCCAGCTTTTCCCGATCGTAGCCCCCGGCCTTGCGGAGCACGGAGCAGCACCGGGCGTGGGTGTACTGGGCGTAGGGGCCCGTCTCCCCGTCGAAGTTTAGGACCTTGTCGTAGCTGAAGACCACGTCTTTGATCCGGGAGTTGTAGAGGGCCCCCCAGATCACCGCGCCCACGCCCACGGCCTCCGCCGCCGAGCGCTTGTCCTCCAGATCCGGGCTCTTCTCACAGATGATCTCGTAGGTCTTCTCCACCGCCGCGTCCAGCACGTCGTCGAGATACAGGACCTTCCCCTCCCGCGTGTGGAAGGCGCCGCCCTCCATGCTTACCATGCCGAAGTTCACGTGGACGCAGTCTTTGACCCAGTCCCTTCCCATGAGCTCCAGGACCTTGAAGATCTGCTTGAAGTGCAGATCCTGCTGGTAGGCCACCACGTAGAGGAGCTTGGCAAAATCGTAGGTCTCCTTCCGATAGCAGGCGGCGGCCAGGTCGCGGGTGGCGTAGATGGTGCTGCCGTCGCTCTTCAGGATGATGCAGGGGGGCATGTTCCATTCGGAAAGGTCCACGATGGTGGCCCCCTTATCGAGCTTGCTGATGCCCTTCTCCTTCAGCTCCCGGATGACGGGCTCCATCTTGTCCTCGTAGAAGGATTCCCCGGCCCAGCTGTCGAACTGGACCCCCATGCGGGCGTAGGTCTTCTTCACCTCCCGGATGGTGGCGTCCTTCATCTGCTTCCAGAGGGCCACGGCCTCCTCGTCCCCGGTCTCGATCCTATGGAACCAGGCGCGGGCCTCCTCGTCCATCTCGGGGTGCTCCTCCGCCTCCTTGTGGTAGCGGACGTACAGGTCCACCAGCTCCCGGATGCCGTACTGGTCCACGGGCTTTTCGCCCCACTTCCTGTAGGCCACGATCATCTTCCCGAACTGGGTGCCCCAGTCCCCCAGATGGTTCACGCCCACCGGGTCGTACCCAAGATGCCGATAGATGCGGTAGAGGGCGTTGCCGATGGCGGTGCTGGGCAGGTGGTGGAAGCCGAAGGGCTTGGCGATGTTGATGGAGGAATAGTCCAGCACCACGTGCCGGCCCTTGCCCTCATCGGAGCCGCCGTAGGCCTTGCCCGCGTCCAGCACCTTCGTGAGCACGGTCTGGGCCTGCTGCCCCTTCTCGATGAAAAAGTTCAGATAGGGGCCCACGGCCTCCGCCCTCTCGATGCCGGCGGGCAGGACGATCTTCTCCTTCAGCTCCGCGGCGATGGCGTTGGGGGCCTTGCGCAGGAGCTTGGAAAGCTTGAAGCAGGGGAAGGCGATGTCCCCCATGCTGGGGTTCTTGGGGGTCTCCAGCAGGGCGAACAGCTCCTCTTCAGGCAGCTCCACGCACCCCTTCAGGGCCGCGGCCACAGCTTCAGTATAGTTCATAGGTCTCTCCTTCCTATGGCGCTCAGATTCATAACTTCAATAGTATAGCAGAACTTTTCCCAAAAGGAAATAAAAAACGGAGGATTTTTTCGAAATCCTCCGTCAGAAAGCGGGATCTTTAGGCCCTATTCCCGGTGGACCTCCAAGCTGAGATACCGGTTTTGCTTCGCCGCGTCCCGAAGGATGGGCAAAAACCGCTGGGCCACGGGGGCCTCCGTGCCGGTGAGGATCAATCGGGTGGGGGCGCCGATGTCCGTCAGGCAGTCGTGGAGGGCGTCCAGGTTCCGGCCGAAATAATCGGGAAAGCGCAGCTCGGCCGCAAGATAGTCATAGACCGCATCGGGCGTGTTGAATCGGGCGAAGTCGCACAGGATCAGCATGGTTCATTCCTCCCCGTACAGCAAGGTGAAGCTTTCGTAATGATCGTCGGTGTAGTAGACGAGGCCGTCGTTGGAAAAGATGATGCGCTTGGCCCCCCGGGAGCGCTTGCCCACGGTGCCGATGTCGCATTCATAATAGGTGCGGCCCTTCTTCTTGGGCAGCAGCCCCTCGTAGTTGCCGAACCGGTCCCCGCCGATGGCCGCCCCGGGGAGAAATTCCTCCACTTCGCCGCCGGACCAGCCCAGATCCTGGGCCTGCTTCTTGGTGATGAAGTGGGGGGGCAGCTCCCCGAACAGGTGCAGATACAGGGCCACCCGGTCCTTGTCGTCGTAGTCCTCGCCGTACTGCACCGGGCTCTCGGTCCCCTTCGGGGCGGGGGAGGGGGTGGGCGCATCCGTGGGCACGGGGGACTCTACGGGCGCCGGCGTTTCCTGCCCGGGGGCTTCCGTCAGCAGGATGAGACTTTCGTCCACGGGCGCTTCCGTGGGCGCAGCCGTAGCTGGCGGGTCCATCGGCTGGACGAACTCGCTTTGGGCGGGCTTGGGGGCGCAGCCGGCGGCCAGGACCAGCAGCAGTATGAGCCATAGGGACAAGACCTTTTTCATGCCCTCAGTATACACCCCGGGACCCCATTGTGCAACGGGCAGAATGGGAGTATACTATGGCTGAATCCATCCGAAGGAAGGGAGGGCCGGCCATGCGCAAAACGATCGCACTTTTGCTGTCAACGCTGCTGTGCCTGTCCCTGTTGGGCGGCTGCACCAAAGCCGGGCAGCCCCTTTCCCGCACGGACTACCTTTTGGACACGGTGGTTACCCTGACCCTCTACGGGGCCAAGGCGGCGGACCTGGACGCGGCCTTCAAGGAGATTCGGCGGCTCAGCGACCTGCTGGACGCCTATTCTCCCTTCAGCGATATAGGATGGCTCCAGGCTGCCGCGGGGGTGAAGCCCGTGGCTGTTTCCTCTGAGACCATGGAACTGCTCCTCTTCGCCAAGGAAATGTATGAGAAAACGGATGGGTATCTGGACGTGACCGTGGGGCCCCTCATCGACCTGTGGGACATCCGGAACGGGGGCCACTATCCCACGGAGGAGGAGCTCTCCGCCGCCCTGGGTCTGCTGGGCATGGACGACCTTATTTTGGACGAGGCGGCCGGCACCGCGTATCTCGTTCGCCCCGGCATGCGGGTGGATCTGGGGGCCCTGGCTAAGGGGTATATCGCGGATAAGGTCAAGGAACTGCTGCTTGCACGGGGCGTGCAGAGCGCCGTTCTGGACCTGGGGCGGAACATCCTGCTCCTGGGGGAGAAGCCGGGGCGGCAGCCCTTCTCCATCGGCGTCCAAAGTCCCACGGCGGCGGGGGAGATGCTCCGGGTCCTGGCCCTCCGGGATAAGAGCCTGGTCACCTCCGGCACCTACGAGCGATACTTCGAGCACCAGGGCAAGCGCTATCATCACGTGCTGGACCCCTTCACCGGCTTCCCGGCGGACCGGGGCCTGCTGGCGGTGACCGTCCTTTCCGAAAGCTCCCTGTGGGGAGACGCCCTGTCCACCGCCTGCCTGCTGCTGGGGGTGGAGCGGGGCATGTCTTTGGTGGATTCGATCCCGGAGGCGGAGGCCCTCTTCGTCCTCGCCGACGGCACAATCCAAACCACCGCCGGCTTCCCGGAATCATAAAAAACATCCCCGGGAACAAAGCTCCGGGGGTTTTTTTCTTTACAGCAGGTCCGGCACCTGGTTCAGATCCTGGATCTCGTAGGTGATGGCCATGGCCGCCGGTCGGGGCAGGCGGCCCGGGTTATACCAGCAGGTGGGGATGCCCGCGGCGATGCCGCCCTGCATGTCGCTGGTCAGGGAATCCCCCACGATCAGCATATCCGCTTTGTCTATATCCGGCAGGGCGGTGAAAACCTTTTCGAAGAAAGCCATGTTGGGCTTTTCGGCCCCCAGCTGTTCGGAGAGGAAGACCCCCTCCATCCACGCCCCCAGGCCGGAGCGGGAGAGCTTTTTCGTTTGGGCCACCACGGTGCCGTTGGATACCACGTACTGCCGCACCCGGCCGTGGAGGGACTTGACCAGGGACAGGCTGTCGTCCCGGTAGATGACCGTGTCCCCCAGGGCCAGCTGATATCGGGCGTTGAAGGGTTCGCTGAGGCGAGGGTCGATCCCCAGCTCCGAAAAGAAGTCCCGAAACCGGCCCAGCAGCACCTCCTGCTTGGGGATCTCCCCCCGCTCCAGCCGCTTCCAGTAGGCGTCGTTGATGGCGGAGTACCGGGCCACCATCCCGTCGGTGCATGTCCCCAGCCCAAACTCGCCGAACAGCCGCTGGACGGCGGCCTTCTCCGCCGCCAGAAAATCCAGCAGCGTTCCATCCACGTCCCAAAGGATAGCTTTGACCATATGTCCTCTCCCTTCGCTTTTGTGCATCATACACCTTGCCCGGGAATAATTCTACCCCATGCTTTACTTTTCCACCTCTCTGTCGTATACTGAACGGGAATGAAAAAATAGGAGGTTTTTATGGAACGGGTCAACGCGTGGACGACGTACAAGAAGCGGGAAGAGAAGAAGGTCATGGACCTGGGCAAGGCCTATCGCGCATTCCTGGACAACGGCAAGACCGAGCGGGAGTGCGTTCGCGAGGCCATCCGCCTGACCGAGAAGGCAGGGTATGTGGATCTCGCCAAGGCCGAGACCTTGAAGGCCGGGGATAGGGTGTACGTGAACACCATGGGCAAGGCCATCCAGCTGTACATCATCGGTCAGGAGCCTTTGGAAAAGGGCATCAACATCGTGGGCGCCCACATCGACAGCCCCCGCATGGATATAAAGCAGAACCCCCTGTACGAGGATTCCGATCTGGCGTATCTGGACACCCACTACTACGGCGGCATCAAGAAGTATCAGTGGGTCACCCTGCCTTTGGCCCTCCACGGCGTGGTGGCCAAGAAGGACGGCACGGTGGTGGACGTGGTCATCGGTGAGGACGAGGACGATCCGGTCTTGGGCGTCTCCGATCTGCTGATCCATCTTTCCGCCGCGCAAATGGACAAGAAGGCCAGTGTGGTCATCGAGGGCGAAGCTCTGGACGTGATCGTGGGCGGCAAGCCCCAGAAGGACGTGGAGAAGGAGCCCGTGAAGGCCGCCATCCTCGCTATCCTGAAGGAGAAGTACGGCATGGAGGAGGAGGACTTCCTTTCCGCCGAGATCGAGGTGGTCCCCGCGGGCAAGAGCCGGGACTTCGGTTTGGACCGCAGCATGATCATCGGCTACGGCCACGACGACAGGGTCTGCGCTTACGCCCAGATCGAGGCCATGCTCCAGATCACCGAGACCCCCAAGTATACCTGCTGCTGCATCCTGGCCGACAAGGAGGAGATCGGCAGCGTGGGCGCCACGGGCATGCAGGCCCGGTACTTTGAGAACGCTATGGCGGAGATCATGGATAAGCTGGGCGAATACTCCGAGCTGAAGCTTCGCCGGGCCCTCAGCAACAGCCGCATGCTCTCCTGTGACGTGAGCGCGGGCTTCGACCCCTCCTATGCGGCCAGCTTCGAAAAGAAGAACGCCGCCTTCCTGGGCAAGGGCGTCTGCTTCAACAAGTTCACCGGCGCCCGTGGCAAGTCCGGCAGCAACGACGCCAACGCCGAGTACATCGGCAAACTCCGTGCCATCATGGAGGAAGGCAAGGTGATCTATCAGACCGCGGAGCTGGGCAAGGTGGACGTGGGCGGCGGCGGCACCATCGCCTACATCTGCGCCCTCTACGGCATGAACGTCATCGACAGCGGCGTGGCGGTCCTCTCCATGCACGCCCCCTGGGAGATCATCAGCAAGGCGGACCTGTACGAGGCCGTCAAGGCCTATCGCGTCTTCCTCGTAAATGCGTAAGCGATCCACAGGAGCCCCGGATCATCCGGGGCTCTTTTTTTGCTTGATTCTTTTCGGATTTGCGGGTACACTTTTGCAAAAGGGACCGGATAAATCATGGACGAAGTGAGGACAATCAAAAAACTGACCGCCGGCATTTTGGCCCACGTGGACGCGGGGAAGACCACCTTGGCCGAAGCGCTGCTGTTTCGCGCCGGCATGCTCCGGAAGCTGGGCCGGGTGGACCATCGGGACACCTTTTTAGACACCCATGCTCTGGAGCGGGAGCGGGGCATCACCATCTTCTCCAAGCAGGCCCGGCTCAGGACGGACGAGCTGGAGTTGACCCTTTTGGACACCCCGGGCCATGCGGATCTGTCCGGCGAGACCGAACGGGCTGTCTCCGCCATGGATGTGGCCATCCTGGTCATCAGCGGCACGGACGGGGTCCAAGCCCACACGGAGACCCTTTGGTCCCTTCTGCGGCGGGGTCGGGTGCCCACCTTTATCTTCGTCACCAAGATGGACGCTGCCAAGCAGAGCCGGGAGGACCTTTTGGAGGATCTGAGATCATCCCTGGACGAGGGCTGCCTGCCCTTCCCCGTGGAGGACGAGGAAGCGCTGGCCATGCTGGACGACGGGGCCCTGGAGGCCTATATGGGATCGGGCCATGTGCCCCACGACGAGATCCTTCGCCTCATTCGCATGCGCAAGCTTTTCCCCGTCTGCTTCGGCTCCGGCCTTCGGCTGGAGGGGGTGGACGAGTTCCTTGCCCTGTTGATGAAATACGCCCCGGAGCCCATCTGGCCCGCCATCTTCGGTGCCCGGGTCTATAAGATCGGCCGGGACCCCCAAGCGGGGCGGCTCACCTATCTGAAGCTCACCGGCGGCACCCTCTCCGTCCGGGACACCCTGCGCTATCGGGGCGCCGATGGGGAAGTGATGGAGGAGAAGGCGGCCCAGCTGAGGCTGTATTCCGGGCAGAAGTTCGAGACGGTCCAAACCGTTTCCGCCGGGGACGTGGTGACGGTGACCGGGCTCACCAAGACCCGGCCCGGACAGGGTCTGGGGGCGGAGCCGGACGCCGAGACGCCGCTCTTGACCCCGGCCCTTGGGTATCGGATCGATCTGCCCCTCGGCGTGGACGCGCGGACGGTGCTGCCGAAGCTTCGACAGCTGGAGGAAGAGGAGCCCCTCTTGCACATCGCCTGGCAGCCCCGTCTGGGAGAGATCCAGGCTCAGCTCATGGGCCCCTTGCAGACGGACGTGCTGGTGTCCCTGATCCGGGAGCGGTTCGATCTCAAGGTGACCGTTGGCGCCGGCCGCATCCTGTACAGGGAGACCATCGCCGCCCCCGTGGAGGGGATCGGTCACTTCGAACCCCTGCGCCATTACGCGGAGGTCCATCTGCTGCTGGAACCGGGGGAGCGAGGCAGCGGCCTCGTCTTTGCTTCCGCGGTCAGCGAGGATGACCTTGACTTGAACTGGCAGCGGCTCATTTTGACCCATCTGGCGGAGAAGGAGCACCTGGGCGTGCTCACCGGCTCGCCGCTGACGGACGTGAAGATCACACTCATCGCCGGCCGGGCCCACTTGAAGCACACCGAGGGCGGGGACTTCCGCCAGGCCACCTATCGGGCTGTGCGCCAGGGGCTTATGCAGGCCAAAAGCGTCCTGCTGGAGCCATACTATCAGTTTCGCCTGGAGGTGCCCTTTGCCGACGTGGGCCGGGCCATCAGCGACATCCAGGCCATGGGGGGCCAGCACGGGGCCCCGGAGGCGGCAGGGGAGAGCATGGTGCTCACCGGCACCGCGCCCGTGTCCGCCATGGGGGACTATATGACGGAGGTGGCCACCTATACCCGGGGCCGGGGGCGGCTCTCCTGCCATGTGGCGGGGTACAGCCCCTGCAAAAACGCCGAAGAGGTGATCGCCCGGCTTGGGTATGACCCGGAGGCCGACCTCGACAACACGCCGGACAGCGTGTTCTGCGCCCACGGCGCGGGCACGGTGGTGAAGTGGCGGGACGTGAAGGAATACATGCATCTGGACACCGGCTTCGGCAAGGAGCCGCCTTCCGAAGCATTCCAACCCAAAGTGCGGCGGCGGAATCTGGACATCGACGAGAAGGAGCTGGAGGCCATCATGGAGCGGGAGTTCGGCCCCGCCCGCCGGACCGAGCCCTATATCCCGCCCCGGATCGTCAGCGCCCCTGTGGCTGAGCCGCCGGCGCAGAAGGCACCGGAGCGGCTCATCGTGGACGGGTACAACGTGATCTTCGCCTGGGAGGAGCTAAAGGCCCTCTCTCAAAAGAGTCTTGATTTGGCTCGGTCGAAGCTCACCGAGATCCTGGTCAACTACCAGAGCTACACCGCCTCTGAGGTGGTGCTGGTGTTCGACGCCTACCAGGTCCCCGGGGGCCAGGGGGAGCGGTACACCGAAGGGGCAGTCCACGTGGTGTACACCAGGGAGAACGAGACCGCGGATATGTACATCGAGCGGCTGGTCAGCGAGATCGGGAAGAACGAAACGGTCCGGGTGGTGACTTCCGATTCCCTGATCCGGCTGGGGGCCCTGCGGTCCGGGGTGCTCAGGACCTCCTCGGCGGAGTTCAAGGGCGAGGTGGATCTGATCCTGGAGAGGATCGCCGAAACCATCCGGCAGAGCAACCAATGACCATGGACAGCAGCGAGTTTTTCAAGCGCATCGACGACCTTGCGGACCGGGCCCAGCGCCGGGGCGTGGTGACGAAGACGGGGTTCCTCACCCCGGCGGAGGGGTATGCCCTGCGGCAGTATCACCCCGGATCGGACCTGGTGCTTTTTGGCGGCCAGGAGGGCTGCGAACGGCAGGTGGCCTTCTTTTTGCCCGAGTATATGGAGCCGGAAGCGTTCGACCCGGCGGAGCATATCTGCGCGGTGCGGATCGAGGCTCACTTCGGCACCCCCGGCCACCGGGACTATCTGGGGGCCGCCCTGGGCCTGGGCATCCGCCGGGAATCCCTGGGGGATCTGCGCCTTTTCGACAATCTGGCGTACCTGTTCTGTCTGCCGCCGGTGCAGCCCCTTCTTTTGGAGGAGCTCAAAAAGGTGGGCCGGGTCAGCGTGACCGTGACCGCCTGTCCGCTGGCAGAAGTGCCGGCGCCGGTGGTCTGGGTGAAGGCCCTTTCCTTCACGGTCAAAAGCCTGCGGCTGGACGCGGTGACGGGGGCCATGTTCGGCCTGAGCCGCACGGCGGCGGCGGAGCTCATCCGCATGGGCGGGGCCAGCCTTAACTACGCCCCCTGCGAGAGGACCGACGCCCCCGTGAAGGAGGGGGACATCCTTTCCCTGCGGGGCCACGGCAAGGGCCGGCTGAAGGCCGTGGGCGGCCGCTCCAAAAAGGACCGGCTGTTCGTGGAGGCGGAGGTGTATCTGTGAAACAGGAACCGAAACGGACGCAAGGGAGATTTCAGCACACGAACCGGTCGGGCTTCTGGCTGGGCTTCATCGACTTTTTCACGGCCGGGCTGTTTTTTCTTTTGTACATGCCCCTCAGCGGGCTTCAGGCGGAGATAGAGGAGATTCTGGGCCACAGGGTCCGGCCCTATTGGCAGGCGTATCTGCTGGGCATCCCGGATCTGTTCCTCTATCCCCTCGTCTGGATGGCCCGGATCGCGGAGGAACTGAAGGCGAAGGCGGTGGAGCTGGGCATCCCCGGCCGTCACACCTCCTGGCGGCATATGTTCTGGTGGAACCTGCTGGGGTGCCCCTGCTTCGGCCCCATGATCGCCACGGCGCGCTTCTTTTCCACCCTGAACCGGATCGAAACCGCTCTCAACGCCATGCAAAACGGAAGTGAAACAGGGCCGCAGCCGGCGGACAGTCAGGAGGAAAAGGAATGAAACAATTTGTGGTGGACGCGTTCACCAAGAACGTTTTTCATGGGAACCCGGCGGCGGTCTGCGTCCTGGAGGGATGGCTCCCCGAGGCGCGCATGCAGCAGATCGCCACGGAGAATAGCCTGTCGGAGACCGCCTTCGTGGTGAAGGAGGGCGACCGCTATCATATCCGCTGGTTCACCCCCGGAACGGAGGTGGACCTGTGCGGCCACGCCACGTTGGCCAGCGCCTTCGTGCTGACCCGGTTTTTCGATACCCAGGCGGAGGAACTGACCTTCACCTCTCTCAGCGGCCAGCTGAAGGTCCGCAAAAGGGGGGAGATGCTGGAGTTGGATTTCCCCGCCCGGATGCCTAAGCTCATCTCCTTCACGGAGGAGATGGAGCGGATACTCCATGGACAAAGGGCCCAGGCCTATGTTGACAGCGACCTGATCCTGGTGCTGGAGGAGGAGCGGATGGTCCGGGACTTCGTCCCTGATTACACCCTCATCTCGGCCCTGGAAGGGGATTTGGGCCTGTTCATCACCGCGCCGTCCAAGACCTACGATTTCGTGTCCAGGACCTTCTTCCCCAAGATCAAGATCAACGAGGACCCGGTCTGCGGCTCGGCCCATTGCAATTTGATCCCCTATTGGAGCCGGCGCCTCAACAAGCCCACCCTGGTCGCCTTTCAGGCCTCCCCTCGGGGCGGGATCCTGTACTGCGAGGATCGGGGCGATCGGGTCCGCATCAGCGGCTATGCCGCCCTCTACAGCGAGGCGGAGCTCCACGTCTGACGCGTCCCCAATGTCCACAGGAGGGGCTGGGATCATGAGAAAACGCCTGTCCAAGGACGGGCAAGTGTGGTATTATTTTATATTAAGTATCGAGAATACCTTGGGAGGGACGTATGGATCCGAAGTATGAGCCGCTGTTTACGCCGTGGAAGGTGGGCAACGTAGAGATCAAAAACCGCGTGGTGATGCTGCCCATGGAAGGCACGAACATGATTCAGTGGGAAGCCAAGACGGGGTATGTCAAGGGCATCGACAAATTCTATGAGGACCGCCGGGGTAACGAGATCGGGCTCTTCATACCCGGGCTCATCCCCCTTATCAGCATCATCGGCAAGAAATGGGTCTATAAGCATCCTGAGGTGTTCGACAAGGTCAAGCCCATCATCGACGGGATCCACTTAAGCGGTGCAAAGGTCTTTTTCCAGATCAGCGCGGGCTCGGGACGCTCCATGCTGCTGCCGCCGATCTTGAGGCCCTTCGTGAAAAAGGGCGTTTTGAACACCCTGGCTTCGCCGGTCCTGGCCAACAAATGGTGGTGGTCCGCCCCGGACGATGACGAGCCGAACGTTTGGGACCCCGCGGTCAAGATGGATCTTTTCACCGAGGGGATGATCCAAAGATTCGTCTATGCCTTCGGGCAGACGGCGCTGCGCTGCAAGGAAGCGGGCTGCGACGGCGTGGAGATCCACGCGGTCCACGAGGGGTATCTCCTCGATCAGTTTGCCATGCCCTATACCAACCACCGCACCGACGCGTACGGCGGAAGCCTGGAAAACCGGCTGCGGTTTGCGTGCGAGATCGTTCAGGAGATCAAGAAGGTCTGCGGCAAAGATTTCCCGGTGTCCATCCGCTACTCCGTGCGCTCCATGACCCGCGGCTATAACCAGGGGGCAGTGCCGGGCGAATCCTTCGTTGAGGTCGGGCGCACGATGGAGGAATCCGAGCGGGCGGTGAAGATCCTTGAGGCGGCCGGCTATGACATGTTCAACTGCGATAACGGCACCTATGATGCCTGGTTCTGGGCCCATCCGCCGGTGTACGCGCCGCTGAACATGAACCTTTCCGACGTGGAGCACATCAAGAAGTTTACCACCAAGCCGGTGGTTTGTGCGGGGCGTCTGCAGCCGGATGCGGCGGCGGAATCCATTGCCGCGGGCTGGATCGACGCCATGGGCGTGGGGCGGCAGCTGCTGTGCGATCCCGAATACGTCACCAAGATCAAGGAGGGGCGGCTCGATGATGTGCGGCCCTGCATCGCCTGCCACGGCGCGTGTTTGACCTTTAATGGGCTGAACGGAAAGGGGACCGACATCGACCCCATGCACGTGGAGATGGGCCGGTGCGTGTTGAACCCCTGGACCAACAACGAGACGAAATACAGCAAAGCCCCCGCCAAAAATCCTAAGCGCATCGCGGTGATCGGCGGCGGCCTCGGCGGCATGGAGACCGCCATCCAGGCGGCATATCGGGGGCACAGGGTGGATCTGTACGAGAAGACCGACCGGCTTGGCGGCGTGTTCAACGCCGCGGCGGCCATGTCCTTCAAGGAGAAGGATAAGGAGCTTTTGGCCTGGTACCGGAGAAAGCTGGATGCATGTGGCGCGGCGGTGCACCTGGGCCGGGAGATCACGGATATCGACGCGCTGGACGCGGATATCGTGGTGATCGCCACCGGCGCCCATCCCAAGACCCTCCCCGTTCCCGGCGCGGAACGGGCCATCGCGGCCATAGATTTCCTCGACGGCAGGGCGACGGTCGGCGATCGGGTGGTCATCATCGGCGGCGGGCTCACCGGCTGCGAGATCGCTTACGAGCTGGCGCTGCAGGGCAAGCACCCGTCCATCGTGGAGATGACGCCCTATCTGGTGGGTGCCCGGGGCATCTGCATGGCGAATTCGTCCATGCTCCGGGAGTTGCTGCGCTATCACAAGGTCCCGGCCCATCTCTCCGCCACGGTGGAGGCGATCCGCGGCGAGGGGGTCCTCATCCGCACCCCGGAGGGGCAAAGGACCGTCCCCGCGGACTCCGTGATCCTGTCCGTGGGCTACGCGCCGGACGGGCGATTCGCGGCCCAAAAGGATCGGCAGGGAGGGAAGCCGGTGTACTTTGTGGGCGACTGCGACAGGGTGGGGAGCCTCAAGACCGTGATCAGGCAGGCGTACGAAACCGTACAGAACATCTCGTACCGGTAAGGAAGGAAGATCGTGATCCAACATCGCAACATCGTGATCACCGGCGCGTCCAGCGGGATCGGCAAAGCTATCCTGGAGATGCTGGCAAAGCTGGAGAATGACAACCGCATCGTCGCGGCAAGCCGCAGCATCGGAAAGCTCCAGGGCTTCGGCGAAAACGTGGTCCTGTTTCCCTGCGATCTGAGCACACAGGAGGGCTGGACGCGCTGTTTATGAAGGCGACGGAGGTCTTTGAGAAGATCGACATCCTCATCTGCAACGCGGGCGCGCCGTATTACGAACGCTACGATTACGAGGACTGGGCTCGTATCGAGCGGATCTTTTCCCTCAACACCTTCTCCTGCATGTACAGCTATTCCAAGTATCTCAACCACCTGAAGGGGCGCGACGGGCAGCTGGTGTTCACCATCTCCGCCATGGGGGAGATGGCGCTGCCGGGTTATGCGCTGTACGCCGCCACCAAGTTTGCCATGAAGGGGTTCCAGCAGGCGATCCGCATCGAGTCGCCGAAGAACCTCAGCATCACCTGCGTCTATCCGGTGTCCACCAAGACCAACTTCTTCGAGGTGGGCGGCGCCGGACACAAGGTGGAGCAGCCCTTCCCGGTGCAGACCGCCGAAGCCGTGGCCAAAGCCACGATCCGCGGCGTGGAGCGCAGACGAAAGCAGGTCTATCCCTGCCCCGTGTACCTGCCGAGTCGGTTTTTGATGAATGTGCTGCCGCCAGTCCGCAGCCTTTACTTAAGGAGCCAGCAGAGGATGCTGCTGCGCTTTTTGGAGCGAAAACAGAATGACGAAAGGGAGGCGTGAAGATGGCGCATACACAAGAGTCCGTACACGCGATCGTCGAAAAGCAGCGCTCGTTTTTCCGTACCGGCGCAACGCTCGACGTGGATTTCCGCCTGGAACAGCTGAAAAAGCTGAAGCAGGCGGTGCTGGATTATCGGGAACTGCTGGAACAGGCGCTGTACGATGATCTCAACAAGAGTCGGTTCGAGGCATATCTCTGCGACGTTGGGCCGGTGATCGTCGAGATCAACGAGATTTTGAAGGGTCTGAAAAGATGGGCCCGGCCCGAGCGTCATTTTTCCGGGCTCATGTGCTTCCCGAGCACCCGGACGACGGTCTATAAGATGCCCTACGGCGTGTCACTCATCATCTCCCCCTTCAATTTCCCGATCCTGCTGACCCTGGGCGTGCTGGCGGCCAGCATCTCGGGCGGGAACACCGCGGTGCTCAAGACGAGCTCGAAGTCTGCGGCCAGCACGAAGGCGCTGAAACAGATGATCGCCGACACGTTCCCGGAGGAGTACGTGACCGTTATCGACGGGGGCCACGACGTGGCGGATATGTGCCTTTCGGAAAGGTTCGACAAGATCTTCTATACGGGTTCACCCGCCGTGGCTAAGCACGTGCTGGAGATGGCCGCGAAGAACTTGACCTCCGTCGCGCTGGAGCTGGGCGGGGAGACCGGAAACTGGTGCATCGTGCGAAAGGACGCGGATCTTAAGGACGCGGCGCGGAAGATCGCGTTTTTCAAGCTCTGCAATGCGGGTCAGATCTGCATCAACATCAACCAGATCGCCGTCGCCCAGGAGGTGGCGGAACCGTTCCTCGCGGAGCTGGAGCGGGAATTCATTCGGCAGATCGGCCGGCGGGCGGAGGAGAACCCGGACTATCCGAAGCTCATCACGCCGGCGGTGTACGACAAGTGCGTCCGGCTCACGGACCAGTACAAGGACCGGGTCGTCTTCGGCGGCACGGGGAACCGGGACGCCGTAAAGTTTTCGCCCACGGTGATCTACCCGGTGGGGATCGACGAGGACATCGTGCAGCATGAGCTGTTCTGCCCCATGCTGCCGGTCGTGCCCTATACGGACGCCGAGGTGGAACAGCTTCTTGAAGTCATCGCGTCCCGGGAGCATCCCCTTTCCATGTACGTGTTCACGTCGGACAAAAAGTGGGCAAGGCGCGTCATGTCCACCCAGCAATTCGGCGGCGGATGCATCAACGAGGTCTGCATCCACATGATGGTCAAGGGGGTGCCCTTCAACGGCACCGGTCACTCCGGCATGGGCGCGTATCACGGCGAATGGGGCTTCCGCGAATTCACCCATCCCCAAACGGTGCTCACGGGCAGGACCCACGGGAACCTTCCCCTGCGGGAGCATCCCTATTCCGGCAAAGCCGGCGAACGGAAGATGAAGCTGCTGAAGTGGTTCGAAAGGTAACCGCTTTCTGCGAAAAGGCTCCTTGCCCTGTTTCAGATTCGATTAAGCTTGCCGCGACACGATATACTATCCATATGGCAAGGAGGTCCCTGTTCAGCGGGGCAAAGGAATGATCGTGTTTCGGAAAAACAGGATAGGGCTGCTGCTGTGATCCTTTGTAGCCGCCCTTGGGGTGCTGCTTATATGCTCCAAGAGCTCGCTGTTGTACCCCACCAACGACTGGGTGGACGTGCAGTGCTTCTTCATCGTGGGGCGGGGGATATTGCAGGGAAAGATGCCCTATCTGGATCTATATGAGCAGAAGGGACCCATCCTGTATCTATTCTTCGCCCTGGCGGCTTTGATCTCGGGCGAGAGCTTCCTGGGCGTGTTCATCCTTGAAGTCGTTTGCCTCGGTCTGTTTCTCTACATCGGCACCCGGATCACCGCCCTGTGGGTGCGGGACGATGCCTGGCCCCTGTTCCTGCTGCCGCCGGTGCTGGCTCTGTCTATCGGCGTCAGCCCGGCCTTCTCTCACGGCAGCAGCGCGGAGGAGCTGTTCCTGCCGGTGATTGCCCTGTTTTTGAAGCTGACCCTGACGGCGACTCGGGAGGACCGGGCTCTGTTTAAAAGGGAAGCCTTCGCTTGCGGGGCCCTGGCCGCCCTGGCCCTCTGGGTCAAGTATACCTTCTGCGGCGTCTTCGCCGGCGGCGTCCTGGCCCTGCTCATCTGGTATATCGCCACGAAGAAGGCGAACAAGCTTTGGGTGGTCCTGCTTTACGGCCTGTATCAGCTGTCCGACGGATAAAAGGAGAAACCCTTCAGATTTGGGAGCCATGATCACGGGGGTCCTTGCACTTGATGTGGTTTGACCTGCCGACTTTGCCTACCCATTTGCAGGCCGGATCGTATCCGTTGATCCATCCCATCAGCCCTGGTTCTTCGTTGACAACAGCGGCAAGATATGCTACATTATCCATGGATATCGTACAGCGTTTTTATTGGTGATCCAAGGGGATCGGGAAGAAAAATTAGACTCTTTTGCATATGAGTCGAAAAAGGCAGAGTTATGTCAAACGCTTGTTTCGTCACCACGCGACCGGAGAACGACGCTTCGTGCGGTCGTTGGCCCGAGTCCGAAGGACGTCCGGATGAGCTCCCACTCCGTGAGAGAAACCTTCGACCTCTCCGAAACGATCGTCTATCCCCCTATATCGGAGAAGTGACAACGACATATTGATCATCGAAGAAAGCCATGATTGGATTGGCTTTCTTTGTGCGAGAAGAGATACTTCAAAAAAATAACGAAAGGACATGTGGAAATGAGGATTGCTCAACATCCGATCCTTACCTTTGACCGCGGTAAGGAGATCCATTTTACCTTCAACGGACAGCACATGACGGGATATGAAGGCGAAACTATTGCGGCCGCGCTTCACGCTGCCGGGGTGAAGGTGCTTGCCAGAAGCTTGGAAAAGCATCGTCCCCGAGGATTCTACTGCGCCATCGGCAACTGTGCTTCCTGTCAGATGATCGTAGACGGAGAGCCAAATGTCCGCACCTGCATCACGCTCCTCAAGGAGGGGATGAAGGTGGAGACTCAGGAAGGAAAGGGGAAGATCCAATGAGAGAAGTCGAACTGCTTGTCATCGGTTCCGGCCCCGCAGGCCTGTGTGCCGCCATCTCTGCGGCATCCTCCGGCGCAAAGGTCCTCGTTTTGGAGCGCAACTTCAAGCCCGGCGGACAGCTCATCAAACAGACCCACATGTTCTTCGGCTCGGAAAGCCAGTACGCCTCCCACAGAGGCGTGGACATCGCCGACATCCTTCTTTCAAAGATCAAGGCATACGGCGATCAGATCGAGATCATGCTCAATGCGACCGCCGTCGGCTTCTATGAGGACAACGTGGTCACCGTATTGAGAGATGAGAAGGAGTATTTCAAGATCAAAGCCCGGTCCATACTCTGTGCCACCGGCGCCTATGAAAAGTCCCTGGCCTTCCCCAACAATGACCTGCCGGGCATCTATGGAGCAGGCGCCGTGCAGACGCTGATGAACGTGTACGGCATTCGTCCCGGCGATCGTGTTTTGATGGTCGGCGCAGGCAACATCGGCGTGATCGTGAGCTATCAGCTCCTGCAGGCCGGCATCCAGGTCGTGGCGGTCCTGGACGCCGCGCCGCGGATCGGCGCCTATCTGGTCCACGCTTCCAAGCTGGCCAGAATGGGCGTACCCATCCTCACCTCCCATACGGTCAAGGAGGCCATCGGCACGGATTGTCTTGAGGCGGCTGTGGTGTGTGAAGTGGACGGCAAGTTTCAGCCGATCCCCGGCACCGAAAAACGGTATGACGTGGACGTCATGTGCATTTCCGTGGGCCTGAGCCCCTTGAACGAGCTTTTGGCTATGCGCGGCGTCGAGATGAAATACGTCCCCCAGCTCAGCGGATATGTCCCCATGCGAACCGAATCCTGCGAGACCAGCATCCCCGGTATTTTCGTCGCGGGGGACGCCTCCGGCATAGAGGAGGCCAGCTCCGCCATGGCCGAGGGATATTTGGCCGGGCTGTGCGCCGCCGCCGGACTTGGTCACGTACCTACGGACTTTGAACAGCGCAAACAGACGTATCTAAAGCAACTCGAGGATCTCAGATCCGGTCCCGTCGGAGATCGGATCCGTGCTGGAATGAAAATCAGCCAGCTGTAAGGAGGATGGAATATGTTTGAGAAAACGGGCGTGGCCTCCCGTGAGATGGTCATGACGAAGTTCCCTTCCATGGAGAGGATCAACAAAGGTCCCGTCGCCGTGGTGGAGTGCTATCAGAGGATTCCCTGCAATCCCTGCCAAACCGCCTGCCCTGCCGGCGCAATCCAGATCGGCAACGATATCAACGACATCCCCCGTCGGGACGAGACCCGGTGCACCGGCTGCGGCCTGTGTGTTGCAAAATGCCCCGGCCTCGCCGTCATGATCGTCGACGGTTCCAAATCCGCCGATACCGTCGAGTTCCGCATCCCCTATGAGTTTCTGCCCCTGCCCGAAGCGGGCGAGATGGTCGTTGGACTGGATCGGGCTGGGCAGCCCATCTGTGAAGCCAGGGTCGTCAGGGTCATGAATCCCCCCTCCTTCGACCGTACGCCGGTCGTTACGTTGGAGGTGGATCGCCGGTATCTCTACGATTTCAGAAACTTCCGAAAGGAGGCGTAAGCGCATGGACGAAAACACCATCATCTGCCGTTGTTCCGACGTGACGCTGAAGGATATCCGGGACCTCATCGCTCAGGGATACATTACCTACGATGAGATCAAGCGGATCACCCGTGTGGGTATGGGTCCATGCCAGGGCAAGACCTGCGGACAGCTTGTGCTCCGGGAGATTGCAAACGCCACGGGCCAGAGCATGGCCGATCTCAAGTTCCACAACCTTCGTCCCCCGGTGGTCGGCGTAAAGCTCCATCTTATCGCAGAGGAGGCCGAGAAGCATGAAGACTAAAGCGGATATCGTCATCATCGGCGCGGGGATGTCCGGCTGCTCCATCGCCTACAATCTGGCCGTTCGCGGCGCGAAGAATATCGTCGTGCTGGAAAAGAGCTTCATCTGTTCCGGCTCCACCGGTGCCTGCGGCGCCGGATTTCGCATGCAGTGGGGCACCGAGATGAACTGCCGCATGTCCAAATTCTCCACGGAGTTTTATGAGCATGCCAACGACATCCTCGAATATGACGGCGACATCGAGCTTCGTCAGAGCGGGTATCTGATGATCGCCGACACGGAAAAAGAGCTGGTCCAGTTCGAAAAGAATGTTGAGGTCCAGCACGCCTGCGGCATCCCCTCGCGCATGGTCAGTTTGGAGGAGGCCAAGGAGCTGGTCCCCCATCTCAATACCGACGTCCTCTCCGGCGCTGCCTATTGCCCCAAGGACGGCTTTTTGAATCCCCACAAGACGACGGACGCCTTCTATAAGGCCGCCAAGCGGCTGGGCGTGGAATTCAACACCTTCACTGAGGTGACGGGCATCCGGGTCGAGAAGGGCAGGGTCGTCGGGGTGGAGACCAACAAGGGCTATATCGAGACCCGCATCGTGGTCAATGCCGCAAACGCCTGGTCTCAGGGTATCGCGAAGATGGTGGGCTTGGAGCTGCCCCTCTATTCGGAGCGGCATCAGATCCTGGTGACCGAACCCGTCGAGCACATGCAGGACCCCATGGTCATGGCCTTCAACCTGAACCTGTATGTGCAGCAGACGCCCCACGGCTCGTTCATCATGGGGCGCGCCGACTCCTCGGAGCCCCGGGATCTGAGAAGGACCTCCTCGTGGCAGTTCCTGGAGGAAATGGCCAAGACCATCGACAACGTGCTGCCGGCCATCGGAAAATTGCGCGTCATCCGCCAGTGGGCAGGCCTATACAACATGTCCCCGGACCGTCAGCCCATCTACGATAAAGCGGATTCCGTGGAGGGATTCTATATGGCCGTAGGCTTCAGCGGACATGGCTTCATGTTTGGCCCCGTTACCGGGACCGTTATGTCCGAGATGATCCTCGGCCTTGAGCCCACCATCGATGCCTCCCGCCTTCGGCTTTCCCGCTTCGCCGAGGGCAACCTGTTCACCGAACCCTCCGTCGTATAATCCCGATCATCCAAAATCGCATCTGCGACATAAAAAGGCAGTCCCCTCTGGGACTGCCTTTTCTTATGGTTGCGGGGGAAGGATCCTTATCCTCGATACAGACTTGCCTGCCGATACTGTTCGCATATGAGCAGCATGGCATATAGAAGAGATGAAAAAACAGGAGGCGGTTCAAAGCCTCTTGATTTGTCTTGCTTCGTAATATTCTACCGTGTGCTGCCGCCCCAGACGGGGGTGGACTTGACGCTGGTCCAGCGGCAGGGGTGTTCCGGGTGCCGGATGCGGTCGATGAGCAGCATGGCGGACAGACGGCCGATGTCGGTGCTTGGGATGGTGGCGGTGGTGAGCGTGGGCTCCGCCATGGATGCTTCGGGGGACCCGTCGAAGCCGGTCACCATCACATCCTGGGGGATGCGCATGCCCATCCGCTTCAGGGCAGCCATGATATGGATGGCCAAGTAATCGTTGGCGCAGACGAAGGCGTCTGGAACGGTGGGCATGGCCGTCAGGCGGGAGAGGAGCCAGTCCACATCCCCGTAGTTCTCGCTGTCCTCCTCCAGGATGCAAAGGGACCTGTCCAGCGTCAGCTCCGCATCGGCCAGGGCTGCGGAATAGGCGGCCCAGCGCTCATAAAAGCTGTTGCAGTGTTCCTTGTCCCCCACGAAACCGATCCGCTTTGCCCCAGCGGCGATGAGCCGTTCTACCAGGCAGAGGGTGGCGGCGTAGTTTTCCATGGAAATGAAATCACACTCCATCAAGGCCTTGCTGGTCCGGGCATATCCGTCTACAAAGGCGCAGGGGATGCCTAAGGAACAAAGCATTTCCTGATAGGGTTTGCTGAACAGCTCGATGCAAAGAAAGCCGGCCGTTTCTTTTAAAGAGAGATGAGGCGGCAGTTTTTTGTCTTCAATTTCCTGCGGGGAGATCTCAAACATCTTCAGCGTGTAGCCGGCGCGGCAGACCTGATCCGTGAAGCTGGTGATAAAGAACGCGCCGAAGTTATGGCTCAGCAGCTTATGCTGGGTGAGCAGGGCGATGTTCTTGTTCTGGGAGATTTCAGGTGCATACCCGGTCTCCTCGGGCAGCTGGTAGTATCCCAGCTCCTGGGCCTTCTGGATCACGGCCTTTTTGGTCGCCTCCGGAACGGCGCCCCGGTTGTTGAAGACCTTGGAGACCGTGTTGCGGCTCAGCCCGCAAGCGGTCGCAATATCCTGGATGGTGACTCGTTTGAGTGCCATGTGCCGATTCCTTTCCCTGTCGGTTAGCTATTATAAATTTACTATAACATAGTATAGACGAAAAATCAAGATGTGCAAAATGTAAACCAATCAAAAAGATATTCATGATGCAGCATCGTTTTTCCACAAAAATATTACAAAATGTAAAGATTATTTTCACGTTTATGTTGACATATTGTAAATACATCGGTATAATGCAACTGGATAAGACCACCAAAGGGTCAAACGCATATTTTCATTTTGTAAAACAAATCAGAAAGGAATCCAGAAGGAGGAAACGGCAGCATGTCAGAAGTCGTGATGAAGGGACTGAAGAAGGTCTACGACAACAAGGTGACCGCGGTTCACGATGTGAACCTGGAGATCAAGGACAAGGAGTTCATCGTCCTGGTGGGCCCCTCCGGCTGCGGCAAGAGCACCACGCTCAGGATGGTGGCCGGCCTTGAGGAGATCAGCGACGGTGAGCTCTACATCGACGGCAAGCTGGTCAACGATGTGGCGCCCAAGGATCGGGACATCGCAATGGTGTTCCAGAACTACGCCCTGTACCCCCACAAGACTGTGTATGACAATCTGGCCTTCGCTCTGAAGCTGCGCAAGGAGCCCAAGGATGTCATCGACAAGAAGGTTCGTGAAGTGGCGGAGATCCTGGACATCACCCAATACCTCAAGCGCAAGCCCAAGGCCCTGTCCGGCGGTCAGCGGCAGCGTGTGGCCATCGGCCGCGCCATGGTCCGCGATCCCAAGGTGTTTTTGATGGACGAACCTCTTAGTAACCTGGACGCCAAGCTCCGCAACCAGATGCGGGCCGAGATCATCAAGCTCCGCTCCCGTATCAACACCACCTTCATGTATGTGACCCACGATCAGACCGAGGCCATGACCCTGGGTGATCGGATCGTCATCATGAAGGACGGCTATGTGAACCAGATCGGCACCCCCCAGGAGGTGTTCAACAAGCCCGTGAACCTGTTCGTGGCCGGCTTCATCGGCATGCCCGTCATGAACTTCTTCGACAACTGCAAGCTCCTGTTGGAAGACGGCAAATATTATGCGGAGATCCGCGGGGTCAAATTCCTTCTGGGCGATTTCCAGCAGAAGGCTTTGAAGCAGATCAACGCCAAGTCCTGCGACATCGTGGCCGGCATCCGTCCCCAGCATGTGACCGTGGGGGAGGGCGAGCTCTCCGCCAAGATCGAGGTCAGCGAGATGATGGGCAGCGAATACAACATCCACGCCCGCACCGACAAGGATGAAGTGGTCATGCTGATCCCCACGGTGGATCTCACTACCGACGTGTCCATGGGAAAGACCATCAATTTCACCACCCGGCCCCATCTCATTCAGCTCTTCGATCGGGAGACCGGCAACAACATCATCTGGTACGACGCTGAATCCGCCGCCAACAACGCCCCCGTCTGCAAGCGGTACGACTTCTAAGGAGGGAAACCCATGGAAGCAAATGCAAAGCGCCTGTCCCTGAAGAAGGAGCGCGCGCCAAAAAAGAAAATGACCAAGGAGAAGCGGGTCCGGTACTTCAAGGACAACTCCCCGTATCTGCTGATGGTCCTCCCTGCGGTGCTGGTCGTGTTCCTGTTCAACTACCTGCCCATCTACGGCGTGCTCATCGCCTTTCAGGACTTCATGCCCGGCGATAAGATCCTCTCCGATTCCACCATCTGGGTCGGGTTCCAGAACTTCGAGCGGTTCTTCTCCGATCCCCAGTTCTGGCCCTTGATGAAGAACACCTTCCTCATCTGCATCATCGGCTTCGTGATCGGCTTCCCGCTGCCCATCATCGTTTCCCTCATGCTCAATGCCATGAAGGGCAAGAAGACGGCCAAGGTCCTGCAGACCATCTTCAACGGCCCCCACTTCATCTCCCTGGTGGTGTTGGTTGGTATGCTGACCCTGTTCTTCGGTCGCTACGGCCTCGTGAACAACATCGCGGCCCACTTCGGCGGCGAACGGTATTCCTACTTCCTGGAGAGCTCGGCCTTCCGGCCCATGTACATCCTTTCCAGCAACTGGCAGGACTTCGGCTGGAGCGCCATCATCTACATCGCGGCCCTGTCCAACGTGGACCCGCAGCAGCATGAGGCGGCCATTCTGGACGGCGCCACTCGGTTCCAGCGGGTCATGCACGTGGACTTGCCCGCCATCATGCCCATGGTCAGCGTCATGCTCATCATGTCCATCGGCGGCCTCATGGGCGTCGGCTACGAGAAGGCGCTGCTCATGCAGACCGACGGCAACCTGGCCGTGTCCGAGCTCATCTCCACCTATGTTTACAAGCGCGGCCTCACCGGCGTGCCGGATCAGGCCTACGCCACGGCCATCGGCCTGTTCAATTCTATCATCAACGTGGTGCTGCTGATCATCGCCAACACCACCAGCAAGAAGTTCTCTGAGAACTCGCTGTGGTAAGGAGGGGGACGAAATGGAAAAGCAACAAGTGAAACGCATGGCCCTTCGGGACACCACCGGCGACAAGATCTTCTACACGATCAACGCCATCTTCCTGGGTATTCTGGCCCTCATCGTGCTGTACCCTCTGTACTTCATCGTCATCGCCGCCATCTCCGATCCGGATGCGGTGCTGGCCGGCGACGTGGTTCTGTACCCCGTCAGGATCACCATGGAGGGATTCTCCAAGATCATCGAGCGCAAGGACGTGTGGCTGGGCTACCGCAACACCATCTTCTACACCGCCCTCACCGTGATCCTCTCCATCCTGGTCACCGTGCCCGCAGGCTGGGCTCTGAGCCGCAAGACGCTGCCCGGCAAGAAGGCCTTCATGATCTACTTCATCATCCCCATGTTCTTTGGCGGCGGCCTGATTCCGTTCTATAACGTGATGAGCAGCCTGGGCCTCGTGAACACCATCTGGGCCATCGTCCTGCCCGCCATCCTGTCGGTGTGGAACCTGTTCATGACCAAGACCTTCTTTGAGTCCAGTATCCCGGACACCCTCATCGAAGCGGCCACTATCGACGGCGCAGGCTCCTTCCGCATCTTCGGCGAAGTGGTGCTGCCGCTGTCCAAGGCCATCATCGCGGTCATGGCTCTCTACTACGCCGTGGGCCAGTGGAACAGCTATTTCAACGCCATGATCTTCCTGCAGAACGAGAACCTGTACCCCCTGCAGCTGGTGTTGAAGGAGATTCTGATCGCCTCCGAAAGCACCGTGGGCGGCAGCGGCGAAACCATTTTGCAGCAGTACCGCCTGGCCAACCAGCTCAAGTATGTGTCGGTCATCGTGTCCAGCGTGCCGGTGCTGCTCTTGTACCCCTTCGTGCAGAAATACTTTGCTCAGGGCGTCATGATCGGCTCCCTGAAGGGTTAATAAAAAAGCATATCAGGAGGAAAGCAAACATGAAGAAACTGTTGGTTTTGATCCTTGCGGCCCTGATGATCCTCACGGCCGCGGCCTGTGGCGGTGGCGACAAGAAGGCCGAAGCCAAGCAGGAGAGCGCCGGTGTGGACAAGCTGGTGGAGGAGTACGGCTTCCAGTGGAAGGACACCACGGCCCCCATCCTCAACGAGAAGGGTGCCAAGGAGTTGTCCTTCAGCATCTACTCTTCCAAGAACGCGTCCGCCCTGGACTACAACGACATGAAGATCATGCAGGACCTGTACGCCAACACCAACGTGTTCGTATCCTGGGAAAACGTGTCCGAGTCCGTCTATTCCCAGCAGAAGAATCTGATCTTCGGCAACGCCGACAACCGTCCTGACGCCATCTACCATGCCGGAATGGGCGCTGGCGAGATCATCAAGTACGCCAAGCGGAAGGTGCTCCTGCCCATCAGCGACTACCTTGAGTACATGCCCAACTTCTCCAAGATCCTGGAGGAGCGCCCGGACATCAAGAACCAGCTCATCAACGTGGAGGACGGCAAGATCTACTCCCTGCCCCGCATCGAGGAGATGGGCCTCTTGCAGAACCCCAACATCCTCTTCCTCAACAAGGCTTGGGCCCAGGCGGCCATCGAGGCCGGCGCGGTGACCGGAATTACTGCGGACGATCTCAAGGACGGCCTGAACCTGACCTGCGACCAGATGGAAGCCCTGCTCCGCTATTTCCGTGACAACGACATGAACGGCAACGGCAAGGCCGACGACGAGCGCCCCCTGAGCTTTGTGTACAACAACTGGCAGGGGAACCAGTGCGACCTGTACGGCATGTTCGGCCTCAACGACAATCTGGAGCACCGAATCATCGTGGACGGCAAGGTCACCTACACGGTCCTTGATGAGCGCTTCAAGGAGGCCACCAACTTCCTGGCCAAGTGGGTCAGCGAGAATCTCATCGATAAGGTATCCTTCGAGCTTTCCCAGGATAACTTCCTGGCCAACGGCAAGGGCCTGGAGACCTACGGCGCCTTCTACTGGTGGGAGAGCGAGACCGTGGTATCCAACCCCGAGAACTACATCGTCTGCAACCCCATCATCGGGCCTCACGGCGATCAGACCCTGTGCATTTCCAACAACCCCGAAGTAGGCGCAGGCGAGGTTATCATCTTCGCTGACTGCCCCAACGTGGAAGTGCTCCTGGCATACTTCGACCGGTACTATGATCCCATGATCTCCGCCCAGATCAACTACGGCCCCATCGGCATCGTCTATGAGGAGCAGCTGGATGAGAAGGGCATGCTGGTCCAGAAGCCCCTGCCCGAAGGCGTCACCTCTGACGAGCTGCGGCTGCAGAACGCACCGCTGGGCATCATCTATCTCTCCGACTACGCCTGGAACAACGTGGTGAACATGGAGCCCCGGGCTAAGCTCCGTCTGGAGCGGCTCACCGCCCATGCCACCCCGTTCATGCCCGCAAACGTGAAGCCCTGCTACTCCAACCTCCAGTTCACCCTGGATGAGCTCAACACCCTGGCCAACTATGAGACCAACCTGAACGACTACATCCGCACTAACCTGATCAAGTGGCTGATGGGCGGCGGTGTCAGCGATGCACAGTGGGAGACCTTCCAGAAGGATCTCAACGGCAAGTGCAACATCGGCGGCATCCAGAAAGTCTATCAGGACGCCTACGATCGGTACATCACCAAATAAAGTAAGAAAGAGGCAAACCCATGAAGAAGCTTATCGCGATTCTGTTGACCCTGGTCATGGTCCTGTCCGTGGCGGCCTGCGGCGGCAAGACGGAGGCCCCGGTGGCCACTGCCGAGAACCAGAAGCCCGCCATCAGCGGCGTTCAGGACGCCTCTGTGGAAGCGGGACAGGTCTTTGACGCCCTGGCCGGCGTCACCGCCTCCGACGCGGAAGACGGGGATCTGACCACCATGATCACTGTGGAATCCACCCCAACCTTGGACTTCAAGGGCGGCAAAGCCACCCCGGAGAACGCCGGTTCCTATGAACTGGTGTACTCGGTCACCGACAAGGCCGGCGCCACGGCGGAAGCCTACGCCACTTTGACCGTCACCAAGAAGACCGGCGAAGCGACCCTGCTGAAGGAGTTTGACTTCACCACCGCCGAAGCCACCGACGCCCACGGCTGGGAAGCTGTCATCGACGGCGCGGAAGCTACCGGCGCACTGAAGGACGGCGCGTTCGTCTTTGACATCACCAACCCCGGCGACGGCGACGGCGCGGTCCGCTTCGTGAAGCCCGGTTTTGCCGTGCAGGCCGGTGCGGACTACAAGATCAAGGTCTGGGCCAAGTCCACCGCCCCCACTTATGCTCACTTCATCGCCAAGAATGAAGCCGTGGAGGATTGGGCCACCTTCGGTTCCGACGTGTGGAATTTCCGCATCGATGAGACCATGAAGCCCATCGAGATGAACTTCACCGCCCCCGAGGCCGGCAGCGCTGAGCTGCGTCTCCACCTGGGCAAGATCACCCCCAACCCCGACAACCCCGCCGACACCACTCCCGAGAACTTCACCGTCACCATCGACAAGGTGGAGATCTATGAGATCGTGGGCCAGGAGGTCCTGGAGCCCCTGTACACCGCCGAATTCGCGGGCAGCGGCGCTTTCGTGGAAGCCGGCGACGGTGCGGCGGCCAGCGTGGCCTTTGAGGACGGCGCGGCCGTGGTGACCATCGATTCCTACCAGACCGAGGGCGGCGTGTGGAGCCTCAAGGCCAACCTGGAGCTCCCCGGCATCACCATCGAGCAGGGTACCAAGTACAACTACAGCTTCACCATCGCTGCCGAGCATGCGCAGGGCGGCGAGGCCCTGGTGGAGAGCGCCACCAAGTACCATGAGGCCCGTGCCAACTTCAACGGACTCGGCCTTGGCGAAGGCGAGGAGAAGGTTATCTCCTCCCAGTTCGTGGCTGAAGCCAGCGTGGAGGATCCCGTCATCCGTATGCAGATCGGCAACGCCTCAGAGGGCGTGACCACCAACAAGCTGACCATCAAGAACTTCGTGTTCAACAAGGTGGGCGGCGACAAGGAGACCAAGAAGACCATCGAAGCCTTCGCCCCCTTCGGCATGTACGCTGAGAACGTGGACACCGAGAAGTATCCCTGGCAGACCTTCAACGGCACCGATGAGGACAATGAGCATGGCGTCGGCACCATCTGGACCGCCGACGGGAGCCTCTTCTACCGGATCGACGACGGCGGCACCGTGGATTGGCACAACAAGCTGATCTGCCCCATCACCTTGCCCTCCGACAGCTACTTCATCGTGGAGATCAAGGCCAAGGCCGACAAGCCCGTGTCCTGCGGCTTCTTCCTGAATCCTCAGGGCGGTTGGGATCCCCGCGTTTCCGAAGGCATGGACTTCACCACCGAGGAGCAGACCTTCACCTTTGAGACCAAGGACATCTTCATCACCGATATGCCCTGCGAGCTTCTGTTCCAGTTCGGCTCTGAGGCCACCGCGGCCCTGGGCGGCGTGACCGTGGAGTTCACCAGCGTTACCATCTATCAGATGCCCGTGATGTGATCTGACTGACCATATGTGGGGGATGGTTCGCCATCCCCCTTGTCCCGTTTATAGGAGGCACCTATGAATAAACGTATTCAAGCCCTGTTTCTGGCGTTCTTGCTTCTGTTGAGCCTCGCCTTCGGCTGCAAAGGGAAGGAAGCTGAGCCCGCTGCTCCTGCCAATGTGGCCGCGGACGGGGAAACTTTCGCTTTTCCGGAGAACGAAACGGACTTTGGGCTGCTTCGCACCCCCGGCAGCCAGGAGGCGGCCTATGCCTACAAAGCCTTCTTCCTGCCCGCCCAGGACGGTACCGCCCAGCCCTACGTGGGGGACACCATGCCCTATTACGAGGACGGCACCTACTACATCTACTACCTGAAGGAGGGCGGCGATTCCTACAACCACTCCATCTATCTGGCCACCACTAAGGATTTCGTCACCTACACCGAGAAGGACGATGTGGTGCTGGAAGCCTCCCGTGCCGGCGGCCAGGACGGCTGGATCGGCACTGGCTCCGTGGTAAAGGTGAAGGACACCTACTACTTCTTCTACACCGGTCACGCCTTCTCCGACAGTTATGAGTTCAAGGAGAAGATCCTGGTAGCCAAGGGCTCCAGCCTCACCTCCTTCGAGAAGGTGGCGGATTGGGAGATCGTTCCGCCCTCCGAGCTGGGCCAGAAGAACGATTTCAGGGATCCCCAGGCCTATTACGACGAGGCCACGGACACCATCACCCTGACCGTTACCGCCGCTCAGAGCAACAAGGCCCGGATTTTGAAGTTCACCCTGTCCGGGGATCTTACCACAATTACCTATGACGGCATCATCTTTACGGACCCCACGGCCTCCTTCTGGAACCTGGAGTGCTCCGATACCTTTAAGATGGGTGAAAAATACTACTTGACCTATTCCGGCCAGGATGATACCCTGTGGTACGCCATGTCCGATTCGCCCTACGGCCCCTACGGCGACGCGGTCCGGCTGGACGGCAAGCTCTTCTATGCCGCCAAGCACGTGGATAACGGCGCCGACACCTACATGGTTGGATGGGCCCGGCGCTCGGAATCCGTGTCCTCCACTCAGGATGTGAATGGATGGGCGGGGAATTTAGCGGTGCAGAAGCTTCTCCAGAACCCGGATGGCACGCTGTACCTCGCTCCCGTGGACGCTGTGATCGCCCAGCACACCGCCCGCCGTCAGCTCCTTGTGGACAGTATGGAGACTGAGATCGCCGCCGGTTCCGCCTATAACTACGCCGATTTGTTAACGGCCTACGAAAGCTATGTCCTCACCGGCACGCTGAAGTTTGAGAAGACCGGCAGCTTCGGCCTGGCCTTCGACTACAACGGCCGTCAGGAAAAATATAAGACCATCGTGCTGGACCCCGCCAAGGGCACGCTGTCCCTTCAATTCAACGAGGGCAGCACCCTCATCACCGAGACAGCAGTCCAGCTGGAGGCGGGGAAGGAATATACCTTCACCTACATCCAGGAGGGTTCCGTGGGCGTCTTCTATTTGGACGGCCTGGCTGCCCTGACGGTCCGGCTCTACGGCGTGTCCGGCAAACCCGTGAAGCTGTTCGCCGAAAACAACACCGTCACGTTTTCTGCTCTCAAACAATATACCCGATAAGGAAAGGAGCGCATCATGCGCCGACTGCTGGACATCAACAATCCCATCATGCGGTTCCTGACGGCGATGTTCGACCTTATGGCCCTCAGCGTGCTATGGGTGGTGTTTTCGCTGCCCATCTTCACCATGGGGGCCGCCTCCACGGCTCTGTACAGCGCCGCATACCACCACGTCCGCGAGGGAGAGGACTATCTCTGGAACAGCTTTTTCTCCGCCTTCAAAGAGAACTTCAAACGGTCCACCCTCACCTGGCTGGTGGCGCTGGCCATCCTTGGGTTCCTTGGCGCGGACGCCCTGCTGCTCAGGAGCTTGATCCTGCAGGGGTATTCCTTCGGCTGGTTCTATGGCGTCACGCTGACCCTTGTGGTGCTGGCCCTCACCTGGACGGTGTATCTCGCCGCCTATGCGGCCCGGTTCAACGGCACCGTGAAAGAGGTGCTGCGGTATAGTTTTATGCTGCTCAGGGCCCATCCCGTCAAGATGTTGTGCGTGATGGTCCTGGTGATGGGCGGCATGGCTCTTGCCCTGACACTGCCCGCCACGGTGATCTTCATTCCCGCCACGGTGTACTGGGGCGCCACGTTCCCCATCGAATGGACGTTCCTCAAACACATGCGGCCCGAGGACAAGGCGCGGATGGAAAAGGAGAAGTTTGAATGAACCAGAAACTGTTGTTCGCAAGAGCCTATGAGCGGGAGGCGTCCCGGCAAATACCTGAGATGGCTCGACCCAAGTTCCATCTTTCCCCCTGCACGGGCTGGATGAACGATCCCAACGGGTTCTCCTTCTACAAGGGGGAGTATCATCTGTTCTATCAGTACAATCCCTATGACACCTGCTGGGACACCATGCACTGGGGCCACGCCGTCAGCGGCGATCTGCTGAGCTGGCGGTATCTGCCAGCGGCCATGGCGCCCAATGAGTGGTATGATGCTGACGGATGCTGGTCCGGCAGCGCCATGGAGATGCCGGACGGGCGGCAGCTTTTGATGTACACCGGCAATCGCCGGGAGGGCGGGGCTACCCGGGAAAACCTGCAGGTTCAATGCCTGGCCCTGGGGGATGGGATAGATTATGAAAAGTATGCCGGCAACCCCGTGCTCACCGCGGCCGATCTGCCCGATGAATGCAGCCCCTACGATTTCAGAGACCCCAGCATCTGGCGGGAATCGGACGGAACCTACCGGGCCATCGTCGGCACCTGCACCAAGGAGCGGCTGGGAAAGCTTCTGCTGTTTTCCAGCGAGGACGGGCTTCGTTGGCGCTTTGAAAGCGTCTTTGCGGAGAACGACGGCCGCCTGGGCCTGATGTGGGAGTGCCCCGATTTCTTTATGCTGGACGGGAAGGCCGTGCTGCTCGTCAGCCCTCAGGACATGCTGCCCCAGGACTTCGAGTATCACAACGGAAACGGCACCGTGGCCTTCATCGGTCATCTGGAGGACGACGGCAAGCGGTTCGTTCCCGAAACGGACCACGCCGTGGACTACGGCATCGACTTCTATGCCCCCACCACCATTCTGACCCCCGACGGGCGGCGGGTGATGATCGGCTGGATGCAGAACTGGGACGCCTGCCAAAACGCGGGCCGGAAGGATCTGCTGTGGTATGGCCAGATGAGCCTGCCCCGGGAGCTGTTCCTTCGCAGCGGGCGACTGTACCAGCGGCCCATCCGAGAGCTGGAGGAGCATCGGAGCCGCCGGGTGTCCTATGAAAACGTCCGGGTGGATGGCGAATTGCGCCTTCCCGGCGTCGAGGGTCGCATGGTGGACATGGAGATCACCATTCGCCCCGCCCCGGGATATGTCTATCATAAGTTTGAGATACGATTCATGGAGGACGAGCGGTTCTTCACCAAGCTCAGCTATCGCCCCCATGAATCCATCCTGCGGATCGACCGCAAGTTCTCCGGTTCCCGCCGTGCCTATATCCATCAGCGCCGGGCGCTGGTGCCCAATCGGGGCGGCGAGCTGAAACTGCGGATGATCCTGGACCGCTACAGCGTGGAGGTGTTCCTCAACGACGGCGAGCAGACCGTCACTGCCACGGTCCTCACCGACCTTTCCGCCACCGGGATATCCTTCTTTGCAGAGGGTCAGGTGGAGATGGACATCGATAAATACGATCTGTTTCAGGAGGTGTCCCGTGAAAAAGTATGACGTCGTGGCTCTGGGTGAGCTTTTGATCGATTTCACCGAAAGCGGACTGAGCGAGCAGGGGAATCCCCTATGGGAAGCCAACCCCGGTGGCGCTCCCTGCAACGTGCTGGCCATGCTGAACAAGCTGGACAGGCGGACCGCTTTCATAGGCAAGGTGGGAAACGACGTTTACGGCCGTCAGCTGCGGCAGGTGGTATCCGAAGCTGGCATCGACACTTCGGCGCTGCTCACGGACCCGGAAGTCCACACCACCTTGGCCATCGTCCATACCTTCCCCAACGGGGACAGGGATTTCTCCTTCTATCGCAATCCCGGCGCGGACATGATGCTGCGGGCTGAGGAGCTGCCCCGGGACATGCTGCAAAACTGCCGCATCTTCCACTTCGGTACCCTGTCCATGACCCACGAGGGCGTGCGGGAGGCAACGCATCAGGCCGTCGAAATGGCCAAAGAGGCCGGCGCGCTGATCTCTTTCGACCCCAACTATCGCCCGCCCCTGTGGGATACGGAAGCGCACGCAAGGGAGGCCATGGCCTGGGGCCTCAGCCAGTGCGACATTCTCAAGATCGCGGACAACGAACTGTTGTTCCTGACGGGCGAATCCGACTTTGATCAGGGCGCGGCCATCCTCCAACGGTGGTTCCCGAACATCCGCCTGCTGAACGTCACCGCCGGACCCGACGGCAGCTATTCCTACTGCTGCGGCCATCGGATCTACGTCTCGGCCTTCCGCCTGGGCGGCACCATCGAGACCACCGGCGCCGGGGACACCTTCTGCGCCTGCGTGCTCCACGACGTGCTGAACAACGGCCTGAACGATCGGAGCGAGGAGAGCCTTGAAGCCATGTTGCGCTTCGCCAACGCTGCGGCGTATCTCGTCACCACCAAGAAGGGCGCTATCCGCTCCATGCCCTCTAAACAAGATATTCAAACTCTTTTTTCATGACGGTCCCTCCTGGCAACGCCCCTCAGCAGGAAATGCTGCGGGGCGTTGCCATCTATAGTATACTGGAACAGGATTTGATAGTCTTTATCATTGCATCTTGAATACGACCATACTATAAGGAAAATGTGTTCCGTAAACACGCCTAGAACCCCGCATTTTGCAGGGCAAGTTGAATTATTCGCACCAAATGAGAGGGAGAACAAAATGAAGACAAAAGAAAAAGCCCTAAGTTTTGGGCTTTTTCTATGGTACGAGTAGTGATAACTGACTCAGCAGCGAACGATCATGTTACAATTCTACTGAAAAAATCAAACGATGATGTCGTATTTCTCCACGCCCATGAGTACGCCGCCCCGGGCCTCGAAGCTGATGCCGTTGGCGGTCATGGGGGTATAGAGGGTCATGGAGAGCGCTTGCTCGCCGTCGTTGACGAAGACCTCGGCGCTGAAGCGGTCCAGGATCAGGCGCAGCTTCAGCTCGCCGCCCCGGTCGCGGACGAAGCACTCCCGCTCGTGGACGAAGTCCCGGGTGCAGCCGGAATGGGTGCGGCTGATGCGAAGGATGGAGGTCTTGGGATCGTAGACGATGTCGGAGTAATGCTGGCTGCCCTTGGCGAACTTCAGACGAAACAGCTCATAGGGCTTGTTCTGCTGGGGTCGAAGGGTCACCGTCATATCCAGGACCCGGCCGTAGACGCCCCGCAAATACGCTTCCTCACCCACAGGCACGTTCTCATAGGCCACCCGTCGGCCGTGTAGGGCGTCCAGCTCCCGGATGGGATTCTGGAGGAGACGACCGTCCCGCACGTGCAGCTCCCGAGGCAGGGTCATCTGCCCGAACCATTTTGTGTCCGCAGGATAGGCCACGGCGGTGTCCCAATTCTGCATCCAGGCGATCATGACCCGGCGGCCGTCCTGCGTGAGCAAGGTCTGAGGGGCATAGAAGTCGATGCCGTAATCGATGGCCTGCAGGCGGCGGCGTTCAAAACGATGGGCTTTGGCGTCGAAGGACCCGATGAGGCAGACGGTGCCGTTGCCGTTGTGGAATTCCAGCCCCACCTGGCTCATGTCCTGGGGACTGGTCAACAACACATGGCTGCCGTCCAGCGCGAAGAAGTCGGGGCACTCCCACATTTTGCCGTATTCATTGTAACTCCTGTCCAGAATGGTGACGAATCGCCAATTCATCCCGTCGTCGCTGGTATAGAGCAGAATGGCGCCGCTGCCGTCGTCCGTCCGGTCTCCCACCACGCAGGCGAATCCGCCTTCGGGACGCCGATACATCTTTGGATCGCGAAAATCGTGATGGCTGAAGCTGTGAGGCACGTCCTTCTGGTCCAGCACAGGGTTGCAGCCGCATTTTTCATAGTCCAGGCCGTCGCCGATGGCCATGCACTGGGTCTGATAGGCCTTCCTGGTCCCGTCCTCCGCCCGATTCTCCCGCACGCCCGTATACATCAACAGCTGCCGTCCATCGTCCAGCTCCAGCGCGGAGCCGGAGAAGCAGCCGGACTTGTCGTACTCTTGATCGGGGGCGATGGCGGCTGGCAGGTAGGTCCAGCGGAGCATGTCTTCGCTGATGACATGTCCCCAGTGCATGGGCCCCCACTGGGTGGAGTAGGGGTGATACTGATAGAAGAGATGATATTTTCCCTGATACAGGGAGAACCCGTTTGGATCATTCATCCAGCCGATGCGGGGCGAAAGGTGAAAAACGGGTCTGTCTTCGCTTTTGATAAAAGCGCTGTATCTTTCTTCGTAGTCTCTGGCTTTTTGAAGGGCTTCGCTGGTCATACCGTGAGGATCCTTTGTCGATTTCTTTCTTCTGTATCAGACAGGCCGCAGCCGCACCCCGCAGAGGGTGCGGCTGCGGTGATTAGGAGGGACAAGAAGGTTATTTGCTTTTCAGATACCGGGTATAGGCACTCTGGTACACGTCCAGCAGCCGGGACATGCCGCAGTTATCCTCCAGCATCTTCAGATAGGCGTCCCATTCGGCGTCGGTGGGGCCGCCGTTCTTGAGCCAGGTGCCCTCATATTCGGCCACCTGGGAGACGAAATCGGCCTTGTACCGCTTGATGGTCTCCAGCTCCTCGTCGGTGAAGGTCACGTCGTTGGGATAGTAGACGGGGGACTGGACGTAGGGCATCCAGTACTCCTCGATCTGGTGCAGACGCTCCACAGCCCGATCTTCCATGGCAAACACGTTGTTGTAATATTCCGCCAGGATGAGGCGAGGCCCGAAAACCTCATACTGACCCTTCAGCTCGCCGGCGCTCTTGCCGTATTTTTCCTTGGCCGCCGCATCGTCGATGACCTGCCAGACACCGTTGGCGTCCTTCTCGGAGAAATAGATGCCGATGGGACCGTACTGGAGCTGCATGACGGTTTCAGGATCGTACCACTGGTCGAAGTACTTGAGCAGCAGCGTGGGGTTGGCGCAGGCAGAGGTCACGTTCAGATTGCCGGAGGTGACGCCGGGGCCGGAGCGGATGGTCAGGTTGCGGGTCTGAGCATACTCGGTGCCCTGGGGACCGTACATGGGGGGCAGGAACACGAAATCGTCGGTGTGGTCGCCGGCGATCTCCTTGATCTCCCACCAGGTGGTGAGGCCGACGCGGCCCTGGGACACCTTGGAGATCAGCTGGCTGGTGCTCTGGGAGAACATTTCAAGGTCCATCAGACCTTCGGCATACCAGTCATGGAAATAGGTGACGGCGTCCCGGTAGGCCTTGGTGGCGCTGACGAACTGGACCGTGCCGTCGGGGTTGGCCAGGAGGTCGAAGCAAATGTCGGAGGTGAAGTTGGTGAAGCCGAAGCCTGCATAGAAGATCTCCTGGCCCCAGCACCACTGATCGTAACCGGTGGACATGGGAATGGTGGCGCCGCCGCCGGCCATATCGTTGTCCTTGAACGCTTTCAGGGTGTCATGGAGCTCGGTCAGGTTGGTGGGAATCGGGAGGCCCAGCTTGTCCAGCCAGGTCTTGTTGATCATGGAAAACTCGGGCACGGCGTAGATGCTGAGGTCGTCCGTAGCGCCGATGGCGGCGGTGCCCATGAGCTCGCCGGAGGGCAGGCCGTAGATCTTGCCGTCGGCCTGGGTGATGCCGGCCTTGATGTCGGGGTGTTTTTCAAAAATCGCGCACAGGTTCGGCATGATCTCGGGGGTGATATAGGGGGTCAGGTCGATGAAGGTGCCGTCGCCGCCGTACTCGTTGATGTCGTTCTGGCTGAAGCCCACGGCGATGAAGGCGTCGGGCAGCTGGTTGCCGCCGATGAGCACGCCCACTTTTTCACCCAGGGAGTCGCTCATGAGGTCCCACTCGATCTCCACGCCCGCCTTTTCGGCCAGATCCACCAGGACGGGGTTGGAGTCGTTGCCGCTGGACAAAACGGACATGCCGCCGACGATGAGGAACTGGTTTTTCGTCTCGTCGATCTTGGTTTCCGTGGTCTTTTGACCGCAGGCCACCAGACTCAGGGCCATGAGGCCGCAGAGCAGGAGGGCAAAAATACGCTTAGTCATGTTCTTTCTCCTTTTTATATGCTGATTCGATCGGATGATTTATCCTTTGACCGCACCGGTCATGAAGCCCTGCTCGAAGTATTTCTGCACGAAAGGGTACATGACCAGCATGGGGACCGCCGCCACGATCATGGAGGCGAACTTGACCAGCTCCGCGATCCGGTTGGACTCGGCATAGCTGAGGCCGCCGGTCATGCTGGTCATGGCTTCGGTGGTGATGAGTATGCCGCGCAGCACCAGGGGGAAGGGGTACTGGGTCTTCTGCAGGTAGATAAGGGCAGTGAACCAGTCGTTCCAGTAGGCCACCATGGAGAAGACCACCATAACGGCCATGATGGGGCGGCTCAGGGGCACCACGACCTTGACAAAGGTGGTCAGGTTGTCGGCGCCGTCGATCTCCGCAGCTTCATAGAGGTCTTTGGGGATGTTGTTCTCGAAGTAGTTCCGGACGATGATGACGTTGCCCATGGCCACGCCGCCCGGCAGGAACAGGGCCCACATGTTGTTGAGAAGGCCCGTGTCGCGGACAACCAGGTAGGTGGGGATCAGGCCGCCGCCGAAGTACATGGTGATGATGAAGAAGATGCTGATCCACTTGCGGCCCGGCAGGTCCTTCTTGCTCAGGGGATAGGCCGTGATGTAGACCATGGTGACGGAGTACAGGGTGCCGATGACGGTGTACTTGATGGAGTTCAAAAAGCCGCCCAGCAGGTTGGAGTTGGCGAAGACCGCCTTGTAGCCCTCCAGGGTGAACTGGCTGGGGAACAGGAAGGTCTTGCCCGCGTACACGTCGTAGGGATCCGAAACGGAGGCCACCAGAACGTAGTACAGGGGGTAGGCGATGATCAGCATAATGATGGCGGTGGCGACGACCAGCACGATATCGCTGGTCCTGTCGGACATGCCGTGCAATCCTTGTTTCTTGTTCATAGCCGATCCTCCTTACACGAAGCTCACGTCAGCAGCCTTCTTGGCGATCTTGTTGACCACGATGAGAAGGATGATGTTGATGACGGTGTTGAAGAGACCTATGGCCGTGGAATAGCTGTAGGCGTGGTCCACGATGCCCTGCTCATACACGTATACCGCGATCACGTCGCTGGTGGCCTTGTTGAGCTGGGTCTGCAGCAGGAACACCTTCTCGAAGCCGACGCTCATGAGACCGCTGGCCGCCATGATGAGCTGCAGGACGATCATGGGGACGAGCTCGGGGATGTCGATGATCCGGATGCGCTGGAACATGGACGCGCCGTCGATCTTGGCCGCCTCATAGAGACCGGGGTCCACGGCTGACAGGGTGGCCAGGTAGATGATGGTCCCCCAGCCGGCGTCCTGCCAGATGCCGGAGGCGATGTAGATGGTGCGGAAGGCCTCGGGCACGGTCATGAAGTCCACCTGCTTGCCAATCAGCAAATTGATGAGACCGCCGTAGGGGCTCAAAAAGATGCGGATCATACCGCAGACGACCATGATGGAGATGAAGTGGGGGGCGTAGAGGACCGTCTGGACCACCCGCTTATACTTTTTGAAGCGCAGCTGATTGATGGCGAGGGCCAGGATGATGGGCACCGGGAAGCTCCAGAGCAGGCTGTAGAGGCTCAGCTTCACGGTATTCACGATCATGCGGCGGAAGGTGGGGGCGGTGAAGAACCGCTCGAACCAGTACCAGCCGACCCACTTGCTGCCAAAGAAACCGCGGGCGGGCTTGTAGTCCCTGAACGCGATCTGGATGCCGTACATGGGGATGTACTTGTAGATGATCGTGATGACGACGGGGATGATCAGCAGAAGATACAGCTGCCAATTCTCCAAAATGCGCTGCCCCAGGGTCTTCCTGTGGAGGCGCATGGGCTTTGGCTTCTTCGCTGCCTTTTGAGGTGTGTTCACGAGAGATGCTCCCTCCTTGCTTTAGGTTCGTGTCGGGATTGCCTGGTCTGGCGCGTCGAGCCGGGTCACCAGCCTGTGAACGATGGTCAAACCTTCGTGAAACGTTATTCAAGAACAATCCTACAGTAGCATATTATCCGGAAGGTTGTCAACCATAATTTTGGGAAAATGAACGCATTTTATCTGGATTGTCCCCTGGGATCGGGTGCAATCTCTCGAGGGAAGAACGTTTCATAAAAAATGTCTTTTTCCTCTTTACAAACCGTGGATTAGCGGATATACTGCAGGTAGTGGTGTTTCACCAAGTTTCATGAAAGCGTCAGGTGGTTTCCATGGCAGAGAGAAGAGCAGTCCCCACCATGAAGGATGTGGCCCGGGAGGCGGGCGTGTCCTTGGGCACCGTGTCCAAGGTGGTCAACGGCATCCCCGTGGGCAGGGAATATAAGGAAAGGGTGGAAGCCGCTATCCAGAAGCTGGAGTACCGCATCAACAGCTATGCCAAAGGTCTCAAGAGCAGCCAGACTTACACTGTGGCCGTGATGGTACCCAATCTCATCTCTCCCTTCTTTGCCAGGCTGGTGGATGCCATCAACCGGGAGCTGTCCGCCCGTCAGTATCGGATGCTGTTTTATGCCACGGACTATGATCCCGAGCAGGAGCAGGAGCTGGTCATGCTGGCGGAACAGCAGAAGGTGGACGGCATCATCGTCCTGAGCTACAATCCCAATCTGAAGGTGTCGGAGGACGTGTCCCTGGTCTCCATCGACCGCTACTTCGGCGCACAGATACCCTGCGTATCCAGCGACAACTACGGCGGCGGCCGCCTCGCTGCGGAGAAGCTGGTGGAGAACGGCTGCAAACATCTTGCCTTCCTGCGCATCGGGTCAAAGCTGACCAACGAGCCCAACAAGCGCAAGGACGGGTTCATCAGCGCCTGTGAGGCGATGGATGTGCCCTATACCCTGAAGATCGTGGACGATTACACCCCGTACGCGGCCTTTGAAGGCTTTTTGCACGAGCACTATCGGGACGGGAAGCTGGACTTCGACGGCATCTTCTGCGTGACGGATTCTCTGGCCCATCAGATCGTGGTCACCTTGCAGACCATGGGCGTTCGGACGCCGGAGGACGTGCAGATCATCGGCTTTGACGGCGTGCGGCATTTCGGCGATCTGGAGCTGACTTGTTCCACCATCGTCCAGCCCGTGGAAGAGATGGCAGCCGCCTGCGTAGACATGGTGCTGGAGAGGCGTACGACGAAGATGGCTTCCCTGGTTTGCTTGCCGGTGAGCTACGCCTACGGCGGCACCACCAAGGCGTGAGCCATGGCCAGCGAGTATTATAAATGGAAATATAAGGACGTTACGCCCGATGCGCCGCCTCCGCCCCTTGGCAGAAAGGAAAAGGCGCTCAACTGGCTGTATTACCATAAGCTGTGGCTGATCGCCGGAGCGGCGGTCCTGCTGGTGGTGGGCACCATGCTCTGGAATATCCTGGGCATCGGACAGGTGAAGCCGGATTACGTGTTCGCCTACGTGGGCAAAAATGAACTTCCGGAGGAAACCGCACAGGCGTTGACGGAAGGATTGGCCTCCCTGGGGCAGGACGTGAACGGGGACGGTCGGGTGAAGGTGCAGCTCAACCAATACGCCACAGCCCGCAGCGGCGAACCAGAAACGGCGCTCTATTACAACTATGCGGCGGATTCCCGCCTGCTGGCGGACATCACCGCCCGGGACAGCTACTTCTTTTTGATGGAGGACCCGAAAGCCGTTCAGCGATCCTACCAGATCCTGGCCCAGTGGGACGGCGCGCCCCCGGACGAAAAGGACTATGACGCTGAGGACAAAGCGGTGCGCTGGGCGGATTGCCCGGCGCTGGCCGGGCTGGATATCCCGGAGGCTGGCGATCTTTTTCTCGGTCGCCGCTGCTTTTATGAGGAGAAAACGGCTGCGGATCGGGAACGAAACGAAGATCTGTGGACGATCCTGGTGAGGGGAGCAAAGAGATGAAACGGGTTACTATCCTGGTATTGGCGCTCCTGCTCCTGGTCGGGTGCGCGCCCAGGGAGGACAAACATCCCGAATGGGGCGCGGATCTTGTTCGGATCGGGGCGGATATGGCGGCCCAAACACCGGAGGGGTTCACTCTGCAGGAGAGCAACGACGCCCTTGCCCCCGGCGGCATATACTACGTGTCCTGGTCCCGGGGAGAGGGCCGAACGATCCTCAACGCCGAAGGCAAGGAGGCCACGGCGTACGATGCCCAGCTGTTCGTGCTGCTGAAGGAGTGCGCTGACGAAGGGGCGGCGCAGGGGGACGTATCCGGCTGGATGGAACGGGAAGGACAGAACTATGAGCTGGGCGAGGCGCGGGAGCAGATCGAAAACGGACAGAGCTTTACCGTTCTGCCCCTGCTTTCGGCCAAGGAGGACAATCCCTATGCCCGCGGCGTTGCGGCCTTCGGCGTTCGGAACAACTGCGCCGTCAGCGTGGAGCTGCTGTGCGCGGATGGCTTCTCAGAGGACACAACGATCGTTTTGACCAGCTTTTTGCAGGGACTGCACTATTGACGGAGGGAGAATATGGGTCTCTTTATTCCAGAGGAACCGGAGCAGTTCACCGGCCTTAGAAAGACCGGCTTTCCCCGGTACAAGGAGGTTTTGGAGCGCAGCTGGAAGGAGTTTTTCTTCGTGGGCTTTTTGACCCTCCTGTATTTCATCCCCTTTGCCGGAGGCATGGTCTATGCAATCCTGTCCAAGAGTGCTCTTGCCGCCGTCGCTGCCGGGCTGGCGGGCGGAAGCATCGCCGGTCCGGGGTATGCGTGCCTCGTGGACCTGATCCTGCGCCGCCTCAGGAACGACAGGGACGACTGGTGGGCCAGCTATAAGAAAGCCATGGGACAGAACTGGCGCGCCGCCATCCTGCCGGGGATCGTCCAGTGCCTGTTCATGGGCATGATCGTCTTCGGGGCGGCTCTGATGATCTGGGGCGCAGGCACCGTCACCATGGGCACGCTGCTGCTTTTGCTGTTCGCCTCCCTGCTGCTCACCATGCTCATGATGGCCTGGTGGCCCCAGGTGGCGCTGTTCGAACAGAAACAGACGATCCGGGTCAAGAACGCCCTGTTTTTCTCCATTTTTCATTTCAAAAAGGTGTTCCTGGCGTCGCTCGTCCAGGTGCTTTGGTGGGCTGTGATCGCTCTGTTCATGCCCTGGACAGCCTTTGCGGTGCCCATCCTGGGCGTGTGGTATGTGCTGTATGTGGGCCTGTTTCTCATCTATCCCGATATGGATCGGGATTTCCGCATCGAGGAGCAGATCGAGGAGAAGTTTCCCGGCGTCATGGAGGAGGAAGAGGAATGATCGCGGAAAATCGGTTCGAACTCAACGAAGATTTGTTTCGGGAAGGCTTCGTCGCCGTCCAGAAGAGCTACAGACGGTTCACCCGTTGGCTGCTTCTCGTGCTGGCCCTGCTGGGCCTGGGGTTGACCGCATTCGTCTTTCTGCGAGGTGAAAATTTCTTCATTGTCTTGGTGGAATGGGCGGCCCTTGCGTTTGTAGGCGCATACGCGGCGGTGTTCCTGCCCAAGCGCAAGGCGAAAGTGGCCTATGAGGCGGTCATGCGCCGCACCGGCGGCGACAGCTCCCGCGTCACCCGTTTCCTGGAGGATGGCTTCGAGGTGGAGACGGGCGGCCAAACCGTGGCCGTGGTCTATGCCGACATCGTAAGCCGAGAGGAAACGCCCCGACTGCTGATCCTGCTGGATAAGGAGAAGCGGGGCTTCATGCTCAAAAAGGATTCATTTACCCAGGGCAGTCCGGAGACGGTACTGTTTGCCTTAGAAAACGCTGCCGGAAAGGAAAAGGAACATGACTGATATCACCACCATCGGCGAAGTGCTGATCGACTTGACCCAATCGGCCCGGACGGAGCAGGGCATCCCCCGGTTCGACGCCAACCCCGGCGGTGCGCCGGCGAACCTGGCTGTGGCGGCCTCCAAGCTGGGGGCGAAAACCGCCTTCATCGGTCGGGTGGGCCGGGACAGCTTCGGAACTTTCTTGAAGGACTGCCTGGCGGAAAACGGCGTGGACGTGTCCGGCTTGTCTATGGATCCGGTCCAACACACCACGTTGGCCGTGGTAGCCCTCGATGGGACGGGCGAGCGGACCTTCAGCTTCTATCGGGATCCGAGCGCCGACGTGAACCTTGCCTGGGAAGATGTGCCGCAGGCCATGCTGCAGGACACGAAGATCCTCCACTTCGGCAGCGTCAGTTTGACGGCGGAGCCCGCCCGGACCGCCACGCTGAAGGCGGCCGAAGCTGCCAAAGCCTGCGGGGCATGGGTGAGCTACGATCCCAACTATCGGGCCAGCCTGTGGCCGGACGAAAAGACGGCCATACGGAACATGCTGGAACCCCTGCCTCTGGTGGATATTCTGAAGGTCTCCGACGAGGAGCTGCCCCTGCTCACGGGCCTTTCCGATCCGGATCGAGGCAGCGCCCGCCTGGCCGAAAAGGGCATCCGGCTGGTGCTGGTGACGCTGGGGGCTCACGGCGCTTTCTACCGCTTCGACGGCAAAACGGGCTGTGTGCCCGGGGTGCCCTGCATCGTGGGAGACACCAACGGCTCCGGAGATACCTTCTTCGGGGCAGCCCTGTCCAAATTGGTGAAACTGAACAGCCTGGACGAACTGACCATTCCCGAACTGGAGCGCGTGCTGGCCTTTGCCAACAAGGCCGCCAGCATCACCACCAGCCGCCACGGGGCCATTCCCGCCATGCCCACGTTGGAGGAATTGGAAAAATAAAACGTTAAACCTGTCTATCTGCGCCGCATTCCGCATGGAATGCGGTTTTTCGTTGCATTATAAAAAAACGTTTCACGGCATGAACGAAAAAGAATCCCGTTTCTTAAATGTGAGATTATTCATCATTTATCTCATTTATCTCAATTTATACTTGACAAGAAAAAGAGGATTGCCCTATACTGAAATCGTGAAAACGGTGAAACGTTTTTTTCAAGAACAAAACCAACCAAAATCATCCCAAAGCAAACCAAATCTTACCAAACCGAAAGGGAGCAATGATGAAAAAGAATCTTCAGAAGCTGTTCTCTGTCCTCCTGGTCCTCAGCATGGTGCTGGGGCTGGTTGCCTGTTCCGGCACGGCCAATACGGCGGAAACTGAGCCCGCTGCTGCGGCTGAGCTGGTCAACGGTGATTTTGAGGACGTCAGCGCGGGACAGTGGGCGGGCTGGACCCGTCATGACGCCGCTTTCAACTTCCGCGGCGTAGTCAAAGACGAAAAAATCAAGGGCGTGACCATGGAGAAGTCCGGCGAGTACTATTTTGCTGGCACCAAGGGCGGCAACCCCCCCATGCGGGGCACCCTGACCTCCGATGTGTTCAAACTGGGCGGCAACGGATTCATCACCTTCAAGATGGGCGGCGGCAAGAACACCGACAAGGTGTATGTGGAGTTCTTTGAAGAGGGCAAGGCCGAGCCCATCGCCCATGTGGTCAACGAGGACTGCGACGGCACCTTCATCACCGAGCACCTCATGACCAAGGTGGTGGACCTCTCTGCCTACGTCGGCAAGAATATCTACATCGTGGTCACCGACAACGACGACGGCAACGATCTTTCCTATGTGAATCTGGACGCTTTCCACGTCTGCACCAGCGATGACGAAGTGAAGGCTGCCGAAGCCGATCACGTCCGCCAGGTGGCGGAGTTCGGCGAGAAGCCCTTCGAGGAGGACGAAACCTCCAACGCCATCGTCAACGGCGGCTTCGAGACCGGCGACCTCACCGGCTGGAAGATCCTCGAAGGAACGGCCCTGACCCGGGCCGCCATCGTGCCCACCTCCCAGTTCTACTGGACCGATCGGGCCGTGTACGGCGATGGCGAATTCTATCTGGATGGCAGCAACAACGGCACCATTCAGGAGAGTCTGACCGGCGCTATCCGTTCCACCAAGTTCACCTTGGGTGGCGACGGCTTCATCACCTTCATGATGGGCTCCGGCAACGGCGGGTCCTATGTGGCTCTCTGCGACGGCAACACCGACGAAGAGCTCATCAAGGTCACCAACACCTACTTCAGCGATCCCGCCCTGGCCCTGACCCTGCTCAGGATGTACATGGACGCCAGCGAGTATATCGGCCGGGTCTGCTACCTGAAGGTGGCGGACGTCAACGACGGCAGCAACGGCGGCTTCGCCTTCATCAACGTGGACGATTTCCGCGTGTCCCTGACCAAGGAAGAAGTGGCGGCCCTGCAGGTGGAACAGCTGGAGAAGATCCAGAACGAAACCTACACCTCCGCTTCCTATGACGACCTTGCATCTCTCAGGAACTACTACGCCAACTATCCCTATCCCGTGGCCCTTGCTTCTTTGACCATCACCGCCTATGCGAAGAACCAGGTGGTGGACTGCGGCACCGTGGATCTGACCAAGTTCGCGGCGGAAGCCAAGGCGGCCTTCGGTGAGGAGGATGTGCCTGTAGCCATCTCCAAGGTCACCTTCAACGGCACCGAGATCACGACCGGCTTCGAAGCCTTCGATATGAGCGTTCCCGGCGCCTATCAGGTGACCTACGGCGCGGAGAAGGACGGCAAGGTGGTGGAAACCGCCTTCACCGTCATCGCTCAGGCCGACAAGAATTCCGTGGCCAACGGCGGCTTCGAGAGCGGCAACCTGGCCGGCTGGACCGTCCTTTCCGACGCCTGGAGCGTAGTGGAAGGTCAGCCCGCCGGCGTCATCAGTGCCACCTCCTACTGGGGCGAGGAACTGCCCTACAACCAGGCGGGCGACTACCATCTGGACGGCTGGAACACCGGCATCGGCGAACCTGATCCCTGGGCCATCCGCTCCACCAACTTCGTCCTCTCCGGCTCCGGCTTCATCTCCGTCCGCATGGGCGGCAACGCGGCTGCTGTGAAGGTCTATAAGGCGGACGGCACCCTGATCGGCTACTACAAGCAGACCCGCTTCAACGATGCGAACTTCCCGTTCGTGGGCCAGGGCGGCTCCTGGGCCGACATGGGCACCTATGTGATGGACCTTTCCGATCACATCGGCGAGGAGCTGTACATCGAGCTCCACGACGAAAAGATCGACGCGGGCTGGGCCCACGGCTTCTTCGATGAGGTCGTGACCTATTACGAGACCGCTCCCGATTACGCGAACCTAAGCGACACTGTCATGGACGGCAACCAGGCCGGCGAAATCCAGATCCCCTGGCAGCTGGCAAAGAACGTGGCGTAACAAAAAACAGATAAGGCCTGATCGAGCGGGACGACCGCCCGGTCGGGCCTCTATCCGATGTATGGAGGGCCCATGAAGAAACGAACGATTATCCTCATCGCGCTGCTTGTTGCTGCGCTTCTCCTGTCGGCGGGATGCGGCTCCAAGGACAAACACAGCAAGGCCCTGTTGCTCCATCTCACCTTCGACGAAGGGCAGGGGCTGGTCGTAAAGGACGCCGCAGGCAAGGTGCCGGACACGGAGATGAACTACACCTTCGCCCACGCCACCTATATGGACAGTCAGGATCCCCAATGGCGCAAGGAGGGCATCAGCGGCGGGTGCCTGCTGCTGGATGGCAGCTCCACCTATGTGAGCTTCAACCGCAACGACATCACCGTCTCCGGCAAAGCCCTGACGGCCCAGGTGTGGATCGCGCCCCGCATGTTCGAGTGGGGCGATCCCAACGGCGTCAACAACGGCAACGACGCCCCCACCGGCATCCTGAGCCAGTCCAACAAGGCCCAAAAGCAGGGCTTCCTGCTGGGCTACGAGCGCTTCGGCCGCCTCACCTTCCAGGTGGGTACCGGGACCCAGTGGCTCTCCATCTGGACCAACGGCGACAATCTGAAGAAATATGCCTGGAATCTGGTGACCGCCACTTTCAATTCCGATGCAGGCGAAATGTGCCTGTATCTCAACGGTGAACTGGTGGCCTCCGGCTCCGTGCCTAAGGGAGCGGAGATCGCCGCCGCCAAGCGGAGCTCCCTGCTGGTAGGCCGCAACGGGGAAGCGGAGCGGTTGACCGCCGGGTATCTCAACGTAGCCAGCGGCTACATTGACGACGTTCGTCTTTACAGCGAAGCCATCCCGGAGAAGGAGATCGCCGAATACTACAAGGGCGTCGCCGTGCCTGAGATTGCTTTCGATCAGATCTGGCTTCAGAACATCCTAACCGGCGACTACACCCGGCCCCAGTTCCATGGGGGACCCTACCAGTTCTGGATGAACGAACCCCACGCCCCCGTCTACTACAACGGCACCTATCACCTGTTCTATCAGGCCAACATGACCGGCGCCTACTGGCGCAACATCTGCTGGGGCCACCTGGTGAGCCCCGATATGGTGAACTGGAAGCCGGTGAAGGAAGCCATCGTGCCCATGGAGGATTCCGTGGTGCCTGACGGCGTCTGGTCCGGCGGCGCCACCCTGGATAAAAACGGCGTGCCCCTGCTGTTCTTCACGGCGGGCAACGACAGCTTCCGGGACGTGGAGGGCCTCATCTCCAACCAGAACATCGGCGTGGCCTATCCCAAGGATCTCAATGACCCCGAGCTCATCGAATGGGCCGTCTGCGACCGGCTGGCCATTGTCCAGCAGCGGGGCCAGGGCCGGCCCGGCGAGTTCCGGGACCCCCACATCTGGAAGGAGGGGGACACCTGGTGCATGCTCGTCTGCTCCGGCAGCGCCACCACCAAGGGCGGCACGGCCCTCCTGTACACCACCGATACCCTGGAGCTCCAGGCGGACGGCACCGTGGCCATGGATTGGCAGTACAAGGGGCCTGTCTATGAGATGCAGAACCAGAGCGCCCTTTACGGCACCTCCTGGGAGCTGCCCATCATTCTGCCCGTCACCAACGCGTCGGGGACCGTCACCAAGTACTTCTTTGAGATTAGCCCCGCGCCGGCCAGCATCGCCGACAACAAGGTCTACTACTGGCTGGGAGACTTCGACCTCGCCACCGGCAAGTTTACCCCGGACGAAGCCTTCCAGGGCGAACCCCACCTGCTGGACTACGGCGCCAACGTGTTCACCGGCCCCAGCTGCCTGGTTGATCCAGTCAGTGGGAATATCTACATGTTCTCCATCATGCAGGATCAGCGGGGCGCGGCGGAGCAGGGCGCGTCCGGCTGGGCTCACACGGTGGGCCTCGCCCGGCGCATCTTCCTGAACGACGACGGGACCGACCTGATGATGGAACCCATCGAAGCGCTTCATACGCTGGAGGGCAAGGTGTTGATCGATGAGAAGAACATCAGCTTGGACGAAGCCAACAAAGCTCTTTCCGCTGTGAACGAGGACATGCTCTACATCCGCATGGACGTGGACGTGAGCAACGCCAAATCCTTCGGCATCGACCTGCTCAAGGGCGGCAAATGGGACGCCACCACCTACACCTATGACGTGGAGAACGCCCTCATCCAGGGCCGTACGGAAAACAAGGGCGAAGGCGCCAAAGCCAAGGCTGTGTCCGGCGCGCTGCCCAACGACGACAATATCCTGAGCTTCGAGATCTATGTGGACCGGTCGCTGGTGGAGGCCTTCTTCGAGGACTATAAAGCCGTCAGCATCCGTTCCTACCCGGAAAACAAGGATTCAAAATCCATCGACCTGTTTGCGGAAGGCGACGTGCAGATCGTAACGCTGTACGTAGCCACAATGGAATCCATCTTCGACTAAATCATTTTACGGCCGGGGCGTTCTACTCCACAGACAATAGGCGCCCCGCCTGAGAAAAAGGAGGAATTTGCCCGGCTCGGGTTGCGGCAGTGTGGAGACCTGTCGTAAAGCGGCTATTGCCGCGAGGGCGCCTCATGCGGAGGCAGGGCGCTTAGAGCAACACAGAATGGCAACCGTACAACTCAAGAACATCAAGAAGGTCTACCCCTACATCAGCGGCGAACAGAAGAAGTCCAAGAAGAAGGCCGACGACGCCCCCAAGAAAAAGATCAACCTGCAGATCACCGATGAAGGTGTCGTCGCCGTCCAGCAGTTCAGCCTGGACATCAAGGACAAGGAGTTCATCGTGCTGGTGGGCCCCTCCGGCTGCGGCAAGTCCACCACGTTGCGGATGGTGGCAGGCCTCGAGGAGATCACCGACGGCGAGCTGCTCATCGACGGCAAGCTGGTGAACGACATCCCGCCCAAGGACCGGGATATCGCCATGGTCTTCCAGAACTACGCCCTGTACCCTCACATGACCGTGTACGAGAACATGGCCTTCTCCTTGAAGCTCCGCCATGTGCCCAAGGCCGAGATCGACAAGAAGGTGAAGGAAGCGGCGGAGATCCTGGATATCACCCAGTACCTGAACCGAAAGCCCAAGGCCCTGTCCGGCGGCCAGCGGCAGCGTGTGGCCATCGGCCGGGCCATCGTCCGTGCGCCGAAGGTCATGCTCATGGACGAGCCCCTTTCCAACCTGGACGCCAAGCTGAGGAACGAGAT
>JAFWMS010000010.1 GCA_017545535.1 Clostridia bacterium | reverse complement strand
AGCGCGGCCTGGATGCGGTAGATGCGGCGGTAGAGGCCGGGTTCGTCGATCAGCTGGGCGTGCGTGCCCTGCTGAGTGACGCGGCCGTCCTCCAGCACCAGAATCCAGTCCGCGTCCGCCAGGGTGGGGATGCGGTGGGAGATGATGAACGTGGTCGGCGCGCGGTCCCCGGCGCGGGATTCGCGCAGGGCCTCGCGGATGGCCCGGTCGGTCTCGGTGTCCACGGCGGACAGCGAGTCGTCCAGGATCAGGATGGGCGCGTCCTTCATGAGGGCCCGGGCGATGGAGATGCGCTGCTTCTGGCCGCCGGAGACGGTGACGCCCCGCTCGCCCAGGATGGTCTCGTAGCCCTCCTTGAACTCGGCGATGTTCCCATGGACGTCGGCCAGCCGCGCGGCCTGCTTCACGGCCTCCCGGTCCAGCTCGTCATAGGCGAAGTTGATGTTGTTGGTGATGGTGTCGGAGAAAAGGAAGTTGTCCTGGGGCACGTAGGCGCAGCCCGCCCGCAGGGACCGGATGGTGATCCCATTTACGTCCCGATCGTCCACGAACAGGGTCCCGTCGGGCACGTTGTAGGTCCTGAGGATCAGATCCACGATGGTGGTCTTGCCGGAGCCGGTCTTGCCCACGATGCCCACGCTTTCCCCGGGCTCGATGGTGAAGGACACGTGCTCCAGGGCGTCGAACTCCCCGTCCGGGTAGCGGAAGGTCAGATCGCGGAACTCGATCTTGCCCCGCAGGTTTTCAAGGTCCGTGGCGCCGGGCCTGTCCTGCACGTCGATCCTCGCCTCCAAAAGCTCCGATACCCGGTTCATGGACGCCTTACCACGGGCGGACTTCTCGATGAGCATGGCCACGGCCATGACCGGCCAGACCACGGAGGAGAAGTAGGCGATGTACTCCACCAGCTGGCCCGCGTCGAACCGATCCCGATAGACCAGATACCCGCCGTAGCCCAAGATGACGCAGATGACCGTCTCCACCAACAGCGTGATGAACACGTGGAGCTTGGTGGAAGTCTTCACGTAACTCACGTTGGTGTCCTCGTTCTCGATGTTCAGCTTTTGGAAGTCCCTGAGTTGGACGAGCTCCTTCACGAAAGCCTTCACCACGGCGTAGCCGGAGAAGCTCTCCTGAGCGAAGTCACTTAGGTTCGAAAAGGCCTGCTGCCGGACCTCCCACTTCTTCATCATGGCCTTGCCCATGAACACGCCGAGAAGCAGGAGCATGGAGAGGGGGATCAGGGTGAGGAGGGTCAGGATGACGTCCATCCTGAGCATCTTGGAGAAGGCCAAAACCCCCAGGAACAAGGCATCGAAGAACATCAGCAGGCCGTCGCCGAAGCACTCCTGGATGGTGTCCAAATCGTTGGTGAACAGGCTCATGAGGTTGCCCACCTTGTTCACCTGATAATATTCCCGAGAAAGATCCTTGCAGTGGTCGAACATGCGGATGCGGATGTCCGTCTCCACCCGGATGGCGGAGCCGAAGAAGCACACCCGCCACAAAAACCGGCCGATGACCATGACCACGATAATGTACACGATGGGCAGGCACAGCTTGTCCAGGAGAAAGTCCATGGTGAAGGGCACCGCAGCCCCTTTATAGAGGACGTGGCCGGTGTTCAGGCCGTTGATGAGCATCCGGTACAGCTCCGGGATGATGAGCTGCACGTAGTCCACCAAAATGAGGGCTACCGCTCCCAGCAGCAGCCGAGGCGCGTACTTCAAATAGTACCGGTTGATATGCTTGCCGAATATCAAGATGTGTCTCTTTCTGCCGGGCTCCGCCCGGACTGTGGGGTAGTATCTCCATTATACGAAAACCCCGACAAAAAGCAAGACTGAGCCTCTTTTTTTCAATGCGCATAGTAAACAGGAGAAGCAGGCTGTTGATTCATGCGTATCAGCGACCTGCTATACTCCTTCACGGTGAATTCAGCTGCCCATAATAAAAGATGGTTTTCCGCAGAAAAAGCTCCGCCGGGCGGACCCGGCGGAGGATGCCGCGACAGGGGGGGAAGACCGCGGCAAGAGGGAATATCCTTTTCTTACCCAAGCTTCACTTTGGAGGCGGGGTCCACGGCCTTGCCGTCTACGAAGAAGGCGAAGTGGAGGTGGCTCTCCAGGGCGCATTCCGAGAGCGCGGTCTTGCCCACCGTGCCCAAAACGGTGCCGGCGTTCACCTTGTCCCCTTCCTGGACGGGGATAGTGTCGTTCAGATTGGCATAGAGGGTCTTACGGCCGGAGGAGTGCTTCACGATCACCGTGCGGCCCAGCTGGTCGTCGGTGTACACCTTCTCCACCGTGCCGCCCAGGACGCACTTTACCGCCGTGCCCTCGGGGCAGCCGATGTCCACGGCCTTATGGGTGGTCCACTGGTCCAAGGTCTTGGAGTAGATCAGCTTGTCCGCTGCGTAGCCCCAGACGATCTTTCCAGACACGGGGGCCTGGGCCTTTCGATCGCCGCTGCCGGTCTTGACGGAGGCCTGGGCCACGGCCGCCTCCGTCGGCTGGGCGGGGGCGGGCTCCGCCGTGGGCTCCACCTCGGGCACGATCCGGATCACCGGCGCGTCGGAGGGCTGGGCGATCACGGGCCGGTCCTCGAGCAGCGGGTTCTCTGTGGCCTGGGGCGCCCGGGCTACGTTCTCCTCCCGGATGGGCTGCTGGGCCTGCTCCTTTTCGGGCAGGGAGGTGATGGCCACCGCCGCGCCGATGATGGCCAGGCACAGAGCGAGGGCGCAGTATACGCCCCAATCCCGCCAGAAGGTGCGACCGGGCTTGGATTCAAATTCGTTCATTTCTTCCATACTACCTATCGATTCCTTTCTTTGTCCCCTGGGGGTTCTTTGCATGATTTCGGTTCACCGATAGTATGGGCCGGGCGGTTGCGTTCCATTCAGCATTTTTTCAAAAAAATCGCTTGCCAAAGACGCCCAAAAGGACTATCCTATGCCCCATGAAAAAGCATTTGAACGCAAGCAATGCTCTGTATCTGAGCCTATATTGGATGAGCGCCTGCTTCGTCTACGGATACACCCGGCTGTACCTGGGCCGGATGGGCTTCACGGCGGACCAGGTGGGGCTGCTGCTGGCGGCGGAATGCGCCGCGGCCATGGTGCTCCAGCCCCTTTTGGCCCGGGCTGTGGAGCGTTCCGCCCGGCTCACCATGCGCCGCGTGCTGCTGGGCATGTGTTTGGTGGTGCTGGTATCGGGCGGGCTGCTGCTCCTGCCCCAGCCCAAGGGGGTCCTGGTCTGCCTCTTTGCGACCATGTCCACCATGACCATGACCATCCAGCCCTTCGTGAACGCGGTGGGCTTCGGGTATGTGAACCGGGGCGAGAAGCTGAACTGGTCCGCCACCCGGGGCGTGGCGTCCCTGGCCTTCGCCGTCTTTTCCAAGGTCTATGCGGCCTTGGCGGAGATACGCATGAGCTATCTGCTGGAGATGTACCTGCTCTTTACGGCGGGCGTTCTGGCCTGCTCCCTGATGCTGGTGGGCAAGGAAATGGAGACCGCCGGCCCCCGGGCGCGGCTGCAGCAGGGATCCCTGCTGAAAAGCTATCCGGCCTTCTTCGGGATGCTGCTGGGGGCGGTGCTCCTCTTCTTCCAGCACAACTTTTTGGAGGCCTATCTCCATGACGTGATCGTGGCTGTGGGCGGCGGCACCCCGGAGCTGGGCACGGCCCTGCTCATCGGGGCGCTGGTGGAGGCGCCCATGATGTTCCTGTTCGCCTGGGTGGCCCATCGGTTCGGCAGTGGGCGGGTGATGAAAGTTTCGGTGCTGCTCATGGCGCTGAAGCCTTGGCTCATCCTGCTCCTCGGGTCCGTATGGGGCGTGTATGCCATGCGCGCTTCCCATTTCTTCTCCTTCGCCCCGTTTTTGCTGTCCCTCACCTATTACGGGAACGAGCGCATGGCCGAAAACGAAAAGGTCACCGGCCAGGCCCTGATCACCGGGGCCATCTCCCTGTCGGGGGTGTTCAGCTACCTCTTCGGCGGGATGCTGATCTCTGCCTGGGGCGCGATACGGGCGCTTCAGTTCTGCACGTTCGTGGGCATGGCGGGCGGCGCCCTGTTCATTCTTTTCGCCCTGCTGGACGATCGGCGTGCGGCAAAATAAAACCGCAAATGGGGGCTGGCGTTCCCGAAAAACTCTGATATAATACCTTTACTATATGTGTAGCAGCGAGGGAGAGATATGCTGAAACTGGAAAACGTGTCCTTCCAGGTCATGGAGGACAGGGGGGACAAGGAGATCATCCGCGGGGTGAGCCTCAGCATCCCCGAAAACAAGCTGGTGGTCATCACCGGCCCCAACGGCGGCGGCAAGAGCACCCTGGCCCGGCTCATCGCGGGCATCGAAAAGCCCACCGAGGGCCGCATCCTCTTCAGGGGCGAGGACATCACCGACAAGGGCATCACCGACCGGGCGCGTCTGGGCATCGCCTACGCCTTTCAGCAGCCGGTCCGGTTCAAGGGCATCAAGGTCATGGACCTTATCCGCATCGCCGCCGGGAAGCAGCTGAGCCCGGCGGGGGCCTGCGAATACCTGTCCGCCGTGGGCCTGTGCGCCCGGGATTATATCGACCGAGAGGTGAACGCCAGTTTGTCCGGCGGTGAACTCAAGCGCATCGAGATCGCCACGGTCCTGGCCCGGGGCGCGGCGTTATCCGTGTTCGACGAGCCTGAGGCGGGGATCGACCTGTGGAGCTTTCAGAACCTGATCGAGGTCTTCGAGCGCATGCGCAAGACCGTGCAAAACAGCTCCATCCTCATCATCTCCCACCAGGAGCGGATCTTGAACATCGCCGACGAGATCGTCATGATCAAGGACGGCCGGGTGGAGAAGCAGGGCACCCGAAACGAGATCCTGCCTCAGCTCATGGGCACCTCCTCCGCCGTGTCCGAATGCCACAGGATCAGCGGGAAGGGGGGTGCGCAGGCATGAAGCTGGACGAGATCCAAAAGCGGCTCCTGCGGGAGATCGCGGACCTGCACGCCGTGCCTGAGGGCGCCTACAACATCCGCTCCAACAGCCAGATGGCGGGCCGCCGATCCACGGCCAACATCGAGATCACGTCCAAGACCGACGTGAGTGGCATGGACATCCGCATCGCCCCCTTCACGAAGAACGAGAGCGTGCACATCCCCGTGGTCCTCACCCAGACCGGCCTCAAGGAGGTGGTCTATAACGACTTCTTCGTGGGCGAAGGGGCGGACGTGCTCATCGTGGCGGGCTGCGGCATCGACAACTGCGGCAACCAGGACGCGGAGCACGACGGCATCCACCGGTTCTACGTGGGCAAAAACGCCCATGTGAAGTACGTGGAAAAGCATTACGGCTCCGGCGAGGGCAAGGGCAAGCGCATTTTGAACCCGGGCACCGAGGTCTACCAGGAGGAGGGCAGCACCGTCGAGATGGAGATGGTGCAGATCAAGGGCGTGGACGACACCGTCCGCACCACCACTGCGGAGCTCAAGGCCGGGGCGAAGCTCCTGGTCCGGGAGCGGCTCATGACCCACGGCGAGCAGCGGGCCGTCAGCACCTATGTGGTCTCCCTCAACGGCGCCGGCGCCACGGCGGACGTGGTCTCCCGGTCCGTGGCCCGGGACGATTCCTATCAGAAGTTCGACGCCAAGATCGTGGGCAATGCCCCCTGCTCCGGGCATACGGAGTGTGATTCCATCATCATGGACCGGGGCCGCATTTTGGCGGTGCCGGGGCTGGAAGCCAACGACCTGGACGCGGCACTGGTCCACGAGGCCGCCATCGGCAAGATCGCCGGGGAGCAGCTCACCAAGCTCATGACCCTGGGCCTCACGGAAGCCGAGGCCGAGGAGCAGATCATCAACGGGTTCCTGCAGTAAGGGGATACCTTTGTTCCTTTTCTTTTCAGTGAAAAGAAAAGGAACCGAAAAGAAAAGCTCAGGAATATAAAGGGAGGGTTCACGCCCTTCCCTTTTTATGAGCAGCATTCTGGGCCGAGTTCACCAAAATGCCAAAATGTTTGAATTTTTTTCGTTTTCCCTTCCATATTCAGATTGTACATGATATACTATTACCATCCCAGTTTGCCCGAATTTACCGGGCGTGGGGAAAAAACATTCAGGAGGGGTATTTATGGCAAACAACGAACCCAAGAAGGGCGGTATCCTCAGAGCATACCTGAACTTCAACGTACTCTACAAGATCCTTATCGGCCTCGTCATCGGCGCGGTCGCGGGCATCATCCTGGCGCTGAACGGCGTCACGGCCCTGCCCAAGTGGATCAGCATGTTCGGCACCATCTTCACCCGGTTGCTGAAGATGATCATCATCCCCATGATCGTCGGTTCCCTGGTGGTGGGCGCGTCCTCCGTCTCTCCCGCTAACGTGGGCAAGGTCGGTATCCGCGTGGTCGTCATCTATCTGGTCACCTCCGCCTTCGGCGTCATCATCGGCCTCATCATGGGCAACGTCTTCCAGCCCCATGCTGAGCTGGCCCAGGTCACCGAGCTGGCCGCCGAGGCCGCCGGCAAGACCGCGGACGTGAGCGTGTGGAACGTCATCGCGGAGATCATCCCCACCAGCGTGCTTCAGTCCCTGGTCAACGAAAACGTGCTTCAGGTCATCTTCTTCGCCCTGGTCTTCGGCCTCTGCCTGTCCTTCATGAAGGTGTCCGAGAATGAGCGCATCCGCACCATCTCCAACACCATGTACAACATCTTCGACTGCCTGGCCGAGATCATGATGAAGATCGTCTCCGGCATCATGCAGTACGCCCCCATCGGCGTGGCGGTTTTGATCTGCGAAGTGTTCGCCAAGAACGGCGCCAAGGTGGCCGGTGCTCTCGCCACGGTGACCATCGCCTGCTTCCTGGGCTACGCCATCCACATCGTGCTGGTCTACGGCGGCCTGCTGGCCATCTTCAAGATCAAGCTGGGCACCTTCTTCAAGGAGGCCCGGACGCCGTTCATCACCGCCTTCGTCACCCGTTCCTCCAACGGCACCCTGCCCACCACCTTCGCCGCGGCGGAGAACCTGGGCGTGGACAAGGAAGTGTACGCCTTCTCCCTGCCGCTGGGCGCCACCATCAACATGGACGGCACGGCCATCTACCAGGGCGTCTGCGCCTTCTTCCTGGTCATGTCCTGCTTCGGCCGCGGTCTGACCATGGGTGAGATGGGCATGATCGTCCTGCTGGCCACCCTGGCCTCCATCGGCACCGCGGGCGTGCCCGGCGCCGGCGCCATCATGCTGGCCATGGTCATGCAGGGCATCAACCTGCCCATCGAGGCCGGTTCCGTCCTGGCCGGTGCCTATGCCATGATCCTGGGCATCGACGCCATCCTTGACATGGGCCGTACCGCCCTGAACGTCACCGGCGACCTGACCTGCACCTGCTGCATCGCCAAGAAGCTGGGCTTCCTCAAGGCCGACTCCGTGCTCAAATAAGGCATGATCCGGAGCGACCTGGACAATCGGCTGCGGGAGCTGGGCATCTACAGCGATTTCTACTATCGCAAGGAGATCAAGCCTCTTGCCCAGATGCTGGGGGAGTATGAGCGGCTCAACTGCCTGCTCACCGGCGTCCACGAGGGCAACCGGAAGATGGTGGCCGTCACCGACCGGCGGATCGTCATCCTCTTCACCGCGTTGGGCGGAGGGGACGTGAAGATCATCCGGCGAGAGTCCATAAAGGACTGGCGGTTCGAGAAGAAGCTGCTGTTCTCCAGTCTCACCATCGAGACCAACGGCGGCGCTTCCTTCACCTTCACCAACACCCAGGGCAAGCTCAAGGACCTGTTTACCTGGGCCATGAACGAGCCCATCCCGGCGGCCGAGTAACCGCAACCATCCAAAAGGGACAGTCTTCGGACTGTCCCTTCTTTGCTTTTTGGGGGTTGACAATATTCCACTTATAGAATATTATACTACAAGTGGAATATGAGAGGAGCGAGAACCATGCTGAAACACGGCATCCTGGGCCTTCTGAATTATCATGACATGACGGGGTATGAGATCCGGGGCGTTTTCAAGGATTCCCTGGCCTTCTTCTGGCAGGCCCAGACCAGCCAGATCTATCGGGAGCTGAAGGAACTCAAAGCCCGGGGCTGGGTGTCGGACGTGACCGTCCCCCAGAAGGGGAAGCCGGATAAAAACGTCTTTTCCGTCACCGAAGCAGGCCGGGAGGAGCTGCGCCACTGGCTTTTAGAGGATCGGAAGGAGACGGCCAACAGCCCGCTGCTCATGCGGACCTTCTTCCGGGGCGAGCTGCCGCCGGAGGAGAACATCCGCTATTTCGAGGCCATGCACCGTTTCGCGGTGGAGGCGATGGAGACCATGAAGCAGCCCCCGGCCATCGCCGCAGAATACGAACGGGTCATCCAGGATCCCCGGCGGGCCGTCTATTGGAACATGACCATCGAATACGGCGTGATGTATATGGACCTGCTTCGCCGGTGGAGCGAAGACTGCATGCAGAAACTGGAGGAGATGAAGCATGAATATCCTGCTGATTAACGGAAGCCCCAAGGGGCGGGCCAGCAACTCCCTGCGTCTGGCAGAGGCCTTTCTCGAGGGCTATACAAGCGCCGTGCCCGAAGCGAAGATCGAGCAGATCGATTTGAAGGGCAAGCGCGTCGAGCCTTGCCGAGGCTGCTTTGGCTGCTGGTGCAAGACCCCCGGCCGCTGTATCATCGACGACGATATGCCGGCGCTTTTGGAGAAGCGGATCCGGGCCGATCTGGTGGTGTGGAGCTTCCCCCTTTATTTTTTCAACGTGCCTGGCCCCCTGAAGAACTTCATCGATCGCCAGCTGCCCATGGCGCTCCCCTTTATGGCGGAGAACACCGATGGCACGGGCAGCGGCAGCCACCCTATGCGCTACGATATGGAGGGCCAGCACCATGTGCTTATCTCCACCTGCGGCTTCTATTCCGCCGAGAAGAACTACGACAGCGTCTGCTCGATGTTCGATCATTTCTGCGGCAAGGGAAAATACGAGACGATCTTCTGCGGCCAGGGGGAGCTGTTCCACGTGAAGGAGCTCTCTCAGCGGACGGACGAATATCTTTCCCTCTGCCGCCGAGCGGGGCAGGAGTTCGCCGCGGGCAAGATCTCCTCCGAGACGAAGGCGGAGCTGGCCCGGCTGCTGCTCCCCAAGCAGGTATTTGAGACCATGGCCGACGCCAGCTGGGGCGTGGACCGGGAGACCGGCGAAAAGGAGAGCGGGGCCCTGTCCTTCACCCGGCAGATGGCGGCTCTGTACAACAAAGCCAGCTACGACGGCCAGGATAGGGTGCTGGAGATGCACTATACGGACCTGGGCGAGACCTATCAGATCCTGTTGGAGAGGGAGGGGAGTCGGGTGCTCCCTCGGCCGGAGAAGCCCTTCACCACCCGGATCGAGACCCCCTTCACCCTTTGGCAGCAGATCGCCGCCGGCGAGATCCGGGGCGACGCCGCCCTCATGGAGCAAAAATACAGGGTCAAGGGGGATTTCTCCCTGATGATCCATTGGGATCGCTTCTTCGGCTCGGCGGAGGCGGAGGAGGAGCCCGTGAGGGCGGAAAAGCCAGGGAAGAAACCGCCCCGGCTCCTGTTTCTGCTGCTCTCCTGGATGGCGCTGTGGATCGGCCTGTCCATAGCCTCCCCGACGGGCGTGGCCACGGCTCTGGCCTTCATCCTGCTGCTCCCGGTCCTGACGATCCGGTTTGAAAGGACCGTGTACGACACCCTGTCCTCCGCCATAACGGCCCTGCTCTGCTGCCTCGCCCTGTTCACGGGCAAGACCGGGCTGGCGCTCTGTCTCAGCTATCCGGCCTTCGGACTGCTTTGGCTGCTGTCCTGCTGTACCAGGGAGCCCCTCTGTGCCGCTTACGTCAAGTACGGCTACGGCGGGGACAGAGCCCTGAGCAACCCCATCTTCATGAGGACGAACTACATCCTGGCTGCCGGATGGGGGATCCTATACCTGCTCATCGGCGCCGCCATGCCTCTGCTCCAGCGGGCCGGCCGCATGGGCCTCGGGCAGATCCTTATCTACGGGCTCACGGCGCTTATGGGCTTGTTCACCGCATGGTTCCAGAACTGGTATCCGGCCCACGTGGCCAGGGGGACGGACCGCTGATCGGCAGATCACGGCGAAGGGCGCTGCGCTTCGTAGCGTTTCCCCCTTTATTCCGGGAGCCGATCGTGGTATACTGTACCCGTCCCGCCGAAACATCATATACCATATATTGTAAATAAGGAAGAAACTCTATGAACTTCAAAGTCATCGCCGTCCTGATCCTCATGGTCGTATACCTCTACGGGCTGTTTTTGGACGTTTTGCGCTACCGCTCTGCCCACAACCCCGTCCCCAAGAACGTGGCGGACGTGTACGACGCCGATACCTATCTCAAATGGAAGGCCTACCACGGGGAGAAGGTCCGTTTCGGCATCCTCACCGCCGCCGTGAGCTTCGCCATCGATCTCGTGCTGATCCTCACCGACGCCTACGCTGCCTTTGCCCGGCTGTTCCCGGACCAGGTCTGGTGGCAGCTGTTCGCGGTCATGCTCCTCTCCGCCCTGGCTACGCTTCCCCTCATCCCCTTCTCCTGGTATGACACCATGCACATTGAGGAGAAGTACGGCTTCAACCGCACCAGCGGCAAGACCTTTTTCGGGGACAAGGTGAAGGAGTTCATCCTGAACCTGCTGCTGATGGTGGGCCTTGCCTCCATGGTCATGGGCCTCCACAAGAGCTTCGGGGACTGGCTTATCCTGGCCTTCGCCGTGTTCGCCACCCTGTTCTTGCTGTTCATCACCTTCCTGTCCCCCTTCTTCAGCCGCATCTTTAACAAGTTCACGCCCCTCCCCGACGGGGAGCTGAAGGAGGGCATCACCAAACTGTTGGAGAAGAACGGGTACAAGGTCCGGGCCATCCAGGTCATGGACGCCTCCCGCCGGTCCACCAAGTCCAACGCCTACTTCACCGGCTTCGGGAAGATGAAGACCATCGTCCTCTATGACACCCTGATCTCCACCATGACCACCGACGAGATCCTGGCCGTCTTCGCCCACGAGATGGGCCACGGCCTGCATAAAGATACCCTGAAGAACCACGTCCTGGTCTTCCTGCAGATGCTGGTGCTGGGGGTGCTAGCTTGGGCCACCCTCCGCTATCCCGAGATCTTCCGCAGCTTCGGCTTTGCGGAGGTGAACTACGGCTTTGCTTTGCTGCTCATCATGAGCGTGGAGTTCGCCCTCGTCTCGCCCCTTTTCGGCCTCCTCGCCAGCTGGTTCTCCCGCCGGGCGGAGTACCGGGCCGACGCCCAGGCGGTGCAGGAGGGCTATGGCGACGCCCTCATCCGCGCCCTCAAAAAGCTGAGCCGGGAGAACTTCGCGGACCTGTCCCCGTCCCCCATTCTGGTGGCCCTCGAATACTCCCACCCCACCCTGAGCCAGCGGATCGCCGCCATCGAGGCCCTGTCGGATGGACAATAGCCGTGCCGACCCATACGGGATATATGCAAGAAAAACGATGATTGTTCTTTGAAACGAAAGAATCGCCGAACGTCTCGGCCAACATCTGGAAAATTTCCAGTATTCGCGGAAAAATCATTTAATCTTTAGCCCATCCTCCCTGCATCGTCTTGACAAACAGGGGGGATGTTTGTATAATTACTAACTGTACAAGCGGGAACTATACGTTTCTGTACAAAACAAAAAACACAGGAGGAAATCCAAATGAAGAAACTGGTCGCTTCGTTGATGGCTCTGTTGATGGTCTTCTCGATCGTCGCCATTGCCAAGCCTGCCATGGCCTATGATGGCCCTGACACGTTCAACATGATCGCCAACTTCGACATCACCACCCTGGACTATGTTTACAACAACAAGTCCTCCAACGGTGACTACACTTCCAACTTCATCGAGGGCCTGCTCACCCAGGATCCTCATGGCAAGCTGATCGCCGGCATGGCCAAGGAGTGGAGCCACAATGATGACAGCTCCGAGTGGACCTTCATCATCCGTGACGACGCCGTCTGGTCCACCAACTCCGGTGAAGAGTACGATGCCGTGACTGCCGAAGACTTCGTCACCGGCCTCAAGCATGCCGCTGATTCCAAGTCCGAGACCCTGGGCCTGGTCGCCGACCTGATCGTCGGTCTGCGCGCCTACTCCGAGGGCACCGGCGCTTGGGAAGAGGTCGGCTGCAAGGCGGATGGCAACAAGCTGGTCTACACCCTCACCGGCCCCTGCGGCTACTTCGATGGCATGACCACCTACTCCATCCTCTGGCCCATCAATGCCGAGTTCCTCGAGTCCAAGGGTGCTGACTTCGGCGCTGTCCAGCCCGACTCCATCCTCTACAATGGTTGCTACATCCTCTCCTCCCTGGTTCCTGCCCAGGAGGTCCGGTTCGATGCCAACCCCAACTACTATGACAAGGACAACGTCCATGTGCAGCACGTGGTCGTCACCTACTCCGATGGCAAGGATCCCGCCCAGAACTTCAACATGTTCGTGAACGGCGAAGTCACCTCCACCGCCATCAACCAGTCCCTGCCCGAGGTCAAGGCCAAGGCCGATGAGCTGTACAAGGACAACCAGTACAAGTCCATGACCACCGCCACCTCCTACTGGGGCGCCTTCAACTGGGACCGTCGTATGTACAACCTGTACAACGATCCTTCCGTGTCCACCACCTCCAAGACCACCGATCAGGAGAAGGCTGACACCAAGGCCGCCATCCTGAACGCCAACTTCCGTCGTGCTGTCTACGCCGCCTACTCCGCTCACGTGGTCGAGGCCGTGACCCGCGGTGAAGAGCTGGCTGACGACGTCATCCGTAACACCCTGGTGCCCTACACCTTCGCTGTCACTTCCGACGGCCGCGCCTATGGCTCCCTCGTTGAGAAGTACGCCGGCGAGCTGGTTCCCGAATTTGCGGGCATCAACCTGAACGATGGTCAGGATGCCTGGTACAACCCCGAGCGGGCCAAGGTCTTTGCCGAGCGCGCCAAGGAAGAGCTGGGCGACAAGGTCGCTTCCTGGCCTGTCCACCTGGATGTGCCTGTGTACGCTGCCTCTGAGAACCAGAAGAACATGCAGCTGGCCATGGAGAAGGCCATCGAGGATGCCATCGGCGACTACGTCCAGATCGAGCTCCAGTTCCTCGAGGGCAACAGCTCCGTCTACTACTCCGCCTTCTACAACCAGCCCGACGGTGTGTCCAACTCCATCGACCTGGTGTTCGGCGCTGGCTGGGGTCCCGACTACGGCGATCCTCTGACCTACCTCCACTGCTTCGACATCCATGACGGCGACATGCTCAACTACTCCGGCATCAACTACGAGAGCCAGGGTCAGGACGACGAGCAGAAGGCCGTTCTGAAGGAGCTCGGTCTCGAAGAGATCCAGGCCGTTGTCGACCAGGCCACCTTGGCCTCCGGCGACGAGCGCATCGAGCTCTTTGCCAAGGCTGAGGCCATGCTGCTGACCAGCGGTATCCTCCGTCCCTACAGCACCAGCGGTGCGTCCCTGTCCGTCAGCAAGGTGAAGCCCTTCACCGCCGCTTATGGTCTCTATGGCCAGGCCTCTTACAACCAGGTGCCTTACTTCAAGTACATGGAGCTCCTGGATGCGCCCGTGCTCGCTTCCGAGTACTATGCCGCCAAGGAAGCCTGGCTGGCTGGCGAGTAAGAAATTGCTCTCGGCCCCAGGGCCTAACCGTTACTAACTGAACCCTGAGGGAGCCAGACGGAAATCTTTCTCTGGCTCCCTCTTTATTCAAAGCAAGAGGACGGTACCTGCCAATGTCGAAAGGGTATTTCTGGAAGCGACTGCTTCGGTCGCTCCTCTCCATTCTCATCATCATGCTCATCGTGTTCACCATGGTGTACACGCTGGTGCCCCGTGAAAACATCTTTTTTGAGGACAGCACCTACCGCAAGCTCAGCAGCAAGTCCGACGATAAAACGGAATACGTCTATTCCACCTGGCAGAAGCTGGGGTATCTGGACTATGTGCGGATCAACGATTATGCCCTCACCCTCTATGAGGCGGCCAGCCCCGAGATCAACGAGGCGGTCAAGCCCGATTCCAAAGAAAGCAAGGACTTTGTGGACCTGTACACGTCCAAGGGTTATACGGTGGAGACCTATCTGGGCAACGGTCGCTACTATGCCTATAAGGACGTGCCCGTTATCAAGCGGATGGCCCTGTGGCTCAGCCAGCTGATCAAGATCGACACGCCCATGTCCGTGAAGGACCCGAACAACCCGGATCTCAAGCGGGGCCTGTCCTTCGGTCGGACGCCCTCCGGCGGCTTGGCCCTGATCGGCAGCGGCACCACCCACAAGTATCTTCTGTATACCGACAGCAATTTTCCCTGGATCCACCAGAACATCATCAAGCTGAACTTCGGCACCTCCTATCCCACCTATCAGGGCATGGAGGTCATCCGGGTCCTGTTCCAGTCTCAGGGCACGGAGGTCAAGCGGCCCGTCACCTTTGAAACGGGCTACGAATCCGAATCCGGCATCATCTTCGGCACCCTGACCTATAAGGAAAAGCTGGACCGGATGGATAAAAAGAAGTTCGTGGACAACTACGCCACCTACGAGACCAAGAAGAACCAGCCCTCCATGATCGGCACCTCCTTCCTCATGGGCATCTTCGCCATGCTCCTGGCCTACGGTCTCGGCCTGCCCTTCGGCCTGCTCATGGCCCGGCGGAAGGATAAACTGGCGGATAAGCTGGGCATGGTGTACATCATCTTCATCATCGCCGTGCCGTCCCTGGCCTACATCTACCTGTTCCGGTATTTGATGACCAGCGCGTTCGACCTGCCGACCGTGTTCACCACCTACGGGCCCGGGGATTTGCGCTCCTGGGTGTTGCCCGTCATCTCCCTGTCGCTGCCCTCCATCGCCGGCCTCATGCTCTGGACCCGCCGCTACGTGGTGGACCAGATGAACTCCGATTACGTGAAGTTCGCCAAGGCCAAGGGCCTGAACCAGGGAGAGATCTTCCGGGGCCACATCTTCAAGAACGCCATCATCCCCGTCGTCCACGGCATCCCGGCCTCCCTGGCCGGCTGCATCACCGGCGCCATCATCACCGAGGCTATCTACTCTGTGGGCGGCATGGGCAAGATGCTTCCCAACGCCATCAACCAGTACAACAACGTGATGATCATCGCTTTGGCGTTCATGTTCTCCACGGTGTCGGTGCTGTCGGTGCTGGCCGGCGACATCCTGATCACCAAGGTCGATCCTCGAATTTCGCTCAGCGAGAAAGCAGGGAGGTCTTAAGTCATGGAAAACGAAAACAAAAACCTGAACGACCTCTTTACGTTCGCAGAGTTCGACGAAATGGAGTCGGAGCACATCGCAGCGCCCCGGTATTCCTACTGGAAGTCCGTGTTCCGCACCTTCTTCCGGAACAAGTTCACGGTGGCCGTGGCCATTCTGCTGCTGTTCATCCTGGTCTTCGCCATCGTGCAGCCCATGCGTTCCGGCTACAGCCCCATCGTCACCCCCAACATCAACAATCCGGAACTGAAGTTCCTCAAGCCCTGCAAGGAGCACATCTTCGGAACGGACCACGTGGGCAACGAGGTGTTCGACGCGGTGTGGGCCGGCGCCAGGAACTCCATCATCATCTCCTTCGTCTGTACGGGCATCAACATGATCATCGGCATCCTGGTGGGCGCCGTGTGGGGCTTCTCCAAGAAGATGGATAAGTGGATGATCGAGGTGTACAACATCGTCGCCAATATCCCCTTCCTGCTCCTCGCCATGATCCTCTGCTACGTGCTGGGCGCGGGCATGAAATCCCTGATCATCACCATGACCTGTACGGAGTGGGTGATCGTGGCCTACTTCATCCGTACCCAGGTCATGATCATCCGGGACCGTGAGTACAACATGGCCTCCAAGTGCCTGGGCACCCGTACCATGACCATGATCACGAAGAACATCCTTCCCTATCTGATCTCCGTCATCATGACCTACGTGGCCCGTATGATCCCGAACCTCATTTCCTACGAGGTGTTCCTTTCCTACATGGGCTTGGGCCTTGGTACCACCAACGCCTCTCTGGGCCAGTCCATCAGCCTGTACACCTCCTACATGAGGGGCTACCCGCACCTGTTCTGGATCCCCGTGGGTGTGCTGGCGATCATCTCCATCAGCCTGTACATCGTGGGCCAGAGGCTGGCCGACGCCGCGGATCCGCGGACGCATATGTAAGGGGGGACGAACATGGAAGAAAAGCGCAACATCATCCTGTCCGCTAAGGACATCGAAGTGAAATTCCGGGTCAGGGACAACTACCTGACCGCCATCCGGGGCGTGTCTCTGGACCTCTATGAAGGCGAGACCTTCGCCATCGTGGGCGAGAGCGGCTCCGGAAAATCCGTGTTCACCAAGACCTTCACCGGTATGCTGGAGTCTAACGGCACCATATCCAACGGTTCCGTCATGTTCCACGGCCAGGATCTGACCAAGCTGAAGACCGACAAGGACTGGGAAGGCATCCGGGGCGCCAAGATCTCCACGATCTTCCAGGACCCCATGACCTCCCTGAACCCCATTCGGACCATTGGCTCCCAGATCACCGAGGTCATCGAAAAGCACCAGGGCGTCTCCAAGAGCGAGGCGAAGAAGCAGGCCATCGAGATGATGGACCGGGTGGGCATTCCCAACGCGGCCAACCGCTTCGACGAGTACCCGTTCCAGTACTCCGGCGGCATGCGGCAGCGCATCGTCATCGCCATCGCTCTTTCGTGCCACCCGGAGATCCTGATCTGCGACGAGCCCACCACGGCTCTGGACGTGACCATCCAGGCTCAGATCATCAAGCTCATCCGGGATTTGCAGAAGGAGCTGGGCTTCACCACCGTTTACATCACCCACGACTTGGGCGTGGTGGCCAACGTGGCCGACCGGGTCGGCGTCATGTACGGCGGACAGATCATCGAGTATGGCACGGTGGAGGAGATCTTCTTCGAGCCCTGCCACCCCTACACCTGGGCACTGCTTTCCAGTCTGCCCCAGCTGGGCGTGAAGGGCCAGGACCTGGCCTACATCACCGGTACGCCGCCCTCCCTGTACAACAAGATCAAGGGCGACGCCTTTGCGCCCCGGAACGAGCATGCCTTGAAGATCGACTTCGTGGAGGAGCCGCCCTTCTTCCAGGTCAGCGATACCCATTTCGCCAAGACCTGGCTGCTGGATCCTAGGGCCCCCAAGCTGGAGAAGCCTGAGGCCATCCAAAACCTGCATGAGAAGATCAAGAAGATGACGGATAAGGGAGGGTCGTTCCATGTCGAGCAATAACAATGGCCGGGAGGTCATCCTCTCCATCAAGCACGTGGACATCTCCTTCGATCAGGGCCACAAGAAGAAGTTCGTGGCCGTGAAGGACGCCAACTTCGACATCTACAAGGGCGAGACCTTCGCCCTGGTGGGCGAGTCCGGTTCCGGCAAGACCACGCTGGGCCGGGCCATCCTCCGGATCAACCCTCTCAGCGCGGGCGAGATCGAGTTCGAGGGCAAGCGCATTTCCGGCAAGATCAGCCGGGAGGAGGACCGCAACGTGGTCCGGAACATCCAGATGATCTTCCAGGATCCCGCCGCCTCCCTGAACGAGCGAGCCACCATCGAGTACTGCGTGTCCGAGGGCCTGTACAACTTCCATCTGTACAAGGATGAAGAGGACCGGATCGCCAAGGTGGACAAGGCCCTGCAGGACGTGGGTCTGCTGCCGGAGCATAAGTCCCGGTACCCCCATGAGTTTTCCGGCGGCCAGCGTCAGCGCGTGGGCATCGCCCGGGCCATGATCATGGACCCCAAGTTCATCGTGGCCGACGAGCCCATCTCCGCTCTGGACGTGTCCATCCGGGCCCAGGTGTTGAACCTGATGAACAAGCTGAAGGCCGAGAAGAATCTGACCTACCTGTTCATCGCCCACGATCTGTCCGTGGTCCGGTTCATCGCGGACCGTATCGCCGTCATCCATCTGGGCGAGATCGTGGAGATCGCGGAATCCGAGACCCTGTTCAAGTATCCGCTCCATCCCTACACCATCTCCCTGCTCTCCGCCGTGCCCATGCCCGACCCTGTGGTGGAGCGGGACAGGCACGCCATCGTCTACGATCCTTCCAAGCTGGATCAGTCCGGCGAAAAGCGCACGATGAAGGAGATCCGTCCCGGCCACTTTGTGTGCGCCACGACGAAGGAGTTTGCAGGCTATGAAGAGAAGATCGCTCAGATGGAGAAGGAACTGAAGGAAGACTAAAGCAGCACCCAGGCGATGAACGCCGAAAGGGCTATATACACGAGACCAAGGAAGAGAGGATAGTTAAAAGCGTCCTCTCTTTTTTCTTTCAGGTTTTTACGGTAGGCGTCATAGGTCTGCTTTGGCTGGTTGCGCAGACCCCGCCGGAAGGTGTAGCCGGCGATGTCGAAGTCCCCGTGGATGGCCAAACCGTAGACCACGCCTGCGATCAAAAGGATCCCCGCCACGATGGTGAGCACGTCGCAAAAGACCAGCAGCCCATGGTCCTCGCTGGTGACCGCCTTGGCCACGGGGTAGGCCAGAGTGACGATGAGATGGACGAGCAGAGTCTTTGCTTTTAGGTTTTTGAATCGCTTGAACATGGCGTTCGCCCTTCTTCTTTATATATGTAACCCCATGCTATCACCAAAGAAGCCTTCCGTCAACCGTCGGCCAGAGGAGGCAGAGCTCTGCATGAAAAACGTTAATTTTGCATAATAACAAAAAAAGATACGGAACCGGAGCAAAATACCGAAAATATATAGGCACTTTTGGGGGCCTCGGTTTGACAACCGGGAAAACGGATGGTATAATTATTGGCAATTCATATAAAGGCCATATTTTCGCCACCTTAAGGTCACGATGCAGGGTGAGGGAGGCCGTATGAAGGCCGTCGTTCGTAAACAGACTGTAAGAACTCAATTTCTCATTTGGAGAAAAATAAACATAGGAGGAAAGAAGATGAAAAAGACAATAGCGATCCTGTTGGCTCTGCTGATGGTCCTTGGTCTGGCTGTGGCCTGCTCCAAGAAGACCACCGAAGCACCCAAGACGGAAGAAGCTCCCAAGGCTGAGGAAGCCCCCAAGGCCGAAGAGAAGCCCACGGAGGAGCCCGCTCCCGCCACGGAAGAGCCCATGGAGCCCGCCAAGGAGTATACCATGAACGATTACTCCAGCAGCCTGGGCAACAACTGGAACCCCCACACCTGGGAGACTAACGCGGACGATACCATCAACAGCTACCTGTCCATGCCCTTTGTGACCATGCAGGCGGAGAACACCGAGGACGGCATCTATCAGTGGATTTATGAGATGGCCACCGAGATCAACGATGTGACCGCCACCCATAAGGAAGACCTGGAGAAGTATCCGGTGAAGCTTCCCGAGGGTAAGACCGCCGCTGACATCGAGTCCGGCTACGTCTTCGAGATCAAGCTGAACCCCAAGGCCTGCTGGCAGGATGGCACCCCCATCAACGCGGATTCCTACATCTACTCCATGAAGCAGCTGCTGGATCCCGCCATGAAGAACTACCGGGCCAACCTGTACTACTCCGGTGAGTCCGCCATCGCCGGCGGCAACGGTTACTACAACTCCGACCTGGCCGGCCAGCCCATCTATGGCGACGCCGCCGGTGTTGAGGGTGTGGAAGAGTACTTCCTCGATCTGACCCTGCCCAGCGTGTTCTTCGGCGGCAACTCCGCGAAGGACTACTATGAAGCCGGCTATGCCGATTACTACAAGAACGAAGAGGGCGTCGACCTGTTCACCAAGCTCACCGAGACCGCTGGCTACGTCCCCGTGACCGACGAGATCATCGCTGATCTGACCACCATCGCCGTCAACTTCGGTGACAGCAACCCCGAAGCCTGGAAGGAATTCTGCTTCGCGGTGACCGGCACCTATGAGGCCCTGCCCTTTGAGAAGGTCGGCCTGTACAAGACCGATGATTACACCATCTACTACGTGATGGAGAACCCCATCGACTACTACTACGGCCTCACTTCCTTCACCTCCAATTGGTTGGTCTACGAGCCCCTCTATGAGGCGGGCAAGGACACCACCGGCGCCCTGGTCACCACCGACTACGGCACCTCCGTGGAAACCTCCATGTCCTATGGTCCCTATAAGCTGGAGTCCCTCCAGGAGGACAAGCAGATCGTTTTCACCCAGAACGAGAACTGGTACGGCTGGGAGAAGCAGCCCAACGGCGCGCTCCTGTCCTACACGCCCTACCTGGTGGACGGCGAGCACGTGCAGCGCTATCAGACCACCAAGATCGTCATCAACGTCATGGACGACGATGCCGCCAAGCAGGCCTTCCTGAAGGGCGAGCTGGTCAGCTGGGCGCCCAACTCTGAGGAACTGACCACCTACGGTGCTTCCGATCGTCTGTACAAGGCCGACGAAAGCTACACCATGTCCTTCTTCTTCAACACCGGCCTGGAGGCTCTCCAGGAGATGGATAACTCCAAGGGCAACGTGAACTCCGTTGTCATGTCCAACGTGAACTTCCGCAAGGCCTTCAGCCTTGCCATCGACCGCGCCGAGTGGGTCACCGCCACGCCTGGCTACAAGCCCACCTTCGGCTTGCTGAATGACCAGTACTACTACGACTTCTACAACGACCCCGAGTCCTCCTACCGCTCCTCCGATCAGGCCATGCAGGCCGTCTGCGATCTGTATGGGGTGAAGTACGGCGAGGGCACCCCCTATGCCACGCTGAAGGACGCCTATAAGTCCATCAACGGTTACAACCTGACCGAGGCCAAGGAGCTCATGGCTCAGGCCTGCAAGGAACTGGTCGAGGCCGGCCTCTACAAAGAGGGCGAGGAGATCAAGATCCGCGTCGGTTACAAGAAGGGCGCCCTGGATTCCGCCGACAACAAGCAGATGGAGCTGATGAACAAGTACATCAACGCCGCCGTGGAGGGCTCCGGCTTCGGCAAGGTCACTCTGGAAGCTCTGGGCAACATCAATGACCGGTACGGCGACACCGCCAAGGGCGAATACGCCATCGGTTACGGCGCCTGGGGCGGCGCGCAGCTCTATCCGTTCCGCAACCTGCAGGTCTACTGCGACACGGATCAGTACTCCATCCACGAGGCCGGCTGCTGGGATCCCGCCACCGAGACCCTGACCCTGACCATCAACGGTGAGGAAGTCACCATGACCTGGAAGGATTGGTCCGGCTGCATGGTTGGCGCCGGCAAGTACGCCACTGCTGACTTCGACACCAAGCTGACCATCCTCTCCAGCATGGAGAAGCTCTACCTGGAGAAGTACTATCGTATTCCTCTGGCCACCTCCACCACCTGCACCATGCTCTCCTTCAAGCTCGACTACTACACCCCCGATTACAACCTGGCGTATGGCTGGGGCGGCCTCGAGCTGATGAAGTACAACTACGACGATGCCGAGTGGGATGCCTTCGTGGCCAGCCAGAACGGCGTTCTGAACTACGAATAAGGTTCCCATGGATTTGGGGCGACCCAAATCCGGCTGAAACATGACATCCTTCGCAGGGGGGAGGGGCTCTCCCCCCTGCGGATGTGTTATTTAGGGGAAAAATCCCCCGCAATCGTCCGTTTTCCTTCCCGCAGTGCGTAAAGAGAGAATAAGGAGAAGCAAGAGCGGTGCTGAAATATGTTATAAAACGACTTGTCCTGATGGTGTTCACCCTGTTCATCATCGTGACAATGACATTCATCCTGGTGCACATCCTCCCCCGGGAGATGCCCACCGACAAGGTGCAGGCTCAGGCCATCGCGGCCCGCTGGGAGGCGCTGGGCTACAACAAGCCCGTTTTGACCCAGTATGGCATCTACCTCAAAAACATTTTTACGAAGTGGGATTTCGGCACTTCCTGGTATATCGCGCCTCGCAAGCCGGCCCTGGACGTGCTCACCAGCCGTTTTTTGCCCACGCTGCTGGTCAACCTGTATTCTATGATCTTTTCGGTGCCCGTGGGCATCGCGCTGGGCGTCTACGCAGCCATCCGTAAAAACAAATGGGACGACTCCCTGATCAGCACCCTGGTCATGGTGTTTATTTCCGTGCCCAGCTATGTATACGCCTTCCTCGTTCAGTATTTCCTGTATTTCAAATTGGGCTGGCTGCCGCTGACCATGTATTCCCTGGCGGATGCAGGCGGTTCCTACTTTACGGGAAAGATGTTCGTCAGCATGATCCCGGCGGTCATCGCCCTCTCCTTCGGCTCCATCGCGGGCTACACCCGATTCGTTCGGGCGGAGCTCACCGAGTCGCTGACCAGTGAATATATGCTGCTGGCTCGCACCAAGGGTCTCACCCGGCCCCAGGCCACGGCCCGTCACGCGCTGAAGAACGCCATGGTGCCTATCCTGCCAAGCATTTTGTCTGAGTTCATCGGCCTTTTGTCCGGTTCCATGATCATCGAGCGGATATTCTCCATCCCCGGCGTGGGCCAGCTGTACATTCGGTCGCTGAATCTGTTCGACTATGATGTGTTCATGATGGACTGCGTGTTCTACACCTTCATCGGCCTGCTGGCCGGTATCGTGCTGGACCTCAGCTACGGATTCATCGATCCGCGCATCAGAATGGGGGAACGGTAAGATGGCAGACAAGAATAAGAAAATCAGCCCCGAGCAGTTTACTTTCGTCAACATGGGCGAGCGTCTTACCGACGTGAAGTTTGACGACAAGCCCATCGGCTACTTTAAGGATGCATGGATCCGCTTCCGCAAGAACAAGGCCTCCGTGGCGGCTGCCTGTATCATCCTGATCATCTTCATCTTTTCCGTGGTTGCCCCGTTTTTGACCAACAACGAGAACGGCTTCATGGACACCTACTACGCCAAGAAGGGACCCTACGTCTACGGCCTGAACAAGGACGGCTTCATGGACGGCGGCGTGGACCGTGACTTCTCCGAGCCGGGCATCATCTCCAAGATCGCCATCGGCATCGGCGCCGAGGACTGGGACGCCCATGGCGCCACGCTGGAGGAGGGCATGGCCAGCATCCAGCAGCCGTTGATGGAAATCAGTGATCCCTTTACCATCCTGGACGCGTCCAAGAAGGAGAAGACCTACTACCACGCCCGCATCAACTCCTATGCGGAGGTTGGCTTCCTCTACAAGAGCATCGAGCAGTCCGAGCTCCAGCGCATGCAGGAATGGGAGAAGGAAACGGGCCTGCACCTCCTCTATCCCTTGGTCGAGGAGAACAGCTACAACGTGGATCCCAAGGACGCCAACAACTGGTACAAGACCAAGAAGTATCAGCCCGTCTATATCAACGACAAGGGCAAGGTCAAGAACGTGGAGTACGCTCCCGGCATGGTCCTGGAGGACAACTACAAGCGGGACGCCCAGGGGAACCCCATTTACTATGAGTATACCGGCGGCGGCACCTTGGAGACGGCGGGCTATAAGATCCGGGTCCTCTACAGCCACTACTACATCTACAAGAACGGCTTCGAGCCCCGGTACTATTTCGGCACCGATAGCCAGGGCTACGATTTGATGCTGCGGCTGGCCGGCGGCCTTCGGCTGAGCCTCCTGCTGGCTGTGTCCGTGTCCGTCATCAACTTCATCATCGGTGCGGCTTACGGCGCCGTGGAGGGCTTTTACGGCGGCTGGGTGGACCTGCTCATGGAGCGCGTTTCCGATATCCTGAGCGGCGTGCCCTTTATCATCGTGGCCACCCTCTTTCAGATCCATCTGGCGGTCAAGGTGGGCGCCATTCCCTGTCTGCTCTTCGCCTACATACTGAACGGCTGGATCGGCATCGCCTACCGGGTCAGGACCCAGTTCTACCGCTTCAAGAAGCAGGAGTTCGTTCTCGCTGCCCGCACCCTGGGCGCCCGGGACGCGCGCCTCATCTGGAAGCACATCTTCCCCAACTCTTTGGGAACCATCGTCACCTCAACGGCCCTGATCATCCCGAGCGTCATCTTCAGCGAGAGCATGCTGAGCTACCTGGGCATTGTCAAGCTGGGTTCGGCCAAGACCACCTCTCTGGGCACTTTGTTGGCCGACGCCAGCGCCATCTGGACCAACTACCCCCACCTGATGCTCCTGCCGGCCCTGTTCATCTCCCTGCTGATGATCTCATTCAACCTGTTCGGCAACGGCTTGAGAGACGCCTTCAACCCGTCCCTGCGCAACGTGGAGGATTGATGTATGGATAACATTTTAGAAGTCAAAAACCTGAAGATATCCTTCCGTACCCAGGCCGGCACCCTGAAGGCCGTGCGGGACATCTCCTTCGACCTGAAGCGGGGCAAGACCCTGGCCATCGTGGGCGAGTCCGGTTCGGGCAAGTCCGTGACGGCCAAGGCCATTTTGGGCATTCTGGCCGGCAACACCATCATCGAGGGCGGCGAGATCCTCTACGACGGCAAGGACCTGCTGAAGATCAGCGAGGAGGACTTCCACAACATCCGGGGCGACAAGATCTCCATGATCTTCCAGGACCCCCTGTCCTCCCTGGACCCCATCGTGAAGATCGGCAAGCAGATCACCGAGGCCATGCTCCTCAAGAGCAGCACCAACCGTCGGGAGGCCAGGAAGGAGTTCAACGACCGTTTGGCTATCCTGAAGAAGTGCATGGTGGCCGCCCTGGGTCAGAACAACGCCGCCGAGGCCGACGAGCTGTGCAAGACCTTCAACAAGACCTGCATCGAAGCGAACCATCTGGAGAACGCTTACAACATCGCCTACACTGGCGCGGCGGACCTGCTTTCCTATACCGAGGACTTCCTCTTCAAGGCGGAGAAAAAGCAGAAGCTGGACGTGAAGGGCCTGCTGCGGGATTACAAGTCCCGGCTCCATAAGATCCGCGACCCCTTCCTCACCCGGGGCATGGAGGAGCGGATAGAGAGCCTTGGAAACGAGCTGGGCGACGCGGCCCGTGCCTACGTGTCCAAGACCGGAGATGTGACTGGCGCCGTGGAGGTCATGCAGAAGCTGGAGACCCTGCTCAAGGAGCTCACCGGCAAGGAGCGGCCCGACTTCGTCAGCATCGCCTACTACAAGCTCTTCGATCCCGAGGCCAAGCTGGATCGGCCCCAGAGCGAGCTGGAGACCGTGGCCCGCAAGTTCATGAACGAGAAGTTCCTGGACCGGTTCCGCGAGGTGGAGGAGAAGGCCGTCACCTACTCCTACGAGACCGCGCTGAACAAGAAGATCGCCGTGCTGCCCATGCTGGATGAGGCCCACGCCTTCTTCGGCACCGACTTCACCAAGGCCGACGCCAAGGCGAAGTGCAAGGCCCTTTCCGACGAGATCGAGGCTTCCATCGACCAGCTGGAATACATCAAGGACAGCCGGGCTTACACCTTCCGCAACGCCCTCAGCAACGCCATCAAGAACTACTTCTACTACCTCAAGCGGAACCCCAAGGAGGAAGCCCGCTTCGCCCGCCAGACCAGGCGGCGGGAGCAGCTCATCGCCCGGGGCAAGAACGTCACCTGGAAGGTGGTTCCCAAGGTGGTCTACGAGAAGGAGGAGCTGCGGGCCAACATCCTCACCATCATCGACCGGTTGAAGGAGCATTACGAGGAATACATCGCCGCCGCGCCCGCCATGGACTATCATGACAGGAGCCAGAAGCTGGTGAACCACTTCAAGAGCAAGGCCTCCGAGGTGGTCTACCGGGTCACCAAGAGCATGGCCAAGGAAAAGGCCATCAAGCTCATGGAGGAGGTGGGCATCCACGAGCCCCGTCTGCGCTATACCCAGTATCCCTTCGAGTTCTCCGGCGGCATGCGGCAGCGTATCGTCATCGCCATCGCCCTGGCTGCCAACCCGGACATCCTGATCTGCGACGAGCCCACCACGGCTCTGGACGTGACGATCCAGTCCCAGATCCTGGAGCTCATCAATCGCTTGAAGGCGGAGCGTGGCCTGTCCATCATCTTCATCACCCATGACTTGGGTGTGGTGGCTAACATGGCGGACGATATCGCCGTCATGTACGCCGGCAAGATCGTGGAGTACGGCACGGCGGACGATATCTTCTACGATCCTCGCCATCCCTACACCTGGGCGCTGCTCAGCTCCATGCCGGATCTGGACACCAAGGAGAAGCTGGATGCCATTCCCGGCACCCCGCCCAACATGATCTACCCGCCCAAGGGCGACGCCTTCGCGGCCCGGAACAAGTTCGCCATGCAGATCGACTACGAGGAGCATCCGCCCTTCTTCAAGGTGTCGGATACCCACTACGCAGCCACCTGGCTGCTCCATCCGGACGCCCCCAAGGTGGAGGTCCCCAAGGCGATCACCGACCGTATCCGCCGCATGACCGAGAGACTGGAGGGAGGTACCGAAAATGGCTAATGATCGAGAAGTGCTGCTGAAAGTAGAGAATCTCTGCCAATACTTCGGACCTACCAAGGCCGTGGACAACGTGAGCTTCGACATCTACAAGGGCGAGGTCTTCGGCCTTGTGGGCGAGTCCGGCTGCGGCAAGACCACCACCGGCCGTTCCATCATCAAGATCTACGACATCACCTCCGGCAACATCTACTTCAAGGGTCAGCGCATCTGCGCCGGCACCAAGTCCTACAAGGACGCCATTAAGGAAGCCCGGAAGGAGAAGAAGGGCTGCACCGATTCGACCCGCATCGCCGAGCTGGACAAGATCATCGCCGACAACAAGGAGCAGATCAAGCGGGCCAAGTTCGACCACAAGAATTCCGACAAGGAGTACGCCAAGAAACTGGTGGAGGAGACCAAGGCCAAGTACGAGGAGAAGCTAAAGAACTGCTCCGCCCAGGATCGTCCCAAGCTGGAAAAGGAGTATAAGGACGCCCTGCGGGTGGCCCGGAACACCAAGCTCATCACCCGGATCCAGATGATCTATCAGGACCCGGTGGCCTCCCTGGACCCCCGCATGACGGTCCGGGAGATCATCTCCGAGGGTCTGGTCATCAACGGCATCAAGGACAAAGCCTACATCGACGAAAAGGTCTACGAGATGTTGGAGCTGGTGGGCCTGGTCCGGGAGCATGCGGGCCGGTACCCCCATGAGTTCTCCGGCGGCCAGCGGCAGCGTATCGGCATCGCCCGGTCCATCGTCATGAACCCGGAGCTGCTCATCGCCGACGAGCCCATCTCCGCTCTGGACGTGTCCATCCAGGCCCAAGTCATCAATCTCCTGAATGAGCTTCGGGAACAGCTGGGCCTCACCATCCTGTTCATCGCTCACGATCTGTCCGTGGTCAAGTACTTCTCGGGCCGGATCGGCGTCATGTACTACGGCAACATGGTGGAGCTGGCGGAGACGGAGGAGCTCTTCGCTCATCCCATGCACCCCTACACGCGCTCCCTCCTGTCCGCCATCCCTCTGCCCGATCCTCGGTCGGAGAAGAAGCGGACCCGTATCATCTACAACGCCATCGCCGAGCACGACTACAGCGTTCAGAAGCCCACCATGCGGGAGGTGTTCCCCGGCCACTTCGTCTATTGCAACGACGCCGAGGAAGCCAAGTATAAGAAGGAGTACGGTCGTTGAACGAGGAACGGGACAGCCTGAAGGGGAAACTGGCCGCTTATGCCATCTGCGTCGCCGTGGCGGTGGGGCTGCTGCTGGCGGTTCTGACCATCAGCGGATACTGGAAGGCGGAAGACCCCATGGATCGAGCTCGGATCCTCTGCGACGGGTTTTCCGTCCCCGGGGCGCTGCTGGTGCTGGTGGCGGGGGTCCTTTTCGTCAGCGGGCAGGGCGCCTTCAACGGGCTCCTCTTCGGGCTCAAGCGGGGGAAGGAAATCTTCTTGCCCTTCCTGCACTCGGAATACGTGCCCTATCGGGAGTTCGTCAAGCGGCGGGCCAAGAAGAAGGTCACCGGCTACGGCTGCCTGTTCTTCACGGGCCTGGCGTTCCTGATCGTGGGCATCGTCCTGCTGGTCCGATTCAACAAACTGTACCCATGAACCCATCCCAAAACGCCCCTTTTCCTCCTGGGAAAGGGGCGTCTTTATATATTCCTTTCGCCGCTTAAAAAGGGCTTGCGCTTTATGGGAGCCGTGCTACAATGGTACAGGATTTTTGGGAAAAGCGAACGGAAGGCGCGGATCAGGAGGAACTCCTCCTGCTGCTCCATGCCCAACGCACCCAGACCGTGCCGAAGCATCTGGCCAAGGCCAGGGACGTTCGCTTATTTTGATCGATAGAAGGAGAGCCCATGTCATCTTTTGATGAAAAACGAGAGGCCCTGCGGCAGCAGCGGATGGTGACGGGGAAGAATTTGCTGAAAAGCACCCTGTTCTTAGCGGTATTTTTGGGGTTCATGGCCCTGTTCATGGTGCCCATGGGCATGACCAACGCCATCAACACCATGATGAACACCGCCTACCGTATTTTGCTGGATACGGTGTTCTACATCATGGCCATCGCCGTGCTGGCGGGGGCCCTGTCCGAGGTGCTGACGGAGTTCGGCGTGCTGGAGCTCTTCAACTTCCTGCTCTCGCCCCTTATGAAGCCCCTGTACGGCATGCCCGGGGCGGCGGCCTTGGGCGTGGTGTCCACCTATTTTTCTGACAATCCGTCCATCCTGGCCCTGGCCAAGGAGCAGCAGTACCGGCGATACTTCAAGGCCTATCAGATCCCGGCCCTGACCAACCTGGGCACGGCTTTCGGCATGGGCCTCATCGTCACCAGCTATATGGCGGGCCTGTCCGCCGTGACGGGGATGAGCCTGGGCAAGGCGGTCCTGTGCGGGAACTTGGGCGCGGTGGCGGGCAGCGTCATCAGCACCCGGATGCTCCTCCACTTCTCCAAAAAGTTCTACGGCACGGAGACCCTGGCCCTGTCCCCCCGGGAAATGGGGCAGATGACCGACGAGGAGAACAAGCCCAAGAAGGGGTTCATGCTGCGGCTCCTCAACGCCCTCATGGAGGGCGGCAAGAACGGCGTGGAGCTGGGCCTGGGGATCATCCCCGGCGTGCTTGTCATCTGCACTGTGGTCATGATGCTGACCTACGGCCCCGCCGCCGATGGAACCTATACCGGCGCCGCTTACGAGGGCATCCAGGTTCTGCCGCGGCTGGGCGACGCGCTCCAGTTCCTCTTCAAGCCTCTCTTCGGATTCGCCTCCTCCGAGTGCGTGTCCGTGCCCATCACGGCTCTCGGCTCCGCCGGCGCGTCCCTGGGCATGGTGCCGGAGCTCCTTCGGGAGGGGGCGGCGGGCGCCAACGACGTGGCCGTGTTCACCGGCATGTGCATGTGCTGGAGCGGGTATCTTTCGACTCACGTGTCCATGATGGACATGCTCCACTGCAACGAGCTGGTGGGAAAATCCATCCTCAGCCACACCGTGGGCGGCTTCTGCGCCGGCATCGCGGCCCACTGGCTCTTCGTGCTGCTTTCGCTGATATAAGGGATGACAGGATATAAAAAAGCCGCTGCCTGAAAGCAGCGGCTTTGCTTGTTTTGGGGATTATTTCGCCTTTTCGGCGATCTCCTTGAGAAGCAGTGATTCGAATTCGTCCATGCCCATGGCGCCCAGATCGCCCTTTGCTCGGGCGCGGACGGCCACGGTTTTTTCCTCGGCTTCCTTGTCGCCGACGACCAGCATGTAGGGGATCTTCTGCATCTGGGCCTCCCGGATCTTGAAGCCGATCTTCTCATTCCGGGCGTCCACTTCCACCCGAACGCCCAGGGCGTCGAGGCGCTCCGCCAAAGCGTTGGAATACTCCAATGCCCGGTCCGTGATGGGCAGTACCTTCACCTGGGTGGGCATCATCCACGTGGGCAGGGCGCCCGCGTACTCCTCCAAAAGGTATGCCAGCGTCCGCTCATAGCACCCCAGGCTGGTCCGATGGATGATGTAGGGCAGGGCCTTTTCGCCGTTCTCGTCGATATAGTACATGCCGAACCGCTTCGCGAGCAGCATGTCGATCTGAATGGTGACCAGCGTGTCCTCCTTGCCGTACACGTTCCGATACTGGATGTCCAGCTTGGGCCCGTAGAAGGCGGCCTCGTCGATGCCGATTTCGTACTTCACGCCCAGATGATCCAAAATGCGGCCCATGGCGGCCTGGGCGGCGTTCCACTGCTCCGCCGTGCCCTCATACTTGTTCTTGGGGTTGGCGGGATCCCACTGGGAGAAGCGGAACGTGCACTTGTCCCACAAGCCCACCGTGTTCAAGAAGTACTTGGAGAGCTCCAGACAGTCCTTGAACTCCTCCTCCAGCTGGTCCGGGCGCACCATCAGGTGTCCTTCGGAGATGGTGAACTGGCGGACGCGGATGAGGCCGTGCATCTCGCCGGAATCCTCGTTGCGGAACAGGGTGGACGTTTCCCCCAGCCGCATGGGCAGGTCACGGTAGCTCCGCTGCCGGTTCAGGTATACCTGATACTGGAAGGGGCAGGTCATGGGCCGAAGGGCGAAGCAGTCCTTTGTCTCGTCGTCGGGATCGCCCATGATGAACATGCCGTCCCGATAGTGATCCCAATGGCCGGAGACCTTGTAGAGCTCCCGCTTGGCGAAATAGGGCGTCTTGGTGAGCAGATACCCGTGCTTCTGCTCCGTATCCTCCACCCAGCGCTGCATGAGCTGGATCACCCGAGCGCCTTTGGGAAGGAGCACCGGCAGGCCCTGGCCGATGACGTCCACCGTGGTGAAGTATTCGAGCTCACGGCCGATCTTGTTGTGGTCCCGCTTCTTGGCTTCCTCCAGGCAGGTGATGTAGGCCACCAGCTCATCCTTCTTCTCGAAGGCGGTGCCGTAGATGCGCTGGAGCATCTTGTTCTTTTCGCTGCCGCGCCAGTAGGCGCCAGCCACGCTGAGGAGCTTGATGTTCTTCACCCGGGCCGTGCTTCCCACGTGGGTGCCGGCGCACAGGTCTACGAACTCGCCCTGCTTGTAGAAGCTGATGACGGCATCCTCGGGCAGGTCCCGGATCAGCTCCACCTTGTAGGGCTCGCCCTTCTTCTCCATGAATGCGATGGCCTCTGCCCGAGGCAGCTCGAACCGCTCCAGTTTCAGATTCTCCCGCTGGATCTGCTCCATGGTTTTCTCGATCTTCTTAAAGTCGTCGGGGGAGAAGTTGAAGGGAGCGTCGAAATCATAGTAGAACCCGTCCTTGGTGGCGGGGCCGATGGCCAGCTTCACCTCAGGCCAGAGGCGTTTCACGGCCTGGGCCAGGATGTGGGAGGCGGTATGCCGATAGGTCCAGCGTCCGTCAGCGTCCTCAAAGGTGAGAAGCCGCAGGCTGCAGTCCTTTTCGATGGGCCGGAAGGCGTCGGAACGGACGCCGTCGATCTCGCAGCAGATAACGGACTTTTTCAGCTCCTGGGACAGGGACGCGGCGATGTCCAGGGCGCTCGTGCCGTTTTCGTATTCCCGCTGGGATCCGTCGGGGAAGGTGATGATCATACTGGTTTCCTCTCTTTCTTCATGTAAACTAAAAGCCCCAATGCTGTTTTCTCAGCACTGGGGCGCTTTGGTTGCGCGGTTCCACCCAAGTTTATCACTCGCATCCGGCGATATGGGGCCGGACCCCTTCGAGTCGCCGGGCGGTCTTCGCCTCCTGCCCTCCGCGCGCCTTGCAGCCGGTGAACGCGCTCTCTGAGGAAGGACAGCCTTTGAGGGTACTGCTTCCCGGGTCATCCCCGAAATTGGATTCATTATACCACGGATTGCCGCCCTGTCAAGCCAAAAACGAACGACAGACGAAAACCCGTCATAGCAGTTTTGCCTTGCGCTTTTCGATAAAATTCGATACAATAAAACATACGGACAGTATCCGGGAAGGGAGAGATATATGCGGATCATCGAGCTGAAAGAGACCGTCACCGCCTCCAACGATCGGGACGCGGCGATCTTGAGAAAGGAATTGACGAACAAAGGCACCCTGCTCATCAATCTGATGGCCTCCCCCGGGGCGGGAAAGACCACCCTTCTGGAGCGAACCATCCGGGATTTGAAGGACCGGTTTAACATCGCGGTCATGGAGGCGGACGTGGATTCAGACGTGGACGCAGTCCGCATCGAAAAGCTGGGGGCGAAGGCCGTTCAGGCCCACACCGGCGGCATGTGCCACATGGATGCGGGCATGACCCGGGCCGCCCTCGATGAGCTGGGGGACGAACGTTTCGATTTGGTGGTGTTGGAGAACGTGGGGAATCTGATCTGCCCCGCGGAGTTCGACACCGGCGCCCAGAAGCGGGTCATGCTCCTCAGCGTGCCCGAGGGGGACGACAAGCCCCTCAAATACCCCCTCATGTTCACGGTCAGCGACGTGCTGATCCTGACCAAGACGGACGTGGCTCCCTACTTCGACTTCGATTTTGAGGCCTGCAAGCGGCGGGCCAGGGGGCTGAACCCCAACATCGAGATCTTTGAGGTCTCCGCCAAAACGGGGGAGGGCTTTGAAGCATGGGAGGCCTGGCTGGAAAAGGCCGTCCGCGAGACCAAAGAGAACTGAAACATATCATAAAGGAGAATCACTATGCCGGAGATCTATGATTCCAATCCCCGCACCAAGTCCAAGTACGACGGCGAGGCCGTCCTCAACAAAAAGTATGCCGAGCTGGGCCGGCGCATCACGGACAACGTGCCTCACAAGCTCTTTGGTCTGAAGACCACGGACGAGGAGTACTGGGGCCTTCGGGAGGTTTTGACTGAGCCCGAGGTGGACATCGCCCTGACCATGAAGCAGCGCCAGTGGTATACCTATGAGCAGCTGCGGGAAAAGAACGGGGACATGGACGACGAAACCTTCAAAAAGACGCTGGACCTTCTGTGCGTTCACGGCTTCGTGGAGTATGACTACGGCGACCACTACGACGACAACGGCCCCATCCCCGGCGCGCCCAAGGAGATCCGCTATCGCACCAGCTACTTTGTGCCGGGCAGCGCGGAGCTGTTCAACTCCTCCGTGGATCGGATCGAGAAGAACCCGCCGGTGGCCAAGATGTTTGAGCGGATGACCTTTTTGCCCCTGGAGCACATTACCTCCATGGTCCGCCCCGGCGGCAACGGCATCGGCATGCATGTGATCCCCGTGGAGAAGGAGGTCCAGGCGGAGCGCACCAGCATCGACGTGGAGAAGATCTCCTACTGGCTCCAGAAGTACGACGGCCATCTGTCCGCGGGCATCTGCTCCTGCCGGGCCTCCCGGGCCATGCTGGGCGAGGGCTGCACCGACGACGAACAGGATTGGTGCATCCAGGTGGGCGATATGGCGGACTACACCGTGGAAACGGGCCGGGCCCACTATATCACCAAGGAGGAGGCCCTGGAGATCCTGCGCAAGGCGGAGGAGAACGGGTACGTGCACCAGATCACCAACATCGACGGCATGGACCATATCTTCGATATCTGCAACTGCAACGTGCAGATCTGCAACGCCCTCAGGACCAGCCTGCTGTACAACACCCCCAACATGTCCAAGAGCGCCTTCACCGCCCGGGTGGATAAGGAAAAGTGCGTGGCCTGCGGCCGCTGCGTGGAGCTGTGCCCCGCCGGCGCTTTGAAGCTGGGCCAAAAGCTGTGCCAGAAGGACGGCACGCCTGTGGCGTACCCCAAGTCCGTGCTGCCCGACAGGATCCGCTGGGGCAAGTACGCCTGGGACGAAAACTATCGGGACACCGCCCGGGTCAACACCCATAAAACCGGCTCCGCCCCCTGCAAGGCCGCCTGCCCCGCCCATGTGCCCGTCCAGGGCTACCTGAAGATGGCCCGGGAAGGTCGGTATGACGAGGCGCTGGCCCTCATCAAGCGGGAGAATCCCTTCCCCGCTATCTGCGGCCGGGTGTGCAACAAGCGGTGTGAGGACGCCTGCACCCGGGGCACCATCGACAAGCCGGTGGCCATCGACGACGTGAAAAAGTTCCTGGCCGAGCGGGACCTGCACGCCGAGACCCGCTATGTGCCCAAAAAGGTCATCAACCGGGTGTCCGGGGAATGGCCTCAGAAGATCGCCATCATCGGCGGCGGCCCGGCGGGCCTTTCCTGCGCCTACTATCTGGCCAGCCGGGGCTATCGGCCCACGGTCTTTGAAAAGAACAGCAAGCCCGGCGGCATGATGACCTATGGCATCCCCGCCTTCAAGCTGGACAAGCAGGTGGTGGACGCGGAGATCGACATCATCCGCGCCCTGGGCGCCGAGATCCGCTGCGGCGTGGAGGTGGGTAAGGACGTCACCATCCAGCAGCTGAAGGATCAGGGCTACGAGGCCTTCTACATTGCCATCGGCTGCCAGGGCGGCAAGCTCCCCGGTGTCAAAAACGACACCGCCCCCGGCACCGAGATCGCCGTGAAGTTCCTGGAAAAGGCGCTGGGCGACAACAGTCGGAGGCTGGAGGGCGACACCGTGATCATCGGCGGCGGCAACGTGGCCATCGACTGCGCCCGGACCGCCCATCGGCTGGGCGCCGAAACGGTGTCCATGTTCTGCCTGGAGAGCCGGGAGACCATGCCCGCCTCCCCGGAGGAGATCGCTGAGGCGGAGGAAGAAAACGTGAAGATCTGCCCCTCCTGGGGACCGAAGGAGGTCCTGGTGGACGGGGAGGGGAAGGTGAAGGGCATCGTCCTCAAGCGCTGCACCGCCACCATCGATCCGGCCACCGGCAAGTTCAACCCCCAGTATGACGAAAACGAGACCGTGACCGTGGAGGCGAAGCATATCGTCTTTGCCATCGGCCAGGCCATCGAGTGGGGCAAGCTTCTGGAGGGCACGGGGGTGAAGTTCTGGCATGGCAACTACCCTGTGGCGGACAAGTTCACCTATCAGACCGACGATCCCGCCATCTTCGTGGGCGGAGATGTGTTCACCGGCCCCAAGTTCGTCATCGACGCCATCGGCCAGGGCCACGAGGCCGCGGAATCCCTGGCCCGGTTCGTATCTAAAAACAGCGTGTCCCAGACCCTGGGCCGGGATCGGCGCTACTTCAAGTCCCTGGACAAGGACAACATCGCCATCGATTCCTACGACCACGCCCAGCGGCAGGTGCCGCCGGTGGACCCCACCGTCGATCACAAGAACGGTTTTGCGGACAACCGGCTGGTGTTCACCGAGGAACAGGTGAAGGCGGAGACCGCCCGGTGCCTGGGCTGCGGCGCCACCATCGTGGACGAAAACAAGTGCATCGGCTGCGGTCTGTGCACCACCCGCTGCGAATTCGACGCCATCCATCTGCTGCGGGATCATCCCCAGAACTCCGATCTCAGACGAGCGGAGGACAAGGTGGGCGGCCTGCTGAGTTACGCCGCCAAACGGGCTTTCAAGATCATCGCCCACAGCGGTTCCGAGGAGGCCAAAGAGATGCGCCGCAAGCGCAAGGCGTACAACCGGGCCACCCGGGAATTCCACAAGACTCATCCCCACACGGGCAACGCCGTGGACATTCAGGAGCTCATGAAGGACTGATATGCACGAGATGGGCATCATCCTGCACCTGGCCAAATCCCTGGAGGAGACGGCTAAGGAGCAGGAAATCCAAAAGATCTTACGGGTGACGCTGCAGGTGGGGGAGGTGTCCGGCATCATGACGGACTACTTCACCGACTGCTGGAACTATTTCCGCAAGCGTCACCCCATCCTGGAAACAGCGGAATTGGAGTTGGAAACCATCCCCGCCGTGACCTTCTGCTCCGCCTGCGAAAAAACCTATCCAACGGTCCAATACGGCCGGGAGTGCCCCTACTGCCACAGTGGGGAGACCTGGCTTTTGCGAGGGAATGAGTGTATTATCAAGGAGATAGAAGTGGAATAGGCATGCTGCAAAAAAAGGAGGCTTTTGCCTCCTTTTTTGTTATGCTTGCATCTCTCCGAAAAGCCTTGCCAGATGGAGCAGTATCTCCACATTCTTTTCCATGGACCGGATGGGAACGAATTCGAAGCGGCCGTGGGCGTTTTCGTAGCCTGCGGACAGGTTGGGGCAGGGGAGGCCCCGGTGGGAGAGGGCGGAGCCGTCGGTGCCGCCCCGGAAGGCCACGGAGCGGGGCGTGAGCCCGGATAGGGTGATAGCTTGTTTCAAATTGTCGATGAGGAAGGGGTATCGATCGATGACCTCCTTCATGTTCCGATAGGTGGGGGTGATGGTGAGGCGCACCCGGTCCGGGCCGTAGGCCTCGGCCATCTTGTCCGCCAGGTCCCGCAGGAGCTGCTCCCGCCGGGCGAAGAGGGTTGCGTCGTGATCCCGGATGATCAGGTCCACCCGGGCCTGCTCCACGTCCGCCTGGAGGGACACCAGGTGGAAGAACCCCTCCCGGCCCTCGGTGAACTGAGGCTTCTCCCGGGGCGGAAGTTGGGCGACGAACTCCGCGGCCAGATCCGCCGCGTTGATCATGATCCCCTTGGCCGTGCCGGTGTGGACGCTGCGGCCCGTGAAAACGACGGTGGCGTGGGAGGCGTTGAAGGTCTCGTTCTCGTAGTAGCCCAGATAGTCCCCGTCCAGGGTGTAGGCCACCCTGGCCCCGAAGCGGTCCAGGTCCAGATCCTTTGCCAAGCCCCCCACCTCCTCGTCGGGGGTGAAGGCCAGGGCGATCCGCCCGTGGGGGAGCTTGGGATGGCGCAGCAGATGCTCCGCAAAGGTCATGACCGCGGCGATGGCCGCCTTGTCGTCGCCCCCCAAAAGGGTGGTGCCGTCGGTGAGGATCAGATCCTGGCCCACATAGTTCAGCAGATTCGGGAACTCTTTGGGGCTCATGACGATGCCCAGCGCTTCGTTCAGCCGAATGTCCCCGCCGTCGTAGGCTTTTAGCACCCAGGGCCGGCAGCCCGCCCCCGGGGCGTCGGGGGCCGTGTCCATGTGGGTCACGATGCCGAAGGGCATGCCCTGGGACGCCGTGGCGGGGACGGCGGCGTAGAGGACGCACTTCTCCTCGTCCAGCCATACCTCCGACGCGCCCATTTCTTTAAGCTCGTCCCGCAGCAGATACGCCAGATCGAACTGTTTTCGGGTGGTGGGCACGGTGTCGCTCTCCCGGGCGGACTGGGTGTCCACCCGAGCGTACCGGAGGAGCCGGTCCCGGACCTGGGCATAGAAGGGCATCTTTTCCATGGGGTCTCCTTACTTCAAAACGGAAAGGCTCAGATCGGTGCAGATGCGTTCCAGGGAGTAGCAGAACAGGATCTCGTCCGCCCCGTACCGGCTGCACAGGTCTGCCACGCTCCCCCGATAATAGCGGGGGTCCACCAGCACGACCCGCCCGTAGGTAGGGACCAGCAGGGGGGCCAGGGTGTTCCCGAAGGAGTCCTTGACCATGAGCAGGGTGGGACCGTCGGGGGCGCTCCCATTCTCCACCACGGTCACCGGGTGGTTGCCGTCCAGGAACAGGGGATACCAGTCGTACTCCTTGAGATGGTCGAAGAAGAACAGGTTGTCGTAGACCTTCTCGTCGTCGGAGAAGGTGACTGTGACCCGGGCGTCCATGGGCTCGTCGACGGTCAGGGTGTCAGGCCGGGTGAGCCACAGGGCGGAGCGGGAGCGGGTGGAGCCCACGTAGCCCGGTACGGTGTGGTGAAAGAAGGCGTCGTAAGCGAGGGCCTCGTGGTCCGCGGCTTCCATAAAGAGCCGGTAGGCGGCGTAGGCGCCCGCCCCGGTCCAGTGGTGATCCGTTCGATAATACCAGCCCTGGCCCTCCTTCAAAAAGGTCTCCGCCAGCGGCACGGGAACGATGCCCGGTGCGTCGGCGATCTGCTGCAGCAACCCCGCGTCAGGATACAGCGCCGCCAGGGCCTTGGGCAGGGTCCCCCGGCGCACGTAGCCCGTGGAGGGCACGGCCAGGACGTAGACGGGCAGGCCCGTCTTCTCCCCCAGGGCGGCCATGCGGTTCAGCCGCTTTTCGATCTGGTCCGGGGCGGCCTTCACAGGCTCCTCCACCAGAAATCCTTCTCTGTCCATCCAGATCTCCCTTGACACCTGCCGCCCTGACAGCAGCACTGTGTAGGCGTCGAGGCCCACCAGGGCGTTTCGGCCGGGGAGCTGATCGGCCAGGTACGTTTCCACGGCGTCGTCGAAGTTCCAATCCTTCAGCCTTTGGGCGGAAAGCCGGGGCGGCTCGCTGAGATACCGACGCTCGGCATCGGAGAAGGTTTTGCGGGGGCACAAAAGCCAGCAGAGGGGCACGGCCAGCAGCACCAGGGAGAACAGGGCCACGGTGACGATATCCAACGGTTTTTGCTTCATATCCTCACCCCCTCAGAATCGAAAATAGATGAACGGGTTGTAGCTCTGGGAGGCCAGGGCCCCCAGACACAGCAGGAACAGCCCCGCGCCCAGGATCAGGCGCACCCAGGACCAGGCCCTTTTTTGCCCGAACCGCTTGTCGAGATTTGCCCACCAGGGCGTGGCTGCCGCCGCGCAGACCAGGAGCAGGGGCAGGTATCCCAGCACCCAGGCCCAGGCCCTGGTCGTGAGGAGCCCAGGATTCCCCACGCCCACCAGGGCGGCGAAATAGACGCCCAGGGCGTGGAAGTTCGTGAAGTAGAAGATGCCCCAGCCCAGGGCCGCCGCCAGGAAGGTCAGCAGTTGCCGCAAAAGCCTGGGCAGCCGTTGAAGCGCTTTCGCCAAAAACAGCTTTTCCAGGATCAGCAGTACCCCGTAGTAGAGGCCCCAGAGGAGGAAGTTCCAGCTGGCCCCATGCCAGAGACCCGTCAAGGTCCAAACGATCAGCAGATTTACGATCTGCCGCCCGAGCCCCCGCCGGTTGCCACCCAGGGGGATATATACGTACTCCCTGAACCAGGTGGACAGGCTGATGTGCCATCGCCGCCAGAAATCCGTGACGCTGTCGGCGACGTAGGGGTAACGGAAGTTCTCCACGAACCGGAAGCCCAGCATCCGTCCCAGACCGCAGGCCATGTCGGAGTAGCCGGAAAAGTCGAAGTAGATCTGGAAGGTATAGGCCACGATGCCCACCCAGGCCCCCAGGATGCCGGTTTCGCCGGGCATTTGGGACAGCTCCCGCCACAGGACGGCCACCCCGTTAGCCAGGAGCACCTTTTTCCCCAGCCCCACCACGAACAGCCGCACACCGGCGGCAAGGCCCTCCAGGGAGAGATCCGGAGCGTCCAGCTGCGCCTCGATATCCACGTACCGGACGATGGGACCGGCGATGAGCTGGGGGAACATGGACACATAGGCGCCGAAAACGACGGGGCTTTTCTGGGCCTTGGCTTTCCCCCGGTAAACGTCGATCACGTAGGACATGATCTGAAAGGTGAAGAAGGAGATGCCGATGGGCAGTCGGATGGCCACGGTCCTCTCGCACAAGGGCGCCGGGAACAGGCCCTTCACCGTATCCCAGATGAGGCCCGTATATTTGAAAACCAACAGGAGCAGCAGATTGAAGCCTATGGACAGGATCAAAAAGGCTTTTTTATGAGGCCCGTCCCCCGCCACACGAAAGCCCAGAAGCCAGTTGACCAGGATGGAGCCGATCATCAAAAACACGTACAGGGGCTCCCCCCAGGCGTAGAACACGAGGCTTGCGAGCAGCAGAAAGCCGATCCGCAGCTTCTTCGGCAACAGCCGATAGCCCAGCAGCGTGACCGGCAAAAAGGCGAATAGAAATGTGAGGGACGAAAAGACCATGCTATTTCGTCAGATCCCGAAAGACGGCCGTCATTTGCTCCGCGTTCGGGGAAATGAGAAAGAGCACCACGTCCCCTTCCCGCAGGAGCACGGCTTTCTCCGCCAGGGCCAGGGCGTCGGCGTCATAGCTGCGGAACTGGGCCTTGACGGCGTCCAGATGGCTTTGGAGCAGGGATTCCGCCTGGTCCAGGGTCTGCCCGTCGGCCTCCAGCACCACCGCTTCGCAGGTGTAGCCCGAGGATTCGGCGAAGGCCGCGCCGCCCCGACAGGCGGAAAAGTCGATGCCGTAGTAATCCAGGGCGTCCTCCGCCGTGTAGGGGAACAGCCCCTCCAAAAAGCCTGCGCTCTCCCAGGCGGTCACCAGCCTGTTCACCAGGCTCTCGGCCTCCGCCAAAGCAGGTTCAGCTGTCGGCTCTGCCGTGGGCGCTTCCGCGGCGGGGGCTACGACGACGGTCTCTACCCGGGGCGCTTCCGTGGCCGCAGGGGGCTCGGCGGTGGGGGCGGCCTCGGCCCGCTGATCCATCTGGACCTGGGGAGCGGCCGGCTCCTGCTGCCCGCAGCCCGCGAGCAGCAGCGCGGCTAAGCAAATGATGACGATGCGCTTCATGTCTTTCTCCTTTTTCCGCTGCGGCGAACGGGTCGGCGGTCGATAAATTCCAGTATAAGTGATTATACCAGAGCCGGCCCTCGCTTTCAACCGGTAATCGCCTTTTTTCGCCCCGGGGAAGGGCTCCGCCGCTTTTTCTTGACAGGTGGACGATGGGAAGTGTATCATAGTATTGCTGAAAATTCGAACCATCCTTCGATAAAGACCGCGAGGTAGCGTATGAATATATTCCATGTAATCTCCCTGCTGGGCGGTCTGGCCATGTTTTTGTACGGCATGCGCCTCATGGGGGACAGCCTGAAGGAAAACTCCTCCGGCACCCTGAAGGTGGCCATGGGGAAGGTGACGGACAATCCCCTCAAGGCCTTCGTGCTGGGGTTGCTGGTCACCGCCCTCATCCAAAGCTCCACAGCCACTATCGTCATCACCGCCGGTCTCGTGGGCGCGGGGATCCTGACCCTGCACCAGAGCCTGGGCATCATCATCGGCGCCAACGTGGGCACCACGGTCACGGGCCAGATCATCCGCCTGTTGGACGTGGACGCCGGGGGCTCCAGCGTGCTTCGCTTCTTCCAGCCCTCCACCCTGGCTCCCGTGGCCCTCATCATCGGCATCGTGCTCATCATGGGCAGCTTTTTCAAAAACGCCAAATCCGTGGGCAACATCGCCATCGGCTTCGGCATCCTTTTCTCCGGCCTGCTCAATATGACCGGCGCGGTGAACGATCTGGCCCAATCCGGCCTCATCGAGCGGCTTTTCGCCGGCCTGGGCGAAAGCCCGGTCCTGGGGTACGTCACCGGCGCGGGCGTGGCCTTCATGCTCCAAAGCTCCTCGGCCACCATCGGCATCCTGCAGGCCTTCTCTGCCTCCGGGCTTCTTACCTTCAAGGCCATCTACGCCGTTATCGTGGGCGTCTATCTGGGGGACTGCGTCACCACGGCCATCGTCATCTATATCGGCGCCAAGTCGGAGCCGAAGCGGGTGGCCATCATGAACATCATCTACAACCTGAGCAAGTCGGCCCTGGTCCTGGCGGCGGTCACCATCGTCCATCGGCTGGGCCTGCTGAACAGTCTGTGGGACGAGCCCGTCAACTCCAGCATCATCGCCAACACCAACACCATCTTCAACCTGGGCTGCGCGGTGTGCCTGTTCCCGCTGCTTTCCACCTTTGAAAAGCTGAGCCGGAAGCTGGTGAAGGACGATCCCGTGAAAGAGAGCAAGTATAAGCAGGAGATCGAGGCGCTGAACCCGGTGTTCTTCAACACCCCGGCTTTAGCTTTGCAAAGCTGCTACAAAGTGCTTCTGACCATTCTGGCCGCCTCCCGGAGCAACATCGAAAGATCCTTCCGCCTGCTGGAAAAATACGATCCCGAGCTGCACATGGAGATCCAGGCAGACGAGGACGAGATCGACCGCATGACCGACCAGGTCAGCAAATACATGGTGGGGTGCCTGGCGCAGCTGAAGCTCCCCTACCACGTGGCCATCCTGGACCAGTACTATAAGGTCACCTCCGAGTTTGAGCGGCTGGGGGACCATGCGGTGAACATCGCGGATCATGCTGCCGCCCTCAAGCGCAACGACACTGCCTTCTCCCCGGCGGCCCTTTCCGAGCTGGCCGTTTTGGAAAACGCCCTCATGCACATTCTGGACGAGACGGAGCAGACCTTCCGCAAGCGGGACGTAGACGCGGCGGAGCGGATCGAGCCCCTGGTCCAGGTGGTGGGCGAGCTCATCGCCCTGCTGAAGCGGAACCATTTGAAGCGCATGAGCACCGGCGAGTGCAACGTGTACGCCGACGCCACCTTCTCCGACCTTATGGTGGAGTTCCATCGGATCGGAGACGTGTGCTCCAACGTGGGCGTGGCCACCATGGTCCGGGTCCATCCGGAGCTGGCGGACCATGAGCATCTCTACTACGAGCGCCTCCATTCCGGCAGCGACGAAACCTTCAACGCCGCCTACGACCGGGCCCGCCAGCGCTATTTTTCCCTGCTGCAAAAGCCCGTCCCGAAGCCGGAAGTCAAGGCCGAAGGGCCCCAGCCCGCCCCGAAGGCGGAGGAGCCGGTCACGGAGACAGGGGCGGAGGAGCGGATGACCGCCATCGACCCTGAGCAGGACGCTCAGGAACAGGTGGAGCCAACAGCCCAGCCGTAAATCCGGCGGGCAACAAGATCGCGCTTGCTTTTTTCCGCCCGCGGTGATACAATGCCCTTCGCCGCCTGGGGCGGCGAAATATGGGTGTCTCTTGAAAACCACCCTAAAAAAACAAGGAGTAATCGAATAATGAAGCAGACCCTTCGTGAATTCCGCACGTTGCTGCGCACGGCCTCGCCGTTGCTCGTCACGCTCATGGTCCTCTCCGTGGTGGGGATGAACCTGCTGGCCAACAAGAGCATCGACACCGGCTTGACCTGGTTGGCGCTGGACGGCGGGATTTTGTTTTCCTGGCTGGCCTTTCTGTCCATGGACGTGCTTACCCACTGCTACGGCTCCAAGGCGGCCAACATGGTGTCGGTGACGGCGCTGCTGCTGAACCTGTTCATGGCCCTGATCTTTTTCCTGGGCAGCCGCCTCCCCGGCGTGTGGGGGGAGAGTTTCGTGGACGGGAGCGAGGGGATCATCAACCGGGCGTTGGACAACACCTTCGCCGGCACCTGGTTCATCATCCTGGGCAGTTCCATCGCCTTCCTCGTCTCCGCGTTCCTCAACAACTTCCTGAACGACGCCATCGGCCGCCTGGCGAAGAAAAAGGCCGGCTTCGGCGTCTTCGCCCTTAGGTCCTACGTGTCCACGTTCCTCGCGCAGTTCGGGGACAACCTGATCTTCGCCCTGCTGGTGAGCCGGACCTTCTTCGGCTGGACCATGCTCCAGTGCTTCACCTGCGCCTTCACCGGGGCGGTGGCGGAGCTCCTTTGCGAAGTGCTCTTCTCCCCCTTGGGGTATCGGCTCTCCCGCCGCATCCTGGCGGAAAGAAGGGAGGCTGTCCTATGAACGTTCTCGTCACCGGCACCAGCCGGGGCATCGGCCTCGCTATCGCCCAAAAGTTTTTGGCCGAGGGGCATCGGGTCTGGGGGGTGGACCTATTGCCCGGGGCCATTGAGCATCCGGCCTATGCCCACATTCAGGGGGACATCCGGGAGGTGACGGCAAACGTCCCTGACCTGGCTGTCCTGGTCAACAACGCCGGCACGTTGGAGGAGGCCGACGCCATCGACGTGAACCTCATGGGCACCATGGCCTTCACGGAGCGGCATATCGGGAGCCCGGCCCTGAAAAGCGTGCTGTTCGTGGCGTCTTCTTCCGCCCGAAACGGGGCCGAGTTTCCCCGATACTCAGCCAGCAAGGCGGGCCTGGTGGGATATATGAAGAATCTGGCGCTGAACCTTTCCCGGCGGGGCGTCACCGTGAACAGCGTTTCCCCCGGAGGCGTCATCACCCCGGCCAACGAGCATATCCTTCAAAGTCCCGAGCTGTATGGGGCGGTGAAGGCGGAAACCCTGCTGGGCAAGTGGGCGGAGCCGGAGGAGGTGGCGGACCTGGTCTATTATCTTTCCGCCGTCAACCGGTCCATCACCGGCGAGGATATTCTCATGGACAACGGGGAGCAGCTCAAATCCAATTTCATCTGGTAGCCGCGAAAAAAAGTTGCGCCGGGAGAGAAATGGGAGTATACTTATTCCATTGTTTTATCATGAGTATAGGAGGGGTCCCCGTTTATGTGGACGAGAAAGGAACTGAAGAATCGAGCCAAGGCAGCCTTTACGGCGAACTACTGGCGGTGTGTGTTGGTGGCGCTCATTTTGGCGGTGCTTATCGGCGGCGGCGCCGGCAGCAGCGTGCGCAAGAACGATTCCGAGACCGCCGACGTCGGTCAGCGGGAGGCCGTCAGCATCCTGGCGGAGCTGGACGACGAGCATGTGAACTGGCTCCTGGAGAAGGCGCAGCAGGTCTCCGCTCTTCGAAGCGGCCGGTTCACCATCCACCTGGGCGGCTTGGGACTGGTGGGGCTGCTGCTGTCGATCCTGGTGTTCAATCCCCTGATCGTGGGCTGCTACCGGTTCTTCCTGCAGAACAGCCGGGGCGACGGGGATCTGAAGCATCTGGGCGCGGGCTTCCAGGACGACTGGGGGAACGTGATCCTGGTCATGTTCCTCAAGAACCTGTTCCTGGGTCTGTGGACGCTGCTGTTCATCGTCCCCGGCATCATCAAAGCCTATTCCTACCGGATGGTGCCCTACATCCTGAAGGAGCATCCGGAGCTCTCAGGCACCAAGGCCATCACTCTCTCTCGGCAGATGATGAACGGCCATAAGTGGAACGCTTTCGTGCTGGATCTGTCCTTTATCGGCTGGATAATCCTGTCCGCCCTGACCTTGGGCATCCTGCACATCTTCTACGTGGGGCCCTACATCCAGGCCACCGACGCGGAGTTGTACGAAGCCCTGAAGGCGGCGTAAGGAAACCCCGACTTTCCCCCTTTATTTTGCTTTTCTTTTCGGTTCCTTTTCTCATGAAAAGAAAAGGAGCAAATACCATCCAAAAGAGGTCCCCATGTTCGGAAGACGGCCCGACGGGCGGCGGATCGACAAGATCGATCCCATCATGAAGATCACCCCCTACATCATGCCCGAGCGCAGCGACGCCCAGGTGTTTTTGAAGCACCGGGCGGATATGGAGCGCATGTCCGCCTATATTCGGGAGCAGGCCGAAAAGGGCGAGAAACTGAGCTATATGCAGCTCATCGTGGCCGCCTATGTGCGCTCCGTCAGCAGCAATCCGGAGATGAACCGCTTCATCATGAACAAGCAGCTCTTCGCCCGGAACAACTGCTCCGCCGCCTTCACCCTGCTGAAGGTGCCCCATCGGCCCGACGAGGGCGAGGCGGTGGTGAAGATCAAGTTCGATCTCGCCGACACGGTCTACGACGTGCGGGATCGGATGGAGGCCGCCGTCAGCGCCGCCCGGAGGGAGCAGGATCAGGGGCCCGGGTTCATCGATTCGCTGCTGAAGTTCGTGTTCTCCGTGCCGGGGTTGGCCACGGTGATCGTGGCGTTGGTGAAGCTGACGGACCGGTACGGGATCTGCCCCAAGTTTCTCATCGAGGAGCTGCCCTTCCACGTGGGTATGTACATCACCAACACCGCCTCCATCGGGCTCCACGAGGTGAACCACCACATCTACAACTTCGGGAACGTGGGCCTGTTCTTCGGCATGGGCACCTCGGAGCGGGTGGCCGTGGAGGAGGACGGGCAGCTGCGGCTGAAGCGGTTTTTGCCCATCGGCATCACCGCCGACGAGCGGGTCTGCTCCGGCGCCCACTACGCCCGGTTCTTCGCCGACATGCGCCGGTATCTGGACCATCCGGAGCTGCTGGAGCAGCCGCCCGAAAAGGTCCGGTTCGATGAGGGCATGGAGTACCACGAGCCGAAGGCAAAGAACGTATAAGCACAAGAGGATATTGGATACCTGTGCGGAAAGAGAGCATTCTTTCCGCGCTTTTTTGTTTTTGGGCATTGACAGGGGCCGGAGGAGGGAGTATACTAACATATGAACAGATGTTCATATGTTTGAAGGAGGAAGCGGTATGGCGAAGCGGGATCATGCGGAGGTTTGCGCGGAGGTGTGCACGCACCCGGAGATATTGGACAAGGTGAAGCCGGAGATGCCCGACGAGGAGCGGCTCTACGATCTGGCGGAGCTCTTTAAGGTGTTCGGGGACACCACCCGGATCCGGATCCTGTACGTACTCTTTGAGTCGGAGATGTGCGTCTGCGACATCGCGGAGTTGCTCAACATGACCCAATCCGCCATTTCCCACCAGCTCCGGGTGCTGAAGCAGGCGCGCCTGGTCCGCAGCCGGCGGGAGGGGAAGACCGTCTTCTACGCCTTGGACGACGATCACGTCCGCACCATCATCGGGCAGGGCATGGAGCATCTCGAAGAATCCCACGGAAGGAGAAAAAAACATGAAGAAGACCTATAAGATCGACGTGGACTGCGCCAATTGCGCCAATCTCATGGAGGAAGCCGCCAAAGCGACCCCCGGCGTAGCCGATGCGGTGGTGAGCTTTATGACCCTGAAGATGAAGGTGACCTTCGAGGAGGGGGCCGACGAGGCCGCCGTCATGGCCGACGTGCTGGCGAATTGCAAGAAGGCCGAGCCGGATTGCGAGATTTATCTGTAAGCTTCTTTTTGTTCCTTTTTTCTCTTCGGTGAAGAGAAAAAAGGAACCGAAAAAAGAGAAGCTTAAGGGGAGGTCTTAGGGTAGGCCTCTAAAGCATCATTTATTTTGTGCTTTTCTTTTTCGCGCACCTTTTTCTTTTCATTGAAAAGAAAAAGGTGCGACAAAAGCCATGACGAAAAAACAAAAAACACTCCTATACCGCATCCTGGTCGCCGCCGTGCTGTTCGTGCCGGTGTACCTCATCAGTGAGGGGATCGTGAAGGCGGACCTGCCCCGGTGGGCCCTGTTCTGCTTGTTCCTCATCCCGTACCTGACCGTGGGCTACGACATCCTGCGCAAGGCGGCCCTGGGCATCAAAAACAAAAAGGTCTTCGACGAGTGCTTTCTCATGACCGTGGCCACAATGGGCGCCATCGCTCTCGGCGAGTACGGCGAGGGCGTGGCGGTCATGCTCCTGTACCAGGTGGGTGAGCTCTTCCAGAGCGTGGCCGTGGGCAAGAGCCGCCGCAGCATCAGCGCCCTCATGGACATCCGCCCCGACTACGCCAACGTGGAGACCGACGACGGGTCCCTGGAGAAGGTGGATCCGGACGAGGTGGAGGTGGGCACCGTCATCGTCGTCCAGCCCGGGGAGCGGATCCCCATCGACGGCGTGGTGGTGGCGGGCAGTTCCGCCCTGGACACCGCCGCCCTCACCGGCGAGAGCCGGCCCCTGAGCATTTCCGTGGACGATACGGTCCTTTCCGGGTCCATCGACATGAGCGGCGTGCTGAAGGTGCGGACCACCGCCGCCTTCGAGGAGTCCACCGCGTCCAAGATCCTGGACCTGGTGGAGAACGCCGCCGCCCGCAAGTCCAAGTCCGAGACCTTCATCTCCAAGTTCGCCCGGATCTACACGCCCATCGTCTGTTACGCAGCCCTGGCCCTGGCGGTGCTGCCGCCCCTGTTCCTGCTGCTTACCGGTGGGTCCATGGCCGGCGTCTGGCGGGATTGGCTCCTGCGCGCCTGCACGTTCCTGGTCATCAGCTGCCCCTGCGCCGTGGTCATCAGCGTGCCGCTGAGCTTCTTCGCGGGCCTTGGCGGCGCCAGCAGCCGGGGCATCCTCATCAAGGGGTCCAACTACCTGGAGACCCTCTCTAAGGTCACCACCGTGGCCTTCGATAAGACGGGCACCATCACCAAGGGCAACTTCGAGGTCACCGCGGTCCACCACAGCCCCATAGAGGAGGCCGCTCTGCTGGAACTGGCGGCCCATGCTGAATGCCATTCCAACCACCCCATCAGTTTGAGCCTGCAGCGGGCCTACGGCAAGTCCCTGGACATGAATCGGGTCACGGACGTGGAGGAAATCAGCGGCCACGGGATCACCGCCCGGGTGGACGGCCGCACCGTCGCCGTGGGGAACGAGCGGCTCATGAACAGGCTGGGCGTCGAGTTTTTGCCCTGCCATCACGTGGGGACCGTGATCCACGTGGCCGTGGACGGGGCGTACGCCGGGCATATCCTGATCCGGGACCAGCTGAAGGAGCATGCCCGGGAGGCCGTGGCCGCCCTCCACCGGCTGGGCGTCAAGCGGACGGTCATGCTCACCGGCGACAGGAAGGCCGTGGCGGAGCAGGTGGCCCGGGAGGTGGGCATCACCGACTTCAAGGCGGAGCTGCTGCCCCAGGATAAGGTGGCGGCGGTGGAGGAGCTGCTCAGCGGCGGCAAGGGCCTCGCCTTCGTGGGCGACGGGATCAACGACGCGCCGGTGCTCTCCCGGGCGGACATCGGCATCGCCATGGGGGCCCTGGGCTCCGACGCGGCCATCGAGGCGGCGGACGTGGTGCTCATGGACGACGACCCGCTGAAGATCGCCCAGGCCATCGGCATCTCCCGCAAGTGCCTCCGGATCGTGAAGGAGAACATCTATTTCGCTTTGGGCGTGAAGGCGGTCTGCCTCCTGCTCAGCGCGCTGGGCCTGGCCAACATGTGGCTGGCCATCGGCGCGGACGTGGGCGTCATGATCCTGGCGGTACTGAACGCGATCCGGTGTTTGTTTGTGAAGAGGATTTGATTGGAAGCTCGGTACCTTTTCTTGAAAGAAAAGGTACCACCAAAAGAACTTTACTGGGAGGGTGTGGCTTGAGCACATCCTCCTTTTATTTTCCTGAGCTTTTCTTTTTGCGCCGCTTTTTCTTTTCACCGAAAAGAAAAAGCGGCACAAGAGAAGCATTGAAAACCTATCCGTCCTCTGGTATACTTTTCCCATCGCAACACGGAGGTACGTTTCTATGAAATGGCTCATCGCGTCGGACCTGCACGGGTCCGGATACTACTGCCGGGCGCTGCTGGACGCCTTCGATCGGGAAGGGGCGGACCGGCTGCTGCTGCTGGGGGACCTACTATACCACGGCCCCCGGAACGACCTGCCGAAGGACTACGACCCCAAGGCGGTCACCGCCCTGCTGAACGGCCGTCAGGCGAGCATCCTGGCCGTCCGCGGCAACTGCGACGCCGAGATCGACCAGGCCGTGCTCCAGTTCCCCATTCTGGCCGACTACGCCCTGCTGTCGGCGGGGGAGCGGCTCCTGTTCGTGACCCACGGCCATCTGTTCGATTTGGACCACCTGCCGCCCCTGCACCCGGGGGACATCCTCCTCCACGGCCACACCCACGTCCCCGCCTGCGAGATGCGGGACGGCGTCACCTACCTGAACCCCGGCTCCCTGGCCATCCCCAAGGAGGACTCCCCCCACAGCTACATGACCTTGGAGGACGGCGTCTTCCTTTGGAAGGATCTGCTGACCGGCGCGGTCTATCGGGAGTATCGAGGATAGGGCCATGGGCTATCGAGTGATCGACCGGGAGACCTACTACCGCAAGGGTGTCTATCGCCGCTTTACGGAGGACTGCAAGTGCTCCCTGTCCATGACGGCCCGGGTGGACGTGACCGACCTGGTCGCCTGGTCCAGGGCCAAGGGGCGGAAGTTCTATCTGGACTTTCTCTACATCCTCTGCCGGGTGTTGAACTCCCGGGAGGATTATCGGATGGACTACCGCTGGCAGACGGACGAGTTCATCTGCTACGACGTGATCCACCCCGTCCAGTACGTCTTCCACGAGGATACGGAGACCTTTACCGAGGTCTATTCCACCTACGACCCGGACTACGAGACCTTCTACGCCGCCGCCCTTCGGGATCTGGAGGCGGGGAAGGGGACGCGGGATCTCGGGCTGGACGACGCGAACCATCCCAACTGGTTCGACGCCTCCTATATCCCCTGGGTCTCCTACGACGCCCTGCACCTGGAGTTGCCGGACGGGTACCTCTACTTCGCGCCCATCGTCAATTGGGGCAAATACCGGGCGGAGAACGGTCGGCTCATGATGCCGGTCACCGTCCGCATGAACCACGCCGTGGCCGACGGCTTCCTGGTGGCCAACGTCTTCCGCCTCCTGGAAAAGGAGATGGCCGCCTTCGTGGGGGAACGGGCCGGAGCATAAAGTCATTCAGATCAAGTATATGGGCAGAGAAAAAACGATTGCGGCAGATCTTGGTACGCGTCCAAAATCTGCCGCAAATGCGTGAAAGGCTCCACTTCTGCCGCAAACGACTGTCTGACGATCATCAAGCAGTCGTTCCGTGAACAATATAAAAACGAAAAACAATTTATACCCTATAAAATCCTCAGAACCCGCATACATAGCAGCCTTCAGACTTCGTTCTCGGTCACGTAAACCTCCCCGTGCTGGTAGGGGGACATGGTGCCCGGGTCCACGTTGATATAGGGGTCCAGCTTCTGGGCCGCCACCATATACCCCCGGGCCTTCAGCAGCCGCCCCAGGGAGGCCGCCGTGATGCCCTTGCCGAGGCCCGAAACCACGCCGCCGGTCACAAAAATATGTTTCATGCAAAGCTCCTTTCCGCTTTCCTTCAAAAGAGAAGGGCGCCTGTCCGAGGGGGTTTCCCCTACGGACGGACGCCCTTGCGTTCATCGGTCATGTGCCGTTCCAGGCACGCTGTTTCTGTTTCCCGTCTTGGCACTCGTCAAAATAATATATAATATATTAACAACATAGGATGCAGTATAGCAGAACATCCTGTATCTGTCAATCCGTCCATATATAAATTTCTTTCTGTATAATCACAAACAAGACCATTCGCGGAAAATGGCCCCGTGGGTCTTTGGGGGGGCCATTTTTTGATACGAGCAGGGATAACGGATTCGGCAGCGAGCGACCTTATTCCGGCATTTTCTCCTATACGTCCAGCTCAGTGACGGCTTTGGGGTATTCCCGGAGCTCGTCGGGCTCGTGGAGGGGGGTCCAGACCTGGGCGAAGAAGGGGTCCACCTGGGCCCGGCGGCCGTAGTTCCAGCTCTTGCGCTCACACTCCGGGCACCAGTGGCCGCCCTCCAGGACGAGGCGGGGGCTCGCTTCGAAGGTATGGCCGAAGGCGCAGCGGAAGGTGAGCTTGCTCGTCCAGTCGCCGGTGGTCATGGCTTCGGAAAGAAGCTGGCCGCCCCGGAACCGGGCCGCGCCCTGCATGTCCTCCAAGGACAGCTCGCTCTCTGGCTTGGTCTCGTCATAGCCGTGATCCATGGGCACCACCGTTTCCCAATCGGTGAAGTGGTCCATCTCGCTGGCCTTTTCGGGGAGGGCCTCCCAGGCCTTGCGGCTGCCCCAGTAGGCGTCGATGTGGTCCTCCAAATCCTCCTTCAGCCAGCGACGGGGACCGTGCTCCCCGTCCAGAAGTTTGTTGAAGGTGCTCTTGATGATGGCGCCCATGAGCTTCTGCCCTCCAGGGAGCCTGCAGATCACCCGGCCGAAGGGCTTGGCCGGGCCCAGCTCCTTTAGATAGGCGTCGTAAAAATACTGCATGGAGTCAGACCGGAAATGGAGGTAGCTCTCCAGCTTGTCGGAATCCAGGTAGTACTGGCCGTGGAAGTTTCGGGTGGCGTTGACCTTGGGGTCGATGACGTAGTCGATGTTCCTGATCCCGATCTCCCCGTACATGATCTTGTACATGGTGTAGGTGTCCACCCGGCAGCTCTCACCGCCCCCGATGTTGTAGATATGGCCCCAGAAGGAGGGGTCCAGGGAGCCCTCCGCTTCAAAGGCGCAAAGGTTCCGCATAGCCCGGCCGCTGTCCCGGTCGGAGGCGTACTCGAGGACGTTGTCCAGGCAGTTGTGGAACTGGATGGCGTCCCGGATCTTGGCCATGGCGGGGCCGATGATGCCCGTCTGTCTGAGGCTCACCCAGTATTTTAGGCCGCTTTCGATGACGTACCGCTCGGCGGCAACCTTGCTGACGGCGTAGTAGTCGAACATGCTGGGCTTGATGGGGTCGCCGACCCTTCCCCAGTGGATGGGCGGCATGCGGTCCCCGGTCTCCGCCACGGTGCCGATGTAGACGAAGCGGGTGCTGTCGTTCTGGCTCAGGTTTTGGATGGCCTCGATCAGGTTCCGGGTGGAGCCGTAGTTGTTCTCCATGGCCTTCTTGGGGAAGTAGTCCGCCTGGGGGGACACGAAGGCCGCGATATGCAGGATGACATCCGCCCCCTTCACGCAGGCGGCCACGTCCTCCCGGTTCAAGAGGTCGCCCCAATGGATGCAGAGCCCCGGAGTGTCCAGATAGGGGGCGAAAAGCTTCCGGTTCTTCTCGCTGTCCCTGACGAGGAGCACCAGATCATAGAGTTTTCCTAAATCCGGCAACATCTGTTTGAAGCTTTCAAAGCCCATGCCGCCCCCGGCGCCGGTCATGAATACGCGCATGTTACTCTCCTTTCATTCCGAGGACTTGCGTCTTTTTCTCGATGATGTCCTTGCAGAGCAGGATGGAATCCCCGATGGCAGCGTCGATGTCGTCGTCGGTGACGCCCAAAAAGTCGCAGCCCTCGGACTTGTCGATGAAGAGGTTGGAGCACATGATATCCGTGAACTTCACCATGTGCAGGCCCCCCTGGATGCCCTTCTCCTGCTGCTCCTTCATGATCTTTTTGCCGCCGATGGCATACATCCAGTTGGGGATGGTGACGATCTTCTTATCCGGCACGCCCAGATACTTGTGGACGATCTTCAGCAGCTCCACCCAGGTCAGGTTGTAGTAGCCGATGGGGTAGCAGTTCCCGCCCCGGTTCCGTTCGATGGCGCCCGCGATGGCCTCGGCGACCTGATGGACCGTGACCATGGTGGACCCGCCCTTAGGATACAGGGTGGCGGCCTTCATGCTCATGACGTTCTCCACCAGGAACACCCACACGGGCTTGCGGCCCGGCTGGGTGCCGAAGATGTAGGGGAGCTCCAGCACGGCCACGTCCATGTCCTTCGCGAAGGCCATGGCGGCCTCCTCCTGGTCGATGCGGCTGCGGATGTAGGGATGCCACTTCGTGAGCTCCTTCTCGGGCCACTTCTTGGCGGCGTAGGAGAAGTAGGAGCCGCAGATGGCCACGTGCTGCACGCCGCAGTCCCGGCAGAGGGCCAGCAGCCGCTTCACGGGGTCGATGTTATATTTCTTGTAGAGGTCGTAGATGGGGGCAGGGCCCTCCACCCGCTCGTCCACGCCGGCGGCGAACACGAAGCCCTCGCAGCCGGTAAGGTGGCCTTTGAGCTCCTCGTCGCTCATCTCGAGATAGTTGCCGAACTCCAGCTTCATCTCCGGGGGCAGCATCGCGCCTGCGGGCAGGGGCGGCAGGGCCAGGGAGGAGACCTCATGGCCCCGGGCGATCAGTTCCTTGGCGGCTTCGGAGCCCAGCAGGCCGGTCCCGCCGATCATAAATATCTTCATGGCAGCCTCCTTCTCTTAGTCCAGATACCCGTCCCGGCCCTTGACGCCGAAGCGGGCTTCCAGCAGGTGCATTTGTTCATCGGTAATGGTGTTCACCCGGGGCAGGTGGGCGATCTTCATGTAGATCTGGGCCGCCTTCTCCGCCGTCTCGATGAGGCCGAAGGTTTCGTCCAGGTCCTTTCCCGCGCCGTAGATGCCGTGCTGGGCCCAGACGACCAGGCGGGCGGTCTCCATCTTCTTCGCCGTGGCCTCGCCGATCTCGTTGGTGCCGCAGAGCATCCAGGGGAGCACGTTGACCCCGTCCGGGAACACCACGATACACTCCGTGCACATCTGCCACAGGGTCCGGGTGAAGGCCCGCTCGTCCAGATCGTGGACGAAGGTCATGGCCAGCAGGTTCGCCGGATGGCAGTGCATGACCACCCGGTTTTCGGGATTCACGGCAAGCCGGGCTACATGGCTCATCATATGGGCGGGGAACTCGCTGGTGAATTTGCCCCCGTCCTCATAGCCCCAAAGGAGCTCCGCCTTCGTTCCCTGCTCCGCAAGACGGACCAGGCCCAGGTTCACTTCCGGCGCGTACTGCACGTTCTTGAAATACTTGCCTGTGCCGGTGACCAGGAAGTACCGGCCCTCCAGAGCGGGTGCCTCGAAGCCCGTGGGCAGGACGCGCAGGACCGTATCCGTATTCAGATAGTCCTTCACTTCCGCCTCGTCCAAAAGGAGGCTGATGTTGCCCCCGTTCCGCTCGTCCCAACCGTGATCGTACATGTTCGTGGCGGTGCGGATCATCTCCACCATCCAGGGTGCGGTCAGAATATCCTTCATGCTCTTGCCTCCAGTACTTCCTTCTCGTAGGTCTCGATCTCGGTGAACCACTCTCCGTCCGCGGGCTTATGGCACCGGCGGCAGTACTCGTCCCAGATATCCCCGAAGGGCAGGGTCTTGAGCTCCTCCTGCAGGACCATGAGCTTGGTGAGGTCGCCGGTATCCTGCAAGGCTTTCAGCTCGTCGTTGGGCTGCAGCAAAGCGAACAGCAGGGCCTTCTGCAGGTTCCGATACCCGGTCACCCAGGCGGAGATCCGGTTGATGCTGGCGTCGAAGTAGTCGAGAGCGATGTGCACCCGGCCCTCCAGGCCGCCGCAGCGGACGATCTCCCGGGCGATCTCCCGCGTCTCGTCGTCGAAGAGGACCACGTGGTCGCTGTCCCAGCGGATGGGTCTGGTCACGTGGAGGGCGATCTCCGGGAAGAACGTAAGCAGAGCCGGGATCTTGTCGCTGACCACCTCCGTGGGGTGGTAGTGGCCGTTGTCCATGAGGGGGATGCATTTTTCCTTGTTCATGGCGGCATAGGAGAGGGCGAACTCGCCGCTCCCCACGGTGTAGGCCTCCACGCCGATGCCGAAGACCTTGCTTTCGATGCAGGGCTTCACCTGGTCGAAGTCGTAGGGTTCGGAGAGGATGGCGTCGATGCTCTCCCGATACCGGACCCGGGGCCCCAGCCGGTCGCCGGGCACGTCCTTGAAGCCGTCGCCGGTCCAGATGTTCATGACGCAGGGCTCGTTCAATTCCTCAGCCAAATAGGCAGAGATGCGGATGCAGGCCTTGCCGTGGTCGATCCAGAACTTCCGGGTAGCCTCGTTGGGGGAGGAGAGGGTCAGGGGGTCGCAGCGGGGGTGGGAGAAGAAGGTGGGGTTGAAGTCGCAGCCCAGCCCCCGCTCCTTGCAGAACCGGGCCCACTTTTCAAAATGCCTGGGCTCCAGCTGGTCCCGGTCCGCCCACTCTCCGTCGTCAAAGATGGCGTAGCTGGCGTGGAGGTTCATCTTGGGCCTGCCGGGGATGAGGGACAGGACCTTGTCGAGATCGGCCATCAGTTCCTCCGGGGTCCGGGCCCGGCCGGGGTAGTTGCCGGTGGTCTGGATGCCGCCGGTCAGGGGCTTACTTGGATCGGTGTCGAAGCCCCGCACGTCGTCCCCCTGCCAGCAGTGCAGGCTCACGGGCACGGCCTTCAACCGTTCCATGGCTTTTTCCACGTCCACGCCGTAGGCGGCGTACTTCTCTTTTGCTTCCTGATAGCTCATGGGCTTACCTCCATTTGAATCTTTAGATTTCCCAAAGCCGTTGCCTCCAAGGGCAGGGCTATGACCTTTTTGCCGGTGGCTTTCTCCGTCAGGCGGTTCAAAAAGCCGTTCTTTGCCCCGCCGCCTACGATGTATATTCTATCATATCTTTTGCCTGTGTTGCACTCCAATTCCTCGATGGCCGTTTGATAACTCAGGGCCAGGGACCGGTAGGCGCAGCCGAAGTAGTCGCCCACGGTTTGGGGCTTCTCCGTCAGGGCCCCGTCAAAGGCGGCGACCATGCTTTCGGGGGCCAGGAAGAGGGGGGCGTTGGCGTCCACGGTCTCGGCAAAATCGCTCTCCTCCGCCTCCTGGACGATCTCCCCCCAGGGCTTGTCCGGGCACAGCTCCGCCCGAAGCCGGTTGGGGAGCCACATGCCCATGATGTTCTTCTGGTACCGGTTGTAGCCCACGCCCCCCTCGTTGGACCAGTTGGCCGCCCGGGAGGCTTCGTCGGTGAGGGGCTTGGGGGTCTTGACCCCCAGCAGCGACCAGGTGCCGCTGGAAATGTAAGGCGCGTCCCCTTCCATGGGGATGCCCTCCACGGCGGAACCGGTGTCGTGGGTGGCGCAGAGGACTACTTTTATCCCCTGGTATTCGCCGATGACCGTTCCCGGCTGCCGGAGCTTTTGGAACAGGTGCTCCGGCAGGCCCAGGGCCCGGACGATAGCGGGATCGAATTCCCCCGTCTCGGCGCTGACCATGCCGCCGGTGGTGGCGTTGGTGTACTCATGGGCTTTCACGCCCGTGAGCCGATACATCAGGTACTCCGGGATCATAAGGAAGTCCGTGACACCCTCCAGCCGCCCGGCCAGCTTGTCGGCGTACAGCTGATAAATCGTGTTGAAGGGCTGGAACTGTATCCCCGTGCGGCGGTAGAGCTCATTAAAAGCCATGCGCTCATGGACCTGTTGGATGGCTGCCGCCGTGCGATCATCCCGGTAGGCGCAGACGGGGTACACGGTCTCCTCGCCCCGGAGCAGCACGTAGTCCACGCCCCAGGTGTCGATGGAAAGGCTTGTGATCTCGTGCTTTTCCCGGGCCTTCTCGATGCCCGCTTTCACATGTTTTAACAGGGCGTCGATGTCCCAAACGAGATGACCGTCCTGTTCGGAGACCCCGTTGGGAAAGCGGTAGACCTCCTCGGTCAGAAGTGCCCCGTCCTCCCGCCAGCCCAGGATGTGCCGGCCGGAGGAGGCGCCGATGTCGATGGCCAAACAGCGTTTCGTCATGGGTCACTCCTCCCTGAAGGTCCAGGTGCCCGCGCCCACGGTCTTGCGAAGGCCCTTGGGCAGGATGATCTCTGCTTCGCAGTTGGCGGGCACGGTCACGGTATAGGTGATCTTGCCGTCCTCCTTCTCCCATTTGCTGGAAATTTTGCCGAAGACGCTGGTGTAACAAGCCTCCGCATGGGTCAAACTTCCGCCGGGCAGGGGCGCCACGGTGAACCGGTTCTCGCCGGTGACCCGGATGCCGCACATGGTGGTGAACAACCACTCCACCACGGCCCCCTTGGAATAGTGGTTCAGGGAGCCGATGCCGCCCTCCTTGCTGTTGGGGCCCTCCCAGGCCTCCCAGATGGTGGTGGCCCCGGCCTTGGGCATGCTGAGCCAGCCCGGGACCTCCTCGTTCTCGAGAAGCCGATAGGCGGCCTCGGGGTCCATGTCCGCCAGCACGTAGAGGATCAGGGGCGTGGACAGGAAGCCGGTGCCCAGCCGCCAGCGGTAGTGCTCCAGGGCCTCCACAAGCCGCTTCTTGGCGTAGGCCGTTTGCTCCGCATCCAACAGCTCGAAGTACAGGGGCCGTACCAGCCGGGCCTGCTTGTCCGTGTCCAGGGAGTAGGCGTCGGTATGCACCAGCTCCCGATAGGCGGCCTTGCAGCCGTCGGCATAGGTTTGGAACTCCTTCGCGTCGGCCTCGTGGCCCAGCTTCTTCGCGATTTGTGCCATGAGCCCCAGCACGTAGCTGGTATAGGCCGTGGACACCTCGGGGTGAGGGGCCACGAAGTCCTGCCAGCGGAAGCCGCCGCCCACGTCCGCGGGCTCGGCCCACTCGCCGTAGCTCTGGCCCTGATTGACGAAATACTTCCTGGCCTCGGGGCTCAGCTTCACGTGCTCGGAGAAGAAGGGCATGTTCTTGCCGCAGCGGCTCTCCATGAACCGGGCGTATTTGGCCATGCCGTCGTAAAACTCCCGAAGGATGGAGTCGTCCTGATTGATCTCGCTGTACCGCCAGGGGATCAGCACCCCTGCGTCGGACCAGCCCACGGAGCCGTTCATGGTCCACATATAGAAGTCCGCGCCGCCATCGGGGACGATGTGGGGGAGCCGCCCGTTCCTTCGCTGCCAGTCGAACACGTCGCGCATGTACTTCTTCGCGAAGGGCACGAAGTCGAAAAGGTAGGAGGCGGTGGTGAAGAAGAGCTGGGCGTCGCCGGTCCAGCCGTGGCGCTCTCGGGTGGGGCAGTCCGTGGGGATGTCCAGATGGTTCCCCTTGGCGGACCAGAGGGTGGCGGTAAAGAGCCTGTTCAAGAGCTCGTGGGAGCAGGAGAAGTCCCCCGTTCGCTCCAGGTCGGAGTACACCGCCACGGCCTCGATGTCTTCGGCGTTCAGCGCCACGTCTCCCTCCACCTCGGCGTACTGGAAGCCGAAGACGGCGAAGGTGGTGCAATACTCGTTCAATCCCTCGCCGCAGGTATAGTCGATCCGCTGCAGCGGGGTAGTGTAGCCCTTGCGGGAGAGCTGGATGTTCTTTTGGGTGAAGTTGCCGTCAGCGTCCAGCATCTCGCCGAAGCGCCAGACCATTCGCTGCCCCAGCTTGGCGTTCAAAGAGAAGCGGACGTAGCCCGCCATGTTCTGGCCGAAGTCCAGGAGCTGTTTGCCGTTGGGAGCCGTAGTGATGACGGGGTGGAAGGTCTCATGCTCCGTGACCGGCACGTTGTTGGAGGCGGTGGGCGTCACGCTGTGCTTCGTTACCTTGGCCTTGCCCGTGTACATGGGGGTGCGGAAGGCCTCCACGATCTCCCCGTCCTTGTTGTCCGCCTGGCGGATGGGGCCGTCGTTGGACCAGTCCCAGGTGCCGTCCGTACCGACGACGGCTTTCGTGCCGTCCGCGAAGGTCACCTCCAGCTGCAGCAGCAGCCTGGTCTCGGTGCCGTACTGGTTTTTCCGGCCCCAGGCGCCGCAGCTGCCCCGGTACCAGCCGTCTGCAAGCTGGACCGTGAGCTCGTTCTCGCCCTCGCGGAGCATGCCCGTCACATCGTAGGTTTGGTACTGGACGCGCTTTCTATAGTCCGTGTAGCCGGGGGCCATGACGAAATCGCCCACCTTTTTGCCCCCCAGTCGGGCTTCGTAGAGGCCGCAGGCGGTGGCGTAGAGCCGGGCGGAGGATACGGGCTTCTCCAGGGTGAAGGCCTTCCGGAAGCAGTCCGCCGGGTACCGTTCCTTTTTGAGGGGCGTATAGTCGCCGGTGATCCACTGGGCCGTCCAGTCATCCTTGTCCAAAAGGCCCGCCTCGAAGCAGGCCTGGGCCCAGTCCCCGGGCTCATCGTTCTCGTCCCACAGGCGCACCTTCCAGTTCACCCGCTCCCGGCTCGTGAGGGGCAGGGGATAGGCGGCGTGCATTTCGTCGCTCTCCACCTTCCCGGACTGCCACTTGTCGGTGACGATCTCGTAGGCCCGCTGCTTCACGCCCCCCTCGGCGTTCCACGTGAGCCGGGGCCGCCGGACGTCGATGGCCAGGGGGTCGAAGAGATGTTCGGTTTTTAATCGGATGGCATTCATTGCGCGGTTTCCTTTCCTTCGTGCCGTGCCTTGATCTCGGCCTGCTTTTGGGGCAGGTCCTTCTCCACGTTCAGGAAGAACAGAATGACGGTCAGGATGATGCCGGTGAAGACCTCCAATCCTACGAAGGCGAAGGAGATGACCCAGCTCACGCTTTGAGGCTGCGCAAGGGCCACGGTCAGCACGCCGTCCGCAGCGGGCTTCAGGTTCTCCAGGGCCACCTGAGCCGCCCAACCGTTCTGAGCGAGGACCTGTCCGGCCTCACTTACGCTCCTGGCTGTGAAGGGGGCGATATAGCCGGCCTTGGCCAGCATCCAGTTGAACACCCCCGTCATGATGCCCACCATGGCCACGGCGATGATGTTGTAGATGGACATGGCGGCGCCGTCGATGCGGATGTCAGACTTCCATTCCAGATGATCGAGACAGTCGGCAAACAGGGCCATAAACACGTAGGCGCAGGGGAGACCTCCGATATTTTTGATGAACTGGCCGATGAGGACCATGACCAGGTTGGTGGAGAAGATCCAGCAGAGGAGGGACCCCAGGGCGTAGAGGATGAAGCCCGCCATGGTCACGTTCCGCTTGCCGAACTTCTTGGCCAGCGGCCACACCGCGAAGATACCGATGCCCATGGGAATGCCGCCCAAGACGGACACCAGCATCTGAGTGATGCCGTCGTTATAGGTGCCCAGCACGTAGTTGCAGTAGTACACCAGCCCCAGGTTTTTCAGGGTCGTGCCCACGGTATACACGAAGAAATAGATGTACATAAGGATCATGTATTTGTCCGTGAACAGCAGCCTGAACTGCTGAGAGAAGGAGATCTCGGTCTTCTTTTCCGTTTCGGCTGCCTCCTCCGTGACCCGTTCCTTGGTGAAGAAATATTCGAGGAGGGTCAGGGGCAGAGCCGCGATGGCCAGGATGGACATGAGGGTGATCCACTTACTCTTATCCACGCCGATCATGGGCATGATGACCATGGGGAACACCAGGGCCACCAGGATGCCGCTCATCATGATGGTTGTGATCTGGTTGAACACGGAGAGCCCGCCCCGGTCCGTGCCGTTGCGGGTAGAGAGGGGCACCATGAGGCCGTGGGACATGTTGAAGATGGTATAGGCAAAGGAGTAGAACAGGTTGTAGGAGATCATGACCCACAGGGCCTTCACGGTGTCGCTGCTCTCCGGAACGGTGAACAGAAGCACCGCTGTCAGCGGCACCAAAAAGGCGGACAGGAACAGCCAGGGCCGGGCTTTGCCCTCACGCGTCCGGGTCCTGTCGATGATCTGGCCCATGAGGATGTTGGTGACGGCGTCGATGACCTTCGAGACGATGGGGAAGACCGTGAGGAACACGCCGCCCCAGAGGGGGGTCAGGTTCAGCACGTCCGTGTAGTAGACGTTGAGATAGGTGGCCAGCACCGCGTTGAGCAGCAGCGCCCCGGCGGGGCCCAAAAGGTAGCCCAGCCACTTTTCCTTCTTGGTGACGTCCGGGGATTTGACCAGACTTGCAGGCAGCTTCATTTTCATTCCCTTCCCTTTTCAGCAGTTTTGCCGGTTTTGCTTGCAAAATTGCCGCGCCGGTCCGCGGCAAAGGCATAAACTACATAGTGTGAAAAACCGTTTTTCACACCATATCCTCCTTCGGCAGCTTGGGTACGTCGATCTTTTTCAAAAAGCAGAGGGCGCCTTTTAGGAGATGCCCGTTCGTTAATTCCACAAAGCCCTGGGCGAAGTTATAGGGCATGGACTTCCCCGCGGTCATGGACATGGACCGGGGGGAGTTGCTCTCCAGGATCCGCCTGAGGAAGAAGGCCCCCTTCCGCTTGTTGTCCTTCTCGGGGCCGTCGGGGAGCTTTTCCGCCTCCCTGGCCTGCTTGTCCGCCACGGAGAGCACAGCGTTGAAGAGGATGCGGCCCATGAAACTTTGTTTCAGGTCCGTGAACCGGGACTCCATGGTCACAGGGAAGGAGGGCCGGGGGGCGGGGACCTCATAGGTGTCGGGGTAGGCCGTTTCGTCCTTCGGTTCCGGGGTGAGGGTGACGGTCCTGCTTTCGCCGGGCTGCAGGTACACCTTCTCGAACCCCCGCAGCTCCCCGTCCAGGAACAGCATGCACACCTCCCCGCCGAAGCGGTCCCCCGTGTTGGTCACGGTCTGGGTATAGGCGTTTCCCTCCCGGATCCACTCGCTGTGGGCGAAGGTGGTGTAGCTGAGGCCGAAGCCGAAGGGGTAGCGGACGGGGATATGGTGCTTGTCGTAGTATCGGTAGCCCACCTCCATGCCTTCGGCGTACACTTCGTCGATCCCTTTGCCGAAGGTCAGATGGCTGGGCACGTCCTCGTAGCGAAGGGGCCAGGTCTCCGCCAGCCTGCCGGAGGGGTTCGCCTCCCCGAACAGGAGCCGCGCGACGGCCGTGCCCCCGTTCTGGCCGGGCAGGTACATGTGGAGGATGGCGCTGACTCTGTCCGCGAAGGGCAGCTCCACGGGGGAGCCGCCGAAAAGGATCACGATCACCGTTTTGCCGCTGCCGCACAGCCGGTCCATAAGGTCCAGCTGGTCCTGGGGGAGCCTCATGTCCGCCCGGTCGCCGCCCTCGGATTCGTACTCGTCCGTCAATCCCCCAAAGAAGAGGACCGTATCGCTTTCGTCCAGGGAAACGGACCCGACGCCCCGGGACCGAAAAGCGTCCGCCGGCGTGGTGACCTTCGTGGGATGGATCATGGAGCTGCCTGCCCCCTGATAGCGCATGGTTTCAAAGAGGGGCCCGGCGACGTGCAGCTTTTCCTTACCCGTGAGGGGCAGCGCCCCGTCGTTTTTCAAAAGCACCGCGCAATCCTCCGCGATCCGGGCCGCCAGCTCGTGGTGGCCGTCCCAGTCCACGGGCGTTTCGTCAGCAGGTTTGACATATTCGTCCACCCAGCGGAGGATGTTTTTGCAGGCTTTGTCCAAATCTTCCATGGGCAGGGAGCCGTCCGCCGCCCCGTCCAGGATCCACCGGCGGCAGATGGCCGTGTCCCCAGGCATCTCCAGATCCATCCCGGCCTTCAGTCCCGCCACCCGGTCCTTCACTGCGCCCCAGTCGCTCATCACCACGCCCGTAAAGCCCCACTCGTTTCGCAGCACGTCGGTGAGGAGCCATCGGTTCTCGGAGCAAAAGACGCCGTTGATCCGGTTGTAGGCGCACATCACCGTGGCGGGCCGGGCGTGCTTCACAATGTATTCGAAGGGTTTGAGATAGAGGTTGCGGATGGTGTTCTCGGATGCTACGGAGTTGCCCATGAACCGGTAGTTTTCGGAGTTGTTCAGGGCGAAGTGCTTCACGGACACGCCCACGCCCTCGGACTGGACGCCGTTCACCTCTGCCGCGCCCATGACGCCGGCCAACAGGGGGTCCTCGGAAAAATATTCGAAGTTTCGACCGCAGAGAGGGTTCCGCTTGATGTTGACGCCGGGACCCAAAAGGGTGTGGACCCCGTAGCGGCGGCACTCCCGGCCGATGGCCGCGCCCATCTTTCGGGCGTTCTCAGGGTTCCAGCCGGAGGCCAGGGCCGCCGCCGTGGGAAAGGCCGTGGCGGGCTCGCTCTCAGAAACGCCATTGTCCCCGGAGCCCTTCTGCTTCCTCAGGCCGTGGGGGCCGTCGGAGGTGCAGAGGCTCGGTACCCCCAGCCGGGGGATGGGGTTGGTGTACATGAAATCGGTGCCCGAAACCAGGGCCGCCTTTTCCTCCACCGTCATCTGCTGCAAGATCTGTTCGATATCCACGAAATGCCCCCTTCGCCCTTTGTTTTCGATACTATTGTACACGAACGCCGGCTCCGCGTATTGCATTTTCGTATCATATTTCGTATAATTGTAACATATTGGAGGTGCAGCTATGGACGACGTGGATCTGCGATATGTGGCGGGGGCCCTGGCGGACCTGTCGGGGATCCCCGTACGGCTGTTCGAGGGGGACCGGCTGATCCTGTTCAAAAGCTCCGTGAAGCTGCCCCGGGACCCCATGTGCGTGTACGAAAAGGAGATCCGCGCCATCCGGGGCCACGTGGGCTACCTCACCACGCCCCTCTTTCATTCGTACGGCGTCATCCACGCCCCGGCGGGCACCCTGATCCTGGGCCCCACCTCCCAGATCATGGCCGATGAGCAGGAGCTGCGGGAGCTGGCCTTTCGGGCGGACGTGCCCCGGGAGCAGGTGCCCGCCTTCCTCTCCGCCATGAACGGGATCCAGCGGCTGCCGGTGGAGCAGCTGCTGCAGATGCTGTGCACCGTGAACCACTTTTTGAACGGCGGTGAAAGGCTGACCATCTCCGACGTGGCCATCTACGGCAGCGAGCAGGAAGCCCTGAAGCGCACTCTGGAGACGCGGCGGACCCGCCGGGTCTATGAGGAAATGCCCGCCGCCTCGGAGGCCCACAACACCCTGGCTCTGGAGGAGACCCTCATGGACCTGGTGCGCCGGGGCGACACCGCCGCCCTGAAGGGCTGGATGGCCGCCGCCCCCGCCGTGCGCGGAGGCACCATCGCGCCCAATCAGCTTCGGCAGCTCAGGAACACCTTCATCGTGTCCGTCACCCTGGCCGCCCGGGCCGCCATCCGGGGCGGCATGCGGGAGGACGACGCCTTCTCCCTGTCCGACGGCTATATCCAGCGGGTGGAGCTGCTCACCGATCCCGGCAAGATCATGAACCTGCAGTACAGCATGATCCTGGAGTACACCGAGCAGGTGGAGAAGCTCCATCTGGGCAGTCACCCCACCAAGCTGGCGGCGGACGTGGCCAACTACGTGCGCCATCACCTGTCCGAACCCATCAGCACGGAGCGGATGGCGGACGCCCTCTATCTGAGCCGGCCCTATCTCTCCGCCCGTTTCAAGCGGGAGACGGGCATCACCCTCACCGACTACATCCTCACCGAAAAGACGGAGGAAGCCAAGCGCCTCCTCCGCTATTCCGACAAGCCCGCCGCCGCCATCGGCGCCTATCTCGGCTTCTCCTCCCATGGCCACTTCATTCGTGTCTTCAAAAAGTATGCCGGCCTCACCCCCAACGACTATAGGACAAAATCAAACTGAAAACACGACGATCTGCAGAGCATCGCTTCACCGGCTATAGCGACGCCGTGCCGGCTCTGGGGCTGTCGCTGGAGGACAGGAACATCCTCTGGTACAGCACCGATCAGAAGGACCGCTTCCTCCGGGAGGGGGTCGACGAGAAGCGCGTGAGCGAGCGGCTCCTTCATCCTCTCAGCGGCGAACGGTGCGCCTCCGCCCTCGTCCCCTGGATTCTGATCGAAAAGGAGAGCAGCTGAAGCTCCCCCGCAAGCAGCATCCGGGCCCGGGGATGGGGGATGTATGAAAAAAAGCTTGCGCAATAGTTCTTGCTCCCTCGGATACTTTTGTGTACAATAACAGGCAGGGGGAACGGCATATGCGGCGTATTTCGACAGAAAAGAAAAATCGGGTCTTCGAGATCATCCAGATCGGCAATCAGGAGGATGCACCCAGCCGGATCTTTGATTATTTCATCGTGGCGGTGATCCTCTGCAATATCGCCGTCCTGTTTCTGGAGACGTTCGACGGGCTGAACGCGTTTAGGCCCCTCTTCGAAGGGATAGAAAACGTGACCGTCGTGATCTTCTGCGCCGAGTACGCGCTTCGGATCTGGACGGCGGATCTTCTATATCCGGAGGATACCCGGCCCCGGGCGGTGCTGCGCTTTTTGTTCTCCTTCGACGGGATCGTGGATCTGCTCACCATCCTGCCCTTCTTCTTCCTGTCCGGGTTCGGGGCCTTTCGGATCCTGCGCGCGGCGCGCATCCTGCACCTGTTCCGCATCAACACCCAATACGATTCCTTCCAGGTCATCACCTCCGTCGTCAAGGAAAAGAAGAACGCCATCCTCTACTCCGTCTTTATCATCCTGGTGCTGATCCTGGCCGCTTCCCTCAGCATGTACAGCGCGGAGCACGCGGCGCAGCCGGAGGTGTTCCAAAATGCCCTGTCCGGCATCTGGTGGAGCGTTTCCACCGTGTTTACCGTGGGCTACGGGGACATCTACCCGGTGACCCTTTTAGGGCGGATCATGGGGGTGATCATCACCTTCCTGGGCGTGGGCGTGGTGGCGATCCCCACCGGGATCCTCTCCGCCGGCTTTGTGGAGCATTACGCCCGTCTGCAGCGCATGCAGGACGCGGAGGCGTACAAAAAGAGCACCGCCGCCATCCTGGTGGAGCCGGAATCGGACTATTCTAAGCGGACCGTCAAAGAGGTGGAAGCCATGCATCAGGTCTGCGTCACCGCCCTGATCCGCGGCGATCTGGTGGTGGTCCCGGAGGATAGCGTTACGGTCCAGCCGGGGGATATATTGATCAATATGAAGCTGTGATTGGCCGCCCCCTTGGTGGATCACACTGTCCGCACATTAACGGAGGCAGCTCGGATAAGTCTGTAATACTGAGTTTTTTTTGGAGATACGATGCTGCGTCTGTTATGCGTAGGTCGGCAATACAAAGAAAATAGCCCGCTTGCTGTGGAGCAAGAGGTAACAACACATAGACAAATCGGGATTTGACGAGGTAAGACAAATGACCATCCAAACAGTTGAACAAAACAACATATTATGTGCTGTTATTAACAGCGATGAAAAGGTATTTACAGATGCACAGTCTGCACTCGATGTGCTTATGACTGCAAAGTATGATGTAGGCACAAAGAATATCATAATTGACAAAAAACTGATTGTTGAGGACTTTTTCATCCTCAGCACTGGGCTT
>JAFWMS010000009.1 GCA_017545535.1 Clostridia bacterium | reverse complement strand
TCGGAGAGCTCCACCCGCTGTCGAAGCGGCACCCCTGCGGCCATGGCGAGGGCGTGGGCGGGGATGAACCGGCCCTTAGCAACCTCCCCCAAGAGCAGCCCCGCCCGTAGGAGGCGCAGGCCGTCCAGGGGGCAGGGCAGCGGCGGCAGCAGCAGCGCCCGCCCGTCAGCAAGCAGCCGCAGCGGCCCCCCGAGCCCCGCCGTCTCCTCCCGGAGGAACCCCTCTGCCAGGGGCGCTCCATCGCTCCTCTGGGGCAGATACCCCGTGTCCGGGGCCGCCCCCTTTCGCCTAAGCTTCGCCGCGTACTGCCCCTCGCCCAGGCAGGCGTGGGGATAGAGGGTCTGCTCCGATTCCAGCTCGAAATCCGGGTACTCCGACAAAAACCACCGCACGTTCTCCCCGTTCTCCGCCGGCGAGAAGGAGCAGGTGGAATAGACCAGCTGCCCGCCGGGCTTCACCGCCCCCTGGGCAGAGGCGAGGATCGCCCGCTGCCGGTGGGCGCAGGCCTGGACGTGCTCCTCCGACCAGGCGGCCACCGCCTCCGGATCCTTGCGGAACATGCCCTCCCCGGCGCAGGGAGCGTCCACCAGCACCCCGTCGAAGACGGGCCCCGTGAAGCGGATCAGCTTCTCCGGCTCCATATTGGTGATCACCCCGTTCTTGACCCCCATCCGCTCCAGGTTGCCCAGGAGCACCGAGGCCCGGCCGGGCACGATCTCGTTGGCGAAGATCACCCCCTCCGGCACCCGGGCCGCCAGCTGAGAGGCCTTGCCCCCCGGCGCGGCGCACAGATCCAAAAGAGCCATGTGGGGCTTCAGGTCGAAGAGGCCGGCGGGCACCTGGGCGGAGAGCTCCTGCACGTAATACGCCCCTGCGGCGTGGAGCGGGTCCTTCCCCGGCGCGAACCCGGCGGGCAGCAAAAACCCGTCGCCCCCCGCAGGGACGAAATCGGGCCGCAGGTCGGCGAGCCCCGCCCGCGTCAGCTTCAACCCGTTGCAGCGGGCGGCCCGCTTCTCAGGCTCCGCCATGGCGGCCATATAGGCGTCGAAGTCCTCGCCCAGCTGGCGCTTCATTCGGTTCAGATACCCTTCCGGCAGCTTCATAGCCTCACGCAGGCCCTCCCATTCAAAAACACGATATACTTCTCCTTCACCGGCCGCCCGGTCAGCTTTTCCAGCGCCTGGGCGTACAGCTCCACCTGCCGCCGGTGCCGCTCTGCCCACAGGCCGGGATCCCCTTCCACCCGGTCCGTCTTATAATCGAGGAGCACGTACCCGTCCCCCTCCATAAAGCACAGGTCCACGACGCCCTGCAGGAGCACCCGCTCCTGGGACTTGACGCCCAGCAGCGATTCCGTGTCCATGGCCAACGTGAAGGGCAGCTCCCGATAGACCCGGGGGCTTCGGCAGATCCGGGCAAAGAGCTCCGTGCTCAGGAAATAGGCGAGGTTCGCCCGGTAGCTCTCCCCGTTTTTCTCCGCCAAATACCTGTCCAGCTCTTCCTCGGTCATGGGCTTAAGGGGCAGCTGCCTGAGCAGCTCGTGGACGTCCGTGCCCCGACGGAGCGCCCCCGCCGCCTCCGCGAAGGCGGGCTCAGAGAAGGTCAGGGTATGCTTGTCGGACAGGGCCGTGACCGAGGTCTTGTTGGGCACCCCCGCCACCTCGGCGAAGGGGTACTCGAACCCGTACCGGGCGGACAGCGCCTTCACCAGCACCGCCTCCCCCGGCGGCAGGGGCGGCCGCGCCCCTCCCGGGGGCAGGATGAACTCCTCCCGGGGATGGACGAAGGCGGGGACGTCCCCCTTTACCGTCATGAGCAGCCAGGCGAGGAAGGACCGGGCCCCCCAAACGGAATAGGGCGTCAGCTCCTCGGGTCGGTCCAGCGTCTCCCGAGCGTTCCGCAGGGTGCCCACCAGCACCAGCCGGCGCTTGGGCCGGGTCATGGCCACGTACAGGATGCGCATCTCCTCCTCCGCCTGGAGCCGCCGGTTCAGGAGCTTTACGCCCCGGCGGGACAGGGGCTCCCGCTTCACGCCGCTTTCGTCCACGAAGGCAAGGCCCATGCCCAGCTTCCGATGGAGGAGCAAAGGCGCGTTCTCCCCCTCCCGGCTGAACTGCCGGTTCAGCTCGCAGAGGAACACCGCCGGGAACTCCAGCCCCTTCGATCGGTGGACGGACAGGATCCGGACCACGTCGCTTTCGATGGTCTGGGCCGCCCCCATCTTGGCGGAGTCCCGGGCGTCGTCCATATACTTCAAAAACCCGTGGAGGCCGAAGCTGCCCGTCTCGTCATAGCTCCGGGCCCGGGTCACCAGCGCGTCCAAATTGGCCTGCCGCTGGGCGCCGCCGGGCATGGCCCCCATCTCCACATACAGCTCCGTTTCGTCCAGGAGCCGGGTCAACAGCTCCTCCACGTTGGAGATCAAACTCTCCCGCCGCCAAGCTTCCACCCGGCCCAGGAACCGGGCCGCCTTGGAAGCGGGGTCCGCCTCTGCTGCAGAGAGCAGGGCGTCCAAAAGCTCCCCCTGGGGATAGCCGGTCTTAAGCTCGATGAGCTCCTCATGGGAGAAGCCCCCCACCCCCGAGCGGAGCACGGAGAGGAGGGGGATGTCCTGCCGCCGGTTGTCGATGACGCGCAGCAGGTTCAGCATGACCATGACCTCCACGGACTCGAAATATCCGCCGGTGAGCTGGGCGTAGCAGGGGATGCCGGAGAGGGCCAAGGTCCGGGCGAAGACGCGGGCGTTGCCCATGCCCCGCAAAAGGATGGCGAAATCCCCGAACCGGTAGGGCCGGGGCGCGGCGTCGGCGCTCTCCTGATAGGTCTCCGTCTCCATCATCTCCCGGATGCGCCGGGCGCAGAAGCGGGCCTCCGCCTCGGCGGCGGCCACGTCCTCGGCGTCTTCGGCGGTCTTGTCCGCCTCCCGCTCGATGAGATGGAGCTCCACCCGTCCCTCCGGCTGGTCCATGCCGGGGCGCAGGGCCGCCATCTCGTCGTAGACGATGGGGCCCAGGCCGGGGGCCATGAGCTGTTCAAAGACCCGGTTCACCGCGGCCAGGATCTGGGGGCTGCTGCGGAAGTTGTGGTTGAGGTCGATCCGCTGCCCGACGTCGCCGGTGAAGGTGGTGAGCTTCTCCAAAAACAGCCCCGGCTCCGCCATGCGGAACCCGTAGATGCTTTGCTTCACGTCCCCCACGAAAAAGAGATCGTCGCTCCGTTTGATCCGGTTCAGGATCTCCTCCTGGACCGCGTTGCTGTCCTGATACTCGTCCACGATGATGGCCGTGAACCGATCCCGATACTCCGCCGCGGCCTCCTCGTTCTTCAAGATCTCGGCGCAGCAGTGCTCCAGATCGTTGAAGTCGATCCGGTCCCGATCCCGCTTCTTCTGGGTGTAGACGGCCTGCTGCCGCCGCCACAGGCGGATGAGGGCGGTGAGGACCCGTCCCCCCGCCAGGTGGATCTGCCACAGCTTCTCCCTGTCCTGGCCATAGGTCTGGGCCTGTTCCGCGGCCGTTTCCTTCACCTTGTCCCGGGTCTTTTTCAAAGCCTCCTTATCCTGCTCCTCCATATCCTTTTGGGTGGGCAGCCGGCCGAACGCCACGGCGGACAGGGCCTGAGCGTAGTCCTCCGGCGTCCGCTGCAGCAGGGCCCCCCGGCCGTGGGGGATGGCCTCGTCCAGGTACGCCACCAGCTTCCCCCAGGCGGGGGGATAGCCGTCCCGAAGGCGGATAAGATCGTTGAGGGCGGCCTCGAAGACGGCCTTGTCCTCCCGGAAGCAGACCTCCACCGCCCGGTCGTAGGCGGCCCGGTCCAAGAGCCGGTCCTCCGCCTCGCCAAGCCAGCCCTCCGGGTCCGGCTGGGCCATGAGAAAGCCCGTCAGAGCGAGGATGGCCCGCTTCAGGTTGTCCTCCCGCTCGAAGGCGCGGATAAGGAGCCGGAAGGACTCCGCCTCGTCCGTGGCGAGGGCGGTCAAAGCTTCGTCCAGAGCCTGGTCCCGGAGGACGGCGGCCTCCGTCTCGTCCAGGGTCTTGGCCGAGGGGGACAGGCCCACCAGATGGAAGTACCGGTTCACCACCCGGGCGCAGAAGGCGTGGATGGTGGAGATGCTGGCGTTGGGGCATCGGGCGCTCTGCCGGTAGAGCCGGGCCTTCAGGATCTGGTCCTGCTCGTCGGCGGCCTGCTGCTGCAGGGTGTTCTGGATGCGGGCCTTCATCTCCCCGGCGGCTGCTTTGGTGAAGGTGAGGATCAGGAGCCTGTCGATGTCCATGCCCGATCGCACCAGGCGGACCACCCGCTCCGTGAGCACGGCGGTCTTGCCCGCGCCGGCGGCGGCGGACACGATCAAATTCCCCTTTTCTTCTATGGCGCGCTGCTGTTCTTTGGTCCAGTTCATTTCGATCCCTCAGCTAAAGCCAAAAGTTCATCTATGGTCATCCTCTTGGTGTCCCGCTCCCGGCAGCCCTTCTGCTGCTTGTCGTAGCGGCACACGGCCTGGTAGGGACACCAGTCGCAGGCCCCCTTGTAGGGGATCACGTCCGCCTCCCCCCGGCGCATGGCGTTCAGCGTTCGCTCCGCCACCGAGACCGCCTTTTGGGTCAAGACGTGCATGTCCTCCGCCCGGCACACGTTCCCGCTGAGGGTCCCGTCCTTCTTGCGCCGCAGGCCCTGGACGATCTTCGACGTCCCGTCCAAGTCCCGCTCCAGGGCGGCCAGGGACCCTTCGCTCATGTCGGTGACGCCCCGCAGCACGTGGCGCTGCTCCTCGCCCTCCTTGGCGGCGGGCAGGGACAGGGGCATATAGTACATGCCGCCCATCTCCCCCTCCAGCCCCGCCACGGCGGCCAGGTACAGGGGGAGCTGCAGGCTCAGTCCCGCGGCGATCTTGGCGGGCTCGAACTTTCGATCCCCCATCTTGTAGTCGATGATCCGATAGTACCCCGCCGGGCTTGTGTCCACCCGGTCGATCCGGCCGTAGAGCTTCACCGTCTGCCCGTCGTCGCTGTGAAGGAGCAGGGGCGGGAAGGGGCTCTCGGGGCCGAAGGCCAGCTCCGTCTCGTAGGGGCGGTAGCTGCCGGCCTGCATCTGCTTCACGATGGACCGGGCGCACTTCTTCACGGACTCGATCCTGAGGAACAAAGCCTCCCGGAGCCGCACGTCCCGAAGGAAGATGCCGTCGTTGTGGCTGGCCACGAGGGGGGGCAAGATCTGGTCCACCAGCTCGTCGGCGTCCTCGTCGGTGAGGGCGGCCCAGCTGATGCCCCGCTCCTTCACCAGCTTCAAAAAGGCGTCCAAGGCGTCGTGGAGGAAGGTGCCCGCGTCGGCGGCCTCCTCCCGGCTCTCGGGCCGCTCCTTGGCCCTCAGACCGTATTTCAAATAGTGAGCGAAGGGGCAGCGGTTGAACTGCTCCAGCCGGCTGGCGCTCATGCTGGGGGCGGCGCCGTACATCCGTTCCGCCAGAGCGCGGCCGAAGGGCGCGGGGGAGATGCCCCCGTTCAGGGCGGCCTCCGCCCGTCGGAGCCGGGGGCCGTAGGTTTCGTCCGCGGCGAAGTAGGCCCGCTGGGCGGGGAGCTGTTCGCTGACGAACCCGTCCCGCTCGTAGAGGGCCAGCTCCCGGACCAGGCGGCGGAAGCCCCCCTCCCGGTCCAGCGGGTAGCTCTCCGCCTCCAGCCCGTCCCGGGGGATAAGGCCCGGGAACAGCCGCTGCATCCGGCCCAGCAGGGGGGCGGGGGAAAGCTCCTCCCCGTCGGCGGAAAAGCTGTAGCTGAAGTACAGCTGCTGCTGGGCCTTATTGAAGGCGGTGTATAGCTCCAGCCGCTCCATCTCGGTGAGGGCCTCGGTGCCGGTCCACAGCTCCAGCCCCTGCTCCTTCAGCAGCTCCAGCTCCCCGTCGGAGATGAGCTCGTCGTCGGTGCGGGCCGGGGGCAGCAGCCCCTCGTTGCAGCCCAGCACGAAGAGGATGGGCACCGCCGGGGTCCGGGTCCGGGCAAAGTCACCCAGTATGACCTGGTCCGCCATGCCGGGCAAAACCCCCATGGTGGAGGACTGGGCCCCCTCCTCCAGCAGGGACAAAAACTCCTTCTGGCTCAGCTCGTCCCGGCCCCAGATGGCGGCGATGTCGCTGAGGAGCCCACTCAAAACGGTGTAGACCTGGCTGAACAGCTCCCCGGCGTTGGGACGGCCGGCGGCGATCAACGCCTCCCCCTGGGCCCGAAGCTGCTCCCGCAGGTCCGTTTCCTCCATATAGGCGTAGACCGCCTGGGCCTTCTGGGCCCCGGTGGTGCCCCGGCCGCAGCCGGTTTTCAGCCGGTCCAGGGGAGGATACAGGGCGGCGCGGACCTTCTCCGCCTCCAGGGGCACCTCCCCGAAGGTGAAGGGGGCGGCCAGGCTCCCGCCGTAGAGGCCGTAGCGCAGCACGTAGTTTTCGAAGATCTCCCCCTCGCCCACGGTGCAGGGACCGTAGCCGCTCTTGAGGATGCGCAGAGCGTCCTCCATGCTGCCGCTTTGGACGAAGCGGACGGCGGAGAGGACCATATCCATGGCGCTGTGGCCCGTGACGGGCCGGGTGACGTCGTAAAAGAGAGGGATGCCCATGCGGGCGAAGATCCGGCGGATGCGGGACACGTACCCGCCCCCGTCGGTGACCATGACGGCCACGTCCCGATACCGGTGGCCCTGGCGGACCAGCCGCTGGACCTCCTGGGCGCAGCGCTCCGCCTCCGTCTCCCGATCCGGGGAGGCCCACAGTGTCAGGGCCGGCACGGGGCCGGGGAAGACGGCCTCGTCCTGGGCGAAGAGATGCTTTTCCAAATGCTTCAGCTCCGGGGGCCGGGGCTTGTCCCGGCGGCAGCCCTCCACAAAGAAGGGACTGCCCGCCTCCTGGGCCACCTGTCGAAGCTTATAAAAGGTGCGTACGTCCGGGGCGAAAAGCTCCCCATCCCGGCCGTCCGGGTCCATGCGCAGCGTGACGGTCACGGACCGGCACACCCCCAGCAGCCGCCCCATGAGCCGGAACAGCTGGCGGCTGGGGATGTCGATGCCGTCCACGTACAGGTCCGTCCCCGTGAGGAAGGAACCCTCCAGGGATTCCCCGGCCCGGTCCCACAGGTCGCTTTGGGTGAGATACCGATCCCGCAAAAAATCCTCGCTCTCCCCGAAGAGCAGGGCGATGTCCGCCAGCTTCCCCCTAAGCTGGCTCCCCTCGGGCAGGGCCTCGGCCGCCTGCCGCAGATCCTCGGGCCCGGCGCCGCTCTGCTTGCAGCGGGTGATGATCTCGTCCATCCGCTGGGCAAAGCCCCGGCTCTCCGCCACCCGGCTGAAGAGGGTCAGCTCCTTCTTCCGGTTCAGGGCCGCCCGGCGCAGGATCATCCGCCGTCCGGGGCCGCCGATGACGGGGAGCTCCGCCCCCCGCTCCTGGAGCACCCGCTCGCAGAGCCGGGAGAAGGAGAGGACCTGGACCCCCAACAGCCCTCCCAGCCGGCTGCAGAGGGCCTTTTCCGCCTCGAAGGTGTATTGCTCCGCCACCACCAGCGTGGCCCGCTCCCCCTTTTGGGCGTGGGCAATGAGCCGGTCGTACAGGCGGGTGCTCTTCCCGCTGCCCGAGCGGCCCATCCAAACGGTGAGGGGCGCGGCCATCAGAACCTGGCGGTGTGCACCGGCGTGTACACCATCCTGCCCTTCTCGTTGGTGCTTTCGTATAGGACGATGGAGTTGACCCGAAAGCTGGCGTTTTCCGGCAGCTGCAGGTGGGAGATGTCCCCGTGCTCCACGGCTCGGCCCAGGGTGACGTGGGGGACGAGCCGCCCCTTGCCCTTGCAGAAGCCCCGCTCCCACAGGCTGGCCTCCAGCATCTCGTGGATGCGGAAGAGCTCGTCCAAATCCCCCTCCGCCCGGAGGAAGCTGGTCCGGGCGCCGCCGTGGTCGAAGCAGCCGTAGCCTCCCAGCCGCAGGGTGAAGGGCCGGGCGTCCGCCACCGCCTGGTCCATGGCGAAGGCGATGTCGGCGAGGTCGTTGCTCTCCCCGATGAACCGCAAGGTCACGTGATGGTTCCCCTGGGGCACGAACCGGCCTCCGGTGGAGCATTCCTTCAGCGATTGCTCGAAGGCGAACACCTTTTTTTGCACGTCTTTCGGCAGCGGCACGGCGATAAACAGTCTCATGTCCCTTTTCTCCCGGTTTTGATGGTTCCATTGTACCGGATTTTCCCGGCCTTGTACAGGACTTTCCCCCTCTTTTCTTTTGCGCCGTTCTTTGGTATACTGATTCGGATGGAGACCAGGTTCAACAAAAAGGTCCAAAAACACCGGCGGCGGCTCCTGCCCGACAACTGGCAGGAGAAGCTGCCCCTGCGCCCGGTGCTGTTTTTGCTGGGGCTGCTGGTGGTGGTGTTCCTGGCCATTCTGGTGAACCAGCCCGCCGACAGCTACCTCAACAACGCGGAGATCGACGTGCTCCGCAAGAAGGGCACCCTGCGGGTGGGGGTGGACGAAAACGTTTACGGTCTGAACCAAAACGGGGTGGGGCTGGAGCCGGCCCTGTGCATGGCCCTGTCTCAGGTCATCTTCAACAGCCAGGACGGGTGTGAGATGACGCCCGTGAGCCGGCACACCGTCACCTGGCAGATGGAGGAGGGGAACGTCGACGTGACCGTCATGAGCCTCGATAAGCTCACCGGCAAAAAGTATCTGGTCACCGAGGCCCCCTTCTACCGGGATCCCTGCGTCCTCATGGGCTACAGCCTCCCTGAAAAAGAGGACTTGGCGGAGAAGCGGATCGGCGTCCTCCATAACACCGACGCCAACAGGGTGCTGAGCCAGTATCAGCAGGACGAGGAGAACGGCCTCGCCATCGTCACCTACGCCGCCTACTACGACATGCTGGTGGCCCTCAGGGCCGGGTCGTTGGACGCGGTGTGCATGCCCCGGTCCCAGGCCCTGTCCCACCGGGAGAAGACCATGGTCATCTCCCCCTACGCTCTCGGCACGGTGGACTACCACGTGATCGGCACCAGCGAGGAGAAGGATCTCATCACCCTTATCGACAGCCTCCTCGTCCGCTGGGCCCAGGACGGGACGCTCCGGGCCTGGTACGAGGCCTACGACCTGCTCTACGATCTCTCTTGAGCGGAAAAACGGGTGACGGTTGACGGGAAAGCGAAAAATCTGTATAGTAAAAGATAAGGCATTCAACGCCTACTTTTCGGAGGGCAGCATATGAACCAATACTATAGCATCCAGGGCGGACGGCGGCTCGAGGGGACCGTGACCATCAGCGGGGCGAAGAACGCGGCGGTGGCCATCATCCCGGCGGCGATCCTGGCCCAGGAGTGCTGTATTCTGGAGAACCTGCCCGCCATCCAGGACGTGCAGACGTTGAAGCATATCCTTTCCCGCATGGGCGCCCAGGTGGACTTCACCCGGGGCGACTGCATGCGGATCGACCCCACCCCCATCAACACCGTGGACGCCACCTTCCCCGAGGTGGGCGCCATGCGGGCCTCCTATTATCTGTTGGGCGCTATGCTGGGCGCCTACGGCGAAGTGGAGCTGGCGCTGCCCGGAGGCTGTGTCATCGGGCCGAGGCCCATCGACCAGCACATCAAGGGCCTTCGGGCCCTGGGCGCCAACGTGTATATCGACGAGAGCCGGAACGTGGTCCGAGCCCAGGCGAAAAAGCTGAGGGGGGCGGAGATCTTCTTCGATCTCGTGTCCGTGGGCGCCACCATCAACCTGATGCTGGCGGCCTGCAAGGCGGAGGGGCAGACGGTGCTCCAAAACGTGGCCAAGGAGCCCCACGTGGTGGACGTAGCCAACTTCCTCAACATGATGGGCGCCTCCATAAAGGGCGCGGGCACGGACGTGATCCGTATCCAGGGCCGCAAAAAGCTTCGCGGCTGCAGCTATGCCGTGATCCCCGACCAGATCGAGACCGGCACCTACATGATCGCCGCCGCCGCCACAAGGGGCGACGTGATCATCAAGAACGTGATCCCCATCCATATGGAGGCCATCACGGCCAAGCTTCTGGAAAGCGGCGCCCAGATCGTGGAGGGCGACGACGGGCGGGAGTTCTATCTCCGGGTGAAGATGGACAATCGGCCCCGGGGCGTGAACATCAAAACCGCCGTGTACCCCGGCTTCCCCACGGACCTGCAGCAGCCCATGATGGCCTATCTCACCACCGCCGCTTCCAATTCCGTGGTGGTGGAGAACATCTTTGAAAACCGGTTCAACCACGTGAAGGAGCTTAGGAAGATGGGCGCCTCCATCAGCGTCAGCAAGCGCACCGCCCGCATCCGGGGCGTGGAGGGGCTCAAGGGCGCGGACATCCACGCCACCGACCTGCGTGCCGGGGCGGCCCTCATCGTGGCCGGGCTTTCCGCCACCGGCGAAACCAAGGTCAGGGGCATCGAATACATCGACCGGGGCTACGAGCACCTGGAGCACAAGTTCAACGCCCTGGGCGCCAGTATCACTAGGATAGAGGAAGAATAATACTGTTATTTGCGGCTTTTCTTGAAAGGAAAGCCGCCCAAAAGAACTTCAAGGAGGGGTATTGCTTCCGTTACGGAAGCCGCACCCCTCTTTTTAAATTTCTCTTTGTCATAAAAACGGAATGATCGATTTAGTTTGCGCCCATAGATGAGCGGACTGCGGCGATCGGATTCATAGCCGCGCGCCCGACATGTTCGCGCGAAGCACGGCTCTGCGCATAAGACCGGCGCAGCCAGGCGTTGCAGCGCCACATGGAGCCTCATTCACTCCCTCGGGCGTTCGAATTCAATCTCCACATTGAACAGAAAGTGCAGGTCATCCGAGTGGACGCCCTGCTTTTTGGTACGAGAAGGGATAACGGATTCAGCAGCGAACGAAGCTCTGGTTCCATACGAATACGATTAACAGAGAGATCCGGTTCTTCAGCTGCTCGAATTACAAGGGCAATTTCAGGGGTACATGTACCAAACGGCATTACATACGAGAGGATGCCATCTACGATGTAGTGATGCTGGAGCTGAGACGTCTAGCGCTGCTCCTGAAGGAGGACGAAGCCGCTTTTGCGGAACTCCTGGCTCGAGAGACCG
>JAFWMS010000008.1 GCA_017545535.1 Clostridia bacterium | reverse complement strand
GGCGGCGGGAGCCGCGGCGCCGATGGGCCGACGAGGACCGGCGGTGGGCCGGGCAGCGGGAGCCGCAGCGGGAGCGCCGGCGGCGATCTCTTCCACTTCCACCTGATACAGGACACCGTTTACAGTCACGTTAAAAGTACGCATGATTTTTGTTTCCTCCCTCAATCAACTTTAGTAATGGATAGGATACGGATGCCGCTCACGTCCTCGCCCATGACGGTGGCGATGGCGGCGGAGATGGCGGCCACCATGCTCTGGCGGTCTTCGAAATCTTCCACCACGGGCTCGGAAGCCGGTTCCGGTTCGGCCGCAGCCTGAACGGGCGCGGCGGGTTGTTCGGCGGGCGCGGCAACAGCCGCCTTCTGAGCTTCCTTAGCCGTCGATCTGCCCATGATCTTCCCCAGCAGGGTGATGATCAGGATCAACGCCAGCAAACCCACGAAGACGGTGCCGAAGCCCAGCACGAATACGGTGAGAAACGGCAGATCGGCGGCAGCCGCAGCCATACCCCATAGACTCATGTTGGTCAACATTTTTCCCTCCTGCAAGTTTTCATGCATTATGAGTCTTCATTATGACCCATCTTTTAATAAATTCGACGCAAATCCTCTTTTCCCTTTTATTTCTCGCGGAATCGCAAATATATTTTTGGGGCATCCTGAGGGTATGCTGATATTGTTTCTGCGGGCGGTGCTGCTCTACGCGTTCATCCTCTTCATCCTGCGGATGACGGGCAAACGGCAGATCGCCGACTTACAGCCCTTCGACCTCATCATCACCCTGGCCATCGCGGACCTTGCCTCCACGGCCATCGCGGACACCAACATCCCCCTGCTCTACAGCATCGTGCCCATCCTGGCGCTGTATCTGGTCCAGCAGACCGTGGCCCGGCTCAGCCTCCGTTTCCGCCGGTTCCGCACCTTCGTGTGCGGGTCTCCCCTGCTGCTGGTCCGGGAGGGGGTCCTGCAGGAAGGGGTTTTGCGGCTGGCCAACTACACGGTGTCGGATCTGTGCGACCATCTGCGCTCGGAGGACGTGTTCGATCTCAAGTCCGTCCAGTACGCCATTTTGGAGACCAACGGCACCCTGTCCGTCCTGCAAAAAAAGAAGGGGGATCAGCCCCAGCCCAAGCTCAGCCACATGCTCATCCTGGACGGGGCCTGGTGTCGGACGGCCCTGAGGCATCTATCGATCCAGCCCAAGGCCCTGCGGGCCCTGCTCCGGCAATACGGGGTACGGGAGATCGAGGACGTGTTCTATCTCCAATATCTGGGGGACGGCTCCCTGCGGCTGCAGCTTAGGGAGCGCCGGGGGGCGAAGGTGTTGGACATCCCCCAAAAGGAGGTGAAGGCACTGTGTTCGTAAAGGTCCGGCGGGTGTTCACGGTGCTGTCCGTCCTGTTTTTGCTGTTCCTGTTCATCTTCCCCTCCCTGTACCTGAAGGACCGGTGCACCGAGCTCGACGAGCTGTGCGGGCAGGTGCTCTTCGCCGCCCGGTCCGGGGACTCGGTATCGGCCCAGCGGACCTACGTGGTCCTGCGGACCCGATACGAGCAGATGCGCCGCAAGGCGGAGCTGTTCCTCAACCACGGGGTCATGGACGACGCCACGGTGCCCCTCCATGAGATGGACGTGTACCTGAAGACCGGGGACACCCTGGCCTTGGAGGCGGCGGCGGTCCGGTTTCGGCTGGCCCTCGACTGCATGCTGGCCATCGAGACCGGGGATCTACGGCTGTTTTTGTAACTTTTTCGCAACGGTCCTGTAAATCGCCGCCTCCCGCCCTTGCCATGAGGCGCCCGGACGGGGTATACTGCGGGCATGAAGCAAGCTTCCGCAAAACCAAAGATATGGGCCGTCCTCGCCCTGGCGCTGCTGGCCCTTTCCGTCTGGTTCGGTTTGCCGCCCCACTATCGGTACGTGGCGGCGCTTTTGGCTGCCCTGATCCTCCCCGTCCTTTTTAGGCCCGTCTGGGCCTTCTGGATCGTCCTGGGCGCCCTGGTGGGCCTGGTGGCCTTCCTGTTCACCTTCCGGGCCTCGGGCTATCATTATGCCGCCCTGGTGCCTCTCGGCGCGGGGGTGCTCCTGCTGGTGTTCCGCTTCGGCAAGCGGGGCCTAAAGCGCCTGGCGGCCGTGGCGACGGGGCTCCTCCTGGTGCTGCTGATCCCGGAGGTGCCCATCCTGCAGGCGGCCCTTGCCGCCGGGGAGAGCGACGCCCCCTACGTGATCGTCCTGGGGGCGGCGGTGTACGGCCAGACCCCCTCCATCTCCGTCCGGCACCGGTGCGACAGGGCCATACAGCACCTGCAGCGGAACCCCGGGGCCCGGGCCCTGGTCTCCGGCGGACAGGGAGAGGGCGAGGACATCTCCGAAGCGGAAGCCATGGGTCGGTATCTCGTGGAGAAGGGCGTGGCGGCTGACCGGATCCTCCTGGAGGACAAATCCACCTCCACCTGGGAGAACCTGTCCTTCTCCAAGGCCCTCATCGAGGGGACCGGCGGGGATCCGAGCCGGGTGGCCGTGGTGTCCAGCGCCTACCATCTCTACCGGGCGCGCCGCATGGCCGCCGCTCTGGGCATGGCGGCGGACGGCCTCCCCAGCGCCGACGGCTACCCCCTCTATATGACGGGGATGTACCTCAGGGAGGCGTTGGCCGTCTGGAAGCTGTGGGTCATGGGGATCTGAGAGCATCCCCAAGGGGGACCGTTCTTTCTCTCTGGAGGAAGGAGGGAGAGAGAGCAAAAAATGTTTCATTCTCCCTCTCCTTTTCATTCTCCTTTGCATTTTCCTTTTCTTTTTCCTTTTCATTGGGTTTTGAAAATCGAAAACCACCGGCCCCCTGCCGTGGGGAACCGGTGGTTGCTTTTTGTATGAACCTGTGGTTATTGTTTGGCGGATCGCAGCAGGGCGTCCACCTCTTTGTCCGTGAGATACCGCCATTCGCCGCTCTTGAGCTCCCCCAGGGTCAGGGGGCCGTACCCTTCCCGCTTGAGGCGGAGGGTCCTGTGGCCCACGGCCTCCAGCATGCGCCGGATCTGCCGGTTGCGGCCCTCGTGGATGGTGATGGAAATGCCCGTATCCCCCTTTTGGTTTGTGGTGGTGTAGTTGATGCGGGCGGGGGCGGTCATGCCGTCCTCCAGCATGACGCCGTTGATAAGCTGGGCGCGCTGCTGGGCGGTGAGCTTCCCGTCGCAGACGGCGTAGTAGGTCTTCTCCACCTTGAACTTAGGATGGGTCATCTTGTTGCACAGGTCCCCGTCGTTGGTCATGAGGAGCAGACCCTCGGAATTTAGATCCAGGCGGCCGATGTTATAGAGCCGCTCCGGGATCTCGGTGAAGAAGTCCTGGACGGTCCTGCGGCCCTCCGGATCTATGCTGGAGCAGATGACGCCCCGGGGCTTGTAAAAGAGGATGACGATCCGCTTCTGCTCCGCCTGCAGGGGCCGCCCGTCCAGGAGCACCTTGTCCCCCTCTTCCACGGACATGCCCAGGGTGGCCACGATGCCGTTCACCGTGACCCGCCCCTCCTCGATGAGCTTTTCCGAGGCCCGACGGGAGGCCACCCCCGCGGTCGCCATGAATTTTTGCAGCCGCTCCCCCATGCTCTTTCCTTTCTATGCAGTGAGATACTCCCAGGCGATCCGCCGGAGGAACCACCCAAGCGGCGGTATATCCACCCCTTCGCCGGCCAGCAGGGTCACGATCGCGACCTGTTCCCCGTCCACCGTCAACACCGCCTTTCCCAACGGAACGCCCCTTGCGATGGGGGCCGCCACCGCGGCGGGCAACCGGACGTCCAGGGCAGCTTCCTCTCGCCCATCCCTTCTGATGGGATACAGTATACCCTCTTTCGTCACGGCAGGCAACGTTTTTTTCACGCCGCCGGTGACGGGGACCTGCCCCGCCGCCCCGTTGGCAGGCAGAAAGGTCTTGAGCTCGTACGCGGTGAAGCCTTCCTCCAGCAGCTTCCCGGCGTCGCCCCACATATCCGACGCGTGGAGCACCGCCCCGATGAGCAGCATCCCCGCCCGCCGGGCGGCGAAGCAGAGGCAGCGGCCCGCCTTTTTGGTGTATCCCGTCTTCACGCCGCAGCCCCCCTCCACCTCCGTCAGCACCCTGTTTTTGGTGCGAAAGGTCCGGGGCTTGTTGCCGGTGGTCGTGGTATACTGCCGGGTGCTCACCAGCTCCCGAAAGAAGGGATGCTCCATGGCTGCCCGGGCCATGCGGGCAAGGTCATAGGCGCTGGTGTAGTGTTCCGGATCGTGGAGGCCGTGAGGGTTCATAAAATGGGTGTCGGCGCAGCCCAGTGCGGCCGCCTTGGCGTTCATCCGGGCCGCGAAGGTCTCCACCGACCCGGAGAGATGGACCGCCAGCGTCACGGCGGCGTCGTTGCCGCTGACCATCATGAGGCCGTACAAAAGGTCCCTGAGGCTCACCCGCTCCCCGGCGGCCAGGTGCATGGAGGTGCCGCCGGTGGCCGCCGCCTCCGGGGGCACCGACACCAGGATGTCCAGATCCTCCCCCGCCTCGATGAGGAGCAGGGCGGTCATGATCTTTGTGGTGCTGGCCATGGGGAGCCGATCGTGTTCGTTCTTCCCCAGAAGCAGCCGCCCGCTGCCCGCCTCCACGAGGGCATAGGCTTTTGCGGTGACCACATCCCCCTTTGGGGCCGCCTGGGCCTCCTTGGGGACCAACAGCAGCAGGGCCAGCAACAGCAGCCGAAACCGCCTCACCACGCGTCCCCTTCCTGCTCCTGCTCCTTCTGCTGTAGGCTCAGCCGGACCTCCTTCACGAACTTGGGGAGCTGGCCCACCAGCCGATCCAGGGTGGAATCGTAGTTGGCCGGGACCACGGTGACCCCCTCCTCCGTGGTGACCAGAAAGGCCTTGGGGGTCAGGGACACTCCGGCTACGGCGGTGCCCAAGAAGGGATAGCTCTTCTGCTCCGCCAGGGCGGCCCCGGCCACCTTGCCGGTGGGGGCGTACTCCCCGCCGCCGGAGAAGAAGCCGAAGCTGACCCGGGACACGGGCACCACCACCCCGTTTCCGGCGGGGATGGGTTCGCCCACGATGGTGTTCACGTCCACGATGGCCTTGAGCCGGGCCATGGTGGTCTCGATGATGGATTCAACGGATGGCATTTTGTTTTCTTCCTTTCAGATATTCAAGGATATTCTGTGCCAGGACGAAGCGGCCTATTCCCGAAAGCTGCAGGGCGCAGATGTCTTTGTCGAAGCAGGCCATGCTTCGAAGGTCCACCCGCCGGAAGGCCGCCTCCCCCAGGGCCGTCAGCAGGGCGTATAGGAGCCCCAGCAGCTCCACCGTGGCCGCCCCGTCCCCCGCCACGCCCAGATACAGGGACGCGCAGACCCGCTCCCCCCGGAGGACGGGGCGGAAGCTCGACCCCCTGCCCCGGCTCCCCTTCAGGCGCTTGCGGCGGCCCCGGCCGTCCAACCGATAGAGGGCCAAAAAGGGCGGCTGCAGAAAGTCCCCTTCGAGCCGCAGGTGAACCAGGGAGGCCACGATCACCTCCCCCCGGCCCGAGGTGGGGGACAGCCGCCCCTCCACCCGGAGGCTAAAGGGCCAAAGGAGCAGATACGCCGCCGTCAACGCGCCGAAACAAAGCCAGATCATAAGCCTATCCTGCCCCATCCGGCCTCTTTCACGCACGGTTTCCCATCTTTTTCACAATTCGGCCACCCACAGCCGCAGATTTCTGCTATAATGTCCCTATTGAGGCTCTATGTTCGGATACGTCGGGACAATCGAATCGGAACTGAAGGTCCGGGAAGCCGCCAGCTACAAAAGCTGGTACTGCGGCCTGTGCCAATGCATGCGCCGCCGCTACGGCCCCCTCTCCTCCCTGTTCCTTCAATATGACTGCGCCTTCCTGGCCTTGCTCTTCTCCGGAGAGCTGGGGGAAACGGTGGACGCCAAGCGCTGTCACTGTCTCCACCGGTGCCACGATCCCAGGCGAAAGTACCGGCTGGAGACCCCGGCCCTTCGGTTCGCGGCGGCGGTGAACGTGCTGCTGGCCTACTACAAGTGCCTGGACGACTGGCGGGACGAACGGGCCCTGGTGAAAGGGACCGCCGCCCTGCTTTTGAAGGGGGCGGTGCGCCGGGCCGCTCGGGACTATCCGGCGCTCCAGGCCCGAACGGAGCAGTTCTATCGGGACCAGGCCGCCATGGAAGCGGAGGACGGACGGGTGGACGCCGCCGCTGACCCCACGGGCCGGTATTTGGAATCCCTGGCGGACATGCTCCCCTTCCCGGAGCAGGAGAAACCGCCCCTTAGATGGCTCCTCTACAACCTGGGCCGGTGGATCTATCTCATGGACGCCTGGGACGATCGAAAGAAGGATGAAAAGAAGGGAGCCTTCAACCCCTATTTGAAGGCGAACAGCACCAAGGAGGAGGCGGCTTTCGGACTATATGCCTCTTTGGAGGAGGCCCACAAGGCCTTCGACCTCTTGTCCCCCAGCCGGGACAGGGGCGTGATGGAAAACGTGCTCACCCTGGGGTGCCCCGAGCGCACCCGCCGGGTGTTGGAAAGCGACGGCAAGGAGGTCCGAGATGAATCCGTATAAGGTTTTGGGGGTCAGCGAAAACGCCTCCCAGGAGGAGATCCGAAAGGCCTATCTGGATCTGGTGAAGAAGTATCACCCGGACCGGTATGCCGACGGCCCCATGAAGGACCTGGCCAACGAGAAGCTGAAGGAGATCAACCAGGCCTACGAGCTGCTCACCAAGAAGAAGGAATCCTCCGGTTACGGCTCCTCCGCCCCCCACGGGGGCTACCAGAGCTATGGGCAGAGCTCCTACGGCCAGGGCGGCTACTGGCAGAGCCAGGGGAGCTACGCCGGGGACTACGCCCGGGAGTTCTCCCGGGTGCGGAGCTACTTCGCCCAAAACAACCTGAGCGCCGCCAAGTCCATCTTAGACGGCATTCCGCTGCGCAATGCGGAGTGGCACTACCTCTACGGCATCCTCTACTTCCGCTGGGGCTGGTACGACCAGGCCCGGCAGCACCTTTCCATGGCCTGCAGCATGGAGCCGGGGAACACGGAGTATCAAAACGCCTACGCCACCGTCATGAACACGGGTCGGGGCTACGCCTCCGGGCCCATCCACATGGGTGGACAGGACTGCGACATGTGCGACTGGTGCACCACCATGCTCTGTCTCAACTGCCTCTGTAACTGCGGAGGCTGTCACTGATGGATCGGACAAAGCTGTCCCCGGGCCGCCGCCTGTCCCTGGGAGCCATGGTGGCGGCGTTGACACTGCTGTTCCTCTACGGTTCGGAGGTGCTCACCGGGTTTCGCTTCCTATGCGCCTGCTTCGCCAGCTTCTTCGTGGTCATCCTGGTGGAGGAGGATCTGTTCGGCACGGCCTGGCTGTGCTTTTTGACGGTGAGCATCCTGGGGTTCATCCTCTGCCCGGATCGGATCAGCTGGTTTTTCTATGTGGCGCTCCTGGGCCACTACGGCATCGTGCGCCGGTTCTTCCAAAAGTTTATCACGGTCCCCTCCGTCCGCTCCGTCTTCACGGTCCTCTACTGCAATCTGGGCACGGCCCTGGCCCTGTGGGCGCTGCACACCGTCGCCGGGGTGGACCTGTGGACCCTGGTGCCCCAAAAGGTGCCCTTCGTGGTGCTGGTCCTGTTGGTGGAGGCGGTGTTCTTCCTGCTGGACATCCTCTTTGAAGCCGCCACCGTCCTCTATACCAAGCGGGTCCGCCGCTTTCTGTTCAAATAGCATAGGGGCCCGTCTTTCGTCCCATACTATCCCATCATGGGACGAACGAAAAGCGAACGCAACCGAAAAGCCTGCCGCCGCCCTCTGAGGCGGTGGCTTTTTTTCCTTGCGGTTTTGTTGTTGACGCCGGTGGCCGCCCTGGCCGCCTACGTGTTCAGCCGGGACGCCTGGCACATGCTGGACGAGGAGAAGCTGAGCTACGAGCAGCTGTCGGTCCAGATCTTCGACGGGGAGGATCGTCTCTTCTCCGCCCTGGGCAAGGGAGAGAACCGGCTGCTGCTGTCCATCGAAGACCTCCCCGCCCACGTGAAGAACGCCTTCATCGCCGCCGAGGACGCCCGGTTCTACGACCATCCGGGGGTGGACTTCATCCGCATCCTGGGAGCCGCCTGGAGCGATCTTAAGGCCGGGGCCTTCGTGGAGGGGGCCAGCACCATCACCCAGCAGCTCATCAAGCTCACCCACCTGAACAGCCGCAAGGAGCTGTCGAGGAAGGTGGACGAGGCCATCCTGGCGGTGCAGCTGGAGCGGATCTACGGCAAGGACCAGATCCTGGAGCTCTATCTCAACACCGTCTACTTCGGCGGCGGCTTCTACGGGCTGGAGACGGCGGCCCGGGGCTACTTCGGCGTGTCCGCCAAGGAGCTCACCCTGGACGAGGCGGCCCTTTTAGCCGGGGTGCTCAAGTCCCCCGGCCGGTTCTCCCCCCGGCTCCGGCCCGAGGCCAGCGTGGGCCGACGGGGCGTGATCCTCCACCTAATGGCGGGATACGGCATGATCTCGGAGCAGGACGCCGAGGAGGCCGCCGCCCGTCCCCTGCGGCTTTTTCGGGACCCGACGCTGGAGCGGCGGGGGTACTACGTGGATTACGCCCTGCTGGAGAGCTGTCGGCTGCTGAACATCTCCATGGCCCAGCTGCTGTCCGGAGGGTATCGCGTCTACACGGGCATGGATCGGGAGGCCAACCTGTTGTGCGAGGAGCTGTTCCGCCAAGACGAGCTCTTCCCCCAGGTGAACGGGGAGAGCGCCCAGGGAGCCATCTGCCTCATGGACGCCCAGACCGGCTATATTTCCGCCCTGGTGGGGGGCCGGGACCAGGAGGTGGCCCTAAGCTACAACCGGGCCACCCGCATCCGCCGCCAGCCCGGCTCCGTCATCAAACCCATATTGGTCTACGCCCCGGCCCTGGAAAGCGGGTACACGGCGGCGGAGATGCTTTTGGACGAGAACGCCACCTTTGGGGACTACGCCCCCTCCGACGCCAACCGCCGCTACAAGGGCTGGGTGACCATGCGGGAGGCGGTGACCCGCTCTTTGAACATCCCGGCGGTGGAACTCTTTTCCCGGCTGGGCATCGGCCGCTGCAAGCGATTCGCCCGACAGTTGGGCATCCCCTTCGATAAAAACGATACCCGCCTCGCCTTGGCCCTGGGCGGCTTCACCTACGGGGTCTCCCCCCAGGAGCTGTGCGTCGCCTACGCCGCCTTTGCCGCGGGGGGCGTATACCACGCCCCCGTCCTCATCCGCCGGATCGAGGATCGGCAGGGGGACACGGTCTACCGCGCCGTGCCCCTCGCCCGCCGGGTCATGAGCGAGGGCAACGCCTTCATCCTCACCAGCATGCTCCAAAGCGTGGTGAAAAGCGGCACCGCCAAGGCCCTCAAAGACCTGCCCATGGAGGTGGCCGCCAAGACGGGCACCGTGGGGGACGAAACGGGGAACCGGGACGTGTGGCTGGCCGCCTACACCAGCCGCCACGCGGCGGTGGTCTGGATGGGCTTCGACGAGAATAGCGGCGGCAAGCTCCTGCCCCCGGACACGGGGGGCGGCGACTATCCGGCCCAGCTCATGAAGCAGGTGCTCCAGGGCCTGTACGAAGGGGAGGACGCCCCCGCCTTTCACCAGCCGGACTCCGTCGTCCGGGTGCGCCTGGACGGGTACACCATGGAGAACCAGCACGAGGCGGTCCTGGCCACGGCCTATACGCCGGAGAGGTACGGGGTGTGGGAATACTTTTTGAAGGGCACGGAGCCCACGGCTCCCAGCCCCTTCTGGTCGGAGCCGGAGCCGCCCACGGATCTGACCCTCTCCCGGACCGGGACCATGGTGACCATCCGCTTCACCCCCAGGCAGAGCTTCATCCGGTATCTCCTCTACCGGGAGAGCGAGGACGGCTATGCTACGCTCCTCTCCGCCTTCGAGGGGGTGGACCAGGCCCTCTACACGGACGACGTGACCGATCTTGTCGGCAAGGTCAGCTACTACGTGATCCCCGTCCATCCCCTTATCACCGTGGAGGGAACGCCGCTCACGGGCCCGGCCTCCGAAAAGGTGCCCCTGTTCCTATATGCACCGGAATATTTTGCAAACGAAGCGGAAAAACGTGGAATATTTGGGGACCATGCTGCATAAACGGATTGACTATTCGTTCATGAGCTTATATAATATATTTGGTTTCCAAAAGCAATGAATGTGAGGTGCGTATGGATTATCGAGAATTGGCCGAGGCCGTTGGTCCTCGGACCGGTGCGACCCAGGAATGGGTTTTTCGCGTGCTCAAGGAAGGCATCATCAGCGGCAAGCTGAAGGGCGGCACGCAGCTCAAGCAGGACGAGGTGTCCTCCGCTTTGACCGTGAGCCATATCCCCGTGCGGGAGGCCCTGCGCCAGCTGGAGGCCCAGGGATTGGTGACCATCCATCCCAACCGGGGCTCTACCGTGACCCAGCTCTCCCGTTCCTCCCTGGAGGACATGATGGAGATCCGGGCCAGCATCTCCTACTACATCGCCCGCCGGGCCATCCCCCTCATGAGCGAGGAGGACTTTGATGAGCTCCAGGCGGTCATCGACGAGCAGAAGATCACCAGCGAACTCTTCGAGGACGAGCGGCTCAACTACAAGTTCCATGAGCTTCTTACCCGCCGGGCCAACAATAAGGTGGCGGACATGTTCATCGAGCTCATCCACTGCAACGCGGATCGGTATCTCCGAGACGCCCTCTATTCCGATCCCTCCCGCCGGAGCCAGTCCATCCAGGAGCATCAGGCCATCCTGGACGCCTGCCGGGCCGGCGAGGTGGACAAGGCCAGCACCCTGCTCCACGATCACATCCTGGATGCCCGCAAGTACATCCCCGACGATTTGGAGTGATCCTTCAGGTGTGGGTGCGGAAGTACAGCACCAGGGCCAGCAGGCCCATGTCCACCAGTACCAACATCAGTACCACCAGGGCGGCAGCGATGCCGCCCTTTTTTATCGTGAAGCGGACGTAGACGAGCCCATAGGCGAGCAATGCGGCGGCCGCCAAAAGAAACAGGATCATTTCCCTTCCTCCTTTATTCCAACGCCGGGTCCCGGGGGCTGTGGGACAGCTTCACCCGGACCTGGAACAACGCTTCCACCTCCCCCAGCCTCTGCGGAAAGGGGGCGGCTTGCCAGGCCGTCCAGGCGGCATAGTCCCGGATGGCCTCCCGCCCCAGGCAAAAGACGTCCGCCCCGGCATCCGCCGTGGCCCGGAACACCCGCGTCAATTCCTTGGATAGATACGTCTCGATCCGCCGGATGAGTTCCTTCTCGTCCATCTCTACCCGCAGGGGGTCCTCCATATCCGCCTCCAGCGTCAGCCGGCAGGTGAAGCGGCCCGGTTCCCAAATCCTTTTGGGCGGTTCCACGGCGTAAAGGGCCATCTCCAGGGGCCCGCCGTCCTCCTGAGGCAGGGTCAGATGCCCCTCCTGAAAGGTCCCCTTGACCATGAGCACCAGCATGGTATGCTGGCCGGACAGGACCCCCACCATCCGATCCCCTGCGAAGACGGCGCCGCCGCACAGGGAGGTCTTGAGCTGCCCCTCCCCCAGCAAGCCGCCGCCCACGTAGGGATAGACCTGGCCCCCGGCCATGTCCGCCGTAGGCCCTCCGCCCACCAGGGCGGCATAGGGGAGCAGGGCGTCCCCCACCCGGAACCGAAAGGCCTCCCGCATTTCGCTCAGGCCCCAGTCCTCCACGTAGCCGTGGCCCTCGGCGTACAGCTTCACGTTGGTCTTGAGCCGGCTCATGCTGGGATCCGCGGGGCTGACGAAGCCCTGGAAGGCGGCGCGCATGTCCTCCTCGATCACCAGCATCCGCACGTTCTGCCGTATCTTCAGCCGCCCCAGGACCCCCGCCGTCAGGGTGCCCATCTCCCCGCTCTCCGCCAGCTCCCTAGAGAAGGCCAAAAGGGTGGTCCGCTCAAAGGACAGCTGGGCAGGCAGGGCCCCGGACAGGGCTTCCACGGCGGAAAAGAGGGTCCGTTCCTCGGCCCAGATCATGGATACCTGGCCCCGGCCGCCCTCCTCTCCCTCCTCACCGGCGGTGTCCTCGTTCAGCAGGAACACGAACCGATAGGGCAGCGTCTCCCCACGCTCCACGCCCAGATCCAGCACGTAGCAGTATTTGTCCAGGGGCAGACCCTGCAGGCAGCCGCCCAGGGGGAGCAGCAGCAACAGGAGCACGCTGCAAAACAGTCGCTTCATCCCTTTCCTTCCTTTCCCAACGCCCCCAGGAGCATCCCCGCGATCGGCACAAGGAACAGCAGCCATCCTTCATGATAGACCAGCCGCACCACGTTCAGGATGCGCTCCGAATCGAAGTTGCACAGGAGCAGCATCCCTACGGTCCCCAGCACCAGCAGACCGCCCACGGGCCGAATGTCCTGGATGTCCGCTGTCTGACACAGCAGCAGGGCCGCGGCATACACGTAGAACCCGGCTGCCACCAGCCCCGCCATGAGCCACAGAAACAGCACCAGCATGTCGAGGCGCAGGCTCATCCGCTCCTGTCGGGCGGCCATGGTCATGCAAAAGATGGGGGCGGCCATGCCGGCGATGTCCGGGCCGAAGAAGGTGAGGCCCAACCCCAACTGCATGGCCGTGCTCCCCGCCCCGCCCAGTAAAAGCCCCCGGCGGACGCTGCTGCCGAGATGCCCCTGCCCCTGGCACCCCTTCCCCGCCACGCACAAAGCCGTCCCGGCGGGCAAAAAGCGAAAGAGGGCCTCCCCGGTCTGGGTCAAAAAGGCGGAAAAGCCGGGGCTGAACAGGGGGTATAGATGATGGATATGGAAGGCCGGGGAGGCAAGGTACAAAGTCATGATCAGGGCCACGGCCCCCGGGATGGCCAACAGCTTTGCCATCCGGGCCACGCACTCCATGCCCCGCAGCACCAGCAGGAGCAGCACCGGCAAAAGATACAGAGCGACGGGCACGTAGTCCGCCTCCACGAAGATATACCGCTCCATGGCCAGGGTGAACCGAAACAGAGGGAGCACCGCGCAGAGCTGCAGCCCCAGGATCAGGGGCATCCCCAGCAGCGCCCCCAAAAGGCCCCCGAACCGGTCGAAAAGCAGGCTGCCCAGATCCCCCGTCCCCCGCCGCTCCATGGCCTTCAAAAGCAGCCCCATGAGCAGCAGGGACAGCAGCGCCCCGGCGGCGGTGGCGGCGTAGCACACGTTTCCCGCCCCATAGGTGTCCCCCAGGTTCACGGCAAAGGTGCCGGAGAGGAGGGCCCCCAGCCCCACGGCGGCCGTCCCCTCCTGGAGGCCGAAGCGGCCCAGCCGCCGGTTCACAGGGGCGCCTCCCCGTTCATGTCGTCCTCCGCCGTGCCGTGGCCCCGCACCGTGCCCCGGTAGAAGAGGGGCTCCCGGGCCACGGTCTTGGGGGCGAAGGGAGACAAAAAGGGGACCCCGAAGGACTTTTGGTCGCAGAGGAGGATGAGAGCGGCCATGCACCCGCAGCTCAGGCCCAGGAGCCCGCCCGAGATGGCTAAGAGGCACAGGCCCACCCGATAGTAGGCCACCGCCAGCTGCAGATCGTAGTTGGGAATGACGAAATTCCCGAGCCCCGTGAGGGCCACGATGATAAGGGCCACGGTGGAGACGAAGTTGGCCGACACCGCCGCCTGACCCAGGATGAGGCCGCCGATGATGCCCACGGTCTGGCCCACGGCCCCGGGGACCCGAATGCCCGCCTCCCGGACCAGCTGGAACACCAGCAGCAGAAAGATCATCTCCGCCCCCATGGGCAAAAACACCAGCTTCCTAGAGGCGATGACCGTGGAGAGGATGTCGCTGGACAAAAGCCCCTGGTGATGGAAAGCGAGGGCCAAAAAGTAGGCCGGCATGAACACGGACACCGACGCCCCAAAGAGCCGGACGAACCGCAGAACGGAGCCCACCGGCCGCCTAAGGTAGCTGTCCTCCGCGGTGAGCAGCAGCCCCGACAGGGTCACCGGCAGTACCAAAGCCTGGGGGCTCCCCTCCACCAGCAGGACCACCTTCCCCGCCATGACGGCGGCGGCGGCCCGATCCGGCCGCTCCGTGAGCAGGGTCTGGGGCACCGGGGACAGGGGGCTGTCCTCGATCCGCTGGCCCAATGTCCCGGCGGACAGGAGCACGTCCGTCTGCACCTTGGACAGCCGCCGCCGCACCTCCTGCAGCAGGGCTTCGCTGCACACGCCGCCCAGATAGCAAAGGGCCAGCTTCACGTTGTTTTTGCTCCCGGCAGCCCGAAACTCGCACACGAAATCCGCCCGCCGAAGGATCCGGCGGAGCAGCGTCACGCTGATGCGCAGATTCTCGTGGAAAGCCTCCGCCGGGCCGATGACCGTGCTCTCGTTTTGGGCCGTGTCCACCCCCCGGCAGGCGTAGCCCCGGGTGTCCAGGAGCACCGCCCGCTTCTCCCCCTCCAAGAGCACCGCCGTGCGCCCCTCCAGGACGGCCGATTCCACCTGGGCCCAGCGGTCCGTCTGCTCCGCCTCCTGAAGGGAGAAGACCCGCTCCAGGGCGTAGTCGATCAGCCCCTTTCCCTTTTCCGGCAGGGGGCTCTCCATGGCCCGCTTGAGGATGAAGTCGCTGATCTCGGTCCCGTCGGCCATGCCGTTCAGAAACACGGCCATAGCCGAGACCTGCCCGCAGAAGCGGAAGGAACGCTGGATCAGGTCCGTGTTCACCTCCGTAAAGAAGGCGGCTGCAAGCCGCCGCCGGCTCTCCTTCAGATGGGGGTCGATCCCCCGCTCGTCCGGCATCTCCGGGACCGGGGCCCCCTTCCGCCCATGAAAAAAGGACGGGGCGCCTCCCTCCGTTTCCAGGAGCTCGAATCGTCCGTCCGGTTCGTCAAAGCGCAATGAGCGCCCTATGTTTCTCGATCGCTTCATGGGGAAAGTGTAGCCAGGACGCCCTCCCCCTATTCCCTATTTCAGGAGCAAAAAGGCGTGGACCGTGTCCGTCTGTGCCTCCCGGATGAGGATCACCCGCTCCCCCTCCCGCTCCGTGGGGCCATACTCCACCCGCACCGTCTCCCTTGGCCGAATCTCCCGGCGGTAGACGATGGTGACGTCGGAGAAGTCCATCATGTCCACCCCCTCCGGCAGGCCCTCCTCGGCGATGTCCATGTAGGCCACGTTGTGCACGTGGTCGTTGCAGTCGATCATGGACCGGGTCACCTGGACCGTCGCCGTATTCTCCACCCGGAAGGCAGGGGCCTCCCGGGGGAAGGCGTAGCCGGGAAAGGTTTGCTTGTCCGGCTCCGGACCATAGGGCTCCACGATCTCGGGGGTCATGCGCAGCACGTGGGTGTTGTGCTCGTCCAGTACCAGCCAGGCGGAGGTGGCTCTGGCGAAGGGCTGGCCCTCGCCGTCGGACAGGACGAAATCACGGGTGGTCTGGAGCCGCCCGTAACCGCTGGCCCAGGTGAGGCCGCGGACCGTCTCGGAAAGCCGGGGCCGCCGGTCCACCACCAGCCGCCAGCCCACCACCATCCAAGAGAGGCGGCACTTCTCCCGGTCCATGAGCCCCTGGCCGATCCGGTTCCCGTGGAGGCAGGCCAGGTTGGTGAGCATGGTCACAAAGCCCTTGTTGGACAGGAGAAATCCCCTGCCCGTGTCCTCCAGCCGGACCAGAAAATCCTGTATGATCTGCATAGTTGTTCTCCTTATGCAACTCGTTATTCAGTCGTTAGAGGCCGCGGTTCTTTAAATCCGCTGCTATGGCCACATACACGTCACAGATATCCCTGACCCCATCCCCCGGCCGATCAGGAAAGGGCCGCCGTCGCAGGTCGATGGCGTCCAGATGGGAGATTCCCCGCCGCCCGCAGCCCCTGAGCACGGTGAAGTTCTCCCCCCATTTGGCGGAAGCGAGGCTTACCAAGCCGTCGTTCTCCCCCTCGATCCGGTTCAGTACGAAGTTGGCTGTGGACAGGTTGATATCCGAGAAGGGATGAGCCATGACGCAGCCAAAGCTCTGATAGAGCACCCCCGGCACGTCGGGATTCGCCCGATTGAAGGCAGCCATATGCTCGGTGGTGAAGCCCCGACAGACGGCCAGAAAGTCAGGCTTTTTGTCTCCCACCACCCGTATCCAGTTGTTTACGGCGAATGCCGCCATATTGAACAGGAGCTTCGGCGCGCCGACGAGCCTGTCGATGGTCTTGGAGCCGTGATGAGGCGTGGCCATGGTGGTGATGCTGGCGATCCTGTCTCCGGCCCCCAGAGAAGAGGCGGCCATCCGGGCTTCCAGCCCACCTTTGGAATGGGCGATCAGGTTTACCTTCTCTGCCCCGGTCTCCCGCAGTATCTCGTCGATGCGGCGCACGATCTCCCGGGCGTTGGTCTCCGTGCTGGCCCAGCAGTCCTGCAAGCCATAATAGATCTTCGCGCCGCGGCGCTCCAGGGCTTTGGGGATACGGCCCCAGTATACGGGCCATTTCAGATCCCGAAAACCCGCCCCGTGGATGAAGACGATCGGATATTTCGTTTGGCAGGATCGGTCCTGCACCGTGCTATTCGTGTGTTCCATGGGAGGAAGCATATCACATTTTGCAACGGGAGGCAAGGAAAAAGCCGCCCCATCGGAGCGGCTTTCGCGTTGGTTCGGATGTAGGTTTACCGCTTGTCCCGGATGGCGGCCTGGGCGGCTGCGAGGCGGGCAATGGGTACCCTAAAGGGGCTGCAGGACACGTAGGAGAGGCCCACCTTGTGGCAGAATTCCACGCTGGAGGGGTCGCCGCCGTGCTCGCCGCAGATGCCCAGCTTGATGTCGGGGCGGGTCTGACGGCCCAGATCGGCAGCCATCTTCACCAGCTTGCCCACGCCCTTCTGGTCGAGACGGGCAAAGGGATCGGACTCGTAGATCTTGCGATCGTAGTAGTCCTTCAGGAACTTGCCGGCGTCGTCGCGGCTGAAGCCGAAGGTCATCTGGGTAAGGTCGTTGGTGCCAAAGGAGAAGAACTCGGCCTCCTGGGCGATCTCGTCGGCGGTCAGGGCCGCGCGGGGGATCTCGATCATGGTGCCCACATGGTACTTGATGTTCTCGCCCCGCTCTTCCATGACTTTAGCGGCGGTCTCGGTGACGGTCTTCTTCACGAAGGCCAGCTCCTTGACCTCGCCCACCAGGGGGATCATGATCTCGGGGATGATGTCCATGCCGGTCTCGCGGCGCACGTTCAAGGCAGCCTCGATGACCGCGCGGGTCTGCATCTCGGCGATCTCGGGATAGGACACAGCGAGGCGGCATCCACGATGACCCATCATGGGGTTGAACTCGTGGAGGCTTTCCACGGTGGCCTTGAGGGACTCGAAGGTGAGGCCCATCTCCTTGGCCAGATCCCGGATGTCCTCGTCCGCGGTGGGCAGGAACTCATGAAGGGGGGGATCCAGGAAGCGGATGGTGACCGGGCGGCCTTCCATGGCCTTGTAGATGCCCTCGAAATCGCCCCGCTGCATGGGCAGGAGCTTATCGAGCGCCTTGCGGCGGGCTTCCTCGGTGGTGGAGACGATCATCTCCCGCACGGCGGGGATACGGTCGGCGGCAAAGAACATATGCTCCGTGCGGCACAGGCCGATGCCCTCGGCGCCGAACTTCACGGCCACGGCGGCATCGTGAGGATTGTCGGCGTTGGTGCGGACCTTCAGGCGGCGGGCGGCGTCGGCCCAGCGCATGAAGCGGGCGAACTCACCGGAGATGGAGGCGTCGGTGGTCTGAATGGCTTCGCCGTAGATGTTGCCGGTGGAGCCGTCCAGGCTGATCCAGTCGCCCTCGTGGTACTCACGGCCGGCCAGGGTGAACTTCTTGTTCTCCTCGTCCATGACGATCTCGCCGCAGCCGGAGACGCAGCAGGTGCCCATGCCGCGGGCCACCACGGCGGCGTGGCTGGTCATGCCGCCACGAACGGTCAGGATGCCCTGGGAATGGTTCATGCCCTCGATATCCTCGGGGCTGGTCTCCAAACGGACCAGAACCACCTTATGGCCGGCTTTGGCCCAGCTGGTGGCGTCCTCGGCATTGAAGACGATCTGGCCGCAGGCGGCGCCGGGAGAGGCGGGCAGCGCGCGGGCCACGGGGGTGGCGGCCTTCAGAGCCGCGGCGTCGAACTGGGGATGGAGCAAAGCGTCCAGCTGCTTGGGATCCACCATGAGCAGGGCGTCGTCCACGGTGATGAGGCCCTCGTCCACCAGGTCGCAGGCGATCTTCAAAGCGGCCTTGGCAGTCCGCTTGCCGTTGCGGGTCTGGAGCATGTAGAGCTTCTTGTCCTCGATGGTGAACTCCATGTCCTGCATGTCGTGATAGTGAGCTTCCAGCTTGCCGCAGATATCCACGAACTGCTCATAGGCTTCGGGAATGACTTCCTTGAGCTGGTCGATGGTCTGAGGCGTGCGGACGCCGGCCACCACGTCCTCGCCCTGGGCGTTCATGAGGAACTCGCCGAAGAGGTGCTTTTCGCCGGTGGCGGGGTCACGGGTGAAGGCCACGCCAGTGCCGGAGTTGTCGCCGGTGTTGCCGAAGACCATCATCTGCACGTTGACAGCGGTGCCCCAGTCGCCGGGGATGTCGTTCATGCGGCGATAGTAGATGGCGCGGGGGTTGTTCCAGGAACGGAACACGGCCTTGATGGCGCCCAGCAGCTGCTCCTTGGGATCGGAGGGGAAGTCCACGCCGATCTTGGCCTTATACTCGGCCTTGAACTGCTCAGCCAGGTTCTTGAGGTCGTTGGCGTCCAGCTCGGTATCCAGCTTCACGCCCTTCTCGGCCTTCATCTTGTCGATGAGCTCTTCGAAATATTTCTTGCCCACCTCCATGACCACGTCGGAATACATCTGGATGAACCGGCGATAGGAGTCATAGGCGAAGCGGGGGTTGCCGGTCTTCCGGGCGAAGGCTTCCACCACGGTATCGTTGAGGCCCAGATTCAGGATGGTATCCATCATGCCGGGCATGGAGGCCCGGGCGCCGGAGCGGACGGAGACCAGCAGCGGATTGTTCAGGTCGCCGAACTTCTTGCCGCTCATCTTCTGGAGCTTTTCAACATATTCGTCGATCTCGGCCAGGATCTCGTCGTTGATCTTTTCGCCGTCATCATAGAACTTGATGCAGGCTTCGGTGGTGATGGTGAAGCCCTGGGGCACGGGCATGCCCAGGTTGGTCATCTCGGCCAGGTTCGCGCCCTTGCCGCCCAGCAGGTTGCGCATGTCCTTGGAGCCCTCGGAAAACAGGTATACGTATTTGTGTGCCAAGTTCTTTTCCTCCCGTTTTGAATTTCGTTTCGGAACGATTTATTATAGCAGTCTGCCGACAATTATGCAAGATATTTTCACGCCTTTCAACGATCAGCGTGTAAAATATATGCAAAAAAGGGAGGCTTCCCTCCCCTTGCCGTTCAGCAATAGCCCATGCCCCGCAGGAGCAATATCCAAAGGAACATGGTGACCAGGGACAAAAGGGACGTGGTGGCCACGATCTGGGCCGCCAGCTCTCCGTCGCCTCCCAGCTCGTAGCTCATGGCCACGGAGGCCACCGCCGTGGGGGCCGCCGCCGCGGTCATGAGGCCCACCAAGGCCGCGTCCCGAAAGCCCATAAGCACCGCCGCCGGGACCACCAGAAGGGGGGTCAGCAAAAGCTTCACCGCCGACACCCCCAGGACCAGTCGCCGGTTCCTGGCCATGGACTTGAGGGTCAGCGACGCCCCCACCAGCACCATGGCAAGGGGGGTGGCGGCGCTGCCCAAGGATCGCATGGGCTTGTCCAGATACTCGGGAAAGGTGATCTTGCAAAGGGCGCAGAGGGCGCCCAGGGCAGAGGCGATGATCAGGGGGTTCTTGACGATCTTCAGCAGGATCTGCCCCAAATGCAGCCGGCCGCCCCGCAGCAGCTCGAAGGTGCACACGGCCATCAGATTAAACAGGGGCACGATGACGGACACCAGCAGGCTCACCGGGCCGATGTTCTCCGGCCCACAGAGCTGCTCGGCGTAGGCCAGGCCCAAAAGGACGAAGTTGCTCCGATACATGGCCTGGATGGCCACGGGGGCCCGTTGGGGATCCCGGACGATCCGGGGCACCGTCAGCATGTAGAGAGCGAAGAGCAGGACGACGGCACACACGCCAAAGAGCAGGAGCCTGCCGTTCTGGGCCCCGGAGAAGTCGGCGCCGCGCACGTTGTTGAACAGGCTGAAAAACAGGAAGGACCGGAACAGGAGGGCGTTCATCCGGGGCAGGTCCTCTGTTTTCAGTACCTTCATCCGCCGCAGCAGGGCCCCGGTGGCCATATAGAAATACAGGGGAAAGAGGGCTAACAAGGTGTCGATCAGCAGGCGCATATGCTCACTCCCCTTTCGGCGGCATGTGCAGCGAGGTGAACAGGGTCGCGGTGGTCTCGATGCTGGGCAGATACAGCTTCGCATAGGGAAGCAGATGGGAGAGGATCTCGGAACGCAGCTTCTCCTTCAGCCTCACTCGGCCCAGCTGATCGTCGTCCAAAAGGAGCATGCGCCGCATGGCCTCCAGGGCCGTCTTGCCGATCCGCCGTCCCACGGGAGAGCAGGCTGCGCACACCGCCCCGCCCCGATCCGGCAAAAAGCGGATGACCGGGTCCTCCCTCAGGTCCCGGCCGCAGACGGCGCAGCGGGTGATGGCGGGGCGAAAACCCGCCAGGGAAAGGAAGCGGATCAAAAAGCAGGCCGCCAAGTCCCCGGGATCGTTCTCCCCGTAGGTGAGGAAGGAAAGGGTGTGGTAAAGCAGGGAGAAGATCTCCCGGCTCCCCTCCTCCGCCTGGACACCCTCCAAACACATGGCCGCGCACAGGGAGGCCGCGGCGAAGCGGCCCACGTCCTCCCGAAGGGGGTAGAAGCTTTCCAGCACCTCTCCCTGGTCCACGATATACTTGTTTTTGTGGTAAAAGAGCTGATACTCTCCGTAAGCGAAGGGCTGGGTGCAGGCGAGCAGAGGCGAGGTGGGCTTGCGGCAGTTCCGTGCCTTCGCGTCCACCCGGCCTTGCTCCGCCGTGAACAGGGTCAGTATCCTATCGTTGTCCCGGTAATCCACCGTCCGGATCACCATGCCCCTGAGGGTCAGATCCGCCATGTCGCTTCTCCCGCAGCCGGGCATAGGCGAGATACTCCGCCACCCGGCCGGTCTCATAAAACGCCTGAAAGGCTTTTTGTTCTTCTTCTGTCGCAGACATCGTCACAGGACGCCTCCTTTCCAGGGTCAGTATCGACCCCGGGGCGGCTCCCTATTCATCCCTCGTAGCCAAGCTCGTTGAGCACGGTCTGCCGGTTGCGCCAGTCGTCCTTGATCTTCACCCAAAGTTGCAGATTCACCTTCACCCCCAGGAGCCACTCCATGTCCTCCCGGGCGGCGGAGCCGATCTTCTTCAGCATGGACCCGCCCCGGCCGATGATGATGCCCTTGTGGCTGTCCCGCTCGCAGAGGATGGTGGCGTAGCAGTCCATGAGCTGCCCGTCGGGCCGAAGCTCCATCTTGTCCATGCTGACGCCGATGCCGTGGGGCACCTCGTCCTTGAGGAGCTCCAGAGCCTTCTCCCGGATCATCTCCGCGCAGATGAGGCGCTCGGGCTGATCGGTGACCATGTCCGGCGGAAAGTACCGGGGCCCCTCGGTGAGGTAGCTCACCAGCACCGCCTCCAATTCAGCAAGGCCCGTGCCCTGGAAGGCGGAGATATGCTGGATCCTCGTGAATCCGGCGGTGCGGACCGCCTCCTCCGCCTCGTCCAGCTGAAGCCGGGTGGCGATGTCGCACTTGTTGAGGAGCACGATCACGGGGCATTTCGCTTGCTTCAGTCGCGCCATGATCTGCTCGTCCCGCTCCCCCACGCCCTTGCGGGCGTCCACCAAAAAGAGGATGGCCTCCACGTCGGACAGGCAATCCCCGGCGGTCTTCTGCATATACTCCCCCAGCTTGTTCTTGGGGGTGGTCATGCCGGGGGTGTCCAGAAAGATCATCTGGTACTCGTCCCGGGTCAAAACGCCGGTGATCCGGTTCCGAGTGGTCTGGGCCCGGTCCGTGACGATGGAGATCTTCTGCCCCACCAGGGCGTTGATGAGGGTGGATTTGCCCACGTTGGGGCAGCCGATGAGGCTGAAAAAGCCGCTTTTATAGGCCATGTCACACCCCCAGGTCCTTGGGCCCGAAGGAATGGGGCAAAATCTGTTCAAAGGTGGATACGTCCACCTTGCTCCTATCCCGATTGGCGGTGACGATGAGAAAATCCTTGTCGCAGAACTCCGCCATCACCTGCCGGCAGACGCCGCAGGGGAACCCCATCTCCTCCCCGGTGACGATGACGGCGATGGCCCGAAAGGCCCGATGGCCGTCGTATACCGCCTTGAAGAAGGCCGTGCGCTCGGCGCAGACCGTGGGCGTAAACCCGGCGTTCTCGATGTTGCAGCCCTGATAGATCTGGCCGTCCGCCGTCAGCAGGGCGGCCCCCACGCTGTAGCGGGAGTAGGGGGCATAGGCGCGGTCCCTGGCCTCCTGGGCCTTGTCCAGCAAAAAAACTATCTCCGCGGAGGTCAACTGTTTCATCTCGTTTCACCGATCCTTTCCAAAATGGTTCGCTGGCGGGCGCGCATGATCTGCTCCTCCGCCTCGTTCATATGGTCGTAGCCCAAAATATGCAGCGTGCCGTGGACCGCCAAAAAAGCCAGCTCCCGGCTCAGACTGTGGCCGTACTCCGCCGCCTGCTCCACCGCCCGGCTGCGGCAGATCATGATGTCCCCCAGATACCCGTCGGGAGCGCCCAGGACCGCTTCCCCCTCCCGGCTGGGAAAGGTGAGCACGTCCGTGACCCGGTCCACCTGGCGAAAGTCCCGGTTGAGCTGCCGGATATGGTCCGGCCCGGCCACCAGGACGGTGATGTCCCCGGCCGCGCCCTCCAGCTCCAGGGCCGCCTCGCAGGCGGTGCGGATGCCCGCCTCCTCCTCGGGGGTCAGGGCTTCGTCCTCGGAATACACTTCGATCATTGTTCCTCCTTGGGATACGTGATGCGGTCGTGAAGGATGCCGGCCAACGTCCGCAAAAAGGCCTCCTCCACCCGACTGAGTTCGTTGAGCGTCAGGTCGCTGTTCATGAGCTGCCCGTCCTCCATCTTGCCCCGGAAGACCCTGCGGACCATATCCCGGACCTGTTCGGGGCTGGGGCCGCCCAAGGAGCGGACCGCCGCCTCGCAGCTGTCCGCCAGCAGGACGATGGCGCTCTCCCGGCTGCTGGGCCGGGGACCGGGGTAGCGAAAGTCCGCCTCCACCACGTCCTCCCCCATCTTCTTGGCCTTCATGTAGAAATAGGCCGTCATGGTGGTGCCGTGATGCTCGCGCACGATCTCGCGGAGGGCCTCCGGGACCCGGTATCGGCGCAGGATGGTGTCCCCGTCGGCCACGTGCGCGATGATGATCCGGGCGCTCTCCGAGGGCGCCATCTGGTCGTGGGGGTTGACGCCGTTGGCCTGGTTCTCCGCGAAGTTTCGGGGGGAGCGGAGCTTGCCCACGTCGTGGACGGCGGCAGCTGCCTTGGCCAGCAGGGCGTTGGCGCCGATGCTCTTGGCGCCGCTCTCTGCCAGCAGGGCCGCCATCTGGCAGTGATGGTAGGTGCCGGGGGCGCTGTTCATGAGCCGCCGCTGGAGGGGATGGTCCGCGCTCAGCAGCTCGTTCAGCTTGGCTGTGGAGGGCAAGCCGAACAGGTTCTCCCACAGGGGCGTAAGGGCCAGGGACAGGAGCAAGGCGATGAGGGCCCCGATGAAGAACAGGCCGAAGGCCATGAAGCTGAGCAGCAGCCCGTCCCCGTTCAAAACATGGGGCACGGCCATGACGAGCCCGCCCAAAACGCCGCCCGCTACGGCGGCCACCAGGGTGCTGCCTGAGCGGTGAGTGTCCCCCGTCATGAGGCCCACGGCCACGGTGCCCATGACCAGCGCACCCACCATGTACCACAGGGTGTCCCCCGTCAGGGGCCCTGCATCGGAGAGGAGGAGGGTGTCGGTCAGGGCGATGAGGGTGTTTGCCCCCAAAGCGGTCCGTTTCTCGTGAGTGGCGGCGATCATGAGGGGCCCAAACAACAGCGGCGCCACCCGGCGCTCAAAGAGGGTGAAGCCCCAGACCACGATCAGTTCCAGTCCCAACAGCAGGCACAGCCGGACCATGGCGCCGGGCGAAAGGGCCGTCTTCCCTTCAAAGAGCAGCAGATACAGGCCGAAGACCAGATAGATGGGCAGCAGATACAGCAGATGCCCGCCGTAGGCCCAGCCGGAGTCGTCGGCCCTGATCATGCCCAGGGACACGAGATGGACCACGTCCCGCTCCGTCAGGGTCGTCCCCGCCCGAAGGAGCACGTCCCCCTTCTTTACGGTCACGGGGATCACCTGGTTGGCGGCGGCGGCCCGGGCCAGCTCCGTCTCCACCTGGTCCACCATGGCGGAGGCGGTGAAAAACTTGTCGATCAGGTTCCCCGCCAGCTCAGTTTTGCTGACGGCGGGCAGGTTGGTCTGCTTGAGCTGCTCCCTGGCCCTGTATCGAGCGGTCTCCAGCTCGCTTTCCTTCACGCCCCCCTCCATGCCCGTCAGGATGGCGTCGGACAGGGCCGTCTTCAGCGGCAGGCTGTCCGGCATGGCTCCGGCGGCGTGGAGGCTGCTGCGGGGCAGGTAGGTGTTGAGGATGGTATAGGCCATGGCCGTGTCCAAGGCGTCGGAAAGACCGTATTCGTTCAGTTTCGATTGCAGCTCCGGCTCCCGGATGAGGACGCTCCAGTCCGTTTGGTTGTAGAGGAGACCGTTGTACTCCTGGGCCCCTTCCTCCCAGCGCAGGGTCATCTCCCGCAAAAAGAGGTCGTACTGGGCGAACCAGTCGTCCAGATTGTGCTCAGCCGCAGCCACGGCCTCCGCGTCCAGCAGGTACACCGGCTCGGTCTTGTCCCGGGCGGCCTGCCGAAGTTCGTCCGTCCGGAAAGCGTCAGTGCCGGAGAAGGGATAGCGCAGATCCTCCGTCAGAATGCTGCCCGCCTGGGCTTCGATCCGGGTGTCCGGGAAGCAGAGATACAGCACCAGCAAATTCACCAGGCACACCAAAAGGAGCAGGGGCAAGCCTGCCGCCCGCTTGAGAACCGTTTTTACGCTCCGTTCCGTGCCCATAGCTCCCTCCTCAGGAAAAGAAACAATACAACAAGAAACATTGTGGGGAATGCCCCCCATCTAACGAGCCCCGCAAGCGCGGTGTATCCGCGCGCGCTCAACCGACAAAGGAAGACCGAAAGCTTGAAATACGTCAAATCCAGCGACATGCGCGGTGGATTTGACACCTTGCAGGGACCGCCGCCCGGTTTACAGGCGGGCCCTGGAAGCGAAGCGAAGGCGGAGCCCAGTCCATTGAAAACGCCGTTTTCAATGGACTGAATCAGTTTTGTTTTTCGCTGCGCTCGTAGGCCTGGATGATCCGCTGGACCAGCTCGTGACGCACCACGTCCTTGTGGGTGAGCTGGATGACCCGGATGCCCTCCACGTCCCGCAGCACGCCGATGGCGTGGATGAGGCCGCTCTTGCGCTCCTTGGGCAGGTCGATCTGGGTGATGTCCCCGGTGATCACTGCCCGGCTTCCCTCGCCGAGACGGGTCAAAAACATCTTCATCTGCTCGATGGAGCAGTTCTGCGCTTCGTCCAGGATGATGTAGGCGTTGTTCAGCGTCCTGCCCCGCATGTACGCGAGGGGCGCCACCTCGATGGCCCCCCGCTCCATCAGGTTGCGGTAGGTCTCCATGCCGAAGAACTCCTGCAGGGCGTCGTACAGAGGCCTGAGATAGGGGTCCACCTTGTTTTGCAGATCCCCGGGGAGAAAGCCCAGCTTCTCCCCCGCCTCCACGGCGGGCCGGGTGAGGATGATCTTGTCCACCTCTTTGTTTTTGAAGGCCAGCACCGCCATGGCCACGGCAAGATAGGTCTTGCCCGTGCCCGCGGGACCCACGCCGAAGACCAGCTCGTATTCCTTCAGGGCCTGGACGTATTTCTTTTGGCCCAGGGTCTTGCACTTGATCTGCTTGCCTCGGGCGGTGAGGGCCACCACGTCCCCCATGATCTCGGAGATGAGGTCCGCGTTCCCCTCCCGGGCAAGGTCCACCGCGTACCGGATGCGGCTCCGGTTGATGGGCTCCCCCTTGCGCTGCATGGACAGCAGCTTTTCGAGGACGGTCCGGCAGAGGGCGGCGTTCTCCGCCTCCCCTTCGATGGCGATGCCGTCGCCGTTCACGGTGATGAGGGTGCCCGTCTCCTGCTCGAAGACGGAGATATTTTCGTCCAATACGCCGAAGATGCCCGCGGCGTCCTCCATGCTGTCCAATTCGATCCGTTCCGTTTTGATCTCCATGCCTGTGTTTATTCGATCTCCTTTGTTCGTCCTATGTTCTCCTCCGCCGTCACGGTGCAGACGCCGTAGAGCTCCCCCTGCTTTCGTTCCGTGTGCCGGTCGATCATGATGATCTTTGCCTGGCGGGGCACCTGCAACAGGGCCATGCGCTCCGCCTCGAAGAGGGCCGCCTCCTTCCGCTCCGCCTCGCTCAGGGGCCGCTCCTGCTTTACCTTCTCCCGCCAACTCCCCCGGCATACGCTGAGGGGCCATGGGGACAGGGATAGGGTGGTCTCCACAGTCCATTCCCCGTCGGCGAAGGGGCAGCGACGCACCCAAAGGGTCTTCCCTTTCCAAACCAGGGCGGCGTAGGGGGCGACCTTTCCCGTTTCGGCCCACTCCACCGTGGTCTTTGGGGCCGGAACGGCGCTGGTATACAGGACCGCCGCCAGCACCTCCCCATAGGCGTGGGTCTGATAGGTCATGCTCCCGTCCCGGGCTGTCACGCGGCCTGCGATAAGAAGCTGTCCCTTTTGGACCCGGTCCCCCACCTTCACCTGGGCCCGTCCCCCATAGGCGGTAAGGCCGGTGACGACCCCCGCCTTGGCGGACACCAGATCGCAGGGGACGGACAGATCCATCTTCTCCCCCTGGGCAAGGGCCCCCTTGGTTCGGACCCGGAGGAAGATCCCGTCCACGTGAAGCTCCAAAAAGGCGATCTCCTCGTACTGGGCGGCCACATAGTCCCCGATGGCGGAGAGAGGCAGATTCGACAGCTTTCGTCCCGGCCGCAGCCCCTGCTCGTAGAGGGCCATGCGCAGGACCTCCGCATCCATGGGCTGGCAGTCCCGAACATCCAGGAACCAAACCCGCCGGGAGGCCCACCAAAGGACCAGGAGCGTAAAGAGCATCCCAAAAACCAGCACCCGCCGACGCCACAAAGGCATCAGCTCATATCGCCCGCCGCCCTTCTTCCGGATGCGGATTCGGCAGCGGCAGCGGCGATTCAGTCGGTGGAGCCGGGGAAAATCCCGGGCGGGCAGGGTGCAAACCAGCGTTCCGGGCTGGGGCCGGTAAACGTCCCACAGGGGGACGCCCTCCCCTTGGAGCAGGGACGTCAAGCGCTCGGGATATACTCCTTCAATTTGGATTATAACATACTCCTTTGAAAATCGCCACATGAATTTCACGCCTCGAACCCCCATCCCGAGAGCCGCCCCGTGAGCAGGGCCCGGCTCTCCCCCAGCTCCTTCACCCGAAGGTTCTCTCCCGATATCTGCAGGGTGTCCCGGCCCGTCAGCAGGACCACCTCTTCCAGGGTGCAGCGGCGTATGCCCGCCACGTTCTCCACCAGCATCAGCTCCCGGCCCACCACGGTGATTCGGGGCACATTGGGGTCCACGTCCTCGGGCAAATCCAAAAAACGGATAGCTTTTTTCAACAAATCTTTCCTCATGGTTCAGCATATGCAAATACTGGTCCTGTACAACGGGAAGTTTTTCTGCTATGGTATTTAGTATCGAATCAGGAGGAAGATCCATGAACGAAAACGAAACCATCGAATATACCGCGGATGCTCCAATCGTGGAGTCCGTTCCCGCATTTTCCCGGCAGGTCATGCGCCGATCCTACAGCCGCATGGCCCTGGGCCTCTGCCTGGGGCTGTTGTTCAGCCAGCTGCTGCCTACCCTGCTGGCGGCTGTGTTCCCTGACTTTGACGCCCAGGCCCACGCCTTTTTGGTGGGCGGACTGTGCACGGCCTGCTTCACCCTGCCGGTGATGCTGTTGGCGGGCCGCCGGCTGCCCGCCGAACGGCCGAAGAAAGCCAGGCTGACCCTGAGCCGGTTCCTGGCCCTGGTGTGCATCAGCTACGCCAGCATGCTCCTGGGGAATCTGGTGGGCATGGGCGTCAACATCCTGGTCTCCCCGGGCTCCGTGGACCTGATCGGCCAGCTGGCCAGCGCCGCGGGCCTTTCCTGGGAGACGGTCATCGCCTTCGTGGTACTGGCCCCGGTGTTTGAGGAGCTGGTGTTCCGCAAGGTGCTGGTGGATCGGGTGCTGCCCTTCGGGGAGTGGCCCGCCATCCTCTTCTCCGGCATCACCTTCGGCCTGTTCCATGGGAATCTGACCCAGTTCTTCTACGCCGCCCTGCTGGGCATGGTGCTGGCCTATGTGTACATCCGCACGGGAAACGTGCTCTACACCATCGGCATCCACGCCTGCATCAACTTTATGGGCGGGGTGCTGCCGCTGCTGTTCCCCGCCGCCTCCGCCCTGGTCATGGTGGTGGCCGTGGCGGGCTTCATCCTGTTCCTCACCATGCGGAAGCTTTTCCATGTGGAGAAAACCATGTCGCCTGGGGCCGTGGGAGCCATGTTCGCCAACGGGGGCATGATCCTGTTCCTGATCATCAGCGTGGGCATCATGGCCCTGGTGGCGTACGTCATGAACCACCCGGAACTGACCCAAGGGCTGATGCAGTAAAGTCAGGAGCTGAAAAGAGAAGCTAACAGAAAAGGGAGGGGTGCTCAGCCGAGCGCTGCCGATGGCAGAGATCCCTCCCCTACATATTTTTGGTTTTTAAGCTTCCTTGCCGGAAATGGTCCACCGTCTTTTTCGAAAACAAATAAGGCCCCCGAAGGGGCCTTTCGTATGGACGTTAAGGATTCTTCGTCCACCGGGCGTAGAGGGTGTAGTTGCCCGTGGCGTAGCAGGTGGTGGAGGAGAACACCTGCTTGCCGCCGGCCTTGGCGGTGTACCAGCCGGCGAACACGTAGCCGCTGTGGGTGGGCACCGGCAGCGTGCCGTAGGTCTGGCCGTAGGTCACCTTCTTGGTGGCCGTGGAGCAGCTGCCGCCGTTGGGGTTCAGCGTCACGGTGTAGGTCTTGGGCGTCCACCGGGCGTAGAGGGTGTAATTGCCTGTGG
>JAFWMS010000001.1 GCA_017545535.1 Clostridia bacterium | reverse complement strand
TAGACATCAGGATGTTTCGTCCGCCTATGATACCATTCCCGCCTAAAGTTTTGCAGCCGCCGGTTATGGCTCTTCTCCAGGTCGAAGTCCTCCTCGCAGGGGAACGCCTTGGCCGTCTCAACCGCCAGCCCTTGGTTGTCGCGGTCCAGCACGTATGGTGCGGCGGTGGCCACCATGACAAAAGCTTCCTCCAGGGTGGGGATGGGCATCTCGCAAAAACAGAGGGGGCGGAAGAACAGCTGGCGGTTGACGGGAATGGCTCCGGCCTGCTGCATACCCAAGACCCACTGGTCGGTGGCATGGGCGATCCTCCATTGGGGCGAGTAGCCGGAATAGTATTCCATCCACCCCTTCATGCCCAAAGCCGGCCAGGCGAGATAGGCAATGGCGTCGCTCATATGTTCCAGAAAGATATCACTTTCAATTACCTCGATGTATTCCGGATGGAGCAGCAGCTCGCAGGGACGGCGCGGCAGGTTTCGGACGGGCGTCTGCATGTTCATAAGGATTTCCATGGGCAGGCAATAGAACGCAGGCAGCGTCCAACTGTTCTTCACCAGATGCGTGCTCCCATCCTTACTTCTGATGCTGACCAAATCGAGGCGACTCCCATCTGCTTCCATTCGATTTTCCTCCTCTCCGCAGGTATATTACAGCAATCAAATTCTTCCACCCTCTGATCATTTCATACTAATTGTCCCATATGCAGGACTATAAGGATGCCGTGACAAAAATCCTGATTGCGCATTGAGGTCAGGACAGATCCCCAATACTTTCAACCAGGATTAAAATACTTCTGCCAAACTATTTGATTAGTTCTACAAAGGCTTTTTATCTCTTTACTTCTTCCGCATCTCGCGGTAGACGACGGTGCAAAGGGCGCTCATGATGGCGTTGTATTTGCTTTGGTCCTCGAACAGAGAGGAGTAGGTCTCCTGCGATTCCATGTAGCTGTCCTGCGCCGCAGTGCCAAAGGCTTTCGGGAAGATGGACTCGGCAAAGATCTGCGGATCGGAGGTCCGCGCCATAGTGGCCAGCTTCGGATCTTTCATCAGTTTCGCCTGGAGAGCCGTCAGCAGCACCCGGTCGGCTTCGGTGAACTGGCCCTTGTACAGTTCGTTGATCCTCTCGATGATCTCGTCCAGCGGCTGCTTCTCCTCCGGCTTCACAGCACCCTTTGCGCTGGCAGGTTTATAAACACCGTCCTCCTCTGCCAAGGCGATCACGCCCTCAAAGGTCTTGTCCAGCTTATAATACTCCAGCTTCAGCTTGCCCTCCAGATCCAGCATGTCCACCGGATTCTCGGGCAGCAGGTCGAACAGATAGCTGACGAACACATACTCCTTGTGCAGATCCGCATCGAACATCCGCGCCACCTGTGAGATGTACCCGTACCACTTGCGCAGATTGCGGCACAGGCGGCGGAACTGATACCGGCTGTCGGGCGTAAGCTTGTTGTAGCGGTCCCGCACGGGCAGCAGCACGCTGGTCATGCGGCCCATGGCGTTTTTGTCCTGCTTGCCCTTCTTGAAATACTCCGCGCAGAACGCTTCAATATCCCCATCGGTGTACACCATGTACCCGCGGAGCTTCTTCTGCACCTCGTACAGCAAATCGGCGTTGACTTCCTGCTCCAGAATGGTCTCCTGGTAAAAGGGCTGAAACGCCTCCTTGATGTCCTCGGCGGTGTTCACGAAGTCCAGGACGAAGGTGTCCATCTTTCCCGGGCAGGTGCGGTTCAGCCGGGACAGCGTCTGCACGGCCTTGACGCCCCGCAGCTTCTTGTCCACGATCATGGTGTGCAGCAGCGGCTCGTCGAAGCCGGTCTGATACTTCTCCGCCACGATGAGCACATGGAAGTTTTCGTGGAACTCCGCCTTGGTCTGCGCTTCGCCGATATGGCTGCCGTCGGGCCGCACGTTCAGCCTGGGCTCGGTGTATTCCTCGCCGCCGTCCCTGACCGCGCCGGAGAACGCCACCAGCACGCCGATGTCGTTGTAGCCATTCTCGGCGATATATCGCTTGCACTCGTGGTAGTAGCGCACCGCCGCCAGCCGCGAAGAGGTGATCACCATCATCTTGCCCCGGCCGCCGATCTTGTGGCGGGTGGTGCCGAGGTAGGTCTCCACGATGATCTGCGCCTTCTGGCTGATGTTGTAGGGGTGCAGCTCCTCGAATTTCTTGATGACCTTCGCCGCCCGGCTGCCGGGGACCTCCGGGTTGTCCGGAATCGTCTTGGCGATCCGGAAGCAGGTGTTGTAGGTCATGTAGTTCTGCAGCACGTCCAGGATGAAGCCCTCCTCGATGGCCTGCCGCATGGAATACACATGGAACGGCCGGAACCGCCCGTCCGCCTGCTCGGTGCCGAACATCTCCAGGGTCGTCCCCTTGGGCGTGGCGGTGAAGGCGAAGAAAGACAGGTTCTTGTGCCGCCCGTGAATCAGCATCTCCCGGACCAGCTTATCCTCGGGGTCCACTTCCTCCTCCGCCATGCCCTCGATCTCGGCGTACTCCTTGAGCGCATCCTCCGTGTCGGCCAGGGCGGCCTTCAGCTTCAGGGCCGAAGTGCCCGTCTGGGAGGAGTGGGCTTCGTCCACGATGACGGCGTAGTTGCGGCCCTTGGCGGCGTCCACCTCCTGATAGATGACGGGGAACTTCTGCAGCGTGGTCACGATGATCCGCGCGCCGCCGTTGATGGCGTCCCGCAGGTCCTTGCTGCTCTTATCCTCGCCGATGGTCTCCACCGCGCCCAGGGTGTGGTCGAAGCCGGAGATGGTGGCCTGGAGCTGGGCGTCCAAAACCGTCCGATCCGTCACCACGATCACGCTGGAGAACACGGCGTTGTCGTTCCTGTCGTGCAGGGACGCCAGCCGATAGGCCGTCCAGGCGATGGAGTTGGACTTGCCGGACCCGGCGCTGTGCTGGATCAGGTAATTGTGCCCGGCGCCGTTCTCGGACACGTGGGCGATGAGCTTGCGCACCACGTCCAGCTGATGATACCGGGGGAAGATCAGCGTCTTCTTTCGCACCACCTTCTCCGTGCCGTCGGGCAGCAGCTTCTTCTCCTCGTCGATCTGCAGATGGATGAACTTCTGCAGAATGTCCATCATGCTATCCTTCTGGAACACTTCCTCCCAGAGATAGGCCGTGGGGTACCCGCTGGGGTTGGGCGGGTTGCCCTTGCCGCCGTCCTGGCCCGCGCCGCGGCTGCCCTGGTTGAAGGGGAGAAAATAGGTGTCCTTGCCCCGCAGGGCCGTGGCCATCCGCACCTCCGCGTGGTCCACGGCGAAGAAGCCCAAAATGCGCTTGTTGAACTGGAAGCATACCTCCCGGGGGTCCCGATCGTACATCCATTGCCGCACGGCGTTGTCCACGTTCTGCCCCGTGTAGGGATTCTTCAGCTCAAAGGCGAACACGGGGATGCCGTTGACGGCCAGCATCACGTCCACGCTCTTGTTGGTCTCAGCGGAATAAAACCACTGCCGGTTGCAGGTGATCTCGTTCTCCCTATATTGTTCCACGGCCAGGGGGTTCAACTCCGACTCCGGCTTGAAATAGCACACCCGAAACCCAATGCCCCGGTGCTTGAACCCGTGCCGCAGCACATGGACAAGCCCATTGGTCTCGCAGGCGCTGTCGAAGGCCAGACAGAATTTCCGCTCCGTGTTCACACCGTTGGCGTTGGCGAACCGCGCCCAGGCCTTGGGCTGGGTTTTTTGCACGAATCGGATCAGCGTCTCGGGGAACAGCCCCAACCCGGCGTCGTACACGTCCTCGTTCCGGGTGTACCCGCCCGCCGCGGACAGCCAAAAGGCGGTGATATCGTCCTCAAACCGTTTTTCGGTGGTGTCGGTGATGCTCATTATTATTCCTCGTTTCGTGTTTTATGTCACTTATTCACTGTTTCTCGACTAAATCTAAGAGTTTAAACTGTCCTTTTTCCATATCTGATAATAAAAGCACATAAAATTGAAAAAGATCTTTTTTATTATTGAACCGGATATCAGCAATAAATGGGGCGCCTGGTTTTACGGCGCGCAACAATCCAACTGTATGAGCATAGAGCTTTGAATTTGTAGAATTAAACTCGACACTCCCTGTCATGGTGACTCCATCAGAAATTGGTTTAATTGAAAATGCATCTATAGGCAGATTTGTTGCGACAGCAAAAGTTGGCGTGTTTTCAGCGTAGAGCTGCGCTCTTATTGTTATGTGGATAGTATTATCTTCTTTGCTACTATACTCAACAATTAGATTCTTTGCATCATCATATGGTTTATATGTATTTTCACCCTTCACAACAAGTTTCATCTTTTCAACTGCATCATCAAGACCTTCACCATAAAGATCAATATATGCTTTATCTGTTAAAATGGTTGGAATAGAACAATCTGCGATTCGAACGGCAACAAACTTGAGTTGCTCATTCACAGTACGATTCAGCGCAGTTTGCCATTCTAAGGTCACCATCTTACTCTGCAAACTGTTCGGCGAGACAAAGAAGAAGAATGTTGTGAAATCACTCAATCCTTCGTTCATCTTTCCAATAATGTTATCGCCGGGTTGAATCGCCCAAGCATCATAAAAGATGTTGTTTCTTCCAAATTCTAGTTCAAGACGACGAGCAATTGTATCAATAAGTATTTTATCATTATGATTATAACTGATAAAGATTTTATTCGGCATAATTATTCTCCTTTTGCTCAATCATCCTGTTCATCAGGTTTAGATAGTATTTTGAATAGATTCTATCGTGAACAAGTTTTTCTGTTTCTTCCTGAAAATCAAATTGAATACGGCAGTAGTACGAAAAGAACAGCAACGCAAATGACAATAAACCCAAGATGCTCAAAAGCTTGTTATTGTTCAAATCATTGGGAACGGCCTTCAGTGGGGTAATGATAAGCATTAAGCAGCAGAAAACAATCTGTACTATCGAAAGAACCTTTTCAGCAAAAACAAGTCGTTTTTCTGTTTGCCTATATTTCTCAACTTTTTTTCTTTCATCCTTCAATAAAGATAGTATAGCATTATTGCTTTCAATCTCTCTTTCGAATCCATGGCATTGCTGTAAAAGTGAGATTTCATCCGAAGTTGCACGAGCACTATCATCGATTTTTTGTTCTATTAGGCGTACACCCGTTCGGTATTTATCAATAAGCGACTTAAACAATTCTATTAGCGCCATACCTAACGATGCCCATGCGATTGCCAGATACAGCGAAATAGGAAACAGTTGGGGCTTTATCCATTGGACAATAGCTAAAATACAATAAGTAATACTGAAACCAAGAAGAAGTTCTTTGCCTTTTCTCATTACACAACCTCCTTCTTCCCCGTGACGTATTCAAAGATTAAGGATTTCTTGTAGGATTCCATCTCCGCAAGGAATTTCTCTTTCTTTGCAATAAGAGCATCCACTTTCATAGTCTTTTCATCAAGATACGCTGCAATTTCCAACTGTTCTTCTTTTGATGGTAACGGTACTCGTAATTGTCGGAAATCGGTTTTATTAAATTTGGCCTGTGCCGTGCTTTGCGCAATGTCCTCAATGGAAAGACGTCCTGGTTTTCCAAGAAAATAGTAATAATAGAATCTGTCGACATATCGTGTCTTTACCATTATAGCATTCGGCGCAAGGGACATCCTCTCATAAAGCTTAGGAACAATATAAATATCGCCAACAGAGGCTCCAATATTCGGCAACATAAGTTCGCCGCCAAACAAATTTGAGTTCTTTAAAAAGTCATATGCATGCTTGCTGATATAGACTGGCTTTGGAGCGTATCCCTTTTCCGATATATCAGCTGTTCTGATTAACATAGCATAATCAGGTTCATCAAGATACTCCACATTCTCAGCAAGACTCGCAAAGCTGCCGCTTGCAACATAGTCGGTTATAACCGAACATACCGAATTCATTTTAGGCATTCCCCAATCATCCGGAATCTGTCCGATCCAATCGATGCCGCTGTCCTTCATCGGGCGGTTGGGACGGATGCCTTTGGTGACGGCTTCGGTGATGATGGACTGCTTCAGCTTTTTGTATTCTTCGATGGACGCCCGCGTCTGCTCCATCACCACATCAATCCGAGCGCATTCGAAATCTAAATAGTTGGCAATTAAAACCTGTTCATCTATTGGAGGCAGAGGAAAATATAGGTTTTTTACTATGGAGGTATTTAAGCCATCCATAATAAACCCTTTTTTGTCATACTGCATTTGAGCAAAGCATACTCCACCGTAATCTTTATCATAGACATATTCAAAGAATCGACTATCAACACTTTCAGACAAGCGAATTTTGATTAAGTGTGAGTCCATAATTCCACGCCTAATTCCTGCTGGGACTTTTTTGCATTTGCCAATAGTTCCCATCATAGAAAGGCAAATATCGTCAGGGAATACCTCGTAGTTTTTCAATTCTTCAAAAGTATCACTGTCTATTGTGTTCTTTGTACTTGAGAAATCAGAAGCAATTAGATTTGCTTGGCTATATACGTTGTACTCTCCCTCCCCAATAGTCTTATTAGTTAATGCACTACCAAACGGGCCAATTTTAATCCCGTCTTTCGATGGTTGAATTATATTCTTTATCCTCTTTAATTCCCAATGAGATGGTATTTCTCCAATCCAGGGCTTTGTGCTGTTCGTCATCTCTCTTGCCATACTCACGCCTCCTTATGGAACAACGATTGCAGGCTGTCCGAAATGTCTGCCTCCAGTCCTGTGATACGTGTTATAATATCTTCTACAGGTTCAGGGGCCTGATACTCATAGAAATACCGTGTCATTGGAATCTCATAGCCGACTTTCGTCTTGGTCTTGTCAATCCACGCATCCGGCGCATAGGGCAGGACTTCACGGGCAAAGTAGGCGTCGATGTCCTCCGTCAGGGGCACGTTCTCCGTGTCCCGCAGGGCGGGGTCGGCCACGGGCTTGCCCTTTTTCAGCACGGGTTTTCCGGCCTCATCCTTCAGGGGGCGCTCCACGGTGATCTTGTTGTAGCCGAAGGTCTCGGCGTCGAAGATCTTGCTCTGGCAGTAGACGCCTGCCTTGTCGCCGTAGACAGCGTCGTTTCGGAACTCGCCGTAGGCCTGGACGATGAGATTGCGGCAGCGCTCGGTGATGTCGTTCCGCTTGGTGCCGATGGACTTGCGCCGGGGCTCGAAGCAATGGCTGGCGTCGATCAGCTGCACCTTGCCCGCCCGATGGAGGGGCTTGTCCTTGCTCAGCACCCAGATATAGGTGGAGATGCCCGTGTTCATGAACTGGTCCGTGGAGAGCTGGACGATGGCGTCCAGCCAGTCGTTCTCCAGAATGTAGCGGCGGATCTCGCTGGGGCCGCTGCCGGCGTCGCCGGAGAAGAGGGGGGAGCCGTTTTGGATGATGGCCATTTTGCCGTTGGGAGCCAGTTTGGAGAGACCATTCAGCACAAAGAGCTGCTGACCGTCGGAGATCTTCGGCAGGCCCGGCGCGAAGCGGCCCAACTCGCCCCGGGCGGCTTCGGCCTCCACCGCCTTCTGTTCCCGCTTCCAGTCGATGCCGAAGGGCGGATTGGAGATGCAGTATTGGAAGGTGAAGCCCTTGAACTGGTCGTCGGACAGGGTGTCGCCGAACCGCATGTTGTTGGGGTCTCCGCCGCGGATCATCATGTCGGCCTTGGCAATGGCGAAGGTGGAGGGGTTGAACTCCTGGCCGAAGCAGGTGACCTGGATGTCGGCATTCAGATCGTGGATACGTTCCTCCATGCAGGAGAGCATCTGGCTGGTGCCCATGGTCATGTCGTAGACGGTGATGTTGCCCTCCTTCGTCAGATCGGCGTCGGAGAGCAGCAGGTCCGTCATGAGATAGATGATGTCGCGGCTGGTGAAGTGGGCTCCGGCTTCCTCGCCGAAGCTTTCAGAGAAGCGCCGCACCAGGTCCTCGAAGATATAGCCGCAGTCCACGGCGCTGATCTTGTCGGGACCCAAATAGCCCTTGGGGCTGTTGAACTCCTTGATGACCAGGTACAGCGTGTTGCTGTCCACCATGCGCTTGATCACGCTGTCGAACTCGAACTTGGCCAGCACGTCCTGCACGTTTGGGGAGAAGCCGGCCAGATAGTCGCGGAAGTTGCTTTCGATGTTGTCCGGATCGGCCAGGAGCCGGTCGAAGGTGAACTTGCTGATGTTGTAGAACTGGTACTTGGATGCGCGGCAAAGGAAGCCGTCGATGACGGCTAAGTTTTTGACCTTCTCATAGGTGTCCTGCACCGCCTGATAGGTGGGCAGCAGGCAGTCGTGGAACCGCTTCACCACCGTCATGGGCAGGATGACCAGGCCGTACTCGTGGGGCTTGAACGGCCCGCGCAGCATGTCCGCCACGTTCCAGATCATCGTCGCTTTCTCGGCGATGTTCGTCCCGACTATGTTGATCTTTTCGTTTGGCATACTCGATCCTCACTATTTTCTATCTTCTCATCAAAAGCGTGTACAAAATTTCTGCACATTCCTCTTCCATCATGTTTATAGAAACATGATGTCATAGATCGGCAGATAGGTGATCTTGTTTTTCGTCGCGATCTCCCTTTCGTTGGAGAGTACGATCGCTTTCTTAACGTGGTAATCTTCGTTGGAGACGAATGCGTTCAGCGCGCTGTGAACGGTATAATCTTTGCCGGACTTCACTTCGATGGGAACGGCGGAAAGGCTGTCATAATCATCAATCAGGAAATCGACCTCTCCTTTTGTGCGATTATCATAGTAGAAGAGCTTGTGTCCGTGGGCAATCAACTCGCTGGCGACGACACATTCATATACCGAACCGAGGTTGATGCTTTCCTCATCACTCAAAATCGCTTGAATGTTGTTGCCGTAAATAATGCCGGAAAGAATCCCCACATCGTTCAAATACAGCTTCAAAAGATTCTTTCCGGACGACTGGATCAGCGGGAAAACGGGGGTGGAAATCGCCTGCACGCTCAAAGCGATACCGGCGCTGATCAGATAATCAAATTCATCCTGATAATCCGCAAAAGTTTTGCCGCGCTTGTTTTCGATGCTTTGGGCAACGACACGCTTTTTCTTGTTCTCCAGATTCGAGGGGATCAGATCATAGATGCGGCGAATCTTCAATTTGCGTCCATCGTCATACTTAGACGCGTCCGCCGCGTAATACGCATAGATCTCTGACTGTATCTGCCGAACCAGCTGGATGTTCTTTTCGGTGACAAAAGCATTGACAGCATCTGGCATGCCGCCCACCAGAAGATACTTCCGAAACATATCCAGTACCTTTGCGTGGGTGGCCCCGTCCAGGGATTCCTGTCGTTCATACTTCTTCCGAAGGGAGCTGACCACCAGCGCATTCATGCCATTGGCATATAGAAACTCTTCAAAGTCCAGCGGGAACATACGAACCATGCGGATGCTTCCCATGGGAATAGACGTGGTTTGCGCAAGAGTGACACCCAGCAGGGAACCGCTGGCGATATAGGTGAAGCGATCGTCCTGGGCCAGGAATTTCAAAAGAGTCAGCAGGTGAGGATAAGCTTGGATCTCGTCAATGAAAATCAGCGTGTTTTCCTTCTCTTTCATCCGATCTCCAGCCAACATGCTGACGGCCAGATAAAAATCCTCAACCGTTTTTGCGTTGGCGAATAAGCGGGCCCCGACATAGTCCTCCACCAGATTGAGCTCAATATAGTTCTCAAACAGCTTTTGCCCGACGTGGCGAATGATGTATGTCTTGCCTACCTGGCGCGCGCCGTCGATCAGCATAATCGCACGAGAATCCGATTTCAGGTGATCTTCTATCTGCGCTTCAATCTTTCTGAATAGCATCATAGTCCTCCAGATGACTTTTCAAACAAATAATAGCACAGATTTAATGACATTTCAATAAAATCACGATGAAAAAATAATGACATTTCAAATAACAGCCTGCGCCAGCATGGCATTCGGGAGCAAAAGGTAATCAGATTGTCACCCTATCTCCCACAGGACCGTCACGGTGTCGGAGACGTCGATGTCGTCCGGGTCGATATCGATATCAAAGCCGGCGGCCTCGTCGGCGCATTCCTTGGCCATAAGCATGCGGTTCATGGGCTGGATCTCGAAGTCGATCCGGTCCCAGGAATAGTCGATGCTCTGAATGTCCTTCAGCGTCACGCCCGCCGCCTGGGTCAGGACCTGGGCCTTCGCCCGGGCGTCGGCGACCGCCTTGCCCAGCAGCTGGTTCTTGGCGACCTCCGGGTCCTTCACCGTGTAGCTGAGGCGGAATTCCGGCTGCAGCGGGCACTTGGCGAGGGCGTACAGCACCTTCCCCAGCCGGGCGTTGTCGGAATCGAACTCCACCTTCATCTGGTGGTGATACTTATAGCCCACGAAGCGTTGCTTGTAGGTGTTCTTCACCTGGTAGCTCTCATACTCCGTGTCCACGTTGAAGTTCAGGGTCTTCAGATCCGTCCGCGCAAAGCCCAGCTCCATCAGCAGATCCTTGATCCTCTCCGTGTCCTCGGCAGACCGGCGGAGGGCCTCGCCATACTCTGGGTAAAGCCCCTCCAACGACAGAGTGATCCGGGTCTGATCGGGCCTGACCCGCAGCTGCCCTTTGCCTGTGACTTGAATGGTTCTCATGGTGACCTCCTTGTTGCTTTGATGGCCTTAATATACCCGAAAGGGAGGCGCGGGAGGTCGCGCACCGAGCGACAAATGGGACCCTTCCTGTATCACTCCACCGTCAGCACGCAGCGAAATCCTCGCACGCCATAGTAGGAATCCGCACCGTTGTGAAAGGTGAAGACCGTGCCATACCGGCGCTCGCAGAAAATCGCCCCGCCCAGTCTGCGAATCTCCTCCGGCGTTTGTATCCAGCTGGAGGTTTTCAGATCAAACTCACCCAGAGTCTGCAGATGGCGATATTCCGCCTCCGTCATCAGCCGTGCGCCCATCCTTTCCGCTTCTTCGACAGCGCTTCCTGCCGGCGTGTTTTTCTTTCGAGAGAGCCTTGCCTCCCGGTCGTAGCATAGGCTTCTGCGCCCTGCGGGGGACTCCTTCGCGCAGTCGCAGAGAAGAATGTGGCCGTTCATAACGAGGATGTCCGGCTCACCGCCGCTTTCCTCCATCATCGAAAGGGCCCGCAGCATCTTTTCATCCTTCTGCAGCAGCGCTTCCACCGTCTGCCATTGAACGCTGGGATGCCGATCCATGTTCTCCTGGAATCTTTTTCTAAGCGTTTCGATCATGTTTTTTCCTTTCGTGCGCCGACTTCAGCGCTGTTTCTTTTCTATAGACGCCCCGGTGACCTGCTCAAAGTTCCACCGGGCGATGTGGGCCACCAAGTCCAGGGGCAGCTCCCGATCGTTGGGCAGCTGGATGGCGCCCTTGCTGGTCTTGTATCCCTGCAGCCGCTCCGCAAACGCAACGACCGCGTCCGGGCCGGGGTAGATGCCGACGTGGCGCTTCCCCGCGGCGAAGTGGATGATGTTCCGCCCTTTCCAATAGGTGGGCATGCCCCAGGAAATGCGCTCCTCCGCTTCCGGGATGGCCTCACGGATGGTATCGCGGATCGCACAAAGCCGCGGCCGGATGGCCGGGTCCTGCTGGTCGATGTAGGTGTCGATGCCGTTCATATGTATTCCCCTGCTATACTCACAAATTCCCCCCGTTTCCGGCTGTTTTCAGTATATCAGCCGGGGAGGGAAAACGCAACGGCTGCGCTTCACACGCGCAGAAATCATACTCTACATGCCGCGAAACTGGTTGAAAACGGCCCGGTGGGCTGATATACTTTTTTATGTCCATCCTGCTCGGCGGCGGCTGAGCGGAGGGAGAATAGCCCCAGGGAGGTATCATCCATGCTCAATTACGTTCACGCCATTCCAACCAAAGTCTTTTTCGGCGAAGGCCAGATACGGCGCCTCCCGGAAGCCCTCGCAGCCTTTGGAAAGCGGGTCCTGCTTGCCTACGGCGGCGGGTCCATCAAGCGCATCGGCCTCTACGACACGATCATGGCGCTGCTGCACGAGGGCGGATTTACCGTGACGGAGCTTTCCGGCATCGAGCCCAATCCCCGGATCGAATCGGTGGCGGAGGGCGTGCGCCTGTGCAAAGATAACGATATCGACGTGATCCTGGCGGTGGGCGGCGGCAGCACCATCGACTGCTCCAAGGCCATCGCCTGCGGCGTGTTCTATGAGGGGGACGACCTCTGGCAGATGATCGTCACCTCCGGCGGCTTCTCCAAGGCCCTGCCCCTGGTGGACGTGCTGACCCTCAGCGCCACGGGCTCGGAGTTCGACGGGGGCGGCGTCATCAGCAACATGAAGCTGAACGAGAAGCTGGGCGCCGGTCTCACCTTCCCGGCGGTCTCCATCTGCGACCCCACCTATACCTTCACCGTGTCCCCCTACCAGACGGCGGCCGGTTCCGCGGACATCATGAGCCACATCTTCGAGGGCTACTTCTCCCGGGAGGACGACTGCGAGCTGTCCGACGGCATCGCGGAAACGATCCTCAAGACGGTGATGAAGTATACGCCCATCGCCCTGCAGGACCCCGAGAACTACAGTGCCCGGGCCAACCTCATGTCCTGCTCCTCCGTGGCCTGCTCCGGCATCCCGGAATACGGCAAGGAGGACACCGGCTGGCCCTGCCACGCCATGGAGCATGAGCTGTCCGCCTTCTACGACATCACCCACGGCGTGGGCCTCGCCATCCTGACGCCTCGCTGGATGCGCTTTATCCTCAAGAAGGACCCCACGGCTCTGCCCCGTTTCGTCCGGTTCGCGAAGAACGTGTTCGGCCTTGAGGGAAAGGACGATCAGGCCCTGGCGCAGGAGGCCATCGACCGGCTGGAAGCCTACTTCAGGTCCACCGGCATCCCCATGACCCTCAAGGAGCTGAACATCGACGAAAAGCATTTCGAGGTCATGGCCGATCACGCCAACCGGAACGACCGGCTCGCTCACGCCTTCGTGCCCCTGACCCGGGACGACGTCGTGGAAATCTACCGTACCTGCCTGTAACAGGCCGCGGTCCCGGTATTCCTGTTCGATCCAAATGATCGTGTGTGAAGGAGGAAAGAAAAATGCAGAAAAGAACCGTTGGGACGATCGTCTCTGCAAAAAAGCAATGGTGGTTGAAGGTAAACACGAAAGCAATTCGGAAAGGGCCTTTAGACGGAGCGACTTTTCCGTACATCGCTAAAATCAAATACACGATCGACGGCACGGAATACGTGAAAAACAAGTGGATCGGCGCCGGATGCCCGGTGCCTGTCGAAGGCGAAACCGTGCAGCTTGCGTACGATGAGGATAAGCCCGGAAGCATAAAAATCGTGTATTAGTCAAGTCGGCATTTTGGGGGAAAGTGCCCTGACGGAAAATGCGCGTTGATGCTTTCACGCGAACAGCTTATAACCCGATTACATCTTAGAGATATTCAGGAGGCAGCGACATGGGGATCTTTTCCAAGCATCATCGGTTTCGCGAGGCGGGGGAGCAGGCTAATGTGAACAACGTGGCTCAGTTTGGAGAGCCGGTCCGTTCCCTGTTTACGACGTCGAAGGTTTTCACCCTGCATCACCGCATCACCATCGTGGACGAAAACGAGCAGGTCGTGTATGAGGCGAACACCAAGTTTCCCTCTCTCCACGATAAAACGGACATTACCGACGCTTCCGGCGCACAGGTGGCCCATATCGAGCGCAAGTTCTTCTCCCTCCATGAGCGGCATTTCATCACCATGGCGGACGGAACGTCCTTTCAACTGTCCAACGAGTTTTTCCACATCATCAAGGACATCACCAACATTGAGGGCCTGGGCTGGCAGCTCAGAGGCAACATCCTGGGGCTGAACTTCCAGCTCTACGATGCGGACGGCAGCATCATCGCCGTGATCGGGCAAAAGCTCCTTTCCCTCCATGACAAGTACTGTGTGGACATCTATCGGCCGGAAGCGGAGCCTGTCGTGGTAGCCATCCTGGTCACCCTACAGCACATGATCAAGGATCGGGAGGCGACCGCGTCCGCGTCGTCCTCCTCCTCTTCTTCCGGAAACTGAAAACCTAAAACAAGCGCCCTCAAAGAAAGGACTGACAAGCAGATGAACGTTTTGGAATGTATCCGTGCGCGGCGCAGCGTACGCACCTTTGATGAAACACCCCTGACACCGGAGGACGCCGCGGCGGTTCTTTCCTTCGCCGAAAAGCTTGAAAATCCCTACGATATTCCCATCACGTGGAAGCTGCTGGACGCGAAACGGCAAGGGCTGAAGAGCCCCGTCATCGTCGGGACGGACACGTTTATCGCCGGGAAGATGCCCCGCGTTCCCCACGCGGAGGAAGCCTTCGGCTACGCCTTTGAAAAGGTTGTGCTGTTCGCCGAATCGCGGGGTATCGGCACGACGTGGATCGCCGGAACCATGGACCGCCCCGCGTTTGAAAGGGCCATGGACCTGCGGGACGGCGAGGTCATGCCCTGCGTCAGCCCCCTCGGCTATCCCGCCAGGAAGATGTCCGTGCGGGAGGCCATTATGCGCAAGGGAGTCAAGGCGGATGCGCGGCTCCCCTTTGAAACGCTGTTCTATTCCGGCAGCTTCGATACACCTTTGACACCTGAAGGGGCAGGAACGCTTTTCGATGCCCTCGAAGCCGTTCGCCTTGGGCCGTCCGCCGTCAACAAGCAGCCGTGGCGTGCCGTCGTATGCGGTGACACGGTACATTTTTATGAAAAGCGCAGCAAGGGCTACGGCGAAGGCGGATGGGATATCCAAAAGATCGACCTGGGCATCGCGCTGGCGCACTTTGAACTGGCGGCCAAGGAGAGCGGGCTTTCCCCTGCGCTGACGATCGCCGACCCGGGCATTGCCGTCGAGCCGGATACGGAGTATGTCGCCTCCTTCCGGGTGTAAGCCGTCGTGGACGGAGCACTCACGGTTTACCATACGGGCTTTGCCATCGTGCAGACGCCCGATCTGCAATTCGGCCGAAGCAACACTGATTTCGGACAGGGTTTTTATCTTTCGGACGATTTGGCCTTTGCGGGTCGATGGGCAAAGGCGCGAAAGGATCTTTCCGTTTATCTGAACACGTATCGGCTTGCCCTCAGCGGCCTGAAAATCAAACGCTTTCGCCGGGACGCGGCGTGGTACGACTATATCTACGCCAACCGCGCCGGCCGCCCCGACGAGTTGACGGCGTACGACGCGGTGATCGGGCCCATCGCCTGCGACACGATCTACGACACGTGGGGCATTCTGACGAGCGGCTTGATCGATAAAAAGGTTGCGCTGCAAGCCTACCGCCTTGTGCCGTCCTATCGGCAGATCGTTCTGAAATCGGCAAAGGCGGTTTCGGCGCTGCAATGGGTGGAAGCGCGGACGATTTCACCCGAGGAGATCCGGCAAAACCGGGCGATCCTGTTGCAGGAGGAGCAGGCGTACCAGGCAAAGCTCCTGCGGCTGCTCGACCGGGTCGGAGCTCTATCGGATTGACAGGGAGGATGCTATGAGAACGGCAGTACGTTATTATTCCAAACTCGGCAACACCAGGCGGATCGCCGAAGCCATCGCCGACGGCGCAGGCGTCCCGGCGATCTCCGTCACGGAGGAACCGGCGCTTTCGGAGCCGGTGGATCTTCTCTTCTTAGGCGGCGCGCCGTATGCCAACATCATGGCGCCGGAGCTGCGGGCTTACGCCGAAACGCTGACACCGAATACCGTGGGGCGCGTCGTGCTTTTCACGACTTCCAACTGGTCGCGCCGCACGGTGCTTGCCTTGAAGAAACTGCTGAAACAGAAGGGGATCCCTGTCGCGGATGAATACTTTTACGCGCACATGACGCGAATTAAGGCCCGGTGCTCCGCGGCGACGGAATTTGCAAAAGCACAGCTATTGAAGGAGAAACTATGAGCGAATCGTTTGATCTGCAGGCGTATCTGTCCAAGGGCATTGAGGACTTCATGAAGGATCTTTTGAAGGCGACGCTGACGAATCCGCGTGGAAGCGCGTTCATGCTGCGCTTTGCCGCCGCCACCGCCGCCGCTTCGAGAAAGCGCCGGAAGGCTGAGGATAACGGACTGCACATTCCCTCGTTTCTGATCGCAAGCATCACGAGCCAATGCAACCTGCATTGCGCGGGCTGCTATTCCCGCTGCAACCACGCCACCGTGGACGCCGCGCCCGTGCAGCAGCTGACCAGCGAGGAATGGCTCAAGATCTTCAGCGAGGCCGACGAGCTCGGCATCAGCTTTATCCTGCTCGCAGGCGGCGAACCCATGCTGCGGCGGGACATCATCGAGGCGGCGGGCAAGCGCTCCAACATCCTGTTCCCGATCTTCACCAACGGCACCTTCATGGACGAGCGGTATTTTGACCTGTTCGACCGCTGCCGCAACCTCGTCCCGATCATGAGCATCGAGGGCGAGCAGGCCGTGACCGACGCGCGCCGCGGCAAGGGGATCTACGACCGCCTGGTGCAGAACATGGACGAGCTGCACCGCCGGGGACTGATCTACGGCGCGTCCGTCACCGTGACGACCGAGAACATCCGGGAGGTCACCTCCGAATCGTTCCTGCAGACCCTGTCCGACCGCGGCTGCAAGGCGGTCATCTTTGTGGAGTTCGTGCCGGTTACCGAGGACAGCCGGGAGCTTGCCCCCGGCGACGAAGAGCGAGACTATCTGCAGGCGGAGCTGACGCGGCTGCGGGAGCAGCACCCGGAGATGGTCTATCTGTCCTTCCCCGGCGATGAAAAGAGCTCCGGCGGCTGTGTCGCGGCAGGACGGGGCTTTTTCCACATCAATTCCCACGGCGGCGCGGAGCCGTGTCCGTTTTCCCCGTATTCGGACGTGAACGTCAGAAATACGTCTCTGAAAGACGCTCTCAATTCCAAGCTGTTCGTGACCCTGCGTGAAAACGGGCACCTGCTGGAGGATCACGCGGGCGGCTGTGTGCTGTACGAAAAGCGGGATCTGGTGGAGCGCATTTTGGCGGCGGAATCCGTCGAGTGAACCTGCCGTTCTGAGGAGCATATGAAACCATCCGATACAGCTAAATATCTGTCTGTCCTGCTGAAGCTGATCGTCATCCTCGCCGCAGCCGTCGGCATCTATCGGACCGCAACCGCCGGGCGCGGCTCGTTTATGGGCGGCAGCCGGGTCTTTATGTTCTTTACGATCCAATCGAATATCGCCGTCGCGCTGATCTGCGCGGTCGGCCTGTGGCTGCTTTTTCGGCATACACCGCCAAAGACGGTTTGGTACGTCGTTCAATTCGTCGGAGCCGTATCCATCACGCTGACGGGCGTCGTGTTTGCCTTTGTGCTTGCGCCGACCCTCGGTTCCCATGCGTGGAATGTGCAGAACGTGTTGACCCACGTCATCGTTCCGGTCGCGGCCGTTGCCGATTTCTTTGTGACCGGCGTTTACGGAACGTTGCAGAAGCGTCATATCCCCCTCGTCACGCTGCCGCCCCTTGCCTATGCCATCTATGCAGGCATCGGGTATCTGGCCGGATGGGAGTTTTTGAAAGGCGTTCGCTATCCCTATTTCTTCCTGAACTGGGGCAGTCCCGCCGGCGCATTCGGATTTACCCGTGGTCTTCCGTTCATGGGCACCGTTTGGTGGATCCTCGCCATTTTGGTTTTTCTGCTGGGGATCGGATATGGATACTTAGCCATTTTAGATCTTTTGAAAAAGCGAATATATCGCAACTTTTCATGAGATCCTTAATGCAGAATGTTTGAGGGGCCGCTGCAAAATGCAGCGGCCCCTGCTTGTTCAGTTGTAGATAAGTTCGTTCTTGACAATCTCCTCCGCTCGGTTGCGGATGGAGTTCATGCGGCGGAGCCATTCCATCTGGTCCCGGGCTTTGAGGGATTCGGTGACGCCCTCGTCGGCGGCCAGTTGGCGGGTCAGGGCGGCCAGTTGGTCCCGGGCCGTTTGGTCCACTTCCAACAAGTGCTCCGTCAGTTTGCCGGAAAGGACCAGGGCGGTGAAGGTGCCGTCGCGGCGCTGCTCCAGGTAGCGTTTGCGCATGCGGCCGAACTTTCCCAGGGGGCCGGGCGGCGGGGCGTCCAGGACCAGGTCAGGAAGCTGGACGCCGTTGACCGGGGTGTAGGTGCCGCCACGCTGTTCAAAATAGGATGCCATGGGTGTGCCCTCAGACGATCGCCTTTTCGAGGGCGGCTACCGGGGCCGGGGGCTCTCGGAGGAGGGTGGGCTGGTTGAGGATCAGGCGGAGGATGGCGTCCTCCATGGAGATGTCGTCCTGCCGGTCGTTGTAGACCTTCACCTGATAGACCGTGTTCCGAATGATCCGCGTCATGTTCATAAGATTTCTCCTTTCTTTCATCGAGACCCTTTTCTTTTTTCCGTCGCTGTGGTATAGTGCCTGTGTTGCAATTCTTTTTGCCTGCTGTGCGCTGGTCCCGCAACCGTTCCGCCGCAGCGATTTCGTATTTGGCAGTTAGGAAAACCACCGTTCACAGTATATCTACTGGTAGATGACGCCGGCGATGGAGTTGGGGAACTTGCTGGACTTGACCCGGTTCAGGATCACGGCGCCAACGGCCACCTGGCCCTTGTAGGGCTCGCCCCGGCTCTCGCCATAGATGCAGGCGGCCAGGAGCCGCACGCTCCTGTCCGAGGAATTGTCCGCCTGGGCGGTCTGTCCGCCGCCGGACAGGGTCATGCCCAGGGCCGCGGCGGTCTTGGTGCCCACCACGCCGTCGGCGGCGAGGCCGTTCTTCCGCTGGAAGTACAGGACCGCCTTCTCCGTGCCCGGGCCAAAGATGCCGTCCACGGCCCCCTCGTAGTAGCCCCACTGCTTCAGCTTCTTCTGCAGCGTCACCACCTCGTCGCCCCGGGAGCCCCGCCGCAGGGACGCCGCGTCCGCCGCGAGGGGCAGCAGCAGCGCGGCCAGCAGCACCAGCACCGTTCCCAGCCGCCTGAGCCGCGCCCGGGCCCTCATCCCCGGCCTCCTTTTTCTCTATATCGAATCATATTCTTTCCATCCTTTTGTTTCATTCTGTTCCCTCAGTATGCCCCCTTTTTCGACAAAGTAACCGCAAATAAAAAGGACACCTGGCGGGTGTCCTTTTTCAAAAGATAGAGACATATTACAGGGAATAATAGTATTTTCGAATCTTGGCGGCCATTAGTGTACGCCTTTTCCGGAGAAAAACAGAATAATCTTCTGCAGTCATATTAACTATTTCAGGAGGAATACAGTTGATTGAAAGGTTATTCCAGAAATCGTCCTCATGGAGAATCGTTCCAACTTCAATAACGCCAGTGTCACATTGCGTTAGTGCTGCAGAGAAATACTGCTTCGGCTCTTTTTTTCCAATGGAAATATTTACGCCAGTATCAAGAAAAGCATAATTCGCTACTTGATTATACCGAGATTTGTCTGTAATCCCGCTTTGCTTAAGGTATTCTTTTGGAAAGATGTGATGGACATCTCCTGCAACGCTGATAAGATCAGAGACTTTAGAGCTGTTGGAAAGCAACGATCTATCGCCCAAAAAGATTTGCGCTGCGAGATAGGTGTTCAAAAATGGACTTGAAATAGAAGATGTTTCGAGATTCTGGACCAATCCCACGTTCCAAAAAGCATCCGAAAGTAATGCGTTCTCATTTTCTTCGAGAAACGCCTTAAAACCTTTTGTCGCAATGCCGCGCAGGTCCCTGTCCATCTGTGATTCTGGTGATCCAATATACCGACTAGTCAATGTCGAAAGGACAAACCATCTTTGGATATAATGCTTGATTTCAATCTTTGGAACCTCTCCGCTTTGCTGCAAAATGAGGAAAAGCGTATATGCAAAGTCTAAAGTCATTTGCGAATTAAGCAGCTTGGACGTGATAAATCCGGCGGATTTAATTGCCAACACAAACTGCTCGAAAGTGTATTGGTTCATGAAATTATTCACGCCTTTTGTCAGCTTTGTAAAACTATCCTCTGCAATTTCTTCTTTGAAGGAACGATCAACAAAATCACGCCCCGATAGCAAACTGACAAGATCGCCAAGTTTTCCTCTACCAAACATGTGCATAAAGGAAACACGAAGCATATCATTATAATCCGGGTCGTAGATGTCTTCGCGGTCATCTTTTAACCAGCGCATCTTTCCTGCATACTCAGTCTTCATGAATTCTTTGTCGCCGTTAGAAAGTTGAGCATAAAAAGCTGGTTCTACGGCAAGATGACAGAAATAATCTATGGCTTTGCGAAGGCTATTGCCACCATATTTCTCATCGGCAGCAATTTTTGACATGGCAAAATCTGCTTCATTAAGACGCTTTCCTTGCGAATTGATTCGGACAAAAATCTCTGTTACTTCGCTGATATCTAATTGAGGAACAAGAAGAATTGCGCCAATTTGGCAGCTTTTGATATTGAGCAGCTGAGTGATTTTTTGGTTGACTTCTTTTTTAGAAACCCCGGGATTTTTTTCGGCGTAAGTGTCAACAAATTCGTAACTATCAAAATCGGATTTGAATACCTCGGCAATATCCGGAATCCAAAATGAACTATTAATATGCGCTGGTGTTGTAACAGCAAAGCGATCCTCTTCATCTTTAGCGAGAGGATTGAACGCTATTCGTATCGTCTTTTCCTCATAGTCTTCGGTTAAAATCTTATGACCGGCGATTGCCGTCATCAGAGCAGTGATGCGTTGTTGCCCATCGATCAAAACTTTTTTGCCTACTGCATTTCGACCGTCTTTCAATTTGACGTCAGGGTTTTGCCAGATAATCAGATACCCTGTTGGATAGCCGTTATATAAAGAATCTATTAGGTCGCGTACTTGGCGCCCCTTCCAAACAAAGGGACGCTGGATTTCGGGAATTGCTATATCACCGGCTTCAATATACCCTAATATAGAACTGACAGAATACTGCGCTACGGTATATTTATCATATGCAGCCCCCATGACCATTCTCCATTCTTTCTATAAATTGTTATTAATTATATCATGCTGCCATGGCAAATCAAAGGGTTTCTTCGCATTTTTGCTCGCTTTAAGTTGTGGTATGTAATTAATGACAAATGAGACGGAGACATAATGAAATGGGAACAACACATAAAGTTATTTTCCGAACCACTTTCGGAACAATGCCAAAATATCGCTTTCGAAGGTGAAGCCCGCCTGGGGGTCCGGGGCGGCGTCGGGGGAGGATCCGTCCCGGGTGACGACGCACAGGGGCGGGAACAGGACGCACCACCAGTTGTGGCCCGCGCCGTCGCCCAGGACGACCTCGAGGGCGTCGTAGGGGCCGGCGGGGAAGCGGGCGCCGCTATAGGTCCGGTCGGGGAAGTCGCTGACGCCCAGCAGGAGTTGGGCCCCGTAGGGGACGCCGGCGGCGGTCAGGACGGCACGGCAGGTTTCCAGCAGGGCCGCCCCGTGGCTGAGGACGAAAGAGCGGGCGTCCTCGTAGGTGTCCGCGGCCTCGAAGAGGGGCAGCAGGGCGTCCCGGACCCGGAGCTTCACGGCCTGGTCCGCCGCGTTGTCGCTGTTGGCCCGGATGTGGAGCCGCAGCACCGGAGGCGCCGCCTCCCCGGCGGGCACCAGGGCCGCCGCCGTCAGCAGGGCGACGAGCAGGAACAAAACGATCCGTGTTTTCATTGGTTTCATGGCGATCCTTCCTTTCCCCTCCAGTGTAGCCCATGGGCGGCGGTTCCAAACCTTTTCTTGACAGGGGAACGGTTTTTGGATACGCTGGGTATATGGAAGATCTATACGCTGCATTGACCGGAGAGCTGGCCGTCTGGGTCCAGGCCGTCACGGGGGCGACCGTGGCCCCGGAAGCCTTTCGCGTGCCGCGGCAGGAGGGGCAGCTGTCCCTGGGCGTCTTCGTCCAGGGCGGGGCGAAGGAAGCGGCCGAAAAGCTGAACGGGGCCCCGTGCCCCCAGGTCCGGGAGGTCCGGGAGCGAAACGGCTGGCTGCTGTTCTGGCTGTCGGACGAATGGTTCGAGGGGCTGATCCAATGGGCCAAGGGGCTGGACACCCGGCCCGGGGGCAGCTATCTCGAGAACCGGATGGCCATCCTCGCGCGGAAGGGGGACGCCCCCTGTCCGGCGGCGGAGGGGGTGCGCCGGGCCCTGTGGCGTGCGTATCTCGCCTATCACCGGGGCTTCTGGCGGGCCGAGGACGAGCGGGCGGCCCTGACCATGACCCACGGGGCCAGGGGCATGGACCGGATCGAGCTGGAAAACCGTTGCGGCGGCGCGGCGGCTGCCATATTGAAATTGAGAGGCAATTTAACAAGAAAAACAGGCAAAACTATAGAAAAGGAATGAGGATTGCTATGAAGATCACCTATTTGGGCCACGCCAGCTTCCTGCTGGAGACCAGCGCGGGCACCCGGATCGTCACCGACCCCTACGCCCAGGACATCCTGCCCCATCCCGTGGAGAAGGCGCAGGTGGTCACCATGTCCCACGAGCACCACGACCACTGCGACCTGAGCCAGGTGAAGGGGGACTACGTGATCGTGAACAACACCAGGACCACCACCTTCCTGGACGTGAAGATCACCTGCGCCCCCTGCTTCCACGACGAGGTCCAGGGCAAAAAGCGGGGCCGCAACCGGGCCTATATCTTCGAGGCGGACGGGCTCAAGATCGTCCACCTGGGGGATCTGGGTGAGGCGCCCACCCCGGCGCTGATCGCGGCCTGCGGCGGCGCGGACGTGCTCCTTATCCCCGTGGGCGGCACCTACACCCTGACCGGCGAGGAAGCGGCCCGGGCCGTCAAGGCCCTTGCCCCCAAGCTAGCCGTGCCCATGCACTACCGCTGCCCCGGCCACAGCTTCGCCGTCATCTCCACGGAGGAGCCCTTCCTTTCCGCCCTCGATCCCGAGACGCCGGTCCATCGCCTGGACGCCCTTTCGGAGCCTTTCCCCGCGGGCGTGGCCATCCTCGCCCCGGCTCGGCCCTGACCCGCAAATTTTGTGAAAAACCCTTGACAGCCGCCACCTTGCCGGATATAATAACCCTGCTATGGCGGTGTAACTCAGTTGGCCAGAGTAGTCGGTTCATACCCGACCTGTCATTGGTTCGAATCCAATCGCCGCTACCATTTCGAGTGGTGATAACTGATTCCAGTTATCACCACTCTTTTTGTTTGCTTACGCGGGAAGTGCTTTGGAGAGATAGCTCACGACCACGCCTTTGCGCGTGTTTTCCGTCACCGGAGCCGCCTCAGGCAGGTCCAGATATCCGACGAACCGGTAATAGATCACGATCCGCTGGGTCCGGTTCTTCCCACGGCCTTCCACCTCGTGGACTTCGATCCTGTCGATCAGCTCCTGTAAAAGCAGTGCGGTCAGGGTCTCCATGTCCATGAACCGGCGCACCGCGGCCAGGAACGTGTCCCGGCCCTTCTGTGCCGTCCCCATGGCTGACAGCTCGTCCCGAATCGAACCGATCTTCGCCTTCAGCTCCATCCGCTCCGTTTCATACCGGCTGGCCAGCTGCAGGAACCACTCATCTGATACCTTGCCGGACACGTTGTCCTCGTACAGCTTCTGCACCGTCTGAGACACCGTATCGTTCCGCAGCAGCGCCTGCTGAAGCTCCGACTC